>NZ_JBIXJQ010000005.1:152343-620621 GCF_052871255.1 Streptomyces sp. LARHCF249
GGTCAACACCGCCCTCCTCGCCTTCCTGGCGAAGTGACGCAGCACCGTTGACCCGCGGGGGGCCGCCGGAGCCCCCGGCGTCACCCCGGCCCCCGGTTCCCGGCGCGGGAACCGGACGAGCCCAGGAGAGCAGACACCCCATGCAGTTCGGCATCTTCACCGTCGGGGACGTGACTCCCGACCCCACCGACGGTCGCACCCCGACCGAACGCGAGCGCATCAAGGCGATGGTGGCCATCGCCCTCAAGGCCGAGGAAGTCGGCCTGGACGTCTTCGCGACGGGCGAGCACCACAACCCGCCGTTCGTCCCGTCGTCGCCGACGACCATGCTCGGCTACATCGCCGCCCGCACCGAGAAGCTGATCCTGTCCACGTCCACGACGCTGATCACCACCAACGACCCGGTGAAGATCGCCGAGGACTACGCGATGCTCCAGCACCTGGCCGACGGCCGGGTCGACCTCATGCTGGGGCGCGGCAACACCGGTCCGGTCTACCCGTGGTTCGGACAGGACATCCGCCAGGGCATCAACCTCGCCAAGGAGAACTACACGCTGCTGCGCCGGCTGTGGCGCGAGGACGTCGTGGACTGGGAGGGCACGTTCCGTACGCCGCTCCAGGCCTTCACCTCGACACCCCGGCCCCTGGACGGCGTCCCGCCCTTCGTCTGGCACGGATCCATCAGGTCCCCCGAGATCGCGGAGCAGGCCGCCTTCTACGGCGACGGCTTCTTCCACAACAACATCTTCTGGCCGGCCGACCACACCAGGCGCATGGTGCAGCTCTACCGGCGCCGGTTCGCGCACCACGGCCACGGCCGGCCGCAGGACGCCGTCGTCGGCCTGGGCGGACAGGTCTTCATGCGCAAGAACTCCCAGGACGCCGTACGGGAGTTCCGTCCCTACTTCGACAACGCTCCCGTGTACGGCCACGGCCCGTCGCTGGAGGACTTCACCGAGCAGACCCCGCTGACGGTGGGCTCTCCCCAGCAGGTCATCGAGCGGACCCTGTCGTTCCGGGAGAGCGTCGGCGACTACCAGCGCCAGCTGTTCCTGATGGACCATGCGGGCCTGCCTCTGAAGACCGTCCTCGAGCAGCTCGACATCCTCGGCGAAGAGGTCGTGCCCGTCCTGCGGAAGGAGTTCGCGAAGGGACGTCCGGCCGACGTGCCGGAGGCCCCCACGCACGCGTCGCTCCGAGCCGTCCGGGAGGTGTCCGCCGCATGAAGCTGATCGTCGTCTCCGCGGGGCTGAGCACCCCCTCCTCCACCCGCCTGCTCGCGGACCGGCTGGCCGAGTCGGCCCGTGACGAACTCGCCGCCCGGGGGCACGCGGCGTCGACCGAGGTCGTGGAGCTGCGCGAACTGGCCGGCGACATCGCCAACCATCTCGTGACCGGATTTCCGCCGCCGCGACTGAGCGCCGCGATCGACGCGGTGACGGGGGCCGACGGCCTGATCGTCGTGACTCCCGTGTTCGCGGCTTCCTACAGCGGTCTCTTCAAGTCCTTCTTCGACGTGATCGATCCGGACGCCCTCTCCGGGAAGCCGGTCCTGATCGCGGCGACGGGCGGTACCGCCCGCCACTCCCTGGTCCTTGAACACGCCGTGCGCCCGCTCTTCGCCCATCTCCGCGCCGTCGTCGTCCCCACCGCCGTGTTCGCGGCCTCCGAGGACTGGGGCTCGGGGGGAGACGAGTACACCGACGGCCTGCCCGGCCGCGTCCGCCGGGCGGGCGTCGAGCTCGCCGCGCTCACGGCGGCGCGCCCGGTCGGTGAAGAGCCCGAGGACGACGTCGCCGTCCTCGAACGGCAACTCGCCGACCTGCGCTTCGACTGAGACGGGCCCCTGGGCCGGGCGACGGCGGGGTGGTTCATATGGTTCATACTGTTCCGCCCTATGAGCGTGAACAGAGTGACGACAAGCACCGTGCCCGAGGAACTCGAGGGTGTACGGACGCCGCTGCGCGGCAGGGACGCCGAACTGGCGTTCATCGAGGCGCGGCTCGACGCGCTCGACCGGGGCGAAGGCGGGATCATCCGCGTCGAAGGCCCCGTCGGCATCGGCAGGTCCAGGATCCTCGCGGAGTCCGCGGCAGCCGCGAGGCGGCGCGGGACGAGGGTGTTCGAGGGAGCGGCGGACCCCGACGCACAGTTCGTGCCGCTCGGCCCGCTCCTCGACGGTCTGCTCTCCGGCGAGGAACCGCTGTCGGGCGCCGTCCGTCTCAGGGACCTCGCGACGACGCCCGGCCAGCGCTTCTGGCTGCTCCAGGAACTGGGGGACCGCCTGCGGGAGACGGCTCGAAACGGCCCCCTGCTCGTCGTCCTCGACGACCTCCAGTGGTGCGACGACCTGACCCTTCTCACCTTCAACACCCTCGCGGCCGGACTCTCGTCCCACGCCATCCTGTGGCTGGTCGCCGTGCGCGGCGGCAGCGTGCCGTCGGGAGTGCGCACGACCCTGGACCGGATCCGGCAGGCAGGCGCACACGAGCTGGCGCTGGGAGCGCTGGACGACCGGGCGACCACACGGATCACCGAGGACGTCCTCGGCGCCGCTCCCGACCCGGACGTCCTCCGCGTCGCCCGCCGCGCCGAAGGAGTCCCGCAGCTGCTGGTCGAGCTGCTCGGCTCGCTGCGGGAGGCGGTGACGATCGAGAACGGCACGGCCGGGCTGTCGGCCGGACCCCCCGCCCCACGGGAACTCCCCTCGGTCGTGCGCCGCCTCGACCAGCTGTCCGACGAGGCACGGGAGCTGGTGCAGACGGCGGCCGCCGCGGGCGCTCCGGTCACCGTCGCGCTGCTGGCCGAACTGCTCGGCAGGTCCTCGGCGGCGCTCATCACAGCGGTACGGGAATCCCTCGACGCCGATCTGCTCACCGAAAGCGGGGATCGCCTCGCCTTCCGCCACGACCTGGTCCGCGAGGCGGTGGAAGCCGGCCTCCCCCTGTCCCTGCGTCAGGCCCTGCGTGGTCCGGGACCAGGAGACGCGGCGGAGGCCGACCGGCTGCGCACCGCCGCGGCGGAACTCGCGGCCACCGCTCCCGGACCCGCCGCGGAACGCGGCCTCAAGGCCCTGGAACTCACCACGGCGGACGCTCCGGAGCGGCCGAGGATCATCGCCGAGACGATTCCGCTGCTCTGGCAGACGGGCCGGGCCGCCCAGGCGCGTGAGCTGGGAGCCTCCGCCCTGGCGACCGGCGGCCTCGGACCTGAGGACGAGGCGCGCATACGCCTTGCCCTGGCACGCCTCGCCGTACCGTTCGACTTCTCCGAGGCGGTCCGGCAGGCCCGTGCCGGGGCGGCACTGCCCGGGATCCCCGTGGACCTCAGGGGGCGACTGCTCGCCATGCTCGCCGTCGGCCTGTCGATGGCGGGCGAGCACTCGGCGGCCGAGCAGGTCGCCGCGGAGGCGTGGGAGACCGCAGCGGCAGCGGGGGACCGCTCCGCCGAGGCCACGTTGACGACGGTCCGCTCGGCCGTGAGTTTCCACCGCATGGACTTGGCCGAGGCGTTCCGGCAGGCCGAGCGGGCCGCCGCGCTGGCCGACGCCCTGGGCGTCAGCACCTCGCTGTGGGTGCCGGAGGCCTTGTGGCACGCTCTCCTGTCGAACACCACCGGACGCTCGGCGGAGGCGCTCGCTGCCGCGGAGGACGGCATCCGGATCACCGGGGAGCAGGGCCGGACGGCGGCCACCCGTATGTGGCTCATGACCAGGTCCCGCATCCTTCTGGAGGCCGGACGGCTGACGGACGCCCGGGCCGACGCCGAAGCCGCGTCCGCGACGACCGACGATCTCGGCCCGGGCAACCTCGCCGACGTCACGCTCCGGTACGTGATGATGCGCGTCGCCCTCCACACCAACGACCGGCAGACCGCTGAAGCGTATGCGGCGGAGGCGAGGCGCATGCGGAGCGACGGCGCACCCGTCGTCCGGCACTTCGGCTCCTGGATGCTGGCACTGATGGCCGACTTCGAAGGCCGGCCCGACCGTGCCATGGCCGAACTCGACGAGGTGATGACGTCGCCCGCCGCGGACCGGCCGGCCTACGCCGGCTTGGTCGACCCTGCCGACGCCCCGGTCCTCGTCCGCCTGGCGCTGCGTGCCGGCGCGCACGAACGGGCCGCGCAGGCAGTGGCCCTGGCCGAGCGGCTGGCCGTGCTCAACCCCGACCTCACGTTCCTCGCGGCCACCGCCGCGCACGCCCGGGGGCTCCTCGACAACGACCTCGCCCCTCTCGTACGCGCCGTCCGGCTGTACGAGGACTGCCCTCGGCCGTTGGCCCGGGCCTCGGCGCTGGAGGACGCCGGACGCAAGCTGGCGGCCACCCGCAGGTCCGAAGCGGTGCCGTACTTCGACACGGCCCTCGCGCTCTACGCGCGAGCGGGGGCCGAGCGGGACGTCGCACGCGTCCGCCGGCGCCTGCGGGCCGCCGGTGTCCGCCGCCGGCCCTCGACGGCCGGACTCTCCGGTGCCTGGCCCGAGCTGACGGCAGCGGAGATACGGGTGGTACGGCTCGTTGCCCGAGGGCTGACCAACCAACAGGTGGCCGAGCACCTCTCCCTCTCGCCGCACACGGTGGGTTCGCACCTGCGCCGGGTCTTCACCAAGCTGGACATCACCTCGCGCGCGGAGCTGGCCCGGCTGGTGAAGCATCGCGACAGCGGAGAGTAGTCGCTTCGCATCCCCCGTGGGCGTCGTGGCAATGGACGATTCGTGTGATGTGCCGACGTCGCCGTTTCCTCAAAATGATCAAGAGCCGCGGAATGGAGAAGTCCGCGGGGAACCGTTGGTCGAGAGAGGAACAGCGCATGACCGCAAGGCTCCAGCGAGCCCGCCCCGGCAGCCCCGAGCTCCAGGCCCTTGTCGACGAGCTCGCGGAGCGGCTCGGCCGGTCCGTCGCCGTCGACGACCCGCTGGTCCGCATGGTGTGCACGAGCCGCCACTTCGGCGACGAGGACCCGGTCCGCATCGGCACCCTCTTGCAGGGCCGCGCCGACAACGCGACCATCCGCTACGTCCTGGCCCAGGGCGTGACCCAGTGGTCCCGAGCCGGATTCATCGATGGCCGTGACGATCTCGGACTGCTGCCCCGTTACGTCGTGCCCCTGCGCGAGCGCGGGCATCTCCTCGGACTGCTCATGGTGGTCGTGCCCGGGAAGACGCTCGCGGAGCACGAGACACGTGCCATCGCCCGGGCCGCGGACGCCATGGCCGCCCAGATGCACGGAGAGCACCTTGCCACCGACAGCCGGAAGGCCGACGAGCGGGACCTCGTCCTCGAACTCGTCGCCGCCGACGTCGCCGCCCGTACCACCGCACGGCGGCGAGGCAAGGAACTCGGACTGCTCGGAGCTGCCGGGCACGTCCTGGTCACCGTCGTCCAGCTGCACTGCGCGACCGAGCTCGTGCGGCAGTCCGAGGCGGCCCTGTGGGGGGCGCTGGAGGGGTTCCGGCAGACGCGTTCGGCCCAGGGCCTCATCGCGATCGGCAAGGAGCGGGCGACACTGCTCCAGCTGCGCGACCGCCCGCCCGGCCAGGACGAGGTCACCGCACAGTCCGCTCGCATCCTGGACGAACTCCGCACCTTCCTGGGTCCGTCGGCGGACCCCGTGATCGGGGTCGGCGGCCGGCACCCCGGCCTGGACGACGCATGGGCGTCGTACGAGCAGGCGCTCGTGGCGGCACGCGCGGCACGCCGACTGCCCACCCTGAAGAGCGTCGGTGACTGGGAGCTGCTCGGGGAGCTCGCGGTGCTGCTCCAGCTCCCCGAGCACGTTCTGAACGCGTCTTTGGTCCCGAAGCCGCTCCGTACCCTGAGCGGCACTCATGGCGGCGACCGCCTGCGGGACACCCTGCGCTGCTTCCTCGAACGCGCGGGATCGATTCCCAGGACCGCGGACACGCTGGGAATCCACCGCACCTCGCTCTACTACCGCCTGCGCCAGATCCAGGAGATCACCGGGCTCGACCTCGACGACGGCGCCCACCGGCTCACTCTGCACCTCGGCCTCAGGATCGAGGAACTCCTCGCCCCGGGCGGCGACGGGGCCGTCTGACCACGGACCCTCTGACCACGGACGTGCTTCGACAAAGCGAGGAGGATCCACGGCCCGATTCCTACAGCTCGCGGTGGTGCGGGCGGCGGGCCCCATTCGATGATGTTCGGGACGGGCGGGACGACGTACCGCCTCTGACCAGGGGAGAGGTCATGAAGGAACTGATCACGACGGACGGCGCACGGCTCGCGTACCAGGACACCGGCGGCGAGGGCGTCCCGCTGGTGATGCTGCACGGCTGGGGGCAGACGCAGGCGATGTTCCGGCACCAGATCGAGGGGCTCGCGCCCGGTCGTCGCGTCGTCACCGTCGACCTCCGCGGCCACGGGAAGTCCGGCAAGCCGCGTCACGGCTACCGCATCGCCCGGCTCTCCCGCGATGTGCTCGAACTCGTCGACCATCTCGGTCTCGACCGTTTCGACGCGCTGGGCTGGTCGATGGGTGTCTCCGTGTGGTGGAGCTTCATCGACCAGTACGGGACCGGACGGATCCGGCGCTTCGTCGCCGTCGACCAGCCCGCAGCGGTCGCCGCCGTGCCCTGGATGACCGAGCGGGAACAGCGGGACTCCGGCGCCATCTTCGATGTGTCGGGGCTGTTGTACCTGGGTGCGGCCCTCGCGGGGCCGGAGGGCGACACGGTCCGCGCCGACTTCGTGCGCGGCATGTTCTCCGGCGAGCCCGACCCCGAGGTGCTGGCCTTCGTCGGCGAGGAGATCCGGTCGACACCCGCCTACGCCGGCGTACCGCTGCTGTTCGACCACTGCGCGCAGGACTGGCGGGACGTGCTTCCCCGGATCGATGTGCCGACCCTGGTGATCGGCTGTGAGGGAAGCCATGTGCACCCCGATTCGCAGCGCTTCGTCGCCGAGCGGATTCCCGGCGCCCGCCTGCACGTCTTCGCACCGGGCGTGGCCAGCTCGCACTTCCCCTTCCTGGAGAACCCGCCGGCCTTCAATGCCGTGGTGGAGAAGTTCCTGGCCGAGGAGCCGGCGAACGGGGTGTGAATCCGCCCTCCGCCCGCACGCACCTACGGCTAGGAATCCCCATGACCCTCACACTGATGTCCCGTGCGCCCGAACGGGTGCCCCGGCAAGCACCCGATCCGGCCCCGCCCTCCTCCCGCTCCGGGTGGCTGGTCCAGATGCTTTCCGAAATGCCGGAGACGAACGACCGGACCCACGTCTACCTCGGCGTCCATGTCCGCGGGCCCGTGACCGTCGTCCACCGGCGTGCCGAGACCCTGTTGGAGCCGAACGACCTGTTCTTCTGCGACCCGGCCCGACGGCATCTGCTGCGGTTCGGTGAGGACTGCCAGATGATCTTCTTCCGGGTGCCCCGGTGCTATCTGGGCGTCACGGAGTCGGAACTCGACCAGGTGCTCGGCGTACCCGTACGCGGCCGGGAGGGGCTCGGGGCGCTGGTGTCCGACTTCCTGACCGCGCTCGCCGCCAAGGCGGAGTCCCGCCAGTCCACGATCGGGGACCGGCGTGCCCGGACAGCCGTGCATCTCCTCTCCGTCCTGGTCATGGAGCTCCTCGAAGCGGACGCGACGGACGAGGCCGACGACGCGTCCGGGACCGTCAACGAGATGCTGTCGCGCATTCGCGTCTACATCGAAGAACATCTGATGGACCCGGACCTCTCACCGGAGTCGATCGCACGCGCCCACCACATCTCCGTCCGGTACCTGCAGAAGCTCTTCCAGAACGACGGCAGCACGGTGAGCCACTGGGTGCGGCAGCGCAGGCTCGAGTTCTGCCGCCTCGAACTCGGCCGCTCCAACCGGAGGGTCACCATGGCCGCGGTGGCACACCGCTGGGGCTTCAGCAGCCCCTCGCACTTCAGCCGCACGTTCCGCGGGGCCTACGGCATGAGCCCCAGCGAATGGCAGGCGCTGGCGACCTCCGCCTTCGCTACGACGACTGCCGGCGCCCAGGACGGGCGAAGGCGCTGAGACGCGTGTGCGCCGTCGTGCCGGCGCGGATGCGCGCACGTACAAGAGGTGCCGCTTCCACGGCTCTACCGTGAGTAGCCGTCGCACGGACCTCTTGCCGCACTCCGGGCCGCGCCCTGACCGTCGTGACGACGCGCCACACGTGGCCCGACACCGAGAAGAGAACTCGCATGCCCCACCCCACCGTCGTCCTCGTGCACGGTGCCTTCGCCGACGCGACAGGCTGGATAGGCGTCATCTCGGAACTGCGGAGCAGCGGTATCCCGGTGATCGCTCCGTCGAACCCGCTGCGGGGGCTGACGTCGGACGCCGCCTACCTCACCTCCGTCCTCGCGCAGGTCGACGGCCCGGCCGTACTCGTCGGCCACTCCTACGGCGGTGCGCTGATCACCGTGGCCGGCGCCGCGCAGAACGTCGTCGCGCTCGTCTACGTGGCCGCCTACGTGCCCCACGAGGGCGAGAGCCTCGGCCAGCTCCAAGGGAGCTTCCCCGAGTCCCCGCTGAAGGGCAGCCTGAAGGAGTGGACCTACCCGCTCCTCGACGGCGACTCCGGGGTCGAGGTCACCATCGAGGAGACGGCCTTTCCCTCCGTGTTCGCGGCGGACGTGCCCGAGGGAGTCGCCGCCGTCCTGGCAGCGGCCCAACGCCCGCTCGCCACTGCCGCCTTCACCGAGACCGCGTCCGCGGCGGCGTGGCGGACCAAACCGTCCTGGGCCCTGGTGGCCGGGTCAGACCGCACGATCAGCCCCGAGGTCCAGCGCTTCGGCGCCGCACGGGCCGGCGCCGTCGTCGTCGAACTTCCGGACGCCTCCCACGCCGTCGCCCTGTCCGAGCCCACACGGGTCGCCGACCTGATCAGGGACGCGGTACGGGCGACGAGCTGACCGACCGGCCTCCGCGACGACAGGGCCCTCTTGGCCGCCACGGCCTCGGCCCCGGCGGGGCTGTCCGTGGTTACTCACGGGTGATGCGCGGCGCCGTCGGTGAGTGGCTTGATGGCGCAGGCGTGAGGAGCAGGGGCGGTACAGCCCCGAGGACCGCACCCCCGCCTCGCCGAGGGGCGTGAGGGGCAGTGGTGGGAAGAGCCTGACACGTCTGGGAGGGCAGGAGGAACGTGGCGGCCACGGCAGCGAGGAGAGTCGCCGCGGCGGCCAGGAAGGCCGTGCCGGTCAGGCCGGCGACGAAGGATTCGCGTGCGGCTGCGAGGAGTTGCCCGCGCAGGGAGTCGGGCAGTGCGGGGGCGGTGGCGATCGTCGTGAGGCCTTGGTGGATGACGGTCTGAGCCAGGGATGCGGGCACGTCGGTGCCGGCGAGGCGGTCGGCCATGTGGTGGCTGTGGATCGTCACGAGGAGAGATCCTTGTACGGCAACGCCCAGTGCCGAGCCGATCTGACGTGTGGCGTCGTTGATGGCTGAGCCGAGTCCGGCACGATCGCCCGGGGTTGCTCCCATGACGGTCTCCGTCGCGGCCGCTGCCGACAGACCCGCGCCCACGCCCGCGGCCGTCTGGAAGACGACGAGATGGCCGTACGCGGAGTTGGCGGTCGTGGTGGCGAGGAAGGTGAAGGCGGCCGTCGCGACGATCAGCCCTGCCACGATCGGGAACCGATCGCCCCACCGGGCTGCGAGCGGCAGGCTGCCCACGGCCCCGATCACGAGTCCGGCCGGCCCATACCAGGAACAGCAATCCGGCGGCGGACGTGAGGGCGCCGGGGACGTCGATGGGTTTGCCCGATCCGTGCGACTCGGGTACCACCAGCACGGCGAGCACGACCGTGATGGCGATGACGGGCAGGTTGATCCAGAAGCCGGCGCGCCAGGAGAAGTGCTCGACGAGCCAACCGCCGATCACGGGTCCGGTGAGACCGCCCGCGCCGAGGACCGCCGTCCATACCGCGATGGCCCGCCGGCGCAGCTGTGGTTCGGGAAAGAGGTTGTGGATGGTCGACAAGGTGGCGGGCATCAGCAGGGCCGCTCCCGCGCCCATGCCGCCGCGTGCCGCGATCACCTGCTCCGGTGTCCGGGCGAGGGCGCCCAGCAGTGACGCTCCAGCACACAGTGCCAGTCCGATGACGAAGGCGCGCCGACGGCCGATGCGGTCGGTCAGTGCACCGGCCGTCAGGACAGTGCCGCCCAGGACGAGGGCGTAGCCGTCGACGATCCACTGGATCTGGGCCATCGACGGCTGGAGATCGGCCTGCAGATCGGGGACGGCGACATTGAGCATGGTCATGTCGATGCCCAGGAGGAACAGGCCCAGGCACACGGTCAGCGTCGCCGCCCAGCGCCGAAGGTCGCCCGATTGCCGTGTCGTGGTCTGGCTCACGGCTGGGTTGCGTATCGCCTGGCGGCGACGAGGTCCTTACCGAGCCGGTCGGTCAACTCGCGTGCCTGGTCACGGGGGTAGGCATGGGAGCCGGGGAAAATGCGCGGTGTGACCGGCTGAGCTGACAGGTCGCTCCAGGTGCGCAGGAACTCCGGAGGGAAGACGGCGTCGTCGCGGGCGCCGTATACGGAGAGCGGCAGGTCCAGGGGCGGTTCGTCGTACTGGTGGTACTGCAGTGCCATCAGAATGTCCGCGAGGAACGGTGTGTACGCCGTGGCCATGAGGCGGGGATCGGCCAGGAGCTCCTCCGGAACGGGGCCGTAGAGGTCAGCCAAGCGGGCGCGACCGGCGAGCATGACCCGCGCGAGCTGTGCGATGGGCACGTCGAGGTGCGGGGCGGGCCACGCGGAGAGCGCGAGGAGCAGGGGGCCGCGGTGTTGCCTGCGACGCAGGACGCGTGTGGTGGCGTAGGCAAGCAGGGCTCCGACGCAGTGCCCGAACAGCGCGAACGGTCGGCGGTCGTCCACTTCGTGGATCACCTCGGCCAACCGGTCGGCGACCTCGTGCGGGTCGGTCAGACACAGCTGCTCGGCGAGCGCTCCGCGGCCCGGCAACTGCACGGCGAACAGATCCACCGTCTCGGGGAGGTGCTCGGCCCAGGTTCTGTAGAAGGCGGGACCCAGACCCGCGGGTGGTACGCATACCAAGCGCAGAGCCGCGGCCGGCCGACGGGTGATCGCGACGAGCGATGGCCGGCCGGCCGGGTTGTGGCCGATGGGCGATGCCACGAGATGGTGTCCCCTCAGGTCTGCAACGGGCTCGGGTGCGGCGCCGGGTTCGGTGTCGCACACGGTCGACGGTCAGTCGTTCGCGTTCGCCTGATAGCCCAGGCGGGTGAGCACGCGTTGGGCGATCTCCGACAGATGCGCGGCTCCGGACACTTCCATCACGGGGAGTTCACAGCCGAGGTCTCTGCTCACTGCTTCGGTGAATTCCAGGGACATCAAGGAGTCCACGCCCAGCAGGTCCAGACGTCGCCCGCGGTCGATGCGTTCCGGGGTGGTCTGCAGGACGCCCGCCAAGAGCTCGGCGAGCTTCTCCTCGACCAGCTTCGCGGCCTGTGCGGGAGTGGCCTCGGCGAATGCGACCCGCATCCGGTCCGCGTATCCCGTTTCGTCCCGTTCGCGGAGCAGCCCGGCGGTGCGCGGTACCGCCAGGTTGGGCGTGAGACGCCCCAGCCGGTCCCAGTCGAAGTGACCGACGGTGACGACCCGGGCGTCCGGGTGGACCAGCAGTCGATCCAGTTCCGCGAGGGCGTCGGCGCAGGTCAGCTCGTTGAGCCCCAGTGCGGCCATCTCGTCGTTCCGTCCGGTGCGGTGCACGTACCCGGAGTCGCCGAGGGCACCCCACTGGACGGCCAGGGCCGGTACGCCGGCCCGGTGGCGGTCGCGGACCAGCGCCTCCAGGACCATGTTGCCGGACACGTAGGGGGCTTGTCGGATGTTGCCGATCAGGGCGGCCACGGAGCTGTAGACGACGAAGAAGTCCAGGGGGCGGTCGCGGGTGAGTGTGTCCAGGAGCAGGCCACCGGTCATCTTGGGGCCCAGGACCGTACGCAGGCGCTCGTTCGACGATCCGGCCAGCGGCGCGTCGTCGAGGACCATGGCCGCGTGGACGACACCGGCCAATCGGCGTCCGGAGGCGTCGATGTCGTCGAGGACGCGTCGCAGCGCCGATTCGTCGGTGACATCCGCCGCGCAGGCGGTGACGTCGGTCCCGTCACCGCGGAGGTCCGCCAGGAGCGATGCGGCTTCGGGGGCCTCGGTGCCGCGGCGGCCGATGAGGGTGAGGTGACGGGCGCCGCGGGCGGCGAGGTGGCGTGCGGTGGCGGCACCGAACCCGCCGAGGCCGCCGGTGACCAGGTACGTGGCTGTGGAATCCAGGTCGGGCCCCGTCGGCGGACTCTGGACCTGTACACCCTCCTCGAACGTGATCACGATCTTGCCGGTGTGCCGGGAGTGCTGGAGGCTCGTGAACGCCTCCTCGATGCGCCGGGCCGGGTAGGCACGGAAGGGCAGCGGGTGGTATGTGCGGTCGTGCACGGAGGCGGCGAGAGCCGCCAAGGCGGTGTCCAGGACGGCTGACGTACCTCCGACCATGGTCGTCAGGTCGACGCCGAAGAACGCGAGGTTGTGCGCGAAGGGGGCCAGCGGCAGCCGACTGTCCAGCAGGAAGTCGCGCCTGCCCAGCTCCAGGAACCTGCCGTGTGGTTTGAGCACGCCGAGGCTGCGGACAAGTGCCTCGCCGGCGAGGGAGTTGAGGACCACGTCGACGCCCTGGCCGCCGGTGAGGTCCTTGACCTGTTCGGCGAAATGCAGTCGGCGCGAGTCCAGGACGTGTTCGACGCCCAGCAGTCGCAGCAGATCGCGCTTCACGGGGGTTCCCGCGGTCGCGATCACATGTGCTCCTACCCGGCGGGCGTACTGGAGGGCGGCCAGGCCGACTCCGCCCGCCGCGCCGTGCACCAGGAGCGTCTCGCCCGCGGCGAGTCGCGCCAGGTGCCCGAGGCTGTACTCGACGGTCAGGCCGACCAGCAGCAGCGTGGCGCCCTCGGCGGACGTCATGCCGGTCGGCAAGGCCATGACGCGGTCGGCGCGGGCCCGGACATGGGAGCCGAAGCAGCCTTCCGCCAGCGCGGCGACGCGGTCTCCCGGCGCGAAGGTGGTGACCCCGGGGCCGATCGCGGTGATCACCCCGGCGCATTCGAAGCCGATGCCGGCGCTGTCCGGCCGAGGGGACGAAGCGGCTGGGACGTGGCCAGTCGCGATCATGACGTCTTTGTAGTTCAACGCGGCCGCCCCGACAGCGACCACGACTTCACCTGCCCGCGGGCGGGGAACGTCGGCGGGGCGCCAGCCCAGCCGGTAGTGCAGTCCCGGCGCGTTCAAAGTGAGCGTGTAGCCATCGGCGCCGCTGGAGCCTTGTGGCGGGCCCAGGGGCCTGACCACCGTCACGAACCGGCCCGCCGGCGTGAGGAGGACCTCGTCCTCCTCCGGTCGCAGCAGCATTTCCCGCGTTACACGTTCAGCCAGCAGGTTACGGTCCGCGGCGTCCCGTACTCCCGCGAGGGCGATCCGGCGGACGGTCAGGTTCTGGTGCTCGTTCGCCAGAGTGCGGGCTGCGCCCCACACGGCGGCGGATTCAGGCACGGGCGGCGTGGACAGGACGGCGTCGCGGCCACAGCTGACCACCCACACGGTGAGATCGGCGGCGTCCGGCCGCCGCTCGCAGGCGGCACCGACGGCCCCCAGTACCGCCAGATGGCACACCGCCGTCTCGGTCTTCTCCGTCGCCGAGCCGGCCTCGTCGGCTTCGGCGATCAGGACGACGTCGGTCGGGGACCGCTTGCCGCACAGAAGTGCCGTCCACGACTCGACGGTGTCCTCGACGGAAACGGCACGGACTGCGCCGCCGTGGCCGTGCTCACGCAGGGCGGCAACCAGTGAACCCGTCATCGGGGTCTGCGTACGGCCGTTGCGCGGCAGCTCACCCACCAGCCAAGTGCGGGACCCGGTGTCGTGCGCGGCCCCCTCCGGGACGCCGCCCGGATCGAGGCCGTGGGAGCGAGGCCTACGGGCAGCGAGGATGACCGAGTTGTCGCTGAGCGAGGCCGCTGCTGCCTGACCGCTCTGCACGGTGGCGGAGAATCCGCAGTCGCGCAGGACGGGCTCCCACTCGGCGCGCGGCAACAGCGGCCCTGCGGGACGCAGCTCGTCGTCGGTCGCCTCCCAGAACGAGTCCAGCAGGCCGAAGACCGGTGCGAGCAGGCTGTTGTCGTGGTACTCCAGCGCGAGTAGGTGTCCGCCGTCGGCCAGCAGGCCGGCGAGGCGGCGCAGAGCGGCCTTGAGGTCCTTCGTGGCGTGCAGGACGTTGGATGCGACCACGATGTCGAACGAGGACTCCGCGAATCCCTGGCCGGCAGGGTCGGCATCCAGATCCAGAGCCCGGTAGTCGACGAACTCGTAGCGGGACAAGCGGTGCTTGGCCTGCGCGAAGAAGGCGGGCGAGATGTCGGTGAAGGTGTAACAGGTGCGCTCGGGCGGCAAGTGCGGCACCAGCGCGGCCGTGGTGGCTCCGGTACCTGCGCCCACTTCAAGGATGCGCAGCGGGCGGTCGCGCGGCCAGCGTTCCACGATGCCCGACATCAGCGTTTCGCAGATTCGGCCCTGATGGCCCATGGCGACGCCGTCGTAGAAGCGCGCGGCCAAGGCGTCGGTGTCGGAGAACAGCAACTCCAGAGGACTGACGGTCCCCCGAAGTACCCCGCTCAAGTGCTGTCCGCAGAGACCGTACGTCTGCGCCATGACGGCCCAGCCCGGGTAATCCCTCAACAGCGCGTCGAACAGCTCCTGCGGGGCGGGTTCCCCCGTCAGACGCCAGCGGTCGGCCCCCTCAGCGGCCAGGACACCGTGCTCGACCGCCGTGCCCAGCAAATGGTGCAGCAGCCGAGTGCACTTGGCATCGGCACCTGCCGCAAGCAGCGATTCCACGGTCACGAGGTCGGTCTCGGGCACGAGTTCGCGTACGGCGGAGCCGACGAAGTGCGCCACCATCCGCAGCAGGTCCGTGCGGAAGGCGCCGTACGGACCTGCGGTCCACCCGGCGGCGAGCGCGCCCAGGTCCTCCTCACAGGTGGCGAATACCTCCGCGGGAGACGGCAACGGGACCGGGCGGACCGCCTCGCCGGGCAGCGGTGCGGCGCGCAGCACCTCCATCAGCCTCTGGGGTCGCGGCGGGCGGCCCGCCTCGAAGCGGCGGAGCGTGCAGCCCAGGACCTCCAGCGCGACCACCCCGTCGGGGTCGCTGACCGTGATGTCCCACACGGCCTCCTGCGCGGTCGCCGTCCGTGCCCGGACATGCACCAGCCCGGTCTCGGGCATCGGCTGCCAGGCGCGCACCGTCTCGATGGAGGCGGGCAGGAACGGGCAGGCATCCCCGCCGAGGGCGGCGATGAGCGGCATGCCCGCCTGGAGGGCACCGTCCAGCAGGGTGGGGTGGGCCTGATGCCCGGGCGAGGGCTCGATCGTGCACCCGTACTCGGCCAGCACCTCCCCGGGCCCCGTGCGCAGCGCGGACAGGGGCCGGAACGCCGGCCCGTAGGGCAGGCCGGCCCGCGCGCAGGCGGCGTAGTGCTCCTGCACGGACACCGCCTCGGACAGACGGGCTCCGACCAGGCCGGGGTCCAGGGCCGGCGGCCGGTCCCGCAGCAGGCGCCGGACCCGGCCGCGGGCGTGTTCGTTCCAGTCGCCCTGCTCGCCGCTTCGGCTGCTGACGACGAGCACACCGTCCGGGGCCAGGCTCGTCGACAGCTGGACCCGCATGTCCGGATCGTCCAACGGCAGCGTCAGGGCCCGGCCGATCCGCAGGCCGGTCACCTCGATCGGGGCATCGAGGATCTCCCGCCCCGCGCCCAAGGCCATGTCCACGTATCCGGCGGCGGGCCACACCACCGCCCCCGACACCACGTGATCGCCCATCCAAGTCAGGGAGTTCGCTTCGACCTGCCGGCGCCAGACGGGATCGGCAACCGGCTGGCGGGCACCCAGGAGCGGATGCTGCGCCCGCGGGGACGCCGCCTGCGCGGCGTCCTCCAGCCACCAGTCCGGGTGACCGTTCCAGTGCCGCTCCCGCTGCCAGGGGTAGGGAGGCAGATCAGCCACCCTTCCCCGCCGTGGGAACACCAGCGTCCAGTCGACCTGCGCACCGACGGCCAGCAACCGCGCGTAGGCCTCGTCAAGCGCCGCTGGACCCGGCAGCGAGCGCGACACCGTCGTCACGACGGCGACCGGCCGTGTCCGCTTCGCCGCCGCCCGCCGCAGGTACGTGCTCAGCACCGGGTGCGGGCCGATCTCCACGAGCACGTCGCACTGGTGCTCGGCACCGGTCAGAGCGTCGACGGCCTCGGCGAAGCGCACCGGCTCTCGGACGTTGAGCCACCAGTACGACGCGTCCAGCTCCGGGCCCGCCACGGCGTTCCCGGTAACGGTGGAGATCAGCGGGATCCGGCACTTGCCGGGGCGCACGTCGGCCAACGCCTCGCGCAGCGGGGCCTCGATGATGTCCATGGCCGCGCTGTGGAAGGCGTAGTCCAGGCCCAGATCCACGAAGAAGACGCCCTCGTCGTCCAGGCGGTCCCCGAACTCCTGCAGCGCCATCGCCTCACCGGCGATCGTCACGTCCTGGTCGGAGTTGATCCCGGCGACGGCCAGGCGTTCGCCGTAGCCCTCGGCGGCCAGCCGCCCGCACGCGGCCTCAGCCCCGAGCCCGATCGCCGCCATCCGGCCCGCTCCTGCCGTCGCCGCCTGGGCGCGGCTGCGCTCGGCGATCACGCGACATGCCTGGGACCGGCTCAGCGCACCCGAACAGTAGGCCGCCGCGACCTCACCCACGCTGTGGCCCACGACCGCCGTGGGTTCGACACCGCGGGCGGCCAGTGCGGCCACGACACCGGCCTGCACCGCGAAGAGCAGGGGCTGCGCCACCTCGGTACGCTGCCAGCGCGACGGGTCCGGTGCCCAGGCCAGCTCCGACAGCACCGACCAGCCCAGCATCGGCGCCAACTCCGCGTCCACGGCCATCACCTCGGTCGCGAACGCGAGGTCCCCGCTCAGCAGATCGGCGCCCATGCCCACCCACTGGGACCCGTTGCCGTCGAAAACGAAACCCACCCGGCCCAGGGAAACCGCGGCCGCCGAGACCGCCCCGGCCGCGGGCTTTCCCTCCGCGACGGACCGCAACGCCGCCGCGACCTGCTGCGGGCCGTCGGCGAGCACGGCGATCCGGTGTTCCTGCCCCGCCCGGCGTCGGCAGGCGGTGAACGCGGCGTCGTAGAAGGCATGTGCGGGCTCCGCGCCGCGTTGCTCCGCCTGTTTCCGGAAGTGCTCACCCCACGCATGCGCTGCGGCGGCGAGGGCCTGGGGAGTCCGCGCGGACACCACCACCGGCAGACGCCCCGTACCACCGGTCGCGTCCTTCGCCGACGACGGCCCGTCCGACATCGACGAGGCACCATCCGACGAGCGGACCGACCTGGCACCGGGCGCCTCGGCCAGGACCACGTGAGCGTTGGAACCCCCGAAGCCGAAGGAGTTCACCCCCACTACGCCCCGGCCGCTCGTGTCCAGTGGCCGTTGGCCGGTCACCGGCTCCAGCCCCAAAGAGGCGAAGTCGATGGCCGGGTTCGGCGGCACGGCATGCAGCGTTCCGGGAATCGTCCGTTTCTGCAGGACCAGCAGCCCCTTGAGGAGACCCGCTACGCCCGACGCCGCTTCCAGATGCCCGAGGTTGGACTTCACCGACCCCACCGGCAATGCCGCCGCCGACCGTCGCCCCCGACCCAGCGCCCTTCCCAGCGACTCGCATTCGATCGGGTCGCCGACCTGCGTCCCCGTGCCGTGAGCCTCTACGTAGGCCACCTCATCCGGGCGGATGCCCGCGGTCGCGTACACGTGCTCCAGCAACGCTGCCTGTGATCGGGCGCTGGGCAACGCCAACCCGGCGGTGCGCCCGTCCGCGTTGACCCCGCTCGCCAGGATCACCGCGTGGACGCGGTCCCCGTCCGCGAGCGCCGCGGCCAGCGGCTTGAGCAGGAGCACACCCGCGCCTTCGGACCGTACGTAGCCGTCCGCCTGCGCCGAGAACGGCCTGCACCGCCCAGTGGGCGAGAGCATCGACGCCTGGGAGAACCCCACGAAACCGCCAGGGTTGAGAATGACGTTCACCCCACCCGCGAGAGCCAGCGGAGCGTGCCTCGAGCGCAGTGCCTCACAGGCCTGGTGCACCGCGGTCAGCGCTGAGGAACAGGCGGTGTCCACCGCGTTTGAGGGGCCGTGGAAGTCGAACACGTAGGAGAGGCGATTGGCGGTGTTGCAGGACGCCGAACCGCCCATCGTGTAGGGGCCGATCGTGCGGGGCCGTCGCTGCTGCAGGTCCAAGTAGTCGTGCGAGGAGACGCCCATCACCACGGCCGCGTCGCTGCCGGCGAAGTCTGCCGGATCGATCGCGGCGTCGTCGAACGCCTCGACCGCGCATTCCAGCAGCAGCCGCTGCTGAGGATCGATGCGCGCCGCTTCCTTGGGTGAGATCCCGAAGTAGCCCGCATCGAACGACGCCAGGTCGTCGAGTAATCCGCCGGCCGCGGTGTAGGACTTGCCGGCCCGTGCCGCGCCGGCGGCCACGAAGGCCGCCGTGTCGAATCGGCCGGCGGGGACCTCACCGACCAGATCCCGGCCCTCCTCAAGAGCAGTCCACAGTCCGCCCAGGGATGTGATCCCGCCTGGAAGGCGCAGACCGACCCCCACCACTGCCACTGCGTCTCCGGCCGGACTTGCGGGTACCGAGCCTGGGCACGAGACATCGATCTCAGCTGACAAGGCAAACCTCCGCAGCGCCAGAAGGGGAGCATTCCCGAACCGCCGGAGTCTCGTTGCAACCAGCAGCGGGGTAACGGGCGGGCCGGATGCACACCAACGTCCCCCGAGCGTGATCGACATGTCCAATCAGATTCGATCTACCGCTGACATTCACCCGTTCGGCGGGCGTGCGCGCTGTCCGGACTCGGAGAGCTGCCGGGCAGCCCCGTGCGGCGGCAGGCTCGGCGAAGTACCGGCTTGTGGTGCCCGCGGTGGTCCGCGTCCGCTACGGCGCTGACGAGACTGCCGTGGGTGCGCTCGGCCGCAGCCGGGGCCACCGCTGCCTTTCACCAACACCAAGAAGAAACAGCGGCTGGGTCTAGAGCCAGTCCCGACGCTTGAAGATGAGGTACAGGCTGAGGCAGACCACCGCCATGAGGGCCACGGCGAAGGGGTATCCGAAAACCCAGCGCAGCTCTGGCATGGCTTCGAAGTTCATGCCGTAGATCGTTCCCACGAGTGTGGGAGCAAACAGGATGGCGGCCCACGAGGAGATCTTCTTGATCTCCTCGTTCTGTTCGAAGCCGGCCTCGGCGAGGGCTCGCATTTCGGCGTTCTGCTGTTGGGAGACCAGGGTGGCGTTGACCGTCAGGATTTCCGTGAGGGCCTGGCGGAAGCCGTCGACGCGTTCGCTGGTGTGGGTGACGTGGTCGGCCACGTCGCGGAGGTAGCGCTGGAGTTCCTCGTCCGTGCCGTACTTGGCGAAGCCCGCCATCAGGCCGTGGAGCATGCCGACCAGGGGGCGGGTGGCGCGCTGGAACTCGACCATTTCGCGGGAGAGTTCGTAGATGCGGCGGGAGACCGCCGGGTCGCCGCGGAAGACCTCGGTCTCGATCTCGTCGATGTCCGTCTGCACGCCCTCGACGACCGGGACGTAGCCGTCGACCACCGCGTCGAGGATGGCGTACAGGGCGGCCTCGGGGCCGAGGGAGAGGAGTTCCGGGGTCTGCTCCATGCGGTGGCGGACCGTGGAGAGGTCCGGGGCCCCGCCGTGCCGGACCGTGATCAGGAAGTCCGGGCCGACGAAGATGTGGAGCTCGCCGAACTCCACCTCCTCCTGGGCGTCGAGGTAGCGGGCCGCGCGCAGGACGACGAAGAGGGTATCGCCGTAGCGCTCCAGCTTCGGGCGCTGGTGGGCCTCGAGCGCGTCCTCGACGGCGAGTTCGTGGAGGTTGAACTCGGCCGCGAGCGAGTGGAGTTCGGGCTCGGTCGGGCGGTGCAGGCCGATCCAGGCCATCCCGTCGGGCTCCTCCCGCAGCTTCCGGAAGGTGTCCGCCAGGGTGGCGGGGGAGGCGACGCGGCGGCCGTCGCGGTAGACGGCCGAGTCGATCACGCTGCGGTGGTTCGGAGGCGTGGCGGCGGGCGGCGCCGGCTGCGGGGCGGCCGGGGACCCCGCCGGGGGAGTGGCGGGCGGGGACGCGGGGCGACGCCATCCCGCACGCTTTCCGGCGGACGGAGGCACGGGGCGGGGGCGGCGGTCTGGGCGCTCCGACATCGCAGGTCAGCTCCCGGTCGAACTTCTGTTTACGGGCAAGATGCAGGATATACGGGCGTTCCGCCGCGCGGACGCGCCGCCGGAACCTTCTCATCGAGGACCGTAGCTGTCCGCAAGGGCGGATAGCTTGCTGTCATGGCCCCCAGGACACCGCACCCCGTACTCGACAGCCGCGCGCTCAACCGTGCCACGCTCGCCCGCCAGCTCCTGCTGAGCCGCGCCGAGATGTCCGCGCGGGACGCCGTCGGCCACCTCCTCGGACTCCAGGCGCAGAACGTGAAGCCGCCCTACTACCAGCTCCACGCCCGCCTCGCCGGCTTCCGGCCCGCCGAGCTGGCCGGGCTCATGGAGTCCCGGGAGGTGGTCCGGATGGTCACCATGCGGTCGACGATCCACACGCACACCGCGGACGACGCCCTCACCCTGCGGCCCATGGTCCAGCCCGCCCGCGACCGCGAGGTGAACTATTTCCGCAAGGGACTCGCCGGGGTGGACCTGGAACGCCTCGCCGAGCTCGCCCGCGCCTTCGTCGACGCCGAACCGCGCACCATGGCGGAGCTCCGCGAGGAACTGCTCAAGGAATGGCCCGGCGCCGACCCGCAGTCCCTCTCCGTCGCCGCCCGCTGCCGGCTGCCGCTGGTCCAGGTCACTCCCCGCGGCGTCTGGGGGCGCAGCGGACAGGTCCGGCTCACCACCGTGGAGAACTGGCTCGGGCGGCCCGCGGCAGCAGCGCAGCCCGTGGACGAGGTCGTCCTGCGCTACCTCGCCGCCTTCGGCCCCGCCTCCGTGAAGGACATGCAGGTGTGGGCCGGGCTGACCCGGCTGCGCGAGGCCTTCGAAAGGCTGCGCCCCGGTCTGGCCGTCTTCCGGGACGAGCGTGGAGTGGAGCTCTTCGACCTGCCCGACGCGCCCCGGCCCGACGCGGACACGCCGGCGCCGCCCCGCTTCCTCCCCGAGTTCGACAACCTCCTCCTCTCGCACGCCGACCGCACCCGGGTGGTCGCGCCCGAGATCAAGGGCCGCACCTGGACGGGGAACCAGTCCCACTGCACCCTGCTCGTCGACGGCTTCCTCGCGGGTCTCTGGAGACAGGACGGAGAAACGCTCACCATCCACCTGTTCCACGACACCTCTGCGGCGCGGAAGGAGGAGATCGCCGCCGAGGGGGAAGAGATGGTGAGGGTGATGGGAGGCCGCCTCGAAGGCCCGGAGGGCCCCGAGGACCCCGGGAAGAACCCTGGGAGCAACACCGGGGAGCCGGGCAAGGTCTCCGTACGCTTCGGGTCAATCCACGGCTGACGCGGTGCTGGTGGTCCGTACGCCCCACGCGGCACGATGCCCGGCATGACATGACGACCGCTGCCGACCAGCCGAACGCCCGGCCGCCGCCCGTTCCGCCGCCGGCGCCCCTCCATGCAGTTGCCCCGATACCAGGAGAGAGCAATGCGGATTCCGATGACCGTCGAGGACTTCCTCGACCGGGCCGAGCTGGGGTTCTCCCACAGCCCCGGCGTGGTCGACGAGCCGGACCAGCCTGCCGCGCCCGTGCCCGTATCGACGTACGGGCGGCTGGGCGAGCGGGTTCGGGCCTGGCAGGCCGGCTTCGACCGGCTCGGTGTCGGCGAGGGCGCGCGGGTGGCGGTGGTCAGCCACAACTCCGCGCGGATGCTCGAGCTGTTGTTCGCGGTGCCGATGAGCGGTCGCATCTGCGTGCCGGTCAACTTCCGCCTCAAACCCGAGGAGGTCGACTACGTGGTGCGGCAGAGCGGGGCCTCGGTCCTGCTCGTCGACCCGGAGCTGGACGAGGCGCTCGCCGGCGTCACGGCCCGCCACCGGTTCGTCCTCGGAGCACAGACGGAGAGCGAGCTGATGCGCTTCGGCGTCGCGCCGCGCCCCTGGTCGAACCCGGACGAGGACGCCACCGCGACGATCAACTACACGTCGGGCACCACCGCCCGTCCCAAGGGCGTACGGCTGACCCACCGCAACATCTGGGTCAACGGCCTGACCTTCGGGCTGCACACCCGGGTGTGGGAGCGCGACGTCTACATGCACACGCTGCCGATGTTCCACTGCAACGGCTGGGGAATGCCATACGTGATGGCCGGCCTCGGAGTCAAGCAGGTGGTGCTGCGCAAGGTCGACGGCACCGAGATCCTGCGCCGGGTCGACGAACACGGCGTCACCCTCATGTGCGGCGCGCCCGCGGTGTGGAACGCCGTCCTGGACGCGGCGGCGGACTGGGAGGGCGAGATCCCGGGCCGTGACCGTGTACGGATCGTCTGCGCGGGGGCTCCTCCGCCCAGCAAGACGATCCAGCGGGTCGGGGAGGAGCTGGGCTGGGAATTCACGCAGATCTACGGCCTGACCGAGACCTCGCCGCTGCTCACCTTCAACCGGGCGAGGCCCGCCGACGCGGACCTGTCGGCCGAGGAGCGGGCGCGCAAGCTGTCCCGTGCGGGGCTGCCCGCTCTCGGGGTGAAGCTGAAGGTCTCCGAGTCCGGTGAGGTCCTGGCCCGGTCGAACGTCGTGCTCGACGGGTACTGGGACAAGCCCGAGGAGACTGCGGACGCCCTCGAGGGAGGCTGGTTCCACACCGGTGACGGCGGCACGATCGACGACGCGGACGGGCACCTGACGATCTCCGACCGGAAGAAGGACGTGATCATCACCGGCGGCGAGAACGTCTCGTCGATCGAGGTGGAGGATACGATCTTCAGCCATCCGGCGGTCGCCGAGGTCGCCGTCATCGGTGTGCCGCACGAGAAGTGGGGCGAGACGGTCAAGGCGCTCGTGGTCCTCGCCGAGGGGGCCACCGCGCAGGAATCCGACATCATCGCCCACTGCAAGCAGCGGATGGCCGGCTACAAGGCGCCGACGACGGTCGAGTTCCGCGACGCCATCCCGCGGACGGCCACCGGAAAGATCCAGAAGTTCAAGCTCCGCCAGCCGTACTGGTCCGGCCTGGAGCGAGAGGTCAACTGAGCGGCGGCGGTGACGAACCTGTGCGGTTGGAATCCGTGCGGGCGGGGCGGGCAGCGGATTCCAACCGACCACAGGTTCCTCAGATCTCCCCGGGCACCCCGCCGCCGTTCACAGCGCCGCCCGGATCCGGTCGAAGGCCTCGCCCAGCACCGCCGGATGGCCGGCGGCATTGATTCGGAAGTACCCGGCGTACGCATCGCCCCCGAAAGCTTCCCCGGGAAGGGTGTGGACCCGGGCGTCGGCGAGGGCGCGGGCGAAGCGCTGCGCCTCGTCCGGCGCGGGGAATCCGGCCCACACCAGATAGGTGGCCTCGGGTGCGACGACGTCCACCCGCAGCGGGAGCCGGGAGAGTTCCGCCCGGACCAGTTCCACGCGCTCGGCGAGCTGGGCGCGCAGCGCGGCCAGCCATCCGGTCCCCTCCTCGTAGCAGGCGACCGTGGCGATGGCGCCGAGGCTTCCCGGGCGCCCGAGCAGACCCTGCGGCAGCCCGGCGAGCGCCCCGGCCGTGCGGTCCGAGGCGTAGACCGTGGCGCTCTTGAGGCCGGCGATGTTGAACGCCTTGGACGCCGAGGTGAGCCCGAAGACCCGGGCCCGGTGCACGGCGGGGTCGGCGAACACGGACCGCGGCTGCCCCGCGAGCCCGAGCGGCATGTGCACTTCGTTCGCGAGCAGCAGCAGGTCGTGCTCGACGGTGAGGGAGAGCGCCGCGGCGATCTCCCCGCTGTTCCAGGCCCGGCCCACGGGGTTGTGCGGCTGGCACAGGATCCAGGCCGCGGCACCGGCCGCGGCGGCGGCGTCGAGCGCGGCGAAGTCGTTCCGGTAGCCGGCCGCGTCCCGCAGCAGGGGCACGGGCACCGGGCGCATGCCGGCCTCCTCGACCACCGTGAACAGGTCGCCGTACACCGGTGTCTCCACGATGACGGCGCTGCCGCGCGGCAGTTGGTCGCGCAGGAGCGTCCGCAGCCCGGCCAGGATGTCGGTGGTGCAGCGCAGTCCTGCGGGGGAGGCGTGGTGCTCACGGGCCAGATGGCGTGCGCAGGCCTGTTCCTGCTCACCGGTGAGGCCGTATCCCGTCTCGCCCTCCCGTACGGCGCGTTCGAGCGTGTGGCGCAGGAACTCCGGTGTTTCCAGATCCATTTCGGCGACGCCGAGGCAGATCCTGTCCGGTTCGAGCGCGCCCACCTGCCACTTCAGGGTGCGCCGGGCGCGCAGGACGTCCATGTCCGCGATGAATCGCGGGGGCGGGGCCTGCCCGTCCGGCCCGGCGGCCGCTCGGACCGGGGCGTTCTCGTGCGGGGGGCGGTCGTCAGTCGGCATCGCGGTCCAGCTCGACGTAGAGGCGGGTGCCGCCCTTCCCCTTGGTGCGCCGGCGCACGGTGATGCCGCCGCGGATCTCCTTCGGGTGCCGCACGTGGGTGCCGCCGCAGGGGATCTCGATCTCTCCCGAACGCCAGACGAAGACGTCGGCGGCCCCCGGCAGCGGGGTCACGACCGCGTCCCCGGCGGACTCGAGAAGGGCGAGGACACGGTCCTGGATCTCCGGCACCGCCTCGCTGGGGATCGCACAGCCGAAGTCGAAACGAGCGGCGCTGTCGCTGATGTGACAGCCGCGGGTCGAGCGCATCTGGCCGTGCGCCGTGAGGTATTCGCCGGTGGCGTGGAACAGGAAGTGCGCCAGGGTGTGCATCTGCATGTTGCGGAAGCGGCGTTCCCAGTCGATCTCCATGGCGACCTCCGCTCCCACCTCGAGCGCACAGGGTTCCTCGAACACGTGGTAGAACACCGCGTCGATCGTGGCGACTTCACCGTTGGGAAGCTGATAGGGCCGGCCGCCAGCCTTCTGTACGTCCACCACCCGCTGTCCGTCGACGGTTCCCTGGTCGGCGACCTGCCCGCCGGACTCGGCGTAGAACAGGGAGCGGTCGAAGATCGCGTGGTGCCCCTCGACCGCCAGGACGACGGCCGTCGCGCTGGTCGCGTACGGGTCGTGGTGGAAGAGCTGGGCCGTGGCGGGAGCCTTGCTCCACAGTGCGGGGTTGATCATCGGTCCGTCATCCGTTCAGCAGTGTCGTTCCGTACAGTTCGCCGCGGTCGGCGAAGAAGGTGAGTATCTCGCCGTCGGCGGACGGTCCGAGGTCCGCGGCGAGTTGGCGGGCGCCCATGTAGCAGACGCCGGACGATCCGCCCACGCTGAGCCCTCGGGCGGCCAGTTCCCGCACGCCGGCGCAGGCCTGGGCGTCGGAGACCCGGTAGACGCCCGCGACCCGGCTCCTGGCCGTGTCGATCACGGCGGGGATCCGGTTCTGGTTGCCGGTGCCGCGCAGGATGCTCCGGGCCGGTGAGCCGCCGAAGGTGATCGAACCCTCGCGGTCCGCCACGTAGGAGGGGATGCCCTTGGCCTCCAGCATCGCGGACAGGGCGGCGAAGTGTCCGCCGCTGCCGACGCAGAAGATTCCGGCGGTGATGCGCGAGAAGTCGAGGGCGCCCATCAGGTGCGGTACCACCCAGCGGGTGTAGACCTGCGGGTTGAGCGGGCTGTCGTTCTGGTTGGTCCAGTAGTGGTCGGGGTGCGCGGACAGGATGGACTGCAGCAGGTCGTCGCGGGCCTGCTGGCTGCCGAGGACCGGATGCGGGGTCTCGGCTATGTGCAGGGTCCCGCCGACCAGTTCGATCTTCCGTCGGGTGATGTCCGGGATGCCGGGGTCGGTCACCAGGTGGACGGGGTGCCCGAGCAGGCGGCCGGCCACCGCCAGGCCGAGGCCCAGGGAGCCCGACGTGGACTCGATGACGGTCTGGCCCTCGGCGAGCAGTCCCTGCTCGCGGGCCAGGAGGAGCAGGCCGAGGCCGAGGATCGACTTGAAGCTGGTCTCGGTGGCCGGGCTGCCGTGGACGGCGCGCAGCCGCAGTGCGGAGGCCTCGAAGCCGCCGCAGTCCACGGTGCTCAGCCGGCTGAGCTCTTCGATGAGTTCGTACGGATCGGGGCTGCGGTGGTGCGGCGCCGTCCGATGGTGCAGCGTCAGGCTCACTTCTTGCCCTCCAGGAGGTTCTTGGCCCAGAAGATCGAAACGAGGAGCACGCCGATGCCCGCCATCTGCACCAGGCTCAGGCGCTGGTCGAACAGGACCAGGCCGTAGACGGCGGCTGCGACCGGCTGCAGCAGCACGAACAGTGCGGCGAGCTGGAGCGGCAGGAACTTCACGGCGTGTGCCATCAGGGTCTGGCCGAGCAGCTGCGAGGTCACCGCGAGGGCGATCAGTACGAGCCAGCCCTTCGCGCTGGTGGGCCACAGGCTCTCGCCGAGCAGGGCCGCCACGGCGAAGCAGGCGATCCCGCAGACCAGGCTGAGGGTGGCCATGATGCGGGTGGCTTCGTGGCGCTCGCGCAGGCCCTTGGCCACGACGAGGAACAGCGCGTAGAACACCGCGGTCGCCAGGGCGAGGAGGTCGCCCCGCAGGTGCTGGGGGTCGAGGCCGGTTCCGAGGATGACCAGGATGTACAGGCCGGCCAGCGCGAGCAGAGCGGGCATCGCGAGACGCCACGGCAGCCGGTCGCCGAAGAGCAGGAGGCAGAGCGGGGCGATGATGAACGGCACCAGATTGGCCAGCAGGTTCGCCTCGGCCAGCGAGGTGTAGAGGAACGAGATGTTCCACAGGCACAGGTCGGCGGCGAGGAACAGCCCGCCCAGGACGATCAGGAGCTGGTCCCGCCGCTCGATCCGGGTGGCGGTGGCGGGCCGGTCGGCGCCGGCGGCCGTGGCGGCGGCGGCGTTCTGGCGCGTGCGGCGTGCGGCGGCCATCGCCATGCCGAGCAGCATGGGTGCGGCGAGCAGCGAACGGTATCCGCCGGTGGCCACCGGGCCCACCTCGCTGATCCGGACGAAGACACCGCCGAGCGCCAGGCAGCAGACCGCGAGGAGCACCATGAGCTGCGCACGGGCACGGCTGCCCGGCTTTTCCTCTGCGGCGGGCTGCGGCTCGTCCGCGACCGGGGCGGGGAGGACCCCGTGTCCCGCTTCTGTCGCCGAGTCCGTCGAGTCCGTCGACTCCGTCGTGACTGCGCGGCTCATGAGCGCCCCGACTCCTTCAGTGTGTAGAGGTCGCTGTCGTACCCGAGAGAACGCAGTGCTCTCCGGGATTCAGCGACACGAAGATCGTGGTCCGTCTGGTGCTTCGAGAAGATGAGCCCGGCCACCGTTCCGCTGTGTGCCACGCACACGCCGAGGGCCCCCCACTCCTTCTTCACCGCCATGAGGTCCCCCAGGGACTTCTTGGGGAGCCGGTCATTGTGCAGTTCGCTGCTGAGGGTCGCTATTTCTGCGGCCGCATCGCCGTCATTCGCGAGGAGCGCCGCATCGAGTTCGGCGAAGAGCCGCTCGTAGATTCTTGCCTTTCCCGGGTCCTCCGGGACTTCCCGGTGGAACTCCTCCGTGCGCACCCAGCCGCCCTCGTCGACTCCGACGATGCTCCACCGCAGATCCGTATCGTATTTCGCGATCAGGGTCTGCGACCGCTGGGCACAGGAGGCGATTCCGGGATGCAGCAGATAGTCGCCGTATTCGAGCTTTCGTGCCACGGAGAGCGCGAGCGCGTGCGCCACCGGCGCGGGGGTCGCCGGGTGGGATTCCCGGAGGCAGAGCAGGGCGACGGCCAGGATGTCGGCGGTCGAGCTCGCGTGTCCTTTGGCCACCGGGATGTTCGACGTGATGTCGATGGTGAGACCGGCGTGTGAGAACCCCACCTCCGCGCTGAGGGCCTCGAAGGCGGCGAGCGCCTTGGTGCGGTCGGCCGGGCTGATCGTGAGTGCCTGCGTGCCGGGGCCCTCGGCCCGTCGCAGCCGCGCCGCGCAGGTCAACTCCTCGACGGGCGCCGTGAAGAGGAAGTGCTCGTAGCCGCGCTCGCCGACGGTGTAGCCCTGCAATATTTCTCCGAATGCGCCGTGGACGGTGCTGGCGATCTTGTCGTGCATGGGGTCGTTGTACGCGGCGGCGAGCGCGTCCGGCAACCAAAGGAAACCTGCTGGCTGCCATAAGCAAGGGCATCGCGGAGGCGATCGCGAATCACACAGCGCGCCCGGTTTGCTCCGGTTGTCATGATAGGCGACCCGTTCAAGATCATCTTGCTTATCGGTGGCGAAAGGACTTCTTATGCAAACCCCCCGCTCGCGGTTGATGTTCAAGACTCGGTAAAACCGCACCCGTATCACTCTGTGGACCGGCCGATGCGTCCATAACGCCCGATACCACCGGGTCCTAAAGCGGAGTTGCTCGATTCCATTTCTCCTGCTTACGGTTCGCCCCATGATCGAGACGCGTCATCTCCGCACGCTGCGCGCCGTTGCGCAAACGGGCTCTTTCGCTGCCGCGGCACGGCAGCTGAGCTGTACCCAGCCGGCCGTGAGCCAGCAGATGAAATCCCTTGAAATGGCCATGGGTACTCCGCTTTTGATCCGTACCAGCCGTGAAGTACGGGTCACCGAGGCCGGTGCGGCCCTGGTGCGGCATTCGGCCGGAGTGCTCGCCGGACTCCACGCGGCCGAGGAGGAGATGGCGGCATTCGCGGGACTGCGCACCGGACGGGTGCGGCTCACCTCCTTCCTCAGCGGCACGTCGGCACTGATACCGTCCGCCATCGCCGCGATGCGCGCCGCCCATCCGGACGTGGAGGTCTCCCTGGCGGAGGCGCCTCCGCCGCGCTCCATCGACCTGCTCCGCAATGCCGACTGCGACATCTCCCTGGCCTTCCGCTACCCGGAGATCCCCGGCGCGGGCGCGAACACGCAAGAGGACTGGAACGACCTCGCGGTCCGCCCGCTGCTCACCGACCCTCTGGTCGTGCTGGTTCCGGAAGGGCACCGCCTCGCCGAGGCGGGACAAGTGGAACTCGCCGAACTGGCCGGGGAATCCTGGATCATGGGCTGCCACCGCTGTCGCCGCCATCTTCTGCAGCTGTGCGAGCGCGCCGGCTTCGAGCCGCGCGCCGAGTACCGGACGGACGACTATCCGACCGTGATCGGGCTGGTCGCGGCGGGCCTGGGCGTCGCGGTGCTGCCCGAACTGGCCCTGGGCGGGCCGCCGACGGCGCCGATTCGGCTGCTCCGCCTGGAGCCCACGGTGCACCGGGAGGTGGTGGCCCTGTCCATGTCGACGTCCCCCTCCGTTCCGGCGGTCGGGCTCATGCTCCGCGAACTGGAACGATCCGCCGCCCGCTTGCCGGGGACGTCACCGGTTCACCGCGGCCCAGGCTAGGTTGCTCATATGAACTCATCATCTGGACGTTCCGGAATGGATCGAGGGGCGCTGTTAGCCGCATCGGTCACCGTGGTGCTGTGGGCCTCCGCGTTCGTGTCCATTCGTGCCTCAGCCGACTATTTCGAACCCGGGGCGCTGGCGCTGGGACGACTCCTGACCGGCTCGCTGGCACTGGTCTGCCTGCTGCTGGCGAAGGGCGGTGGAGTGCCGCCGCGCCGGGCGTGGCCCGGCATCGTGGGATCGGGGGTGCTCTGGTTCGGCGTCTACATGGTCGTACTGAACTGGGGAGAGCAGCTGGTCGACGCGGGAACGGCGTCCATGGTCGTCAACGTCGGGCCCATGGTGGTCGCGCTGCTCGGCGGCTGGTTCCTGAAGGAGGGGTTCCCGCCGCTGCTGCTGGCCGGCATGGCCGTCTCGTTCGTCGGCGCGGTCGTCGTCGGGTTCTCGTCCTCCGGCGGCGGATCGTCCTCGCTCCTGGGCCTCGGGCTCTGCCTGCTGGCCGCCGTGGCGTACGGGGCCGGCGTGGTGTTGCAGAAGCCCGCACTGCGGCACGCGACCCCGATGCAGGTGACGACGTACGGCTGTCTGATCGGCACCGTCGCGTGTCTTCCGTTCAGCGGGCAGCTGGTGTCGAACCTGTCCGCGGCGCCCGTGTCGGCCACGCTCAATGTCGTCTACCTGGGGCTCTTCCCCACGGCCCTGGCCTTCACCACCTGGGCGTACGCGCTGTCGCGGACCACCGCGGGCAAGATGGGAGCCACCACCTACGCGGTGCCCGCCGTGGTGGTCCTCATTTCCTGGCTCGCGCTGGACGAGGTGCCGGGGTGGGTCACCCTCCTCGGCGGCGCCATCTGCCTGGGCGGCGTGGCCGTATCCCGGCTGCCCGGATTCCGCAGGCGCGGACCCGAAGAGGCCACCGCGCCGGCGGCCGGTGTGGAGACAGCACGCTGAGGTGACCCGCCGGGGCGGCGAAGCCGGAGGCGACACGGGCAGGGGCGGGGACATCATGTCCCCGCCCCTGCCCGTGTCCCCGCCCCGCTTCTCGCGTCGCCCCGCTCCCGGACCTCACACGATGAACGTGGTCTCGTTCCTGCCCAGTTCGTAGCCGAACTGAATTCGGGTGTGTGCGCCCAGCTCCTGCTTCATCGCCGCGATATGCCCTTGCAGTGATCTCTCGCTGATACCGAGCCGCCGGGCGATCTGCTTGTCGGGATAGCCCGATACCAGTAATTTGCTGATGGAGTTCCGGAGTGAGGGAATGACCTGCTCGGCCGCCCTCGTGGCATGTGTCGAAACGAAGGGGAAAGGCCTCGCCCGATCCCAGGAGCGCTCGAACATGTCCTTGAGGAAGCGCACGACGGCGGGCTCCCTGATGGCCAGGGCATTCGTACGGTCTTCATTCGCGGAGATGAACGCGACGTCTTCATCGATGATGATCATCCGGTCGAAGAACTCGGCCAGTGTGCGGACCTGGACTCCGTAGTCGGAGACGGTTCGCACGTAGTTCTTCGTCGCTTCGTCGAATCGCGTCGTGTGCTGGTACAGGGTCCGCATGGCGACGCCCCCCGCGATCTGGCGGCGTACGGATTCGAGGGCGTCGTCCAGGGTCGGTCCCGGGCGCGGCCCGTCGGGCTGGGCGGTCAGGATCTCCTTGCGCGCATCGGCGAGAGCCTCGTCGATGGCCGCCGCAATGGCCTGGAGCCCGAAGTGGTAGCCGATCCGGGCATCGGGGGGAGCCGCCGCGGCCGAGGGCGCGGCCGGCGCCGCGGGCGAGTCGGCCAGGCCGCCCGCGACGAGCCGGGAGAGCGCCTGCAAATGCTCGGACATGAGCTGCTGCACACCGCTCGGCCCATCCGGAATTCCGTGTTCCATTACTTTCCCCCACTCGTCCGTCCTGCCGGTTTCCGGGTGCCCAAAAGGTCTTGTAGGGCCGACCGAATGCCCCATATTTCCTGGTGTGCGGCTTTTAGGATCCATCGGATTTTAGCAGTGCGGGAATATGAGACATCTCGAAGCTTGAGCGAAAGTCGATCCGGGCTCGAGAGTGATCAAGGCGGGTCGCAGCGACCGCCCACCACTCCACTCAACGGTCCGGCGGCGCATGCCCCGCCTTTCGGGAGGCTTGACGAAATGTTGGAAACCTTTTCCCGCCCCAGTACGTCGTTCCGCTCGCGCCTGACGGTCCGCATCGTCGCGGCGGGCATTGTCGCCACGCTGGCCGGTGGCTTGTTCGCGGTGTCCGCCGCGCAGACGGACACCGCCCACCAGGCATCGGATGACGTAAAGATCCTGGCCGATGTTGGCTGGAATTCACCCACGCCCAAGGCGACTCCGTGAGCGCGATCGTTCCTGTGAGCTCTTCCCCCTGGTTCATGTGCGACGGAACGGAATCCGAGCCGGGACCCGCCGCACGCGTCTACTGCTTCCCGCACGCCGGCGGCAACCCGCGCTCCTTCCTCGGCTGGCAGCCGGACCTGGCGGGCGTGGCCGAGATCGCCGGGCTCTGCCCCCCGGGACGCGGCCGCCGCTACCGGGAGCCCGCCCTCACCGATGTAGCGGAACTCGCCGACGCCGTGGCCCACGAGATCTCCACCACCGCAGACCGCCCCTTCGTCCTTTTCGGCCACAGCTTCGGCGCGGTGCTGGCCTTCGAGGTCGCACGGCGCATCGGCCACCTGCCGGACTTCCGCCACCTGGTCGCCTCCGGCTGCTCGGCCCCCTCGCTCCTGCCCACCCGGCGGGTGGTGGAGACCGCCCGGCTGGAAGGCCGGGAGTTCACGCAGGCCGTGGGCTTCTTCGGCGGACTGCCGCCGGAGGTCATGGCCGACGAGGGCCTGCAGGAGCTGCTCCTGCCGAACCTTCGCGCCGACTTCCGCATGGTCGCCGGGTACACGTACCGGCCGGCCGCACCCCTGTCCGTACCGGTGACCTTGATCAACGGTGTGGACGACCCCCACATCGGCGAGGCCGGGCTGCAGCCCTGGGACCAGGAATGCCTCCGGCCGCCGGCCCGGAACTGGTCCGAGGGCGGCCACTTCTACTTCGACGGCCGCTCCCGGTCCGTCACCGACATCCTCCGGTCGCTCCTGTCCGGAGCGCCCGACGTCGGGCAGCCTGGCGACTGGCACGTCGAACTCATCTGACCGTGCCGGACCCGTACGACACCAGCGCCACAGAGGAACTCCTGCCGTGAACCTGCCTGTTACCGCCTCCGAATACTCCGTCGACCCCGTCGACCAGCGTGCCCGTGCCCTGGCCTTCCGCCGGCTCCACCAGGGCACCGAGCCCTTCGTCATCCCCAACCCGTGGGACGCGGGAACCGCGCGGCTGCTGACCGGCCTCGGATTCGCGGCCCTCGCCACCACCGGTGCGGGGCTGGCCTACCGCCTCGGCCGGCCCGACGGAACCAATCTGGTGGGCAGGCGGGAGATCCTCGCGAACGCCGCGGAGATCGTGGCGGCGACGCACCTGCCGGTCTCCGCCGACCTCGAGAGCGGTTTCGGCGACACGCCGAAGGACGTGGCCGAGACCATTCGGCTCGCCGCCGCAGCCGGTCTGGTCGGCGGCTCGATCGAGGACTCCACCGGCCGGGCCGACGACCCCGTACGCCCCCTGGAGGAGGCCGTGGAGCGCGTGGCCGCGGCCGTGGCCGCCGCCCGGGAGCTCGACTTCCCCTTCACCGTGACGGCCCGCGCCGAGAACTTCTTCCAGGGCCGCTCCGACCTGGCGGACACCATCCGCCGGCTCCAGGCGTACGAGGCCGCGGGCGCCGACGTCCTCTACGCGCCGGGCCTCCCGGACGCCGAGGCGGTGCGCGCCGTGTGTGCCGCCGTCCGGCGCCCGGTCAACGTCCTGATGGGTTCGCCCGCCCTGCCGCTGTCCGTGGCCGAGCTCGGCGAACTCGGCGTACGACGGATCAGCGTCGGCTCGGCGCTGGCCCGGGCGGCGCTCGGTTCGGTCGTCCGGGCCGCCGAGGAGATCCGTACCCGCGGGACCTTCGGCTTCGGAGCGGACGCCCTTCCCTATCCCGCAGCCAACGCGATGATGACACCGGCCCCGCCGGCCGGTCAGGAAAGCGACTCCTCACGGTGAACGTCACCCCCGTCCATCTGTCCGCCCCGCGCTACGTCCTGGGCGAGAACCCGGCCGACCACACGACCATGACGAACCTGACCGCACGCGCCGCCGAGCTGCGCATGCCGGCCAAGGCCTCGCTGTGGGGATGGGGAACGATCCACCGCACCGGAAAGAACCTGGAGACCCTGGCCGTGGAGGGCGGTCGGGCGACGCTCGCCGCGGCCGGGGCGGGGCCCGACCAGGTCGACGCCCTCATCCTCTGCTCGACCCGGTTCCCCGGCGGACCCCGGACGCACGGTGGCTTCGTCCAGGCAGTCATGACCGGACTGGGGCTGACCGGCGCCGCCTTCACCGGCGTCACCCTGAACCGCTGCACCAATCTGCTCGTCGGAGTGCGCCTCGCGCAGGCGCTGGTGGCCTCCGGGCAGCATCGCACCGTGCTGGTCGTCACCACCGACCGGATATCCGACGAGGCGACCCGCATGGAGAACTTCGCCCTGTTCAGCGACGGTTCGGCCGCCTGCCTGGTGAGCGCCCGGCCGTACGGCGAGGACGCGTACGAGATCCTCGGCGGCGCCTCCGCGCAGGACCTGCCTTCGCTCGGCTGGTCCAACGAGATCAGCTCGGACCTGGCTCGGGTGGTCAACGACCGCATCCTCACCCCGCTCGAGCTGACCCTCAAGGACGTGGACGGTCTGCTGCACCCGAACCTCTTCAAGCCGATCGCCGTCCTGAAGGAACGCCAGGCCGGGTTCAGCGCCGACCAGTTGTTCCTGGACAACATCGCCCGCGTCGGGCACTGCTTCGCCGCCGACCCCCTGATCAACCTCGTGGACCGCGCCGAGGCGGGAACGCTGCGTGACGGCGGTCTCTACCTCCTGGCGTCGAGCGTGCCGGGCGTACGCGTCGGCGTACTCCTGCGCAAGCTGTCCGCCGCCCAGCAGCCGACGAGCGACGAAACCACGGAGTTCTGATGAACGCGCACACCGGATTCCCCCTCCCGGACCGGACCACCTCCCTGCCCCGCGCCCCCTTCCGCTTCAGCCCGAAGGCCGCCGAGGACGCCACCGCGGTCCTCGACGCCGGACCGGCCGACATCTTCCGGCAACTCCTCGACGACCAGGAGAGCGAGACGACCCTGCTCGTCGCCCGCCGGGCCCTGCACGCCTTCCTGCCCACGGCCGGAGACGAGGCCCCCGCGGACGCCGACGCGATCGCCGCCCGCGTCCGGCAGGCCCGCACCGCCCTGGAACCGGACCTCGCCGGCCTGCGCGAGCGCGGCTCGCAGACGTACCGCCTCGTCCTGCGCCAGCGGGCACCCCTCATGCTGCTCGCCGGCTGCTGGCTCGACAACGTCTCGCAGACCGCCACCCAGCCGTCGGCCATCGTCAACCGGCTCTTCGGCCAGTACTTCCACCTCCAGGGCGAGGGCACCCCCGAGCGCGGGTTGCTCGCCAAACGGCGGCGTGCGCTCGCCGAGCTCGAGGTGCACCTGCCCGAGATCGAGACCGTGGACTTCCTGAAGGAGACCGAGGCGCGACCGCTGACCGCGCTGCACGCCTCGTTCTACCTCGCGCTCTCCCGGCTGCCCGCCTCCTTCCTGCCCGAAGTCGTGGGCGTGCACTACGCCGTGACCGCCCTGGGCCTCGACGATCTGCTGCTGGGTACGACCACCCCCTTCCTGGACGAAGCCCAGGCCCGTACGGTCCTCGCCGAGTACCTCACGCTGACGGAGAGCTCGCCGACCGGCGCGCAGGACCGGCAGCGGACGGCCCGCGCGATCGAGCTGGTGCTGCGCCTGGAGCGGGAGCACACCGCGCTCCTCGGCGAACTGGCCGACTGGCACGACGCACTGTCCCTGGACGCCAAGGTCGGACGGATCGTGGCCCGGCACGCGCCGTACGCGGGCCGCCAGCACCGCAGCGTGCGCCTCGGCGACCGGCGGCTGTCAGAGTGGCTCGACGACGAGAACATGGATCTGGCGGCCTTCGTCGGCCGGTTCCGCGAGGCCCGGCAGATGAAGCCCGCCCGCGAGGGCGTGTGCCGGTTCCTGCGGTCCATCAAGTTCGGCGGTCCGATGTTCGGCATCTTCGACGAGCACGAGGCGGCCGTGTTCACCGAGTGGGCGCAGGCCATCGCGGCGGGTGAGCCGGCGGACCTCGACTTCCGGCCGAACACCGCCGGCGACGCGCAGGCCCTGGCCTGGTCCGAGGCGCTGCGCGGCAGCGACCCGGCCGATACGGTCCTGGTCGAGGCCCCCTCCGGCCTCGACGACCGACAGCTGTTCCACCGCGTGGTCAACATCGAGCAGTTCCCCCACATCCTGGGGACCGCCCGGGACCGGGCCGAAGCCAACCTTGCCGACGCGGAAGTGCTGTTCACGCACGGAGCGGGCGGCATCCTCACCGACGCCGAGTACTTCGACTACACGCCCGAGGCGCTGATGGCGCGCGTCGAGGCGATCTACTGGGACAAGCTGGTGAACCCGTACCAGCCCCTCACGGAGATCCCCGACCGCGACACCGTGATCTTCGAGCAGAGCACCTTCGCCCTCGGCAGCCTGATCGACGGCACCTGGGCGCAGCGCATCGGCAACCTCGGCCGCAACCACCGGCAGAGCGACCACATGCTGTTCTCCATCTACGCCGACGAAATGGGCCGCGGCGACCTCGACAAGAACCACATCACGCTCATCCACCAGGTGCTGGCCAGCATGGACATCCACCTGCCGCACATCCGCCAGGACGAGTTCCTGGAGCAGGGCGATCTGCCGGACGGGCTCTACGGGTTCTCCATCCACCAGGTGTGCCTGGCGCTGTTCCCCGACACCCTCTACAACGAGATCCTCGGCTACAACCTGGGCATCGAGATGTTCGGGCTCGGAGCGATGCGACTGCACGAGATACAGAAGCTGCGCAGCCACAACCTCGACGCGGGCTACGAGCAGGCGCACCTGTCGATCGACAACTTCTCCGCCGGGCACGCCCGGCAGTCGGCCGACATCATCGTCTCCTACCTCGACGGCATCCGGCGCACCTCCGGCGAGGAAGCCGTGCAACGGGAGTGGCGCCGTATCTGGCGCGGTTACGCCTCCTTCGCCTACTTCGTCGAGCACAAGCTGGTCGGCCAGGTCCGTGCCGCATCGCCATCGGCCGCCGCTCCCGCCGACGACGACGATGCCGGCCTGCTCATCTGACGATCGTCCGCGCCGCCCTCGAGGCCTTGCCGCATGACGCCGTACCCGCCGACGCCCGCCCCCTCGCACGGAGAACTGTCTTGGACCTCACCAGCGCCTTCGATCAGGAAATCCTGGCCCTCCCCTTCTACGACGACCGGCACCGCGGCCTGGCGAACGCCATCGGCACCTGGTGCGACGGCCGCGCCCCCCTGTGGAACGAGGTCCGCAGACAGGACCCGGAGAAGGCCGGACGGCAACTGGTCCGCACACTCGGCGAGGACGGCTGGCTCGCCTTCCTGGACCCGCGGACCGCGCCCGACGCCCTGCCCGGTGACTTCCGCAGCATCTGCCTGATGCGTGAGGCGCTCGCCTACGCCGAGGACCTGGCCGACTTCGCCTTCTCCATCCAGGCCCTCGCCGCCACGCCGGTCATCCGGTACGGCAGCGAGGAGCAGAAGGAGCGCTACCTGCCGCGGATGGCCCGGGGTTCGCTCATCGGCGCGTTCGCGGTCTCCGAGCACGAGGCGGGTTCGGACATCGCCTCGGTCGGGCTGCGGGCCGAGCGCGACGAGGACGGCGGATACGTCCTGAACGGGCAGAAGGCGTGGATCGCCAACGCCGGGATCGCGGACGTGTACGTCGTCATCGCCCGCACCGGCGAGGGCCCCGGCCCGCTGGGGCTGAGCGCCTTCCTCGTTCCGGCCGACTCCCGCGGCCTGCAGGTCCACGAGCGCCTTGACGCGGTCGCTCCGCGCGCCTTCGGCCACCTCTCCTTCGAGGACTGCCGGCTGCCCCGGGAAGCCGTGCTGGGCAAGCCGGGCAAGGGCTTCGTCATCGCGATGGACCTGCTGGAGCGGTTCCGGATGACGGTCGGTGCGGCGGCGCTCGGGTTCGCCCGCCGGGCCGCCGACACGGCGCTGGCCCACGCCCGCAGCCGCCGGATCGGCAACGACAAGCTGATCGACCTCCAACTGACCAAGGCGACCCTGGCCGACATGGACGTGCGGCTCAACGCGGCCGCGCTGCTGGTGGCGCGGGCGGGCTGGGAGGCCGACCAGGGCAGCAGGCGCTTCGCCCGGCATTCGAGCATCGCCAAGCTGTACGCGACCGAGGAAGCCCAGCACGTCGTCGACTCCGCCGTGCAGTTGCTCGGCGCGGCGGGCGTGGTCGCCGACAGCGTCACCGAGCGCCTGTACCGGCAGATCCGTTCCCTGCGGATATACGAGGGCACCTCGGAGGTCATGCGGCTGACGATCGCGGGCACCCTCGACGCCCGGCGCGCCGCGCTTCCCGCCCGCTATCTCTGACGCACGCTTCCCCCAAGCGACGCCACTGCCCGGCCCCGGGCACCGACATGCCGAGCACCAGCAAGGAGCACCCGGATGACCCACCCGATCGAAGCGGTCAGGCTGGCGGACCCGTACCCCGGCTACGCGGCCCTGGTGGCCGAGCGCCCCTTCGCCTACGACCCGGCCGTGAACGCCTGGGTCGCGGCGGACGCGGCGGCGGTGCGCGCCGTGCTGGGCTCCGCCGCCCTGCGGGTCCGCCCGGTGGCCGAGCCGGTGCCCGCCGGGATCGTCGGCACGGCCGCGGGGGAGGTGTTCGGGGATCTGGTGCGGATGACCGACGGCGACCTGCAGCACCGCCTCAAGGGCGTGGTCTCCCAGGCGCTGGGGACCGCCGATCCCGCGCACGCCGCGCGGCTGGCCGCCGAGCAGACCCGGGCGGTACTCGCGACGGGTGGCCACGTCCCCTTCGAGGAGTTGATGTTCGCCGTTCCCGCCCGGGTCGTGGCGCGCCTGTGCGGGCTGGACGCGGACGGATCGGCGCAAGCCGCGCGGCTGATCGGCGAGTTCGTCCAGTGCATCCCCGCCCTGGCCACCCCGGAGCAGCAGCGGGCGGCGGCGCTCGCCGCGGCCGGGCTCCGGGAGTTGCTCGGCCCCGGCATCGAGGCCGCCGGGGCCGCCGGAGCCGCCGGAGCCGCCGGGGACGGGCTGCTCGCCGCGCTCGTACGGGCGGCGCGCGACGCCTCCTGGACCAGGACGGCCCCGCTGCTGGCCAACGCGGTCGGGTTCCTGTCCCAGACGTACGACGCCACGGCCGGCCTGATCGGGAACACGCTGCTGGCGCTGGCCAGGGAGGAGACCCCGAAATCCCCGGCCGAGCGTGAGGCGTTCGTCCGCGAAGTGGTCCGGCACGACGCGCCGATCCAGAACACCCGCCGTTTCGCCGCCGAGCCGTTCCGGCACGGGGCCGCACAGGTCGCGCCGGGCGAGCAGGTGCTGGTGCTGCTCGCCGCCGCCAACCGGGACCCGGCGGTCAACCCCGAACCGCACACCTTCCGGCCCGGCCGTGAGGCGCCGGCGGTCTTCACCTTCGGCGCCGCCGCCCACCGGTGTCCCGGAGAGAACCTGGCGGTGGCGATGGCCGACGCGGTCGTCGGGACGCTGCTGGACTCCGGGTTCGACCCGGCACACCTGCCGTCCAGGCCGTTCGGGCCGGCCGAAGTGACGTACCGGCCGCTGGCCAACGCACGGATCCCGGTGCTGTAGCGACGCGATCCGCCTCCGCAGTGAGCACATTCAAGGCTACCGCCTGCCCATTTCTTTCAGACTTATGACAATAAGTCAGCGCTTTTCCTCATGAGGGAGAAACAAACCACATGTCAGACAATCCTCACCTTTGGATGCGGGCCGAATCCCGGCCGAGCGAGCGCCGCGCGCCCCTCGTCCCCGAGGACGCCGCCCGCCTGGTGGGCCAGGGCGTCGAGATCACCGTGGAGGAATCGGCGCAGCGCGTCTTCCCCCTCGAGGACTACCTCGCCGCGGGCTGCCGCCCCGCTGAGGCGGGCAGCTGGACCGATGCGCCCGGCAGCGCCCACGTCCTGGGCCTGAAGGAGCTCCCCGAGGGCCCCGAGGAGCTGATCCACCGCCACATCTACTTCGGACACGCCTACAAGGGGCAGACCGGGGCGAGCGAGCTGCTCGCCCGGTTCACGGCAGGCGGCGGCGCACTCCTCGACCTGGAGTACCTGACCAGCGCCGACGGCCGGCGGCTGGCGGCCTTCGGCTACTGGGCCGGCTACGTCGGCGCGGCGCTGGCCGTCCTGCACCGGCGCGGGCGGCTGCGGACCCCGCTCGTCCCGACCGGCCTGGAGGCGCTGGACGCCCTGCTGAAGGAGCCCGGCGAGAACGGGAGCGCGCTGGTGATCGGCGCCCTCGGGCGCAGCGGCCGCGGTGCGTGCGACGCCCTGGCCACGGCGGGCCTCACCCCCACCCGGTGGGACGTCCAGGAGACGGCCGCGCTGGACCGCGCGGCCCTGCTGGACCACGACATCCTCGTCAACACCGTCCTGATGAACCGGCCCACGCCCCCGTTCCTGACCCACGCCGACCTCGACGGCCCCCGCCGCCTCTCCGTGGTGTCGGACGTCACCTGTGACGTGACCTCGGCATGCAACGTCCTGCCGGTCTACACCGAACTCACCGACTGGGACCGGCCGGTACGCCGCCTGCGCGACGGCGACCGGCCGGCCGACCTCATCGCCATCGACAACCTGCCCTCGCTGCTTCCGGTGGAGGCCAGCCGGGCCTTCTCGGCGGAGCTGTGGCCCGTCCTGGCGAACCTCGGCGGGGCCGATCCGGTCTGGGCGCGCTGCCTGGGCCACTTCGAGACCGCCGTCGCCACCGGCGTCGCGGGGACCGGGAACGGCGAGCCCGCCGGGCACCGCGCGGACGACGACGAGCGCAAGGAGTACGCAGATGCCCGCTGACCGGATATCGACCGCCCCGGAGCCCGCCCCGGAGCCCGCCCCGGTGCCCGCCAGCGGCACCGTCCACTGGATAGGCACCGGCCTCTCGACCGGCCGCAGCGGCCTCGGCCTGCTGTGCGCGCAGGCCGGCCACGTCGTGCTGTGGGACCGTACGGCCGAGCGTGCCGCCGACCGGCTCGCCGCCCTGGGCCTGACCGGCCACGCCGAGGTACGGGCCCTGACGGACGGGGCCCTGGAGGCCGAGGTCGGCGCCGGGGACGTGATCGTGTCCATGCTGCCCGCCGCCGAACACCCCCGGCTGCTGCGCCTCGCCATCGACCGCCGGGCGCACTTCGCCTGCACCAGCTACGTCTCCGAGGAGATCGCCGGGCTCGAGGAGCGCGCCGCCGAGGCGGGCATCGTGGTCCTGACCGAGGCCGGACTCGACCCCGGCATCGACCACCTGATGGCGCACCTGCTGGTCGCACGAGCCCGGGAGGCCATCGGGGACACCGCCGAGTCGGTCGACTTCACCTCCTACTGCGGCGGCATCCCCGCCGTTCCCAACGAGTTCCGCTACCGCTTCAGCTGGGCGCCGTACGGCGTGCTCGCCGCGCTAGGCTCCGCCGCGCGCCACGTCGCCGACGGCGTCGAGAGCACCGCCGCACGCCCGTGGGAGGCCACCACCGTCCACCGCCTGGCCGGCGAGGACTTCGAGGTCTACCCCAACCGGGACAGCGTCCCCTTCGTCTCCCAGTACGGCATCCCCGAGGGCTGGCACCTGCGCACCTTCGTCCGCGGCACCCTGCGCAACGCCGGCTGGCGCGCCGCCTGGGAACCGGTCTTCCAGGTCGTGGCCTCCGGTGACGAGGTACAGGTCCGCCGGCTCGCCAAGGAGCTGGCCGAACGGCACCCGACCACCGAGGCCGACCGCGACCGCGTGGTGCTCTCCGTGGCGCTGGACGTACGCGCCGCCGACGGGAAGCGCTGGCAGGGCTCCTACCTGATGGACCTGACCGGCGAGGAGTCGGAGAGCGCGATGGCCCGCGCCGTATCGCTGCCGATCGCCTACGGCGTCACCCGCCTGCTGGCCGGGGCGCTGCCCCCCGGTCTGCACCGCGCCGGCCAGTCCGAGGAGGAGGCCGGCCACTGGATGGCCTTCCTGGACTCCAACGGTCTGGGCAGCACGTTCACCGACACCGTCCCCGCCCCCCGAGGAGCCGACGCATGACCACCGCAACAGAACCCGAAGCCGCTGTGGAGGCCGGTTCCGAGACGGTGCCCGAGGCCTTCGTCCTCACCGGTGCCTTCTGGGTCGTCTGCCGCAACCCCCGCTACCTGGCGGAGCTCGCCGCACGCGGCCTGAAGGTCCTGCTCATCACACCGGCGGGCTACCGCGATGCCGCGGAAGCCGCCCGCAAGGACCCGGAGCACCCGGCGTTCCTGCTCGACGACATCGCCTTCGTGGACGGCTCCCTCGACCAGGAGGGATCGTTCCTGCCGGGGTTCATCGCCCGCGCCCGCGCCTGGCGGCACACGTACACGATCGTCGGCGCGTACGCGGTGGGCGAGACGCTGGTGGAGCCGACCGGCCTGCTGGGCGACGCGCTCGGCCTGCCGGGCCCGGGGCTGCGGGCGACCCGCGCCTGCCGCAGCAAGTACCTGCAGCGCTGGTACCTGGACGAGTTCAGCCCCGCCTCCCTGGTGATCCCGCCGGGGGAGCGGGAGGACACCGCCCTCGACGGGCTGCCGTACCCGGTGGTGGCCAAGCCCGCCACCCGCCATTCCAGTTCGGGCGTGGTGACGATCGCGGACGCGGCCGAGCTGCGGGCCGAGCTGGCCGGCTACCCCGAGTACGAGACCCTGCTGGTCGAGCAGAAGGTCGAGGGCCACGAGTACTCGGTCGAGAGCCTGGTGCAGGGCGGCGAGATCGTCTTCACCTCGGTCACGAGCAAGGAGACCACCGAGTCGGACGCCCGCTCCTTCGTGGAGCTGTCCCACTCGGTCCCCAGCGCCCGCCCCGGGGTGGACGGCCAACTGCTGGACGCCAACCGCCGGCTGCTGCAGACCCTCGGCTTCCGCGACGGCATCGCCCACGCCGAGTGGCGCACGGGTGCGGACGGGCGGGCCTACCTGATGGAGGTCGCCGCCCGGACGCCGGGTGACGGTCTGCTCGCGCTGTACCACCTGGCCACCGGCCGGCCCCTGGAGCCCGAGATCGTCAAGATCGCGCTGGGCGAGCCCGCCGACTACCCGGCGCCGCGCCGCTGGACCCGCCAGGTCTACCTGGACCACACGCCCGGCACCCTGGAGAACGTCTCCGTCGACTGGCCGGGGATCGACCCCGTCTGGGTCGGCGAGGGCGGCATCTGGCCGGAGATCACCCCGGGCGAGGCCGACGACCCGGCCGCGCTGCGGGCGGTCCTGGTGCTCAAGGAGAAGGGCGCCCGGCTTTCGCCGCTGGCCAGCTCCGACGACCGGGCGGTCACCTTCCTCATCGACGCACCCTCCGCGCAGGAGCTGGACGAGCTGGAGCGCCGGGTCCGCGCCGCCGTGACGCTGACCGTGGGGAGGGCGGAAGGACATGGCCTCTGACACCACCACCGAGGCGGACGCCGGCACCGCCGCCGGCGCCACCGCGGAGAAGGAGCAGCGCGCCACCGTATGGGGCACCTTCCGCGAGGCCCCGCTCGCGGTGAAGACCGTGCTCGCCGGGGTCCTGGTCAACCGCCTCAGCGGTTTCCTCCAGATCTTCCTCGTCCTGTTCCTCACCGCCAAGGGCTACTCCGACGGAAACACCGTCCTGGCCCTGGGCGTCTACGGGGCGGGAGCCGTCGTCGGCTCGCTGATCGGCGGCACCCTGGCGGACCGGATGGGCGTGCGCAACGCCACGGTCGTCTCGATGGGCAGCACGAGCGTGCTCACCGCCGCCCTGCTCTACGTGCCGAGCTTCCCGGCGCTGCTCGCCGCGATCGCCCTGGTGAGCCTCGGCTCACAGCTGTTCCGGCCGGCGTCGGCAACACTGCTGGCCGAACTGACCGCCGAGAACCGGCAGGTCATGATCTTCGCGATGTACCGCTTCGGGCTCAACCTGGGCGCGACGGCCGCACCGCTGGTCGGGTTCGCCCTCTACAACGCGGGCGGCCACGGGTACACCCTGCTGTTCTGGGGCGAGGCCGTGATCGCCCTGGCCTACGCGGTGTTCGCCTGGGCGACCCTGCCCGCCCGGGTCGGTCCCGCCCCGGCCGGCGCCACGACGGACGCGGACGCGGCGCCCGGCGGGTACGCGGCGGTGCTCCGGGACCGCCGGTACCTGCTGTACCTGATCGCGGCCCTGTGCCACGCGGCCGTGTACATGCAGTACCTGTCCACGCTGCCGCTCTACATGAAGGACGAGGGGCTGGCGCTCTTCTGGTACACCCTCGCCGTCTCCCTCAACGGGTTCATCGTCATCGCCTTCGAGCTGCTGCTCACCAAGCTCTCGCAGGAATGGCCGCTGAAGGTGACGATCGGTCTGGGATTCGCGCTGGTCGGTGCCGGTGTGGCCTTCTACGGTCTGCCCATCGGACCCGCGGCCGTGATCGTCGGCACGCTCATCTGGTCGATCGGCGAGATCATCGGCGGCCCCGCGGTGTTCGCCTATCCCGCGACCGCCGGACCGGCGAGGCTGCGCTCCCGGTACATCGGCAGCTTCCAGTTCATGTTCGGTCTGGGCACCGCCGTGGGTCCGATGGTCGGCAGCTGGCTCTACCTGCGGCTGGACGGTCTCGTGTGGCCCGTGGTGGCCATGGGGTCGCTGCTCGCGACGGTCTTCGGACTCATCGCCGTACGCCGTCCCGCACCCGCGCCCGCACCTGCGCCCGTGCCCGAATCCGTGCCCGAATCCGTGCCCGTGCCCGTGCCCGAACACGCGTCCGCCAAGTGACCCGCACCCCCCGCACGTACCGCCGTCATCAGCACGACTCGGCCGGTCAGCCGCCGGCACGCCTCGAAGGAGACGACCGCATGAGCACCAACCCCGTCCGCCCCGGGTCCGACCACTACCGCTGCATCGGCATCGGAGTGGGCCCCGCGAACCTCAGCCTGGCCTCACTGCTCCACGGTCGCCCGGATGTGGACAACCTCTTCATCGACCGGAAGGAAGCCTTCGGCTGGCACGACAACCAGCAGATACCCGGCGCCACCCTGCAGGTCTCGATGTTCAAGGACCTCGTCAGCCTCGCCGACCCCCAGAGCCCCTTCTCCTTCCTGTCCTACCTGCACGACCAGGGCCGGGTGTACCACTTCCTCAACGCCCAGTTCGCCGACGTGCCGCGCCTGGAGTTCCGCAACTACCTGGCCTGGGCGGCCCGGCGCAACCCGAACGTCGTCTTCGGCGAGACCGTGGAGGAGGTCGGCTTCGACGAGGTCTTCACCCTGCGCACCGACCGCCGCACGGTGACGGCCGAGAACATCGTCGTCGGCGTGGGCAACCAGCCCTGGGTCCCGCCGCAGGGCACGCTCGGCGCCACCCAGTTCCACGTCAACGACTACGTCGAGGCGGCCCGGAACCTGGGCGGCAAGCGCGTCGTCGTGGTCGGCGGCGGCCAGTCCGGCGCCGAGGCCTTCCTGGACCTGATCTCCCGGCCCGCCGGCGAACGGCCGCGCCGCGTCTCGTGGATCTCGCGCCGCCGCAACTACTTCCCGATCGACGACTCGCCCTTCACCAACGACTACTACATGCCGTCCCACTCGGACTACTTCTACGGCCTGCGCCCCGAGGCCCGCGCCAGCTTCAACGCCCAGCACGTCCTCAGCAGCGACGGCATCTCCGAGTCCACGCTGCGCGACGTCTACCAGGCCGTCTACGTCCACCGCTTCGTGGAGGGCAACAGCGACCTCGTCGGGCTGCACCCCAACCGGGACGTCGTCGCGGTCGAGGAGAACTCCGTCGGGGGCTGGGACCTGACCGTCCGGCACAACGACGAGCCCGGCGCCCCCGCGGAGCACTTCGACGCGGACGTCGTCGTCTGGGCCACCGGCTTCCGGCCGGCCCGGATGGACTTCCTCGCCCCGATCGCCGACCGGCTGGAACGCGACGGCGACGAGCTGCGCATCGACGAGGACTTCGCGGTGCGCTGGGACGGCCCGGCCGACCGCAGCGTCTTCGTCCAGAACGCAGCGCGCGGGCAGCGCGGCCTGGCCGACCCCAACCTCAGCCTGAACGCCTGGCGCAGCCAGCGCATCGCGGACCGGCTGTGCGGGGTGCGCAGCGACGAGCAGCTGGCGTCCTTCATCGAGTGGTCCGCCAAGTCCCCCGAGGCGAGTGCCGCATGGACCGCGTGATGACCCCGCCGCCGCTGGAACCGGAGGCGTACGACATCGCGGTGGTCGGAGGCGGCGTCCTCGGCCTCAGCATCGCCCAGGAGATCCTCACCCGGCAGCCGCAGGCCCGTCTGGTGGTCCTGGAGCGGGACGCGGTCGGCAGCGGCGCCACCCGCCGCTCGGCGGGTCTGCACTTCCCCCGCGGCTCCTCGGAGCGGATCCGCGCCATGGCCGCCCACAGCCAGGAACGCTACGCGGCGCTCAAGGCGGCCCGCCCGGAACTCCCCATCCACAGCCTGGACATGACGGTGGTGGCACCCGCTTCGGCGCAGGAACGGCTGCAGGAGGTCTACCTGCCGCAGGCGCGGCTGCGGCCCGTCCGCGAGGTGGCCGGCGCGACCGCCCTGCTGCCGGAGGGCACCGCCGCCTGGGAGGGCGACGGCTGCCAGTACGCGGACGTCCACGCCCTCACCCAGCTGCTGGCGCGCGATCTGCGCCGCACCGCGGAGTTCCGCGAGGGCGTCGAAGTCACCGCGGTGACACCCGGCGCCGACTCGGTGGAGCTCTCGCTGGGCACGGGCGGCACGCTCCGTGCCGGTCAGGTGGTCCTGGCCCCCGGCCCCTGGCTCGCGGCGCCCGCCTGGAAGGACCTCGTCGCACCGCTCGGGGCCCGGGTGAAGAAGATCGTGGCCCTGCACATCGAAGTCCCGCCCGCCGCGGGCGACCGGGCTGTGGTCTTCCAGGACGAGGACGCCTTCCTGCTGCCCTATCACGAGCGCGGGCACTGGCTGTTCAGCTACACCTGCCAGGAATGGGACGTCGACCCGGACACCGTCGCGTCGAGCCTGACCCCCGCCGACCGGGACGCGGCCCTCGCCGTCCTGGCCCGCTACGCACCCCACCTGATCGAGCACTGCGTCTCCGGACGCGTCTTCTGCGACGCGTACGGCCCCGGCTTCGAACCACTCGTCCGCCCGCTCACGGCCGACGGCCGCGTGGTGTTCGCGGGAGCCGCCAGTGGCTCCGGGTACCGGCTGGCTCCTGCCATCGCGGCACAGACCGCGCACCTGCTCCTCGCTCCGTCCCCCGGAAAGGACGACGTTTCGTGATCATCAACACCTATGACGCCACCGTGCTCAGCGAGGCCTTCGGCATCGACATGAGCGACATCCACGGTCTGGGCGTCGGCGCCGGCTGGGGCCGGGTCTCGCCCGGCACCAGCTCCGACAGCCACCAGCACGACGAGACCGAGTTCTTCGTCATCGTCAGCGGCCGCGGCGAGTTCCTCGTCGACGGCGAGCGCCACCCCGCCGCTCCCGGCACGGTCGTCCTGTTCGAGCCGTTCGAGTCCCACGTCCTGGAGAACACCGGGGACACCGACCTGGTCTTCCTCACCCAGTACTGGCGGGACGCCGGGCGCGCGCTCACCTCGGCGCTCAGCGCCGAGCGCAAGGACTTCCGCGACCGCCCCGTCTTCGTCTTCTCCACCCCGCCCACCCCCAACGGCGACCTGCACCTCGGCCACCTGTCGGGTCCCTACCTCGGTGCCGACGTCTTCGTCCGCCACCAGCGGCTGAACGGCACCAAGGCCTGGCACCTGACCGGCAGCGACGACTACCAGAGCTATGTGGTCGCCGCGGCCGCCGCCGACGGCGTCGAGCCGGCCGAGGCCGCCGCCCACTACAGCGCCGAGATAGCCAAGACGCTCGAGCTGATGGACATCTCGCTCGACCAGTACACCGTCACCGACACCGCACCGGAGTACCGGGCCGGTCTGCAGGACTTCTTCTCCCGCACGGTCTCCTCGGGCCGGGTCACGGTCACCGAGGCGGACGCCCTGTTCGACGCCGAGACCGGCCGGTACCTCTACGAGGTGGACGTCAAGGGCGACTGCCCCGGCTGCGGTTCGGGCGCCGGCGGCAACATCTGCGAGCAGTGCGGCGAGCCCAACGTCGTCACCGACCTGACCGACCCGGTCTCCGCCCTCTCCCCGGCCCCTCCGCGGCGCGGCCCGGTCTCCCGCTGGTCGCTTCCGCTGCACGAGTTCCGCGAGGACCTCGACGCCCACCACCGCCTGGGCAGGGTCCCGGCCAGGCTGCGCGAGCTCACCGACCGCCTCTTCCGCCGCCCCAGCCTCGACATCCCCGTCAGCCACCCCTCCTCCTGGGGCGTTCCCCCGGCCGAGAAGGACCTGGACGGGCAGGTCATCTGGGTGTGGCCCGAGATGTCCTACGGCTTCCTGTACGGCATCCAGGCCCTCGGCGCCGGGCTCGGAGAGAACTGGAAGGCCGCCGAACCGGAGCAGGACTGGAAGATCGTCCACTTCTTCGGCTACGACAACAGCTTCTACCACTCGGTGCTCTACCCGGCCCTGTACAAGCTGGCCTTCCCGGGCTGGACGCCGGACATCGACTACCACGTCAACGAGTTCTACCTGCTGGAGGGCCAGAAGTTCTCCACCAGCCGCCGCCACGCCATCTGGGGCAAGGAGATCCTCGGCCCGGACTCGGTCGACGCCGTCCGCTACTTCCTCTCCCGCACCCGCCCCGAGGGCGAGCGGACCAACTTCCAGCGCGCCGCGTACGAGGCCACCCTCGAGGACACCCTGATCGGCACCTGGCAGGCCTGGCTGAACGACCTCGGATCCCGGGTCGCCAAGCACTACGGCGGCACGGCCCCCGACGCCGGTACCTGGACGCCGGAGCACTCCGCCTTCCTCGGCCGCCTCGGCAACCGCCTCGCCGCCATCTCCGCCAGCCTCGGCTCCGAGGGCTTCTCCCTCAACGAGGCCGCCGCCGAACTCGACGGCATCGTCAACGACACCGTGCGCTTCTCCCGCAAGGAGGGCCTGCTCGCCGAGACCGCCGGCTGGGAGAGCGAGGCGCGCACCGCCATCGCCCTCGAACTGGCCGCGGCCCGGCTGCTCGCCCACGTCGCCGCCCCGGTCATGCCCCGCTTCGCCGCCCGCGTGGCCGAGGCGATCTCGCTGCCCGTACCCACTGCGTGGCCGCGTACGGTCGAACTCGTCGCCCCGGGCAGCGAGATCCGCCTGGCCGAGGCCGTCTTCTTCGTCCGGACCGACCGGCCGGCCGCCGGCGCCACCGCTGCCGACGCCGCCCCCGCCGCCCCTCCCGCTCCCACCGCCGGCCCGCGCCTGGTCGACTGGCTGAGCGGGCTCGTACGGACCCTGCTGCAGCTGTCCGCCGACGACGTGGTCGCCCCACGCGGCCTGAGCGCCCTCGGCACCAGTTCACTGCAGGCCGTCACGCTGCAGTACCAGATCCTCGAGGCCCTCGACGTGGACGTCACCCTCGACGAGCTGAGCGACGCCGAGGACATCTCCGCGCTCGCCGCCCTCGTGGAGGAGCGCGCCGGGGACACCGCCGTCACCGAGCTGGTCGGGGCGGATGCCCGATGAGCGTCCGCGAGGTACTGCGCGAGATCGAGGACCGCGGCCTGTTCGTGGAACTCTCCGGTACCGACCTGCGCCTGCGGGGCGGCCGGCAGAACATGGAACCGGAGTTCATCGCGCGGATCAAGGCCGTGAAGGAAGACCTGATCGCCCACCTCCTCGAGGAGGAGAAGAGCGGTCCCAGCTTCCCCCTCACCACCCTGCAGCGCGCCTACCTGCTGGGCCGCAGCGGCATCTTCGAAATCGGCGACGTGGCCAGCCACGTCTACCACGAGATCGAGGGCTTCTGGGACGTGGACCGCCTGGAGGAGGCGCTGGCGGCCGTCGTCGACGCCCACAGCGCCCTGCGTTCGCGCTTCTCCGCCGACGACCGGCAGGTCACCGAGAGCCGCCGCACCCCTCTGCGGATCCGCCGCCTCGACCTGCGGTCCAAGAGCCCCGAGGAGCAGGACCGGATCCGCGGCGAACTGCGCGAGGAGCGCTCGCACCGGGTACTGCCCGCCGACCGGGCGCCGCTGCTCGCCGTCGAGGTGACCGTCCTCGCCGACGACAGGATGGTGCTGCACGTCAGCCACGACGGGCTGGTCATGGACGGGATCAGCATGTTCCTGTTCTTCCGCGCCTGGTGGCGGGAGTACCAGGGCGCCGGCCCCGGCGCGCCGGAGGAGCTGCTGTACGAGGACTACGTCACGGCCCTGGAGGCCGGGCGGGACCGCGCCCCGGCCCGCCGCTCGCGCGACTACTGGCTCGCCCGCGTCGACGAGCTCGCCCCGCACCCCGACCTGCCGTTGCGCACGAGCCCCTCGGCGCTGTCCTCGTCCCGGTTCTCCCAGCGCCGCGTCCGCCTCGGCCAGGAGGCGTGGGAGACCCTCAAGGAGCGGGCCGCCGACGCCGGCCTGACCCCGTCGGCGGCGCTGCTCGCGGCGTATGCGGAGACCCTGGCCACCTGGGGCGCCGGAGCCCGGTTCACGATCAACACCACGGTCGCCCACCGTCCGCCCATCCACCCCCGCGTGTTCGAGGCCATCGGCAACTTCTCGGACACCCTGCTCGTCGAGGCGGAGGTGGACCGCAGCCTCACCTTCGCGGAGCGGGCCCGCGCCCTGCAGACCCGGCTGCGCAAGGACCTCGACCACCGGCACTTCTCCGGCGGCCAGGTCATGCAGGAACTGGCGCGCCGCCGCGGAGGCGTGGCGGGCGCCCGGATGCCCTTCACCTTCAACAGCGCGATCGGCCACGGCAACGCCGAGGCCGACGGCTCGGCCCTGGAACTGTTCGGCCCGGAGGTCTTCACCGTCTCCCAGACCCCGCAGATCTGGCTCAACGCCTTCGCGATGGAGCAGCACGGCGGTCTCGTCGTCCAGCTCGACGGCATCGACGAACTGTTCCCGGAGGGGCTGCTGGACGCCTTCACCCACGGCTACCAGACCCTGCTCGAGGAACTGACCGCCCTGCCGTCCTGGCAGCGCACCTCCTTCGACCTGCTGCCCGAGGCGCAGCGCGAGCGGCGCCGAGAGGCCAATGACACGCAGGTCCCGCTGCCGCCGACCATGCTCGGCGACGCGTTCGTCGAGCATGCCCTGCGGACCCCGGACGCGGCCGCGATCCTCACCTCCGACCGCGAGGTCGGCTACGGCGAGCTGCTGCACCGGGCCGCCGCCGCGGCGCGCTGGCTGCGCGAGGGCGGCGTCGGCCGGGACGAGCTGGTCGGCCTGGTGATGCACCGCGGCCCCGAGCAGATCGTCGGCATTCTCGCCACCGTGCTCGCCGGAGCGGCCTACCTGCCCGTGGACGCGGGCCTGCCCGCCGAGCGGCAGGACTACATGCTGCGCGACGGCCGGGTGCGCCGCGTCCTCACCAACGCCGACTGGCAGGACGCCGGCGGCGAGCGGGAGGTCATGCGGCTCGACGTCACCGACCACGGCGCCGGCAGCGGCACCCACCGTGTGGACGGCCCGCCCGAGGTACCCGCCCGCCTGCCCGGCTCGGACCCTGACGACCTCGCCTACGTCCTCTACACCTCCGGCACCACGGGCGCGCCCAAGGGCGTCATGGTCACCCACCGCAACGTCGCCAATGTGGTCGCCGACTGCCACAAGCGTTTCGGCATCGCCCCCACCGACCGGTTCTTCGCCATCAGCGCCTTCAACTTCGACCTGTCCGTGTGGGACGTCTTCGGCGCCCTGTCGGCGGGCGCGGCCCTGGTCATGCCCGACCGGGACAAGGCCGTGGACCCGGCACACTGGCTGGACCTGTGCGAGAGCGCGGGGGTGACGGTGTGGAACTCCGTACCCGCGATCGTCAACCTGCTGCACGACCAGGCGGTCGCGGACGCGGTGGTCCCGCCCGCGCTGCGCCTCGTGATGATGAGCGGCGACCGTGTCCCGCCGGCCCTGCCGGCCGCGCTGCGCAGGCTCAGCGCCGACCTCGACGTGATCTCCCTGGGCGGCCCCACCGAGACGACGATCTGGAACATCCTGCACCCGGTCGGGCCGGACGAGGACGGCAGCGAGTCCATCCCGTACGGCCGCCCGAACGCCAACAACCGGGCCTACGTCCTGGACCGGGACGGACTCGACGCCCCCGACTGGGTGACCGGCGAGATCTGCGCGGCGGGTACCGGCCTGGCCCGCGGGTACTGGGGAGACGAGGAACGCACCGCCGAACGGTTCTTCCACGACCCCGTGCGCGGCGAACGGATGTACCGCACCGGGGACCTGGGCCGGATGCTGCCCGACGGCAACATCTCGATCCTGGGCCGCAGCGACTTCCAGATCAAGGTCAACGGCTACCGCATCGAGGCCGGTGAGGTCGAGACCCGCCTGGTCGCCGTCCCCGGCGTCGCCAAGGCGGTGGTCGCGGGCCAGGCCGGCGCCCAGGGCGCCCGGCTGGTCGCCCACCTGGTGGCGGCCGGCGAAAACCGCCCCACGGACGCCGAGCTGCGCGACGCGCTGCGCCGTGATCTGCCCGACTACATGGTGCCCACCGCCGTCGTCTGGCATGTGGAGCTGCCGCTGACCAAGAACGGCAAGGTGGACCGCAGCAAGCTGGCCACGGCGGCCGTCGCGGCAGCGGCCCCCGCACCGCAGACCCGCAGCGGCGGCGAGCCCACCACGGAGACCGAGAAGACCCTCGTCGCGATGTGGACGAAGGTGCTGCCCGGCAAGCAGGTCGGCATCCACGACAGCCTGGGCTCGCTGGGCGGCGACTCCATCGCCGCCGCACGGATCCTGACCGCGGTGCGCAAGCAGTTCGGGATCTCCGTCCCGCTCGACGCGTTCACCGAGATGGACTGCGTCCACGCACTGGGCCGGGCCCTCGACGCGCAGCGGGAAGAGGCGTCCCGATGACCGTCACCTCGGTGATCAACCGGATCGTCACCACCGCTCCGTCCGGCGGCAGGATCTCCTTCGCCCGGCTGGACGGTACGCAGACCATGGGCCTGCCGGAGCTGTACGAGCGGGCGGGCCGGCTCGCCGGGCACCTGCGGGACCGGGGCGTCGGGCCGGGCGACCGGATCGGCATCCTGGCCGCGAACAGCCTGGAGTGGGTGCTGCTGGACCTGGCGGCGCTGCGCCTGAAGGCGCAGACCGCGGGGTTCGAGCCCGGCAAGTTCGACCCGGCGGACGACCTGACCGGACGCTACGGCCTGACCCTGCTCTTCACCGATCGGCCCACCGACACCACCCGGTCCGTGCCGATGAGCGAGGTACGCGCACTCTCGGAGCCGCCGGCGAGTCCCGGCGACGTGCCGGCCCCGGAGCCCGTCACGTGGGGCCCCCGCGACGTGACCACCATCAAGTTCACCTCCGGCAGCACCGGCACCCCCAAGGGGCTCGGCGCGACGGCCGGCAGCATCGACGGCTCGCTCGCGGCGGTGCAGGAGATTTTCCACCACGCGCCGGGTGACGACCTGTTCGTCTTCCTGCCGCTGTCGCTGCTCCAGCAGCGCTACTGGATCTACTCGGCGCTCGCCCACGGGCACGACGTCACGATCAGCACCTACGAGGCGGCCTTCGCGGCGATGCGCCGGGTCAAGCCGACCGTGGTCATGGGCGTACCGGCCTTCTACGAGACCGCCAAGCGCCAAGTCGAGTCCCGCATGCGGCGCTCGGGCGGCACGGCGACCGCCGCCGAGGCAGCCCGCCACCTGTTCGGCGACCGGATCCGCTACCTGTGGACCGGTTCGGCACCGGCCGACGCGGCGATGCTGCGCTTCTTCACGGACGCCGGACTGCCCGTCTACGAGGGCTACGGCCTCAACGAGACCTGCATCGTCGCGAAGAACCACCCCGGCGCGACCCGCGAGGGCAGCGTGGGGCGCGTCCTGCCGGGCAAGGAGGTGCTGTTCGACGAGGACGGGGTGGTCAGCGTCCGCAGCGACCATCCGGTCGGCTACGGCTACACGTACGCCAAACCGGGGGACTCCGAGCGCGTCTTCGACGCGGACGGCACGGTGCGCACCGGCGACCTCGGCTACATCGACGAGGACGGGTTCCTCTTCATCCGGGGCCGGGCCGATGACGTCATCGTCCTGGACAACGGCAAGAAGGTCATCGTCCGGCCGCTCGAAGAGCACATGCGCACCAGTCCGGCCATCGCCGAATGCGTCCTGTTCTGCCCCGCGCAGACGGACCTGGTCGCGGTCGTCTCACCGGCGGCCCTGCCCGCCGACCCGGACGCCGTCCTCGCCCAACTCACCCTGACCAACGCGACCTTCGGCAAGGACGAGCAGATCAGCCGCGTCGTCATCGCCGACGAGCCGTTCAGCATCGAGAACGACCTGCTCACCTCGCAGTACAAGCCCAAACGACCCCGGATCCTGGCCGCCTACCGGACCAGCCTCCACGACAGCAAGGCAGGAATCCATGCACCCTGACACCGTCATCGACACCGTCATCGACACCGCTATCGACACCGCCATCGAGAACGCGGCCCGCGAGGCCCTCTCCGCCGTCCTCGACCCGGAGGTCCCCCCGCAGGAGCTGGAGCTCGACGCGGACATGGCCGGCTCCTACAGCCTGACCTCCCTCAACAAGGTCCTCTTCCTGACCGAGGTGTGCGAGGCGACCGACGTCGACCTCGCCAACTTCACCGAGCACGACCTCGCCGACATGCTCACCCTGCGCAACGTCATCGAGTCCCTCACCCGGCACAGCAACAACAAGGCGGTCTGAATCATGTCCTGGTCCCAGAATGCTGCAGCGGTCCTGGAGAACGAGCACGTCCTGCTGCGGCCGGTCGCCGAAGCCGACCGCGAGGCCGTGCGCGCCGTCGCCATGGACCCCGACATCTGGCGCTACTTCGTCTCCGCGGTCACCGACGACGCCGACTACGCCACCTTCTTCGACGCCTGCCTCGCCGACCACGCGGCCGGCCGCCGTGCGGTCTACGTCATCGTCGACAAGGCCTCGGGCCGCGTCGCGGGCAGCATGAGCTTCGGCAACATGGCCGAGGCCGACAAGCGCCTGGAGATCGGCTGGTCCTGGCTGGGCCGCGACTTCCGCGGCAAGGGCATCAACCGCTGGGCCAAGTACCTGCTGCTGCGCCACGCCTTCGACGTCCTAGGGGCCGAGCGCGTCGAGTTCAAGACGGACATCCTCAACATCCAGGCCCGCCGCGGTCTGCGCAACATCGGCGCCGTCGAGGAAGGCACCCTGCGCAGCTTCAACTTCATGCCGGGCGGCCGCCGCCGTGACGCCATCTTCTACAGCGTCCTGCGCGCCGAATGGCCCCGCGTGGAGGCCGAGCTCGCCACGAAGCCGAAGGTCGCCCCGCAGGAGCCGCAGGACGCCGCGGTGCTGAGCGCCGCCCGATGACCGGCGGCGGGGAGATACCCCTCATCCACGCGTCCGGCGACCCGTTCGCCGTGGGGCGCGCCCACGGGGAGGCCCTCGCCGGTCCCCTGCGCGCCTTCCTCGACGACTCGCTCTGCCGCCTGAACAAGGTCATGCAGGAGCCCGTCTCGCCGGCCGGACTGCTGCCGTCGATCGCCGCCTACCGGGCGGCGGTCACGGCGGCGGTCCCCGCCCTCGGCGAGGAGGTCGCCGGCCTCGCGGCCGGGGCCGGCATCGAGGAGCACGAGGCCTGGCTGCTGCAGTTGCGCCGGGAAATCATGGGCTACCGCAAGGTGCCCACCATGGGCGACTGCACGACGTACGCCCGCACCGGCGCCGGTGTCCCGGTCCTCGCCCAGACCGTCGACCTCAACGGTGATCTGGACGACTACCTGAGCGTGCTGGAGGTCGAGCGGTCCGACCGGCCCGGGCGGCGTTCGCTCGTCCTGAGCTTCGGCGGGCTGCTCGGCTACCTCGGCCTCAACAGCGACGGCCTCGCTATCGGCCTCAACCTGGTGCTGGGCGGAGACTGGCGCCCCGGTGTCCCGCCGTACCTCGCGATCCGGCACCTGCTGGACTCGGCGGGCAGCGTCACCGAGGCCCTGGAGATCCTGCGCGGCCTGCCGCTGGCCAGCTCCCGCACGCTCGTCCTGTGCGATCGCGAGGGCGCCGTCTACGTCGAAGTCCTCGGCGACGAACTGCGCGTCGTGGAGGGCCCGGAGGCCGTCCACGCCAACCACTTCCTGCACCCCGACTTCGTCGCGGGCGACGAGATCAACGTCTTCGCCCGCAACTCCTCGGTCCGCAGGCTGAAGGCGGCCGGTGCCGGACTCGCAGCGCTGCCCCCGGACGCGGACGCCGAAGCCCATTTCGGGCTGCTGTCGGTACCGCCCATCTGCGTACCGGACCGCGGCGACATCCGCGCCGAGCGGACCGTCGCGGCCGTGGTGATGCTGCCGGACCGGGGCGAGCTGCACGTACGGCCCGGCGATCCGTCGCTCAGCACCACCCAGGTCTTCCGCCTGTAGCGGCCGCCCCGGCCCCTGCACCACCGAAAGGAGGAGAACACATGGACGTATGGCTGGTGGATCTGGACGAGCACGCGTGGTCACCGGCACGGTACGCGGACACCGGCACCCGCCCGGGCGGCAGGGCCCGTGCGACACCGGAAGAGAACAGGCGCGCTGCGGAGTTCACCCACGCGTCCACCACCCGCCGCTTCCTGCGGGCCCGGCTGGCGGTGCGCGAGCTGCTGGGGCAGCGGCTCGCCGTCCCCCCGGCGGAGCTGCGCGTCGCTCATACGTCGCACGGAAAGCCGTATCTGCCGGACCATCCACACCTGCACATCAGCTGGTCGCGCTCGGAACGGCTGCTGCTCCTCGCCGCGGCCGACACCGGCCCGATCGGCGTGGACATCGAATGGCTGCGGCCGATGCCCGCGGCCCTGGACGCGCTCGCCACGGTCTACCCCGCCCTGCCGGTCACCGCCGAGCCCGAGGTCTTCCTGCCGGCCTGGACCCTGCTGGAGGCCGCGGTCAAGGCGACCGGCCTCGGGCTGGCCCGGGGGGCGAAGGACGTCGATCTCGCACTCGGCCCGGGCAGCACCGTGTCGCTGCGCGGCATCGCCGGCCACGGGCCCCCGGACGCCTGGTACGGCCGTACGGAACCCCTCGCGGCAAGCGGCGCGCTCCCGGCGGCCGTGGCCGCGGTGGTCACCCGGGACCGGCCCCCGATGTCGCTGAACCAGCTGCTCGGGCGCGACCGGCCGACGCCGGCGCCTCCTTCGCAGGGCAGTACGGACTCCTTCGTCCTGACCCTGTGACCGTCACCCACGCATCGAGGAACCCCATGACGACCCGACCCACCACCGCCCTGCTCAGGCTGCACGCCGTCGCCCCCGGGCTCGGCACGGCCGACCTGGCACGCGCCGTCTCCCTCACCCTGACGGGCGAGGGCTCCCCGCCCGGGGGCTGGCGCGCGGGGCGGCGGGGCCGAGTTCTGCAGTACGAGGAGGCCGCCGCCGAGGTGACCGGCGGGTGGGACGGCCCCGAGCTGCGGCTGCGGTACCGGGGCGAGCCGGCCGCGGCGGCCCGGGCCGCCGGACTGCTGGACGCGATCGCCGCCGTGGCGGCCGGGGCGGACCCGGCCACCGCTCACCCCATCGCCCGGCCCGCCGCCCTGCCCACGGCTCCCGTCGGCGTACCCGGAGCGGACCGGGACCCGGCACCGCCTGTGGACGCGCCCGCCTACCTGGCCTGGCGGGCTCTGATGGCGCGCTGGCAGGTCGCCGACCGCGACCTCGCGGAGATCACCGCACCGGGCGTGCTCACGGCACCGGGCCCGCTCGCCGCTGTCGCCCACACGGCCGGCCCGTACCGCCCCGAGGAGCCCGTCTTCGTCTTCGACCACGTCGGCCCTCCGACGCCGCCGCCCGGCTGGCTGCTGCGTGCCTGGTTCGCGCCCGACGCGGGTGTCTACCACTGCTCGGTCGCGTCCGGCTCCCGGCTGTCCGTCCGCTCGCCCGAGCCGGCCGCCGCCGACCGCCGCGCGGAGCTGCTGGCCGCCTGGCAGGTCCTGACCGCCCGCTACGAGGCGGAGGTCTGAGCGACGGGGGTGCGACGGCTGATGCCCGGGCCGCAGACGGCCCGGGCATCAGTCGTACCCTCCCGCGCGTGACGGGCCTCAGGCGGGCAGGTGCGCCTCGATGGCGGCGATGACCTCGGGGGACTCGGGCTCGGTGCGCGGGCGGAAGCGCGCCACGACCTCGCCGGCGGGGGAGATCAGGAACTTCTCGAAGTTCCACTGGATGTCCCCCGCCTCGCCCTCGGCGTCCGGGACCTTCACCAGCTCCTGGTAGAGCGGGTGCCGGTTCTCACCGTTGACCTCGGACTTCTCCAGGATCGGGAAGGTGACGCCGAAGCCGGCCGCGCAGAAGGTCTGGATGTCCTCGGCGTTGCCCGGCTCCTGCTCGCCGAACTGGTTGCAGGGCACGCCGATGACGGTGAAGCCCTTCTCCTCGTACGCGAACTGCAGCCGGGCGAGGCCCGAGTACTGCGGGGTGAGCCCGCACTGCGAAGCGGTGTTCACCAGCAGGATCGCCTTGCCCTTGTGGGCCCCGAGGCTGGTCGGCTCGTCGGACAGGGTGGTCAGCGGGATGTCGTACAGGCTCATCGGGCTCTCCTGGCAGGAAGCGGATAACGCCTCCGAGCGTAGGTGATGCCCGGCGCGCGCGGCCGGGGCGGTGGCCGGGCGTCCGGCGGGTCAGTGCCAGCCCGCCGGCCAGCCCTCCGGCTCGGCTAGGCGCCCGTGCCGACCAGCTCGTCCGCCGGGTCGTTGACCGGCTGCGGCATGCCGGTGAGGTCCATGACGAAGAGGGGTATCCCCAGGTCGTCCGCGCGGGTGCGGGCGTCCTCCGTGTACCCGGCGAGGGAGAAGTAGACGCTGGTCGCGGAAGCTGTGAGTCCGTTCAGCCAGACGCACTCCACCGCGCGCACCCCGGCCGGCGCCGTGGTCGGGTCCACCTGCGCCACCAGCCCCGGGGCCCGCAGGTCCACGGCCGCCGAGGGGATCGGGCGCCCGTCGGGCTGCCGTACGTCCCGGAAGCCCAGCCAGCGCAGGTAGAGCGCGGCGGTGGCCACCGCGTCGCGGGTCGTACGGATGGTCACCGGCCGGAACGCGGGGCGCGGCACCGGCGTGGCCGACGGCGGTGACGGGTGCGCCGGGGACCGGTCGCCCGGAGCGGTACCGCGGCCTCCGGGGCGCTCACCGGACTGCCGACCGGACGGCGCGTCGGACTGCGGACCGGACTGCGGATCGGTCGTCGGTGTCCCGGTGGCCGCCGGCTCCGCCCCCGAGCCGCCCACGCCCCCGCCCCCGGCCGCTCTCGACACGGGTTGCGGGTGGGCGGGGTGCACCGCGATCCGCACCACCGTGCCGCACGACGCGCACCCCACCTCGGGATGCGGCCACTCGCTCTCCCGCCCGCACGACTCGCAGCGCACCGCCACCCAGGCGTCCGACCAGGTCCGATGCGTCAGCGGCTCCGGCGGAGCGGCCAGGTCCAGCGCGGGGTGGACCGGGCTGCCGCAGGCACAGGGATAGACCGGGACGGTGTAGCCGTTCTCGCGCAGGCACGCCGGGCAGCGCACCGGTACCGCTTCTGCCATGAGACCTGGACCCCCTCCGTCGCTGTGCGTAGGTCCATGCTCCACTACGCGCGACCGTCCGGGCGACCACACCCGCCATTTGTGCAAGTTGCCGAGCGAGACGCGGCTTTTGGTGCCATCCGGGGTCCCGTACCGCCTTGACGTCGGGGAAGCCGCCGCTTAGCTTGTTCCGTATAGCAGAACAAAACTTCCGGATTACGGAAAAGCCTGACCGTCGGACCCGCAGGAGAACTCGATGCCCCGTATGACAGCCGCCGCCGCTGCAGTGGAGATCCTCAAGCTCGAGGGCGTTTCGCAAGCCTTCGGCGTGCCCGGCGCTGCGATCAACCCGTTCTACCGCGAGCTCAAGAACGTGGGCGGCATCAACCACACGCTGGCCCGCCACGTCGAGGGCGCCTCGCACATGGCCGAGGGATACACCCGCGCCAAGGCGGGCAACATCGGTGTCTGCATCGGTACGTCCGGCCCCGCCGGCACCGACATGATCACCGGCCTGTACTCGGCGATCGCGGACTCGATCCCGATCCTGTGCATCACCGGTCAGGCTCCGGTCTCGAAGCTCCACAAGGAGGACTTCCAGGCCGTCGACATCGCCTCGATCGCCAAGCCGGTCACCAAGGCCGCGACCACCGTCCTGGAGGCCGCGCAGGTCCCCGGCGTGTTCCAGCAGGCCTTCCACCTGATGCGCTCCGGCCGCCCCGGCCCGGTCCTGATCGACCTCCCGATCGACGTCCAGCTGACGGAGATCGAGTTCGACCCGGAGACCTACCAGCCGCTGCCGGTCTACAAGCCGCGGGCGTCCCGCGCCCAGGCCGCCAAGGCCCTGCAGTTCCTGCTGGAGTCCGAGCGCCCGCTGATCGTCGCCGGTGGCGGCATCATCAACGCCGACGCCTCCGACCTGCTGGTCGAATTCGCCGAGCTGACCGGCGTCCCGGTCATCTCCACCCTGATGGGCTGGGGCGTCATCCCCGACGACCACGAGCTGAGCGCGGGCATGGTCGGCGTCCAGACCTCGCACCGCTACGGCAACGCGACCTTCCTGGAGTCGGACTTCGTCCTCGGCATCGGCAACCGCTGGGCCAACCGTCACACCGGTTACAACCTCGACGCGTACCTCGGCGACCGCAAGTTCGTCCACGTCGACATCGAGCCCACCCAGATCGGCAAGATCTTCGCGCCGGACTTCGGCATCGCCTCCGACGCCAAGGCCGCCCTGGAGCTCTTCATCGAGGTCGCCAAGGAGCTCAAGGCCGAGGGCAAGCTGCCGGACTTCTCCGCCTGGGCCGCCTCCGGCCAGGAGCGCAAGGCCACCCTCCAGCGCCGCACGCACTTCGACAACATCCCGATGAAGCCGCAGCGCGTGTACGAGGAGATGAACAAGGCCTTCGGCCCGGAGACGCGCTACGTCACCACCATCGGCCTCTCCCAGATCGCCGGCGCGCAGATGCTGCACGTCTTCAAGCCGCGCCACTGGATCAACTGCGGCCAGGCCGGCCCGCTCGGCTGGACCATCCCGGCCGCGATCGGTGCCGCCACCGCCGACCCCGAGACCCCGATCGTCGCCCTCTCCGGCGACTACGACTTCCAGTTCATGATCGAGGAGCTCGCGGTCGCCGCGCAGCACAAGGTCCCCTACGTCCACGTCCTCGTGAACAACGCCTACCTGGGCCTGATCCGTCAGGCGCAGGGCGGCCTGGGCATCAACTTCGAGGTCAACCTCGAGTTCGAGAACATCAACACCCCGGAGCTCGGCGTCTACGGCGTCGACCACGTCAAGGTCGCCGAGGGCCTGGGCGTCAAGGCCATCCGCGTCACCGACCCGAACGAGCTGGGCGCAGCCTTCGAGCAGGCCAAGAAGCTGGCCCAGGAGTTCCAGGTCCCGGTCGTCGTCGAGGCCATCCTGGAGCGCGTCACCAACATCTCGATGAGCAAGACGGTCGACATGAGCGATGTCACCGAGTTCGAGGAGCTCGCGACCGAGCCGGGCCACGCCCCGACCGCGATCAAGGCCCTCAAGGTCTGATCGACACGTCAGCAGTACGCGACGACCCCCGCCCCTCCGTCAGGAGGAGCGGGGGTCGTTCCGCGTGCAGGGGTCGTTCCGCGTCCAGGGCTCTCTCCGTGCCCGGGCGGTACCCGGCGGGCGGTGCCCGGTGGCGAGGCGCCTACGGCCGCGGCCCGAGCTCCGCGTCCACCGCGCCGGTCAGCAGCTCGCGGGCGCGCTCCAGGGTGAGGGAGCCGCTCAGCCAGCGCTCGCTGAGCCCCTCCACGAGGGCGGTGAGCCGCTCGGCGGCGTCCAGCGGCTCGACGTGCAGGTCGGCGAGTCCGGCCGCCTGGGCGTCGGAGACGGCGTCCGCGGTGTCCTGCGACCAGGAGCGGGTGGACTCCGCCAGGGTCTCGCGCAGGTCCGTGTCGAAGATGGCGCTGGCCCGCAACTCGCCCCAGGCGGTGCTGTTCTCGCGGACCCGCGGGATGTCCTGGAGCTCGCTCAGCAGCAGCCGGAGCAGCGCGTCGCGGGCGTCCTCGGCGTCCTCCAGGGCCTCGTCGGTGTAGCTCGTGGCGCGGTCGCTGATGAAGGCCAGGGTGCGCTGGACCAGGCCGGCGCGGTCCTTGAAGTGGTAGTAGATCAGCCCGGTCGACACCCCGGCCTCGGCGGCGAGTTCCTCGACGCGCAGCCCTCTGACGCCGCTGCGGGCGATGAGGCGCACGGCTGCTTCCAAGATCAACGACTGGCGGTCGGCCACGCTCGCTCGCACCTTTCGGTCGGACACCCCTTGACTGAGCTTTCAGTCAGGTCCGACGATAACTCCCGCCGCGACGATCCTGACGTGACCTTCAGTCAGGATGCCGGTCAGTACCGCGGCACAGGAGAGTGGGCGGGGGAACGACAAAGCGCCGAGTCACGGGACCGTCCGTGACTCGGCGCTCTGGTTGTTACCGCCCGACGGAGCGAGGCTGGCGCGACAGGACGTTCGCACCGCCGGGCGGAGTAGGAGGCTCCTCGGTTCCGTGCGGGGGGCTCTGTGCGCGGCCCCCGTACGGGAGAGGAGTGGCTGGGACCGTGGCGGGCGGGCGACGAGAACTCCGGCGCCGTCTCCCTCAGGTCAAGAGACGGGCCTCGGAACCCATTACCACCGCACTGGCTCGCACGCTCGCCACGGTCCTCGTCCGGCCCTCACCGCGTACCACCCCTCATCCGGGTAAGCGGGTCGGGCTCGGTACCCGGGGCCTGACCTCCCGTCAGGCCCCCGGTACAGCTGTTCGGCTCAGGCGTCGCGCAGGGCGCGGACGGCCTCCTCGACGCGCTTGCCGTAGTCGGCGTCGGCGGCGTGGAAGTGAGCCAGGTTCTTCTCGATGACGTCTTCCAGGGTGACCTGAGACAGACCGCCGGCGATGTTCGCCACCAGGCGCTGCTTCTCGGCCTCCGACATCAGGCGGTAGAGCTCACCGGCCTGGAAGAAGTCGTCGTCCTTGGTGTGGGCCGGGGCCTCGTGGGTGCCCGTGTAGCCGGAGACGGCCTTCGGGGCGCCCAGCGCCAGACCGGTCTCGGCCGGACCCTGGTACGAGTTGGGCTCGTAGTTCTTGTCGTGGCGCGAGCCGTTGCGCAGCGCCATGACCCCGTCGCGGCCGTAGTTGTCGGCCTTCGTCGCCTTCGGGGCGTTCACCGGCAGCAGGGTGTGGTTCACACCGAGGCGGTAGCGCTGGGCGTCGGCGTACGCGAAGAGGCGGCCCTGGAGCATCTTGTCCGGCGAGGCGGTGATGCCCGGGACGAAGTTGTTCGGGGAGAAGGCGGACTGCTCGACCTCGGCGAAGACGTTGTCCGGATTGCGGTCGAGGACCAGGCGGCCCACGCGCTGCAGCGGGTAGTCGCTGTGCGGCCACACCTTGGTGAGGTCGAACGGGTTGAAGCGGTAGTCCGCGGCCTCGGCGGCGGGCATGATCTGCACGTACAGGGTCCACGAGGGGTTCACACCGCGCTCGATCGCCTGGAGCAGGTCGGTCTGGTGCGAGTTCGCGTCCTTGCCGACGAGCTCGGCGGCCTGCTCGCCCGACAGGCAGCGGATGCCCTGGTTCGTCTTGAAGTGGTACTTGACGAAGAAGGCCTCGCCCTGCGCGTTGGTCCACTGGTACGTGTGGGAGCCGTAGCCGTTCATGTGGCGGTACGACGCCGGGATGCCGCGGTCACCCATCAGCCAGGTGATCTGGTGCGTCGCCTCGGGGGCGTGCGCCCAGAAGTCCCAGACGTTGTCCGGCTCCTGCTTGCCCGTGAAGGGGTCGCGCTTCTGGGAGTGGATGAAGTCGGGGAACTTGATCGGGTCCTTGATGAAGAACACCGGGGTGTTGTTGCCGACGAGGTCGTAGTTGCCCTCTTCGGTGTAGAACTTCAGCGCGAAGCCGCGCGGGTCGCGGACCGCGTCCGCGCCGCCCAGCGAGTCGGCCACGGTGGAGAACCGCAGGAAGGTCTCGGTCTTCTTGCCGACCGTGTTCAGGAACGCGGCGCTGGTGTACGCGGTGACGTCGTCGGTCACCTCGAAGTAGCCGTACGCGGCCGAGCCGCGGGCGTGCACCACGCGCTCCGGGATGCGCTCACGGTTGAAGCGGGCAAGCTTCTCGAGCAGCTGCTGGTCCTGGACCAGGAGCGGGCCACCGACGCCGGCGGTGGCGGAGTTCTGATTGTCGGCGACCGGGGCGCCGGACTCGGTCGTCAGCGTGCGCTTCGACATGGTGACCTTCCGTACGGGTAACTGCTGACGGAAAGCGTCTTCCGTCATGCGGAACAGCCTAATTTCGGCAAGAACTAAACGTCAACAGTTTGTTGAACGAAGTTGAAGAGAGGTGATCCGGACGGCGCCGGCACTTGGGCGCGACAGGACAGGTGTCAGCACCGGCGCCATCCGGAAACTCAGGTCCCCGTAGGGGGAGGGGTGCTCTGCGAGATCAGAGCTGGGCGCCGGAGAGGCGCTCGACGGCGCGGAGCAGGGCCGAGTGGTCCAGGCCGCCGTCACCCTGGGCGCGCAGCGAGGCGACCAGCTGGGCGACGACCGCGCCGACCGGGAGGGCCGCACCGACGTTGCGGGCGGCGTCGGTGACGATGCCCATGTCCTTGTGGTGCAGGTCGATCCGGAAACCGGGCTTGAAGTCGCGGTTCAGGAAGTTGTCCTTCTTGCGGGTCAGGACCGTGGAGCCGGCCAGGCCGCCGTTGAGGACGTCCAGGGCGGCCTGGAGGTTCACGCCCGACTTCTCGAGGAAGACGACGGCCTCGGCGCACGCCTGGATGTTCACCGCGACGATGAGCTGGTTGGCGGCCTTGACCGTCTGGCCGGAGCCGTGCGGGCCGCAGAGGACGATGGTCTTACCGAGGGCCTCGAGGACCGGCAGGGCCTCGTCGAAGTCGGCCTGCTCGCCACCCACCATGATCGACAGTACGGCCTCGATGGCGCCGGCCTCGCCGCCGGACACCGGGGCGTCCAGGACGCGGATGCCCTTCGCGGCGGCGTTCTTCGCCAGGTCGATCGAGGTCTGCGGGGTGATCGAGGACATGTCCACGATCAGCGCGCCGGACTTGGCGTTCTCGAGGATGCCGTTCTCGCCGTAGGAGATGGCCTCGACCTGCGGGGAGGCGGGCACCATCGTGATGATGACGTCGGCGTCCTTGACGGCCTCGGCGATGGAGCCGGCCGCGGTACCGCCGGCGGCGGCCAGGCGCTCCAGCTTGTCCTGCTCCAGGGTGAAGCCGGTGACCGAGTAGCCGGCCTTCAGGAGGTTCTCGGCCATGGGGGAGCCCATGATTCCGAGGCCGATCCAGGCAATCTTGGGGAGGTTGCTCATGACGAGGATCCTTCTCTTAATGCTTTGTACGAAAAGTGCGTGTGGTGCCTGGCTGATCGCCTGGACTTTGTCCGCCTACTTGGCGGCGCGGGCCTCGGCGGGCAGCCACGCGAAGGACGCGGCAGCGTCGGCGGCCTTGTACTCCAGGCCTACGTAGCCCTCGTATCCGGCCTTCTTCAGCTGGTCGAGCAGCTCCTCGAGGGGCAGCTCACCGGTGCCGGGGGCGCCTCGGCCGGGCTTGTCGGCGATCTGGACGTGCCCGGTCTTGGCGGCGTACTTTTCGATGACCTCGGAGAGGTCCTCGTCGTTCATCGCCAGGTGGTACAGGTCGAGCAGGAACTTGGCGTTCCCGAGGCCGGTGGCCTCGTTCACCTTGTCCACTACCTCGATGCCGGCCGGGGCGCTCACCAGCGGGTAGAGCGGCGACTCGGGCTTGTTGAGGGTCTCGATCAGGAGGATCGCGCCGACGCGGTCGGCGGCCTGAGCGGCCACGACCAGGTTCTGGAGCGCGAGCTCGTCCTGGACCGCCGGGTCCACGCCTTCGACGCGGTTGCCGTAGAGGGCGTTCAGCGCCTTGCAGCCGACCGAGGCCGCGAAGTCGGCGGCCACGTTGATGTTGGCGTTGAAGCGCTCCGACTCCTCACCGGGAACCGACACCGCACCGCGGTCCGGGCCCGGCAACTGGCCGGCGTAGAAGTTCAGGCCCACCAGCTGGGTGCCGGCGTCCTCAAGAGCCTTCTTGAGGGCGTCGAGCTCCGCCTGTGCGGGGGTGGGGGTCTCGATCCAGGGCCACCACAGCTCGACCGCCGTGAAGCCCGCCGCGGCGGCAGCCGCGGGACGCTCCAGAAGCGGGAGTTCCGTGAAGAGGATCGAAAGGTTTACATCGAAGCGCTGGTCCGTGTATCCCATGAGGGGTGTGCGCTCCTTCCGTATTGCGGAAGTTAGTTTCTGCTTGATGGAAGACTGCATGGAGGTTCGCGCGGCTGTCAAGTACGGACTCCCGAAAAGTCGCGACTGCCAGGTAGCTTGGCGAGCGTGCGATTGAGAGTGGAGTTCACGACCGAGCCCTTCGACCTCGAAGAGGCCCCTGCCCACGCCGTGGCCGCTCGCGAGGTCATCCAGAAGGCCCAGCTGGACGCGGTGGATGTCGGCCCGTTCGGCAACACCGCGGAGGGTGAAGCCGACCGGGTGCTGGCCGCGGTGGGCGCGCTGCTGCGCGATTCCCTGGAGGCCGGGGCCACCCGCGTCTCGCTCCAGGTCAATGTGCTCGGGGAGGACACGCCATGACCGAGCCCCGCGACCACCCGTTCGTCACCGCGGTCAAGCCGCTGGTGGACGCCATGGGCGGAGAGCTGATGGATCCGGCCCTGGCCCAGCCCGACGACGTCGTGCTCAGCTGGGAGGGGCAGGACCTGCTGGCCGTGCGCCTGCCGCAGCTCTCGGATTCGCTGGACCACATCCTGGCCGCGCTGGAGCGCCGGCACGGCGTACCGTTGTCCCAGCTCGACCGGAAGGCCAAGCAGGACATCGTGCGGATACTGGAGGCGCGAGGCGCCTTCTCCGTACGGCACGGCGTGGAAACGGTCGCGGGCGCCCTGGGCGTAAGCCGCTTTACGGTTTACAACTACCTGAACCGGGAAAATCCCAACAAGACCGCCCAAAAATGAAGCCAAGCGTGAACGCAGCCTGACCCACAGTGACAAGCCGCCGCCCAATTCATCCGGGCGGCGGCTTTTGTGTACGGGAAGTTTCAACAAAGTGTTGACGCCGTGTTGTCGAGGGCGTTAGCTATGCGCAGCCCGTCAAAGCAACAACAGGCCACGGAGGCCTACCGTGACTTCGAGTCCGACCCCGGGTCTCACCCGGTTCAACGCCTTGGACGACAGCGCGGCCACGGCCGAGCTGCACGAGGTGTGCGCCAGCTCGGCATGGGTCAGCAAACTGCTCGCCCAGCGCCCCTTCCCCGGCGCCGAGTCCCTGTTCGCCGCGAACGAGTCCGCCATGGCGGAGCTCACCGCGGAGGACCTGGGCGAAGCGATGGGAGGCCACGCGCCGATCGGCCGGCCGAAGCCGGGAGACCCGACCTCCGCCCGCGAGCAGCGTGGCATGGCCGGCGCCTCGGAGGAGCTCAAGAACGAGCTCCTCGAACTGAACCTGGCGTACCAGGAGAAGTTCGGCCACGTCTTCCTCATCTGCGCCACCGGTGCGACCGGTGAGTTCATGCGGGACGCGGTCAAGGTCCGGATCGACAACTCGCCGGAGCAGGAGCGAGAGATCGCCCGCGGTGAGCTCGTCAAGATCAACAAGATCCGTCTGACCCGCCTCGTCGAACGCACAGAAGAAGGAGAGTGAGCATGAGCACCGCGACCACCGCGTCGGTGTCCACGCACATCCTGGACACCAGCATCGGCAAGCCCGCCGAGGGCGTCGCCATCTCCCTGTCGGCCCGCACCGGGCTCGACGGTGAGTGGGCGGCCCTGGGCGGCTCCGCCACCGACGCCGACGGGCGCTGCAAGGACCTGCCGGCGCTGCCGGAGGGCACCACCCACGTGCGTCTCGACTTCGAGACCGAGACGTACTTCTCCAAGAAGCAAGCCGAGGCGCAGCAGGACGCCCCCCGCGTAAGGGACAGCGCTACGTTCTTCCCCGAGGTCACCATCACCTTCGCGGTGAACCCGGGCGAGCACTACCACGTACCGCTGCTGCTCAACCCGTTCGGCTACTCCGTTTACCGAGGGAGCTAGCATGGCCACGATTCTGGGCCAGAACCAGTACGGCAAGGCAGAGAACCGCGTCGTCAAGATCACGCGGGACGGCGACACCCACCACATCAAGGACCTGAACGTCTCGGTCGCCCTCTCCGGCGACATGGACGACGTCCACTACTCCGGCTCGAACGCCAACGTCCTGCCGACGGACACCACCAAGAACACGGTGTACGCGTTCGCCAAGGAGTACGGCATCGAGTCCGCCGAGCAGTTCGGCATCCACCTGGCGCGCTGGTTCGTCAACAGCCAGGAGCCGATCCAGAAGGCGCGCATCCGGATCGAGGAGTACTCCTGGGACCGGATCGCCACCTCGGACGCCAACTCCAAGTTCATCGGCTCCGACGAGGTGAACCACTCCTTCGTCCGCAAGGGCATGGAGACCCGCGTCACCCAGATCACGTACGACGGCACGAACTGGGAGGTCATCTCCGGCCTCAAGGACCTGGTCGTCATGAACTCCACGAACTCCGAGTTCTGGGGTTACGTGAAGGACAAGTACACGACGCTGAAGGAGGCCTACGACCGCATCCTGGCCACCCAGGTGTCGGCTCGCTGGCGCTTCAACTGGTCGGACGACGAGCAGCGGATGCCCAACTGGGAGAAGTCCTACGCCGAGACCAAGAAGCACATGCTCCAGGCCTTCGCGGAGACCTACTCCCTCTCGCTGCAGCAGACCCTGTACCAGATGGGTTCGCGCATCATCAACCACCGTTCGGAGATCGACGAGGTCCGCTTCTCGCTCCCGAACAAGCACCACTTCCTCGTCGACCTTGAGCCGTTCGGCCTCAAGAACGACAACGAGGTCTACTTCGCCGCGGACCGCCCGTACGGTCTGATCGAGGCCACTGTTCTCCGGGACGGCGTTGACGCCCGTATCCCCGTGGACATGACCAACCTCTGATGCGGCACGCGTGTCCCGGGGCTCCGCAGTGGCCCCGGGACGGCGCGACACTTTTTGAGCTTCCTGATTCGGCACCCGGACGCATCTCCAGGGGCGGCAGTACTGTCAGCTGTCAAGGCCCCAGGCTCCGGCACTCAAATCTCCTGGGCCTTGCCGTGCCCGCACCGCCACTGAAAGCACGAGGAAGTCCCATGGCAGCATCGGCAGCCCTTGACAGCGCGGTCGAGCGCATCGTCATCGAGAACTGTGCGATTGCGACCGTCGACGCGAACGACACCGAGTACGCCTCGGGCTACGTGGTCGTCGCCGGCAACAAGATCGAGTCGATCGGTGCGGGCAAAGCCCCCGAGAACCTCGACAATGTGGTCCGCCGCATCGACGGCACGGGTCACCTCGTCACCCCCGGCCTGGTCAACACCCACCACCACTTCTACCAGTGGATCACGCGTGGTCTGGCCACCGACCACAACCTCTTCAACTGGCTCGTCGCGCTGTACCCGACCTGGGCGCGCATCGACGAGCAGATGACGTACACGGCCGCGCAGGGCTCCCTCGCCGCGATGGCCAAGGGCGGCGTCACCACCGCCATGGACCACCACTACGTGTTCCCCAAGGGCTCCGGCGACCTCTCCGGCTCGATCATCCGCGCCGCGTCCGAGATGGGCGTCCGCTTCACCCTCGCCCGCGGCTCGATGGACCGCAGCGAGAAGGACGGCGGCCTGCCGCCGGACCACGCGGTCGAGACCCTCGAGGGTGCGCTCGCCGACACCGAGGCGACCGTGAAGAAGTACCACGACGCCTCCTTCGACGCGATGACCCAGGTCGCCGTCGCCCCCTGCTCGCCCTTCTCGGTCTCCACCGAGCTGCTGAAGCAGGGCGCCGAGCTGGCTCGCCGCCTGGGTGTGCGCATGCACACGCACGGCTCCGAGACCGTCGAGGAAGAGAAGTTCTGCCACGAGCTCTTCGGCATGGGCCCGACCGACTACTTCGAGTCGACCGGCTGGCTCGGCGAGGACGTGTGGATGGCGCACAGCGTCCACATGAACGACTCGGACATCGCCGCGTTCGCCCGTACCAAGACCGGTGTCGCGCACTGCCCGTCCTCCAACGCCCGTCTGGCCGCCGGCATCGCCCGCGTCCCGGACATGCTGGCCGCCGGCGTCCCGGTCGGCCTCGGCGTGGACGGCACCGCCTCCAACGAGTCCGGTGAGCTGCACACCGAGCTGCGCAACGCGCTCCTCATCAACCGCCTCAACACCGTCCACCGCGAGCGCGCCCTGAACGCGCGCCAGGCCCTGCGCCTGGGTACGTACGGTGGCGCCCAGGTCCTCGGCCGCGCCGACAACATCGGCTCGCTCGAGGTCGGCAAGTGCGCCGACCTGGTGATGTGGAACCTGAGCACGTTCCTGCACTCCTCGATCGCCGACCCGGTCACCGCGCTGGTCTTCGGTGCGGCCGCCCCGGTGACCGCGTCGTTCGTCAACGGCAAGCAGATCGTCGAGAACAACCGACTGCTCTTCGCCGACGAGGACGCCATCGCCGTGTCCACGCGGGAAGAGGCCCAGCGCCTCGCGCGGATCTCGGCGCAGGCCTGATCTTCCGCCCGGCTCTGCCGGGCGGACCTCCAGAGTCCGGCCGGGGGGGACGGCCCCCGGCCGGCAGCCGCGGACCCGAGCGGGGTCCGCGGCAGCCGTTCCCGGGTGGCGCCCGAGGTGATCCGAGGGCGCGCCCCGGGGGCGGTGACTCGTGCCACTGGCTCCGCTGCACAGCAGCGTCACGCGGAACGGTTTTGGGCGAATCGTTTCTGCACCCCTTGGGACAAGCATCCGCACCACCCACAACTGAACACAGGCTCGACTCGCAACGCTTTCGCACCACCTCCATGACACCCACGTCCCTGCCGACGTGTTACCCGACCGGAGGAAGCCGTGGCCGCAATGCCCAGGTTTCGCAAAGACGCAGTCGCAGTACCGGAGGAGAAGCACCCGGTCGACGAGACCCTGCCTCCGCTGAAAATGTTCACCAGCGGTCTCCAGCACGTCGCCGCCATGTACGCGGGTGTCGTCGCCCCGCCCATGATCGTCGGTCCGGCCGTGGGCCTCTCCGCCACCGAGACCGCCTTCCTGATGGGCGCCTCGCTCTTCACGGCGGGCCTCGCCACCCTCCTCCAGACCCTCGGATTCTGGAAGATCGGCGCCAAACTCCCCTTCGTCAACGGCGTGTCCTTCGCCGGAGTGACCCCGATGATCGCGATCGGCAAGGGGGAGGGGGACAATGCCATCCCCGTCATCTTCGGCGCGATCATCGTCGCCGGAGTCATCGGCTTCTTCGCCGCCCCCTACTTCGGCAAACTCGTCCGCTTCTTCCCGCCGGTCGTCACGGGCACGGTCATCACCCTGATCGGCGTCTCCCTGCTGCCCGTCGCCTTCAACTGGTCGCAGGGCGGCAACAGCACCGCCGGCGACTACGGCTCCATGCGGAACATCGGCATGGCGGCCGCCACCTTGGTGATCGTCCTGCTGATGCGCAAGCTCCTGCGCGGCTTCCTCCAGCAGATATCCATCCTGCTGGGCCTGGTCGCGGGCACCCTGATAGCCCTGCCGCTCGGCATGACCAGCTTCGACGCCGTCAAGAACGCCTCGGTGGTCGGCTTCCCGACCCCGTTCCACTTCGGCGCCCCGCAGTTCCAGGTCGCCGCGATCATCTCGATGTGCATCGTCATGCTCGTCTGCATGACCGAGTCCACCGCCGACATCCTGGCGCTCGGCAAGATCGTCGGCCGTCCGGCGGACGCGAAGACCATCGAGGGCGGTCTGCGCGCCGACACCCTGGGCAGCGCGATCAGCCCGCTGTTCAACGGCTTCATGTGCAGCGCCTTCGCCCAGAACATCGGGCTGGTCGCGATGACCAAGGTGCGCAGCCGGTTCGTGGTCGCCGCCGGCGGCGGCATCCTGATCCTGCTCGGCCTGTGCCCGATGGCCGCCTCCGTCATCGGGGTCGTCCCGCTGCCCGTCCTCGGAGGCGCCGGGATCGTGCTCTTCGGCTCGGTCGCGGCCAGCGGCATCCAGACCCTGGCCGGCGCAGCCATGGAGAAGGGCGAGAACGCCCTGATCGTCGCCGCCTCGGTGGGCATCGGCCTGATCCCGATCGCCGCGCCGCAGTTCTACCACGCCTTCCCCAAGGACCTCCTGGTCGTCCTGGACTCGGGCATCAGCACCGGCTGCGTGGTGGCGATCCTGCTCAACCTCGCCTTCAACCACCTCGGCGCCCGGCGCGGGGCGGACACCCCGGACCCGGTCCCGGTCCCGGTGCACTGAACCGCGTACGGCGGTGTGCACGCCACCCGCTGCGGGTGTGGCGTGCGCACCGCCGTACGCATGCTTCAGGGACCTCGGCGACAGGCCGCAACTCCCGGTAGACCGGGCGCTCTTCGGATCGGCGGCCGTATACGAAATGCCGTCCTGCCGCGCGGCGGCGGCGGCCCCGAAGCTGATCACCGAGTACGGGCGCTTCCGGTTACGGAGCGGGCGTCAGGTACATCCCCGTCTGGTCGGCCCCGGCGGTGTTCTTGCAGCTGAAGCCGGACGCGGCGGGCTGCGCCACGACCAGGGCCAGGCAGCGCCCCGCGGCCAGCTGGCCGAAGTAGTTCGGGTGCATGGACTCCTGGATCAGGCCCTGCGACTCGTTGTTGTCGATCCAGCGCGCCCACTCGCTCGTCGTGGCCGACGCCGGGACCGTCGAGGTCACCTGCTTGCTCGCCTTGGCGCACACCTCGCGCCCCTGGAGCATGTCCCGCAGGTCCAGGAACTGCACGCCCTTGGCGGCGGCGACACCCTTGATGCGGTTCGCGATCTGCGGGACGAGCGAGTCCCGGGCCCAGTCCGAGTCGCGGTTCCAGAAGGGGCATCCGCCGGTGTTGAGGCGGCTCCAGTCGCTTTGGGTGTACCGGTTCTCCGCACCGCGCGGGATCGGCGACGGGTAGGACTGCAGCACGATCCGGTAGGAGGAGTCGGCGTAGCCGGCCCCGCGCATCACGGCCCGGACCTCGTCCACGGACTTCCCGACCGCGCCCATCACCGCGTCGATCTTCTGGTCCACGCCGTACTGCTGGTCGTCGTAGCAGTACGAGTTCCAGATGATGAAGTCGTACGCGCAGTCCTTGATGATGTCGGCGAAGCCGAGGTCGTTCCCGCCGACGGACAGGGCGATGACCTTGACGTTGTGGCTCGCGGCCACCGCGGCGAGCTGATCGGCCTGCGGGGCCTCGCCCTTGAAGGCCACCCCGCCGTTGGAGGCGCGGAACACGTTCTCGGACGTGGCCCCGGAACAGGCCAGGTTGACCGCCACGTCCGCGATCGCCCCGGCGCTGCGCACCTCGGCGGAGTCGGAGCGGTGGCAGCCGCCCGCGGTGGTCCCGTAGACCTTGCCGGGATCGTACGTGCTGGCGCTGACCCAGCCCCGGTCGGTGCCGTTGCGGCTCCCGGTGTTGGTCAGGCTGTTGCCCTTCCAGCGCCCGGCCTCGCCGGAGATGTAGCTGTCGCCCATGGAGACCACGGCGGTGGGCCCGCTGCCGGGGCTGGCGGCGGAGGTCCCGGCGCCGGCGGCCATCAACGCGCCGACGGCGAGCGGCAGAACCATTCCGGCCCCGGCGAGTCGTCGCACACGACTGCCGGCCCGGTCCTTGCGGGCAGTGCGGAATCCGATCACGGCGGAACTCCTGCGGTCGGCCATGCGGGAGCCAAAAACAACTCCGCCGCATGGCTGGGGAAGTGGGGGTACCGCCGGCCGGTGGCATCGGAAAGGTGACACGCGCCCACTTGTTACCGCTAGGTACAGTCATGTTACGAACGAGTAACAACCGACCGGTCGTTCGGCCCCACCCCCCGCAACCCACCCCAAAACGACCCGGAAACGACTCCGCCCCCGGCGCCGGGAGGCGACGGGGGCGGAGGGGGGCGTGTTCGACTGCTGTGCGTTTCAGTCGAATTCAGACATTCAGCCGACCAGCTGGTCGTACGCGGGGAGGGTGAGGAAGTCCGCGTAGTCCGCGTCCAGGGAGACCTGGAGGAGGAGGTCGTGGGCCTGCTGCCAATTTCCGGCGGCGAAGGCCTCCTCGCCGAGCTCGGTGCGCAGGGCGGCCAGTTCCTCCGCCGCGATGGCGCGCGTCAGCTCGGCCGTGGCCGTCTTGCCGTTCTCGAAGACGACTCCGGCGTTGATCCACTGCCAGATCTGCGAGCGTGAGATCTCGGCGGTGGCCGCGTCCTCCATCAGGCCGAAGATGCCGACGGCGCCGTGGCCGCGGAGCCAGGCCTCGATGTACCGGATGCCGACCTGGACGGCGTTGCGCAGGCCGTCGTACGTGGGCTTCGCGTCCAGCGAGTCGATCGCGATGAGCTCGCCCGGGGCCACCGAGACGTCCTCGCGCAGGCGCTCCTTCTGGTTCGGCTTGTCGCCGAGCACCGCGTCGAAGGAGGCCATCGCGATCGGGACCAGGTCGGGGTGGGCGACCCAGGAGCCGTCGAAGCCGTCGCCGGCCTCGCGGTCCTTGTCGGCCTTGACCTTCTCGAAGGCGATCTTGTTCGCCTCGGCGTCCTTGCGCGACGGGATGAAGGCCGCCATGCCGCCGATGGCGTGCGCGCCGCGCTTGTGGCAGGTGCGGACCAGGAGTTCGGTGTACGCCCGCATGAACGGGGCGGTCATCGTCACCGCGTTGCGGTCCGGCAGGACGAACTTCTCGCCGCCGTCACGGAAGTTCTTGACGATGGAGAAGAGGTAGTCCCAGCGGCCCGCGTTCAGGCCGGCCGCGTGGTCGCGCAGCTCGTAGAGGATCTCCTCCATCTCGTACGCGGCGGTGATCGTCTCGATCAGGACCGTGGCGCGGACGGTGCCCTGCGGGATGCCGACGTAGTCCTGGGCGAAGACGAAGATCTCGTTCCAGAGGCGCGCCTCCAGGTGCGACTCCGTCTTCGGCAGGTAGAAGTACGGGCCCTTGCCGAGGTCGATCAGACGCTTCGCGTTGTGGAAGAAGTACAGGCCGAAGTCCACCAGCGAGCCGGAGGCCGGGCCGCCCTCGAACTGGAGGTGGCGCTCCTCGAGGTGCCAGCCGCGCGGCCGCATCACGACGGTGGCGAGCTGCTCGGCGGGCTTCAGTGCGTATGCCTTGCCGGTGCGGGCGTCGGTGAAGTCGATGCGGCGCTCGTAGGCGTCGATCAGGTTGAGCTGGCCGAGGACGACGTTCTCCCAGGTGGGGGCGGAGGCGTCCTCGAAGTCGGCGAGCCAGACCTTCGCGCCCGAATTCAGGGCGTTGATGGTCATCTTGCGGTCGGTCGGACCGGTGATCTCCACGCGGCGGTCGTTCAGCGCGGCCGGGGCCGGCGCGACCTTCCAGTCGCCCTCGCGGATCTGTGCGGTCTCCGGGAGGAAGTCGAGCGTGGAGGTGCGGGCGATCTCGGCGCGCCGCTCGCCACGCCGGGCGAGGAGCTCGGCGCGACGCGGGGCGAACCGCCGGTGGAGCTCGGCCACGAAGGCCAGCGCCGCTTCTGTGAGGACTTCGTCCTGTCGGGGCAGGGGTTCGGCATCGACGATGGCCAGCGATGACGGCGCTGGTGCGGACATATCTGTCACTCCTTGCAGCGGCGGTGCCTGGCGGCCGCGGGGGAATGCTCGCGCGCGGACGGCACGGAGTGCCGTCGATGGTGGAGAGTTCCAAACTACGGTCGCGGGCGCCGTCTGTGGGTTCAGGGCGCTTCTGACCAGTGGATAGTAATTTCCTCATGGTGGAAGTTCAATGGTTTGTTGATATCGAGATTCTCCGAGTCGACAGATTCTTCCGGCGGGATGGCTCTCAGTGCCACACCGGTCACGCCCTGCGCTGCCAGAACGCGCCTCAGTCCCGCTCGAGCCGCGCCAGATCGGCCGGCACGTCGATGTCGAAGGGTTCGGCCACATCCGCGCACTCCACCAGAGTGAGCTCTGCCGCGTGCTGTGTCAGGTGGACACGCGCACCCTTGTCGCCGTCGGCCGTCTGTGCGATGTCCGCCCAGCGGTCCGAGCCGAACAGCACCGGGTGGCCGCGCTCCCCGCCGTAGGCCGCCGCGACCAGGCTGGCGGGGGAGCGGTACGCCTCCCGGACCCGGGCCACGGCCGCCGGACCGATGCCCGGCTGGTCCACCAGGGAGACCAGGGCCGCGCGGGCGCCCGTACCGGCCAGGGACGCGAGGCCGACCCGCAGGGAAGAGCCCATGCCCTGCGCCCAGTCGGGGTTGTCCACGACCACGCATCCCGCCAGGTCCGCGCGCTCGCGGACCTCGGCCGCCGAGGCGCCGAGCACCACGTGGACGGGACCGCAGCCCGCCTCGCGCAGCACCCGCACGGCGTTCTCCACCAGCGGGCGGCCGCGGTACGGGAGCAGGGCCTTGGGCCGGCCGCCCAGGCGGCGGCCGCCGCCCGCCGCCAGGAGCAGGCCCGCGATCACCGGTGCGCCGGCGGGGAGAGCCGGGTCGGGAGGGGAGTCGGAAGGGGCGTCGGAACGGGTGTGGGAACGGGTGTGGGAATCGGCTGACATGCCACCGATTCTCGCTCCCGCGGGGAAACCCGGGTGCGGCGCGTCAGCGAGCGCCGTACGGCGGCCAGCGCGGCCCCCATCCGCAGCGGCTCGGAGATCCGGTTCTCGGCGGCAGCCAGCAGGGCTCGTTCGTCACGGTCGGTCAGCATCACACGTCTCCTTGCCAATCGGGGGCCAATGCGGCGAGTCTGGTCCTCGATTGGCCTGGCCGTCAGAGCCAATCAGGGAAGGTTGGCATGGCAAACGGGCGAGTGGTCCAGACAGCGGACAGAACGATCGGCAGCCGTCAGCTCGCTGCCCTGCTCCCCGCGGAGGTGCTGGCCCGCCCCGGGTACCGGGCGCTCGCCGACGCCGTGCGCACACTGATCCTCGACGGCCGCATCGCCCTGCACGTACGGCTGCCCGCCGAGCGCGAACTCGCCGAGGCGGTCGGCGCCAGCCGGGCCACCGTCACCGGCGCCTACGACCTCCTGCGCGAGAGCGGCTACGTCCGCAGCCGCCGCGGCTCCGGCACCTGGACCGAACTCCCCGACGGCCACCTGCCGGTCGGCTCGCCCGGCCTCATCGGCGGCGGTACCGGAGGCCGACCCGACGGCGGCCCCGGGATCGACCTCGCCATCGCGGCCATGGGCGCCCCGGAGGGCAGCCTCGCGGAGGCCTTCGCCTGGGCCGCCCCGCGGCTGCCCCGGCTCGCCCGGAGCCCCGGCTACCACCCCTTCGGCCTCCCCGACCTGCGCACGGCCGTCGCCGAACGGTTCACCCGGCGCGGGCTGCCCACCCGCCCCGAGCAGATCCTGGTCACGGCCGGGGCCCAGCAGGCCTTCGCCCTGGTCGTCAGCCTGCTCTGCCGCCCCGGGGACCGGGTCGTCACCGAGAACCCGACCTACGCCAACGCCCTCGACGCCCTGCGCCACGCCCGGCTGCGCACCGGGTCCATAGCCGTCTCCGACGCGGGCTGGGACATGGACATCGCCGAGTGCACGCTGCGCCAGGCCGTGCCCAGGCTGACGTACGTGATCCCCGACTTCCACAACCCGACCGGCGCGCTGATGCCGGCGGAGCAGCGGCTGCGGCTGCTCGCGGCCACCCGGGCCACCGGGACCTGGCTGGTCGTCGACGAGACCATCGCCGACATCGCACTGGACGAGCCCGCGCCCGCGCCGCTGGCCTCGCTCGCCCCGCGCGGCGGCGCCGAGCACGTGATCACCATCGGTTCGCTCAGCAAGACGCACTGGGGCGGCCTGCGGGTGGGCTGGATCCGGGCCACCGCCAAGATGATCACCGAGCTGACCTCCGTACGGGTCTCCGCCGACATGAGCGGCTCGGTGATCGACCAGCTGGTCGCGCTCCCGCTGATGGAGGGCCTGGACCGGTCGCTGCCCGCGCGCCTGGCACAGCTGCGGATCCAGCGCGAGGCCCTGGTCCGGTCCCTACAGCGGCACACCCCGGAATGGTCCTGGCAGCTCCCGCCGGGCGGGCTCTCGCTCTGGGTCGACCTCGGCGAGCCGGTCAGCTCCGCCCTGTCCGAACGGGCCGCGGCGGCTGGGGTGCACATCGGCCGCGGCGCCCGCTTCGGAGTGGACCCGGGCACCTTCGAGCACCGGCTCCGGATTCCGTACACACTGCCCGCCGACCGCCTCGACGAGGGCGTCCGCCTCCTCGCGCAGGCCTTCCACGACGGGGTCCCGCTCTCCCCGGCGGTGGAACGGCCCTACTGGGTGGCCTAGTCGTCCGGGCCGGTGGACGCGGCGCCCGGCGTCAGCCGACGCCCAGGGCCACCAGGCAGGTGTCGTCCTCGTGCTCCTCGGGCGTGTACGCGTCCATGATGCGGTCGAGGGTCTCCTGGGGGTCGAGCCCGCCGCACCCCGTCAGTACCTTGCGCAGCACGTCGATGCTGTCCGCGATGTCCTCACCCCGGCGCTCGACCATGCCGTCCGTGTAGAGCAGCAGGAGATCACCGGGGCGGAGTTCCGCGGTCGCGGTCTCGTACTCGTGCCCGGGCAGGAGTCCGAAGAGGGGGCCTCGGTGCTGCGTATCCAGCACCGAGGCCGTACCGTCACGCAGCAGCAGCGGCGCCGGATGGCCGGCACACGCCCAGCGGAACCGGCGCTCCGGGTCGACGTGCCCGATGATCGCGGTCGCCGTTTCGGCGGCCGGGTCGGCGCACAGCAGCTCGTTGAGCCAGGTGGTCAGCTGGCCGGCGTGCGTCCCCGGGGCATGGGCGAGACCCGCGAGGGCGTGCCGCTGCTGCGCCATCCGGGCGACCGCGCTCAGCCCGTGGCCGCAGGCGTCGCCGATGGCGAGCAGGACCCGGCCGTCCGGCAGCAGGCGGCACTTGTACCAGTCGCCGCCCACCGCCGCGTCCGGTTCCGCCGGCAGGTACGCGGCCGCCACGGACAGGCCCGCCTGGGCGAGAGCGGCGGAGTGCGTCGGCAGCAGGGCCTCCCGCAGGGCGGCGGCGACCCGCCGCTCGGCGGCCGCCTCCTCCCGCAGCCGGTCCGACTGCCTGCGCGTCGCGGCGAGCCGCTGGCGACTGCGCACCTGGGACGTCAGATCGCGCGCGATGACGTGCACCGACCAGGGAAGCCCGTCGATCGCGATGACGGGATGCCCCACGAGGTGCAGGGTGCGCACCTCCCCGAGCACGCTGAAGCGGATCTCGGTCCCCGACGGCTCCTCGCCGTCGACCAGCGCCAGCAGGAACTTCCCGAAGCGCGGTACGTCGTCCAGCAGGACCATGTCGCACAGTTCGGCGAGCGTCAGGGGACGGGACGGATCGTTGCGGAAGATCGAGGAGAGCCCTTCCGACCAGGCGACCTCGCCGGACAGCAGGTCCCAGGTGCCCCAGCCCATGGACGCGATGTACTGCGCGTCGAGGGAGAGCAGCTCCATGCGGTTGTGGGCCGCCCGCCACGTCGCCAGGACCTTGTCGCCGCAGGACGAGGCGTCGTACAGGAGTTTCGTGCGGTGCAGACCGTCGCTGCGCTGCTCCGTGTAGTCCAAGGCGTACGCCTTCAGGGCGCGGCCGGTGTCCAGCACCGAGTCCAGGGCCCTGACCAGCCCGCCGACCGCGGCCCCGGGCTGGACTTCGAGCAGCCGCCGGCCGATCTGGCGGTCCGGAGCCTCCAGCCACTCGGCCGCGCGGACGTGGTTGCCGGCCTGGACCGTGAAGTCGACCGTCCGCCCGGTCTCGTCGCGCACGGGAGTGAACAGCGCGGCCGACAGCGGAATGGCGGGCAGGGTCGCGCAGACGCACTCCCACGGGTCGTGTCCCTCGACGACGTCACCGCAGCCGTGCCCGGGCCCCGCAGTACCGCACGGGCAAAGCTCCTCGCCGGAGTCCGCCGACGGCGCCCCGTCCGGTGCGGGGCGTTCGTCGAGCCGGACCCCGGCCCCGTGGCGGGCGGCCTCCCGCAAGGCTCTGACCTCGCGGGCAAGGTGCTGCTTGAGCGTGTCGGGGTCCTGGGGGATCAAGGGGCTCATAGGTCATCACCGGCTGGGTAGCTGTCACGGACCGTGCCGCCGGGGTCAACCGGCGAGCATGCCCGTGCGCAGTCTGGTCAGGATGCGGGTCAGGAGGCGCGAGACCTGCATCTGGCTGATGCCGAGTTCGGCGCCGATCTCGGACTGGGTCATCTCCCGTCCGAACCTCAGGTACAGGATCTCCCGGTCCCGTTCGCACAGCTCGTGCAGCAGGGGGCCGAGGGCGTGCAGGTCCTCGAAGAGCTCGATGGCACGGTCGCTCTGGCCGCCGGCGTCCGCCGGGGTGCGAGACGTGCGCCTCGGCGCGGCCTGCTCCTCGCCGCCCGTCGGCGCGTCCAGGGGCTCGGTGGAGTAGCCGTTGGCCGCGACGAGCCCCTCGATGACCTCTTCCTCGTCCAAGCCGAGGTGGCGGGCGATCTCGTGGACGGTGGGGGCGCGGCCCAGCGTGGCCGCGAGGTCCTCTCCGGCCCTGGTGAGCTCCATGCTGCGTTCTTTGAGCCTGCGCGGAACGCGCACGGCCCAGGTCGTGTCCCGGAAGTGCCGTTTGATCTCCCCGCTGATGTACGGGAGGGCGAGGGTGGAGAAGTGCACCCCCCGGTCGGGATCGAAGCGGTCGATCGCCTTGATCAGGCCGATCGTGCCGGCTTGGACGATGTCCTCCAGCTCCGCGCCGGCCCCGCCGGCGTTCCCCGTACGGAAACCGCGTGCGGCGAACCGGACGAGAGCCATGTTCATCTCGATCAGCGTGTTGCGTACGTACTGGTACTCCGCCGTACCCTCCGGCAGGCTCCGCAGGCGGGCGAAAAAGAGCCCCGTCAGCTCCCGGGCGTCCTCGGGGGCCAACTGGTGGGCCAGGGCGATCCGGGGAACCCCGGCCCGGTCCGGTATCGATGCAGTCGCTTCCGCCGAGGCGAAATGGCTGGTGGTGCGGTCGATGGGGGTGGTGGATCCGGGCACGGTCCCGTCCTTCCGTCCGTCGGTGCAGGGCTGCCAGGGGCGCCTGCCCGCCGTGCCCGCCGTCCACGCCCTCCAGGACGCCAAAGGGGCCGTCCGGCCCGTCGGCCCGGGACTTTCGTCCGTCCCGCCCCCTGGGCGGGGCTACGGGGTGCGGATCAGGCGGCGGGTGGCCGCCGCTGCCACCGCCGAGGTGCGGGAGTCCACGCCGAGCTTCGCGTAGACGTGCACCAGGTGGGACTTGACCGTGGCCTGGCTGAGGAAGAGCCGCTTGGAGATCTGCTGGTTCGACAGGCCGTCCGCGACCAGTTGCAGCACCTCCAGCTCCCGCTTCGTCAGCGCCTCCGCCGGCGTCCGCATCCGGTCCATCAGCCGCAGCGCCACCGCCGGGGCCAGCGCCGACTGCCCCGCCGCGGCCGTCCGTACCGCCGCCGCCAGCTCCTCCGGCGGGGCGTCCTTGAGCAGGTAGCCCGAGGCGCCGGCCTCCACGGCCGCCAGGATGTCCGCGTCCGTGTCGTACGTGGTCAGCACCAGCACCCGGGGCGCGTCCTGGCGGGACGTGATCAGGGCCGTCGCTTCGGAACCGTGCATCCCGGGCCCGAACTGGAGGTCCATCAGGACGACGTCCACCGGCTCGGCCGCAGCCAGCTCCACCGCCCGTTCGGCGGTCGCGGCCTCGGCCACCACCGCGAAGTCCGGTTCGGTGTCCAGTACCGCGCGCAGACCCGCCCGGACCACCGGGTGGTCGTCCGCGAGGAGCAGCCGGATGGTCATCAGGACGCCTCCAGGGGCAGCGGCAGGGTGACGGCCACGGCGGTGCCCTGGCCGCGGTCGGACTCCACGGTGAACAGCCCGCCCAGGGTTTCGGCGCGCGAGCGCATCGCGGGCAGCCCGAAGCCCCCGTCCCCGCGGGCCGCGGTGGCCGAGGAAGGGTCGAAGCCCTGCCCGTCGTCCACGATGTCCAGGGTGACCGAGGCGTCCATGAAGGTCAGCGTGATCTCGGCGCGCTTCGCCCGCGCGTGGCGCACCACGTTGGCCAGCGCCGACTGCGCGATCCGCAGCAGGGCCACCTCGTACGGGGTCGGCAGCACCCGCGGCGCGCCGCTCAGCGAGAACCGCACCCGCGGCCAGGGCGCCCCGGTGCACAGCCGCTCCAGCGCTGCGGCCAGCGAGCCGTGCTCCAGATCCGGCGGGGTGAGGGCCCGTACGAAACGACGCGCCTCGGCGAGGTTCTCCTGGGCGGCCTCCCGGGCCTGCGCGATGTGCGGCAGGGCCGCCGAGTCCTCCGGCAGCGCCCGTTCGGCGGCCCGCAGCAGCAGCTGGATGGAGGACAGCCCCTGGGCCAGGGTGTCGTGGATCTCCCGGGCGAGCCGCTCCCGTTCGGCGAGGATCCCGGCGCTCCGCTCGGCGGCGGCCAGTTCCGCCCGGGTCGTGATGAGCTCCTCGATCAGCTCCCGGCGGCGTTCGCTCTCGCGGTACAGCGCCTGGTAGCCCAGTACGGTCGCCACCGCCACGGCCCCGCCCAGCAGCGGCCCGAGGAACGCTCCCGGGGTCACCGCGCTGCTGTGCGCGAGGAAACCCCCGATGGCCGCGCAGGCGGTCAGCGCGACGGCCGCGACGCCCCAGCGCAGCCGCAGCAGGTGCAGTTCCAGGAAGTACAGCGGGAAGGCGATCCACAGCCCGTCGGGGGAGACCGCCAGCAGGGCCGCCCAGGCCGCGCCGAGCGCGGCCAGCCACACCGCCCCGGCGCGCGGCGAGCGGTGCACCACGGGGGCGCGTACGCCGCCCGCGTACACGGCGGCCAGCACCGCGCAGGCGCCGACCACCCAGCCGGCCCGGGGCGCGGAGTCGGCCAGCGCCCGCCCGGCGGCCAGCGCGAGCAGCCCCAGCAGCAGGGCGTGCAGGCACAGCCGCAGCACCTTGGACACGGGGGTGAGGGGACGGGAAACGGCGGGAACAGGGGAAACGGGAGGAGTCATCGCCGGACCAGCGTAAGTCGGGCCGGGCCGGCCCCGGTCAATCGAAAGTTCGATGTCCCGGTGCGCCCTTCGATACGAGGATCGCTACCGTGGCGCGATGCCTTGTGTCCACGCGGAAGACCAAGGTGGGGGACATGTTCGTCGCATGGAGAGATCTACGGTTCGCGAAGGGCCGGTTCGCCCTCATGGGCACGGTCGTCCTACTGATCACACTGCTGGTCGGCCTGTTGTCCGGACTCACCGCGGGCCTGGCCCGGGAGAACATCTCGGCCGTCACCGGGCTGCCCGCCACGCATCTGGCGTTCGCCGCGCCCGCGGGTGACCAGAAGGTGTCCTTCACCAGCTCGCAGGTTCCGGAGAGGGCCTGGCAGGCCTGGCGGGCGCGGCCCGGGGTGAGCGCCGCCGAGCCCCTCGGCATCCGTACCACCAACGCCGCCTCGGGCGGGCGCACCGCCGCGGTGTCCGCCTTCGGCGTGGAGCCGGCCGGGGGGCTGGCCCCGCGCGGCGCGGGCCTCACCCAGGGCCGGGTCGTCCTCACCGAGAAGGCCGCGAAGGAGCTGGGCGGCCTCACCGCCGGAGCCAAGCTGAAGATCGGCCCGCTCGAACTGGCCGTGGCCGCCGTCTCCGGCACCGCCGCCTACAGCCACACCCCCGTGGTCTGGATGGACCTGAACGACTGGCAGCGCATCGGCAACCCCGGCACCTCCCTGGAGACCCTGGCGACCGTCGTCGCCGTCTCGGGCGACGGCATCGGCCTGGCCGCCGCTGACCGGGCGGCCGGCACCAGGGCCCAGACCGTGGACGAGGCCCTGGGCGCCATAGGCTCGTACCAGGCCGAGAACGGCTCGCTCCAGCTGATGCGCGGCTTCCTCTTCGTCATCTCGGCCCTGGTGATAGGCGCCTTCTTCACGGTGTGGACCATCCAGCGCAGCGGGGACGTCGCCGTTCTGAAGGCACTGGGTGCCTCCACCCCGTACCTCCTCAAGGACGCGCTGGGCCAGGCCGTGGTGATGCTCGCGATCGGCACCGGGCTGGGCACGGCCCTGGCCGCCGGGTTCGGGGCGCTGATCAGCGGCGGGAACGTGCCCTTCGTGCTCGACGCCGCCACCGTGCTGGTCCCGGCCGCCGTGATGATCCTGCTCGGCGCCCTGGGCGCGGCCCTGTCCATCCGGCGGATCACCGCCGTCGACCCGCTGACCGCCCTCGGGAGCGCCCGATGACCCTGCTCGTCCACGACGTCACGCTCACGTACCCCGACGGCGACTCACGGCTCACCGCGCTCGACGCGGTCCGCCTGGAGGTGCCCGCCGGCACCCTGACGGCGGTGATCGGACCCTCCGGTTCCGGCAAGTCCAGCCTGCTCGCCGTCGCCGCCACCCTGGTCACCCCCGACTCCGGCCGGGTGGTCGTCGCCGGCCGGGACACGGCGGAGCTGAGCGCCGCCGAGAAGTCGGCCCTGCGCCGCGAGGAGATCGGCATCGTCTTCCAGCAGCCGAACCTGCTGGCCTCGCTCACCGCGGCCGAACAGCTCCAGGTCATGGCGCACCTCTCCGGCCGGCCCTCGCGAGCGCTGCGCCGGCGCGCGCTGGAGCTGCTGGACGCGGTGGGTCTGGCGGACAAGGCCGACAAGCGGCCCCACCAGCTCTCCGGCGGCCAGCGCCAGCGGATCAACATAGCCCGCGCCCTGATGAACGAGCCCGCCGTGCTGCTGGTCGACGAGCCGACCAGCGCGCTGGACCACGAGCGCGGCGCCGCCGTGCTCGACCTGCTGGTCACGCTGACCCGCGAGCGCTCCACGGCCACGGTGCTGGTCACCCACGACCACGCCCACCTGGAGCGGATGGACCGGACGGCGACCATGGCCGACGGCCGCCTGACCCAGAGCCCGGACCCGGTCCCGGCGTCCTGAGCGCGGGTACGCGAACGGCCCCGGCGCCCCTCGCGGAGGGGGCCGGGGCCGTTCGCACAGGCCGGCGCGCTACGCGGGGGTCTGGTTGGAGAGCGCCACCGACAGCTCGGCCGCGACGCCCTGCAGGATCGGCACGAAGGACTCGGCCACGGCCTCGGTGACCCGGCCGGCCGGACCGGAGATGGAGATCGCGGCGGCGGTCGGCGAGTTCGGCACCGACACGGCGAGGCAGCGGACTCCTATTTCCTGCTCGTTGTCGTCGACCGCGTAGCCGGACTTGCGGACCTTCTCCAGCGCCTCGAGGAAGCCCTCGGGCGTGGTGATGGTCTTCTCGGTCGCCGCGGGCATGCCGGTGCGCGCGAGCAGGGCCCGCACCTCGTCGGCGGGGGTGTAGGCGAGGAGGGCCTTGCCCACGCCGGTGGAGTGCGGGAGCACCCGGCGGCCGACCTCGGTGAACATGCGCATGGAGTGCTTGGACGGCACCTGGGCGACGTAGACGATCTCGTCCCCGTCGAGCAGGGCCATGTTCGCCGTCTCCCCGGTCTCCTCGACCAGGCGGGCGAGGTAGGGGCGCGCCCAGGTGCCCAGCAGCCGCGACGCCGACTCGCCGAGGCGGATCAGCCGGGGCCCGAGGGAGTACCGTCGGTTGGGCTGCTGGCGGACGTAGCCGCACGCGACGAGCGTGCGCATGAGACGGTGGATCGTGGGCAGCGGCAGTCCGCTGGCCGCGGAGAGCTCGCTGAGGCCGACCTCACCCCCGGCGTCGGCCATGCGTTCGAGCAGATCGAAGGCGCGCTCAAGGGACTGGACGCCACCGCTGGCGGCGGTGGGCTTGGCGGAAGCGTCGGTGGTGCTGGCGCTGGACGTCGGCACGGCGCGGTCCTTTCGGTGCTGGCAGGCAAGGAAGCAGCCTACCGGTCGGTCGGCTTCGGCCCTAGAGCAGGGGCGATGCCGTCCCCGCCGGTCAGAGGCGGTTTGTCCGGGTGACGGACGTCCTCGGGAAGTTACCTCCCCGTCCCCCGGTGGTGGTAGCTACATTCTGTATAGCGAAATCTTAATTCCATCCTGTGGAAACATCCAATCGCGATGCGGGCGTGTCAGTGGTCCGTCCGGGCGCTCTTGACTGGCTCTCGATCGCCGTGAAGACTCCGTCAACAGAACGTTGAATTTCGCTCTGTGGAAGTAGATGGGGAGGTTCCGGTGGCCGACGTGGCTGTGGAACTGGTACTGCGCTCGACGCGCGTCATCACCCCCGAGGGGACGCGCGCCGCTTCGGTGGCCGTCGCCGGCGGGAAGATCACGGCCGTGCTGGCGTACGAGGCCGGGGTACCGGCCGGCGCCCGGCTGGAGGACTTCGGCGACGACGTCCTGCTCCCCGGTCTGGTCGACACCCACGTCCACGTGAACGACCCGGGCCGCACCGAGTGGGAAGGCTTCTGGACGGCGACCCGCGCCGCCGCGGCCGGCGGCATCACCACCATCCTCGACATGCCCCTGAACTCGCTGCCGCCGACCACCACGACCGGCAACCTGCGCGTCAAGCAGGAGGTCGCCCGCGCCAAGGCGCACGTGGACGTCGGCTTCTGGGGCGGCGCCCTGCCGGACAACGTCAAGGACCTGCGCCCGCTGCACGACGCCGGCGTCTACGGCTTCAAGTGCTTCCTGTCGCCCTCGGGCGTGGAGGAGTTCCCCGAGCTCGACCAGGAGCAGCTCGCCGCCTCCCTCGCCGAGATCACCGGCTTCGGCGGCCTGATGATCGTGCACGCCGAGGACCCGCACCACCTGGACGCGGCCCCCGTCGTCCCGGGCCCGAAGTACGCGGACTTCCTCGCCTCGCGCCCGCGCGACGCCGAGAACACCGCCATCGGCAACCTCATCGCCCAGGCCAAGCGGCTGAACGCCCGCGTCCACGTGCTGCACCTGTCCTCCAGCGACGCGCTGCCGATGATCGCCGCCGCCAAGGCCGAGGGCGTCAAGATCACGGTCGAGTCCTGCCCGCACTACCTCACCCTCACGGCCGAGGAAGTCCCGGACGGCGCCAGCGAGTTCAAGTGCTGCCCGCCCATCCGCGAGGCCGCCAACCAGGACCTCCTGTGGGACGCGCTCGCCGACGGCACCATCGACTGCATCGTCTCGGACCACTCGCCGTCCACGGCGGACCTGAAGACGGAGGACTTCGCCTCCGCGTGGGGCGGCATCTCCTCCCTCCAGCTGGGCCTGCCCGCCATCTGGACCGAGGCGCGCCGCCGCGGCCGCACCCTGGAGGACGTCGTGCGCTGGATGTCCGCCGCCCCGGCCGCCCTCGCAGGCCTGACGCAGAAGGGCGCGATCGAGGTGGGCCGCGACGCCGACTTCGCGGTCGTCGCCCCTGAAGAAACGTTCACTGTGGACCCGGCCGAGCTGCACCACCGCAACCGGATCACGGCGTACGCGGGCAAGACCCTGCACGGCGTCGTCAAGTCCACCTGGCTGCGCGGTACGCAGATCGCCGACCACGGCACCCCGACCGAGCCCACGGGCCTCCTCCTCGAAAGGCAGAACTGACAGTGGCACAGCGTTCAACTGGACTGACCTCCTTCACCGGCAACGCGAACCCGTACGGAGGAGGCGACCCGTACGCGGACTACCGCACCGCGGACTTCCCGTTCACCCAGTACGCGAACCTCGCCGCCCGTGAGCTGGGCGCCGGTGTCATCGCTGCCAACGACGAGTTCTTCGCCCAGCGCGAGAACCTGCTCATCGCCGAGGCCGCGCACTTCGACCCGGAGCACTTCGGCCACAAGGGCAAGATCATGGACGGCTGGGAGACCCGCCGCCGCCGCGGCGTCTCGGCCACCCAGCCCTGGCCGACCGCCGAGGACCACGACTGGGCGCTCGTACGCCTGGGCGCCCCCGGCGTCATCCGCGGCATCGTCGTCGACACCGCCCACTTCCGCGGCAACATGCCGCAGGCCGTCTCCATCGAGGGCACCAACTGGGACGGCGCCCTCGCGCCGACCCCGGAGGAGCTCCTCGCCGACGACGTGAAGTGGACCGTGCTCGTCCCGCGCACCCCGGTCGGCGGCCACGCGGCCAACGGCTTCGAGGTGACCGCCGAGCAGCGCTTCACGCACCTGCGCGTCAACCAGCACCCGGACGGCGGCATCGCCCGCCTGCGCGTGTACGGCGAGGTCGTCCCGGACCCGAAGTGGCTCGCCACGCTCGGCACGTTCGACGTCGTCGCGCTCGAGAACGGCGGCTCGGTCCAGGACGCGTCCAACCGCTTCTACTCCCCGCCGACCAACACCATCAACCCGGGCCGCTCCCGCAAGATGGACGACGGCTGGGAGACCGCCCGCCGCCGCGACAACGGCAACGACTGGATCCGCTACCAGCTCGTCGCCGAGTCCGAGATCCGCGCCGTCGAGATCGACACCGCCTACCTCAAGGGCAACTCGGCCGGCTGGGCCTCCCTCTCCATCAAGACGGGCGAGGAGGGCGAGTGGGCGGAGTTCCTGCCGCGCACCCGCCTGCAGCCCGACACCAACCACCGCTTCGTGCTGGACACCCCGGCGGTCGGCACCCACGTCCGGATCGACATCTTCCCGGACGGCGGCTTCTCCCGCCTGCGCCTGCACGGCTCCCTGACGGAGGCCGGCGCCGCCGCGCACGACGCCCGCGCCCAGGAACTCGGCGCGTAGTCCGGCCCCGGGGGCCGACACCCCCGGGGATGGAGGGCCCGTTGGGGCGCACCGCCGTGCGGTACGCCCCAACGGGCCCTCGGCGCGTCCAGGGCCGACGCACCAGGGCCGGCGCATCCGGGCCGCCGCGTCCGGACCTGCCCGCACGCCCGGCCGGAGGGCTACGCGGCGTGGCCGCCGTCCACCGCGAACTCGGCGCCCGTCGCGTACGCGGAGTCCGGCCCCGCGAGGAAGGACACCACGGCCGCGACCTCCTGCGCGGTGCCGAAGCGCCCGAGGGCGGTCATCGCCGCCTGCGGGCCGGCGTACGGACCGTCCGCCGGGTTCATGTCGGTGTCCACCGGTCCGGGGTGGACGATGTTCGCCGTGATCCCGCGCTCCCCCAACTCCCGGGCGAGAGCCTTCGTCAGCCCGATCAGCGCCGACTTGCTCATCGCGTAGAGGGTGCCGCCGGGAGCGGGCACCCGCTGGGTCATGCAGGTGCCGATGGTGATGATCCGGCCGCCCTGCCGCATCCGTCCGGCCGCCGCCTGCGCCATGAGGAACACCCCGCGTACGTTGACCGCCAGTACCCGGTCCACGTCGGCCGGGCCCAGCTCCGCCAGCGGCCCGAGCACGCCCACCCCCGCGTTGTTCACCAGCACGTCGAGCCGCCCGAACTCCCGCACCGTCCGCTCCGCCGCCAGGGCGGCGGCGGCAGGATCCCCGGCATCGGCCCGCACGGCGATCGCGCGCCGCCCGAGCGCCTCGATCTTCCCGACGACCCCGGCCGCCGCCTCCGCGTCGCTGACGTAGGTGATCACGACGTCGGCCCCGTCCTCGGCCAGCCGCACCGCACTCGCCGCTCCGATCCCGCGGCTGCCACCGGTCACCAGGGCCACCGTGTTCTCGTTCATGCTTCTTCCTCCCTTGTTGGTTGCGACTTCAATGAAATCGCCGGGAGGCCTACGGGGCTGGCAGGAATCCGACCGGGCGTTTTGCGGCCCGCACCCGGCGGACGGAGTCGGCGGCGGGAGCCGTCAGCAGCGCCAGCAGCAGGCAGACTCCGAGCCAGCCGCCGTGTCGGTAGAGCTGCAGGCCGAGCCAGGATCCCGCGCTGCCGCCCAGGTAGACGCACGTCATGTAGGCGGTGTTCAGCGCGCTGCGGGAGTCGCCGCGCAGGGCGTAGAAGCGGGCCTGGTTGGCGATCATGCCGCACTGCATGGCGGTGTCCAGCAGCAGTGTCCCGAGGAGGAGCGCGACGAGCCCCGCGGTACCGCCCCGGGCGCCGACGGCGAGGACGGCCGCGGCGGCGAGCGTGGCGAGGAAGCAGGTCAGGTTGACCGGGTCCGGGCCGTGGCGGTCCACGATCCGGCCGGCCACCGGGGTGCACGCCATGGTGATCGCCCCGGTGAGCGCCACGAGCCCGAGCGCCTGCGGGCCGAAACCGTAGAGCGGGCCGGTGAGGAGCAGTGCCAGGCAGGTCCAGACGGCGGAGAACCCGCCGAAGAGGGCCGCCTGGTAGCCGGCGGAGCGGCGCAGTTCGGGCTCGGCGCGCAGCAGCCGCAGCGGCTGGACCGGCAGCGAGCGGAGGCGTACCCGAGGTGAGGCGCTGGCGGGGGTGGGCGGGGTGGCGGGCGTGGCGGGGGTGACGGACGTGGTGGCGGTGGCGCGCAGCGCACGGGCCAGCACCACCGTGAGGCACAGCACCACGAGCCCGGCCACCAGGTAGGGGGCCCGCCACCCGAACCGCTCACCGAGCGCACCGCCGAAGGTGCGGGCCAGGAGCATGCCGCCGATGGAGCCGCTGAGCAGCGTCCCCATCACCGCGCCGCGCCGCCCCTCGGCGACCAGGCCGACCGTCATCGGGCCGATGAGCTGGGCGGACGTGGTCGTCACGCCGACCAGGGCGCTGGCGGCGACGAGTTGGGTCAGGCTGCGGGCCAGGGCGGCGGCGAGCAGGGCCGCCCCGCTCGCCGCGAGCAGGGTGACGAGGAGGCGGCGGTAGGGCAGCCGGTCGCCGAGGGGGACCAGCAGGAAGATGCCCGCGGTGTAGCCGATCTGCGTGGCGGTGACCACCACGGCAGCCTTGTCGGGCGAGGTGCCCAGACCGGCGGCGACCAGCGGGCTGACGGCCTGTGGGAAGTAGATGTTGCCGACGGCGACCGCGCAGGTCAGCGCGAGGAGCGCGATCAGGCGCCGATCGAGCGTGGTCGGCGCCGTGGACGCCGGCGCCGGCGGGGCGGCCGGTGTCCCCGAGGCGGCCGGCGTCGCCGGTGTCCCCGAGGCCGCTGGTGCTGCCGGTGCCGCCGAGGCCGCTGCCGGCGCCGCCCTGGCTGCAGGGCCCGCCGGGGCTGTTGGCGGCTTCCGCTCGCTGCGGGCCCGGTCGGCCGCCGCGACTGCTCTCTCTGTCATGCCCGGCAGTCCAGCCCACCGGACCACCCCCGCCAATGGATGTAGCCTCGGGCTTAATGATCAGCTTCGGGCTCGATGCCGACGACCTCGCGGACACCCGCTTCGCCCTGTCCCCGCTCCAGGACACCGTGCTGAGCCTGCGCGTCCTGCGCGAGCCGGGCCTGTCCGCGATCCACACCCCCTGGCGCCGCTCGGTGGTCCCACGCCTCGGTGGCCTCGACACGGCACTCCTCACCTCGCTGGTCGCGCAACGCCGCACGCTGCCCGACTTCCTGAGCCCCCGCCCCCAGCGGTTCTCCGCCACCTTCGCCGAGGAACTGGCCGTCGTACGCCGCACGCCGGCAGGCATCGTGCGCCGCGACCTGCTGGACGCGCACGCCCCCGACCCGCTGCCCGCGCCGCTGCACGCGGCGACCGCCGACGACGAGGGTGCGGTCATCACCCTGCGCGACACCATCTGCGAGCTGCTCCACGCGTACTGGACCCTCGCGATCAAGCCGGCCTGGCCGGCGATACGGCTCGTCCTCGAAGCCGACATGACCTACCGGGCCCGGCAGCTCGCCGTCGGCGGCGCCCGGCGGCTGTTCGCCGACATGCACCCCCACCTGCACTGGGACGACGGAACCCTGCACATCGACAACGTCCTCGGGGACTTCCACATCCCGGCCGCCGGCCGCGGACTGCTCCTGATCCCCTCCGTCTTCGCCCACAAGCCCGCCCCACCCGTCACCGCCGACCAGCCACCCGCCCTGGCCTATCCCAGCAGGGGCGTGGCCACCCTGTGGTACGCCCCGCGCCCTCCCGACGCCACCGCGCTCGGCAAACTCCTCGGCGCACCCAAGGCCGCGCTCCTCGCCCTCCTCGACGGCCCCCTGCCCACCGTCGAGATCGCCCGCCGCCTCCAGGTCACCCCCAGCGCCGTCTCCCAGCACCTGGCGGTCCTCCACAGCACGGGCCTGGTCACCCGCGCCCGCGACGGCCGCCACGTCCTCTACCGCCGCACTCCCCTCGGCGACCAGCTCCTGAGCCCCGGCGGCCCCACCGAAGGCCGGTGACCGGTGCGGGCGGGTGATCGTGGGAGCGGCCCGCGCGTTTCCGCGTGGCGGAGCGATGAGAATCCGGGGGAGCGGGAGTCTGAATCTGCGTAAGGACGATCGAGCCAGGAGCGCAGAGTCATGGGCAAGCTGACCCTCACCACCTTTCTGACCCTCGACGGCGTGATGCAGGCGCCCGGCGGGCCCGAGGAGGACACCAGCGGCGGGTTCGCGTACGGAGGCTGGGTGGTGCCGTACGCCGACGAGGGCATGGGGGAGTTCGTCAACGAGGTCTTCGAGCGGGCCGGGGCGTTTCTGCTCGGGCGCCGGACGTACGACATCTTCGCGGCGTACTGGCCGGAGCACGACGACCCCGCCGACCCCGTCCCGAACAAGCTGAACAGGCTGCCGAAGTACGTCGCCTCGACCACCCTGAAGGAACCGTCCTGGGGGCCGGCCACCGTGATCGACGGGGAGCACCTGCAGAGCGAGATCGTCCGCGTCAAGGACGCGCTGGACGGGGAGCTCCAGGTGCACGGCAGCGGGCAGCTCGCGCAGTGGCTGCTGGCCCGGGACCTCGTGGACGAGCTCAACCTGCAGGTCTTCCCGGTGTTCCTGGGAGCGGGGCGGCGGCTGTTCCCGACCGGCGGGCTGCCGACGGCCTTCGAGCTGACCGGCTCCCGTACGACGTCCAGCGGCATCGCCATCCACACCTACCGGACGAAGGGGCGCGCGACCTTCGGCACCTTCCTCGACACCTGAGCGGCGTCTGCCGCGGCCCGGCAAACCTGCCGGGCCGGCACCAGGCCGTCTAGCGCGGGTCCAGCGCCAGCTGGACCACGCGGCGCTCGCGCAGGACCAGCAGGTCCGGGGACTCGTGCTCGTAGTGGCGGATCCGGCCGACCGGGCCCGGCGGGCGGATGTGGGGTGCGAGGAGCAGCAGCAGGTCCTCGAGGTCCGGTAGCTGCTCGGCATGAATCTCCTGGCGGCTGGTCAGGGCCCAGCCGCCGCGGTCGTCCGGCCCGAAATCGCCGACGAGCATGCCGCCGACGCGCCGCGCCGGGCCCCGGGTCCCGAGGAGTCCCTCCGGCGCCAGTTGGCGCCGGAGCTCCGCGACCACGGCGTCCGGGGTGGTTTCGACGAGGTCGAAGGCCAGGTCCAGGGCGTAGAGATCAGCCATGTCCCCGATGCTACGGGGCCGGTCCGACAGGACCGCAAAGGGGTCGACCGGCATGATCGGCTCCGGTACGGTGAGCCCGCACGCGTGCGAGCCGCCGAAGTCTCCACTCATTTCGGACCGTTGGAGACCGCCCGGTGACCGTGACCTCGCCCGCCCTCGAAGCCCGGAACGGCAACGCCCCCGGCAGCGGCCCCCGCCGCGCCGCCTGGCTCGCCGACCTGCCCGTCCTGGCCGTCGCCGTCGTCTGGGGCGGCAGCTACCTCGCCGCCAAGGGCATCACCACCACCCAGACCGTGATCGGCGTACTCGTCCTGCGCTTCGCGCTCGTGCTGCCCGTGCTGGTCGTCGCCGGGTGGCGCCGGCTGCGCGCGCTGACCCCCGCCCAGCTGCGCGGCGCCGGGCTGCTGGGCCTGGTCCTCGGCGGGATCTTCCTGCTGGAGACCTACGGGGTCGTCCACACCTCCGCCACCAACGCCGGGCTGATCATCAGCCTGACCATGATCTTCACACCGCTCGCCGAGGCGGCCGTGCAGCGGCGCAAGCCCTCGGGCGCGTTCCTCACCGCCGCCGCGGTCTCCGTCGCGGGGGTCGTCCTGCTCACCCAGGGCGGGGGACTCACCGCGCCCAGCCCGGGCGACCTGCTCATCCTCTGCGCCGCCCTCGCCCGCACGCTGCACGTCCTGCTCATGGCCCGGGTCAAGGCCGTCCAAGGCGCCGACCCGCTCTCCCTCACCACCGTCCAGCTCGGCGGCGCCGTCCTCGTCTTCGCGGTCCTGGCCGCAGTGCCCGGTACCGGGGACAGCCCGTGGGCCGCGGCCGCCGGGTTCGGGGCCGCCGAGTGGGCGGGGCTGGTCTTCCTCTCCGTCCTGTGCACGCTCTTCGCCTTCTTCGTGCAGATGTGGGCCGTCCGCCGCACCTCGCCCTCCCGCGTCAGCCTGCTGCTCGGCACCGAGCCGCTGTGGGCGGCCGCCGCCGGCATCGCCATCGGCGGCGAGCACCTCGGCCCCCTCGGCATCGCCGGCGCCGCCCTCGTGCTCGCCGGTACGGCATGGGGCCGCCGCACCGTCGGCTGATTGTCCGAAACCGCTCCCCATCCAGGGCGAACAGCGGCCCTAAGGTGGCCCGATGGCCACCCGCTCACCGATCCGGGAGCTCCTCCAGCCGGACCCGGCGCCCCTCGCGGCGCGAGAGCTCGCACGCCTCCGCGACCCGGAACGCGGCGAGCGCCTCCCGGCCGTCGCAGGGGTTCGGGCCCTCGCCGCGGACCAGCCGTACGAAGGCCGCCAGCTCCGCCTCGTACGCGGGGCCGAACCGCTCGAGGAACCCCGTCCACGGCTTGCTCGCCGGCGGCGGGCCATGCGGCTCGGTCGAGGCGATCGGCGTACGGTCGTCCAGCCCGGCGGAGACCTGGTCCAGCTCCCCGGCCAGCTCCATCCGCACGTCGTACCCGGCGCCGTTGCACCGCGTACCGGTCGCGGTGACCAGCGTCCCGTCGTCCAGCATGAGCACGGCCGCCGCGGTGTCGATGTCGCCCGCCTCCCGGAACTGCGCCGGACCCGCGTCCGACCCGGCCGCGAACACCTCGGCCACCTCGTGCCCGGTGACCCAGCGGACCATGTCGAAGTCGTGCACCAGGCAGTCCCGGTACAGCCCGCCGGAGGTCGCCAGGTACGCCGCGGGCGGCGGAGCCGGATCGGCCGTCATGGTCCGTACGGTGTGCAGCCGGCCCAGGGCGCCCGAGCGGACCAGCTCCCGGGCCGTGCGGTAGCCCGCGTCGAAGCGGCGCATGAAGCCCACCTGGAGCACGCCGCCGGCGGCGTCCACCTCGCGCAGCACGGCCAGGTTCCGGGCCAGGTCCGGGGCCAGCGGCTTCTCGCAGAACACCGGCAGCCCGCCGCGCACCGCCCGAACCGCCAGCTCCGCGTGCCCCTCCGTCGCGCAGGCCACGACCACCGCGTCCACGCCCCAGGTGAAGACCTGCTCCACGGAGGGCGCGGCGGTGGCCCCGAGCCGGTTGGCCAGCCGCGCCGCCCGCGCGGGATCGGCGTCGGCGAGCAGGAGCGAGCCCGCCTCCGGGTTGCGGGCCAGTGCCGCCGCGTGGAAGGACCCGATCCGGCCCGTCCCGATGAGCCCGATGCGCATGCACTCAACCTGACCCCGTACGGGGGACCTGTCAATCTGCCCGGGCATGCCCCGATGAGCCTGCATGGTCCACTGTGGCGGATACTGAGCGGCTGGAACCGGAATGACCGAATTGGTGACGAGGGAAGGGCACGGCGACGTGGCTAGGGTTCGGACAGGGGTACGCGTCGTGGGCGCCGTGCTCGCGGCGGTACTGGGAGCTTCGCTCGCGGGCTGCAGCAGTACGGGCGGCAAGCGTGCCGAGGAGCGGGCTAAGGCCGCCGAGGCGGGCCGGCCGGCCGTCTCCACCCCGCGCTGGACCTTCGCGATGGTCACGCACGCGGGCGACGGCGACACCTTCTGGGACATCGTCCAGAAGGGCGCCAAGGAGGCCGCGGCGAAGGACAACATCAACTTCGTCTACTCCCACGACGACCAGGCGCAGCAGCAGGCGCAGTTCGTGCAGAACGCCATCGACCAGAAGGTCGACGGGATCATCGTGAGCCTGGCCAAGCCGGAGGCGCTCAAGGACGTCATCGGCAAGGCCGTCAAGGCCGGCATCCCGGTGGTCACGGTCAACTCCGGATCCGCCCAGTCCGCCGAGTACGGAGCGCTCACCCACATCGGCCAGGACGAGACGATCGCGGGCGAGGCGGTCGGCACCGAGCTGGGCAAGCGCGGCCGCAAGAGAGCCGTCTGCGTCCTGCACGAGCAGGGCAACGTGGGCCACGAGCAGCGCTGCGCCGGGGCGAAGAAGACCTTCTCCGGCACCATGGAGAACCTGTACGTGGAGGGCACCAACATGCCGTCCGTGCAGGCCGCCATCCAGGCGAAGCTCCAGGCGGACCCGAGCGTCGACTCGATCCTGACGCTCGGCGCCCCCTTCGCCCCCACCGCGGTCAAGGCCAAGGAGGCCGCCGCCAGCAAGGCCGAGGTGGACACCTTCGACCTCAACGAGTCCGTGGCCCGCGACCTGAAGTCGGGGGCCCTCGGGTTCGCCGTCGACCAGCAGCCCTACCTGCAGGGGTACGAGGCGGTCGACCTGCTGTGGCTCTACCGCTACAACGGGGACACGCTCGGCGGCGGCCGTCCGGTGCTCACCGGACCGCAGATCGTCACCGGCGCCGAGGCCGCCGAGCTGGAGGACTTCATCAGGCGGGGCAGCCGATGAGCACGTCCGCCGCCGCCGTGGACGAACGGCTCGCGCCCACCTCCGTGGTCCGCAGACTGCTGGGCCGCCCGGAGCTGGGTGCCGTCGTCGGCGCCGCCGCCGTCTTCGTCTTCTTCTCCTTCGCCGCCGACAGCTTCCTGCGGGCGTCCAGCCTCAGCACGGTCCTGTATTCCGCCTCCACCATCGGGATCATGGCCGTCCCGGTGGCCCTGCTGATGATCGGCGGCGAGTTCGACCTCTCCGCCGGTGTCATGGTCACCACCTCGGCGCTGCTGAGCTCGATGTTCAGCTACCAGATGACCGCCAACGTGTGGGTCGGCGTCCTGGTGTCCTTGGCCGTCACCCTGGCCGTCGGCTTCTTCAACGGCTTCATGCTGACCCGTACCAAACTGCCCAGCTTCATCATCACGCTCGGCACCTTCCTGATGCTGACCGGCCTGAACCTCGGCTTCACCAAGCTGATCAGCGGCTCGGTCTCCACCAAGACCATCGCCGACATGGAGGGCTTCTCCTCCGCGCGCGCCCTCTTCGCCTCGCAGTGGAACGTCGGCTCGGTCACCCTGAAGGTCACCATCCTGTGGTGGCTGGCCCTGGTCGCCGTGGCCACCTGGATCCTGCTGCGCACCCGCGCCGGAAACTGGATCTTCGCGGTGGGCGGCGGCGCCGACGCGGCCCGCGCCACCGGCGTCCCCGTCGTGAAGACCCGGATCGGCCTCTACATGGGCGTCGCCCTGTGCGCCTGGATCTCCGGACAGCACATCCTGTTCTCGTTCGACGTGGTCCAGTCGGGCGAGGGCGTCGGCAACGAGTTCCTGTACATCATCGCGGCCGTCATCGGCGGCTGTCTGATGACCGGCGGCTACGGCTCCGCCATCGGCTCGGCGGTCGGCGCCTTCATCTTCGGCATGACGAGCAACGGCATCGTCTACGCCCAGTGGAACCCGGACTGGTTCAAGTTCTTCCTCGGCGCGATGCTGCTGCTCGCGACGCTGCTCAACGCATGGGTCCGCAAGCGGGCGGAGGCGAAGTGACCACCACAGTGTCCGATGCGAGGGGCGCGGCTTCCCTGGTGAAGCTGACCGGCGTCAGCAAGTACTACGGCAACATCCGCGCCCTCCAAGGGGTCTCCCTGGAGGTCTCGGCGGGCGAGATCACCTGCGTGCTGGGCGACAACGGCGCCGGCAAGTCCACCCTCATCAAGATCATCGCGGGCCTGCACCAGCACGACGCCGGCTCCTTCGAGATCGAGGGCGAGGAGACCGTGCTCGCCAACCCCCGCGCGGCCCTCGACCGCGGCATCGCCACCGTCTACCAGGACCTCGCCGTCGTCCCCCTGATGCCGGTCTGGCGCAACTTCTTCCTCGGTTCCGAGCCGACGAAGGGCCGCGGCCCCCTCCGCCGCCTGGACGTGGAGTTCATGCGCGAGACCACCCGCGCCGAGCTGCTCCGCATGGGCATCGACCTGCGCGACGTGGACCAGCCCATCGGCACCCTGTCCGGCGGCGAGCGGCAGTGCGTGGCCATCGCCCGGGCCGTCTACTTCGGGGCGAAGGTCCTCGTCCTCGACGAGCCCACCGCCGCGCTCGGCGTGAAGCAGTCCGGCGTGGTCCTCAAGTACGTCGCCGCCGCCCGCGACGCGGGCCTCGGCGTGGTGCTGATCACCCACAACCCGCACCACGCCCACCTCGTCGGAGACCGGTTCGTGCTGCTCAAGCGCGGCACCATGGCGGGCAGCCACACGCGCGACTCGATCACCCTGGACGAGCTCACCCGCCAGATGGCGGGCGGCTCCGAGCTCGACGAACTGAGCCACGAACTGGAGCGAGTGGCAGAATCAGGTCCGGACACCGCGTCCGGCCCCCTTTCCGACGCCGACAGGAACGACACGACTCGATGAGCACGTACCGGGACTTCACGCTCGCCCACCGGGGGTCGGCGCGAGGCACCGTCCTGCGGACCATCGGGAGCCGTGAGCGCCGGTCGCACCTGACCGCCCCGCGGGTCCCGACCGTCGGCATCGACATCGGCGGCACCAAGGTGATGGCCGGGGTCGTCGATGCCGACGGCGTCATCCTGGAGAAGATCCGCACCGAGACCCCGGACAAGTCCAAGAGCCCCAAGGTCGTCGAGGACACCATCGTCGAGCTGGTGCTGGACCTCTCCGACCGGCACGACGTGCACGCCGTGGGGATCGGGGCGGCCGGCTGGGTCGACGCCGACCGCTCCCGCGTCCTGTTCGCGCCCCACCTGGCCTGGCGCGACGAGCCGCTGCGCGACGCGCTCCAGTCCCGGCTCGTGGTCCCGGTCATGGTCGACAACGATGCCAACACCGCTGCCTGGGCGGAATGGCGCTTCGGAGCCGGGCGGGGCGAGGACCACCTCGTCATGATCACCCTCGGCACCGGTATCGGCGGGGCCATCCTCGAGGGCGGCCAGGTCAAGCGCGGCCGGTACGGGGTCGCCGGCGAGTTCGGCCACATGCAGGTCGTCCCCGGCGGGCACCGCTGCCCCTGCGGCAACCGCGGCTGCTGGGAGCAGTACAGCTCCGGCAACGCCCTGGTCCGCGAGGCCCGCGAGCTGGCCGCCGCCGACTCGCCGGTCGCGCACAACATCATCGCCAGGGTCGGCGGGAACGTCTCCGAGATCACCGGGCCGCTCATCACCGAGCTGGCCCGCGAGGGCGACGCCATGTGCGTCGAGCTGCTCCAGGACATCGGCCAGTGGCTCGGCGTGGGCATCGCCAACCTGGCCGCCGCCCTCGACCCCGCCTGCTTCGTCATCGGCGGTGGCGTCAGCGCGGCCGACGACCTGCTGATCGGCCCCGCCCGCGACGCATTCCGCCGCCACCTCACGGGCCGCGGCTACCGTCCCGAGGCGCGGATCGCCAAGGCCGAGCTCGGCCCCGAGGCCGGTATGGTCGGTGCCGCCGACCTGGCCCGGCTCGTCGCCCGCCGCTTCCGGCGCGCCACCCGCCGCCGCGTCGAGCGCTACGAACGGTACGAGCGCTACGCGCAGCAGCTGGGCCGGCGCGCCCCCGGCCCCACGGACGCCACGGACGCCACGGACCCCAAGGACACGGAGCAGCAGTGACCCCGCCCTCCCTGCCCCGCCAGGCCGCTGCCCCCGACGGGGGCGGCCCGCCGCCCGCCGCCGAGGACCGCAGGCACGTCGTCAAGCGCCGCTGGATCACCGCGATCATCATCCTGCTGCTGGTCGGCGTACCCGCGGGCTACCTGGCCATCTCCACCCAGCAGAGCCGAGAGAGCGGCCGTGACAAGGCCGCCAGGGTCGGCGCGTCCAAGGTGCGTCCGGGCTGGCCCTCCAGGGTGCAGCGCAGCATCTACGAGGTCCCCATCCCGCCGAAGGCCTGGCGGGTCGGGTTCCTGGAGACCAACAACTGGCGCACGAGCCGGCTGTTCACCCAGTTCGCCGTGACCCCGGAGGACCTGGACGGCTTCCTCGCCGACATCGGCACCAGCCGGGAGGAGCTGACTCCCGGGGTATCGATCTCCGAGCACGACACCTCCGTCGCGGGATGGGACTGGAAGCCCGGGACCGAGTGGCTCGGGACCACCCTCGAACAGGACGACCCGAGGCCCACCCGGGACATCACCGTCGACCTCACGGACCCCAAGGTCTCCAAGGTGTACGTGGTCTCCTCGACCACCCCCTGAGCGCCCCGCCGGCGGCTAGCCTGAGATCATGAAGCTCACCAAGCGGCTGCATTCCTGTGTCCAGCTGGAGAAGGACGGGCGCACGCTCGTCATCGACCCGGGCGCCTTCAGCGAACCGGACGCGGGCCTGGGGGCGGACGCCCTGCTGGTCACGCACGAGCACCCCGACCACTTCGACGAGGGCCGGCTGCGCGCCGCCCTCGAAGCCGATCCGGCCGCCGAGCTGTGGACCCTGCGCAGCGTCGCCGACCGGATCGCCCCCGCCTACCCGGGCCGGGTGCACACCGTGGGCCACGGCGACACCTTCAGCGCCGCCGGATTCGAGGTCCAGGTGCACGGCGAGCTGCACGCCGTGATCCACCCGGACATGCCGCGGATCACCAACGTCGGGTACCTCGTCGACGGTTCGCTCTTCCACCCCGGAGACGCGCTGACCGTGCCCGGGGCGCCGGTGGACACCCTGATGGTCCCGGTGCACGCCCCCTGGAACAAGGTCGCCGAGGTGATCGACTACCTCCGCGAGGTCAAGCCGCGGCGGGCCATCGACATCCACGACGCCTACCTCGCCGACATCGCGCGGCCCATCTACGACATGGCCCTGGACACCCTCGGCGGCACCGACCACGGCCGGCTCTCCGCGGGCGACACCACCGACCTGTGACTGTCGGTGCCGGGCGGTAGGTTGGGACGCATGCGTATCGCCACGTTCAACGTCAACTCCATCACCGCCCGGCTGCCGCGCCTGCTGGCCTGGCTGGAGGCCTCCGGCACGGACGTCCTGTGCGTCCAGGAGACCAAGTGCTCCGCGGAGCAGTTCCCGCACGCGGAGCTGCGCGAGCTCGGCTACGAGTCGGCCGTCAACGCCACCGGGCGGTGGAACGGCGTCGCCCTCGTCTCCAAGGCCGGCCTGGACGACGTGGTCATGGGCCTGCCCGACGGGCCCGACTACGAGGGCGTCCAGGAGCCCCGCGCGATCTCCGCCACCTGCGGCGGGGTGCGCCTCTGGTCGGTGTACGTGCCCAACGGCCGCGAGGTCGAGCACGACCACTACGGCTACAAGCTGAACTGGTTCCGCTCGCTGACCACCGCCGTCGCCGAGGACGCGGCCGGCCCGCGCCCCTTCGCGGTGCTCGGCGACTTCAACGTGGCCCCGACCGACGAGGACGTGTACGACCCGGCGGTCTTCGCGGGCCTCACCCACGTCACCCCCGCCGAGCGGGCCGCCCTGGAGGCGCTGCGGGCGGCCGGGCTCTCCGACGTGCTGCCCCGGCCCCTCAAGTACGACCGGCCGTACACGTACTGGGACTACCGCCAGCTCGCCTTCCCCAAGAACCGGGGCATGCGCATCGACCTGGTGTACGGGAACGAGCCCTTCGCCAAGGCCGTCACCGATGCCTACGTCGACCGCGAGGAGCGCAAGGGCAAGGGAGCGTCGGACCACGCGCCGGTCGTCGTCGACCTGGACCTCGACCGCTAGTCCCGGTCGCAGCACTAGGACCGCTCCAGGCGCGCCCTGTGGCCAGCGGCGGGTCCTGGTGCGACGCTGGGCGGTATGAACATCCCTTTCCTGGACAACTGGCTGAACCGGCACGAAACGGAGCGGGCCGCGGGTCTTGCCGCCGCCCTGGCCGATGATCCCGAGGGCATCGCCGAGTTGTTCTCGGAGTGTGAGATGCTGCGCGTCCAGGCGAGGGCGGCCGGACTCGAACTCGACGAGACCCAGGTCTCGTTGGAAGCGCTCGACCAGCTGATGCCGCGCTGGCGGCGGGATCCGGAGATCGTGCCGTGGCTCGGCAACGACGCGGGCTTCTACCTCGGGACCGTGATCATCCGCACCATCCCGGGGACGGCCTGGCAGGTGTGGCCGAACGGCCAGCCGGTGATCCGGCTGGCCTCGGGCCGCGAGCTGAACGTGATCGAGTCCGGGGTGTCCTGGGCGATGACCGGATCCCCCGAGCTCAGCCAGGCGTACGCCGAGGCCTCCGAAGGCTGATCGCCGTAGAGGCGCATGCGGCGAGGTTTATGCGACGTTTATGTCCTTTTAGGCGTGTCGAGGTGAAGTGCCCTTCCTGGGCTGGATAGTTTGCGCAGACCTCGACACACCGACAAATGGGCAGGGCAGCGCATGGTCGTCGATCCGTTGATCGAGCTGCGGGACGTCAACAAACACTTCGGGACGCTTCACGTCCTGCAGGACATCAACCTCACCGTCGGCCGCGGGGAGGTGGTGGTGATCATCGGCCCCTCCGGCTCCGGGAAATCGACCCTGTGCCGGGCGATCAACCGGCTGGAGACCATCGAATCGGGCACCATCCTCATCGACGGGGAGCCGCTGCCCGCAGAGGGCAAGGATCTGGCGAGGCTGCGGGCCGAGGTCGGGATGGTGTTCCAGTCCTTCAACCTCTTCGCCCACAAGACCGTCCTCGCCAACGTCTCCCTCGCCCAGGTGAAGGTCCGCGGGCGCAAGAGGGAAGAGGCGGACAAGCGCTCCCGGGAGCTGCTGGAGCGCGTCGGCCTCGCCGACCAGGCCGCCAAGTACCCCGCGCAGCTCTCCGGCGGGCAGCAGCAGCGCGTGGCCATCGCCCGCGCCCTCGCCATGAACCCCAAGGCCCTGCTCTTCGACGAGCCCACCTCCGCGCTCGACCCGGAGATGATCAACGAGGTGCTGGAGGTGATGCAGCAGCTCGCCGCCGAGGGCATGACCATGGTCGTGGTCACCCACGAGATGGGCTTCGCCCGCTCCGCCGCCAACAGCGTCGTGTTCATGGCCGACGGCAGGATCGTCGAGAACCGGACCCCGGAGGAGTTCTTCACGGCTCCCGAGAGCGCCCGGGCGAAGGACTTCCTCTCCAAGATCCTGAAGCATTGAGGGGGCCCGTCCGATGATCTCGATGCCAGAGGACCTGCCCGTGCACCAGGTCGACACGGCGTTCCGGCTGCCCGACTCGCGCACCTGGGAGAAGGCCGGGCGCCGCGGCCGCCTCGTGGTCGGCGCCAAGGAGGACCAGCCGTACATGGGGGAGAAGGACCCGTCCGGCGGCCGCTACTGCGGCTTCGACATCGAGATCGCGAAGATGACGGCGGCCTCGCTCGGGTTCGACCCCGGGACCATCCGGTTCAGGACGATCGCCTCCGCCAACTGCGAGACGGTCCTGCAGAACGGCCAGATCGACCACTGCGCCGGCACCTACACCATCAACGACAACCGCAAGAAGCAGGTCGGCTTCGCCGGCCCCTGCTTCATGGCCGGAGGAGTGGTACGGCCGGGCCGGGAGTAGCCCCGAGGGGGAGCCCTCCCAGCCCGGCAGCAGCCGTGGATCACTGCTCGCGCAGCGGCACCGAGACGTAACTGGGATCGGTGGCCGGCGAGGAGAAGGTCAGCTGTGCGCCGGTGGGGTTGTGCTCGATGTAGAGCGGGTCGACCGTGTCGATGACAAGGGCGAGCCGATGGCCCTCGGGCACGTCGTAGGCGGTGGAGAAGAGCTCCAGGTCCACCCCGAAGGCCTGCCCGGGGGTCTTGCCGTGGAAGGTGTACGGGGCGTTGCTGACGAGCTTGCCGATGCCGAGCGGGCCGACGTCGTAGAGGTAGGCGACGAAGGTGCCGTCGCCCTTGGTGGGCGTGACGGTGGTGTGCAGTTCCACGGTGCCGCGGATGCGGCGCGGCTCGTCGTAGCGTCCGGACTGCCAGACGGCGGCGAAGGCGCGGGGGAGGAGCGGGATCGAGGCGGTCGGGGGTGCCTGGGCGAGCTGGTCGAGGATGCTGGAGAGGAAGATGATGCCGCCGTTGGCGCCGGAGTCCACGTTGGCGAAGAGGTGCTCGCTGTCGGAGAGCGCGAGCTTCTCGGTGCCGGCCGCGCCGACCGACTTCCAGTCCGCGTAGCCCTCGTAGCCGTTGTTGCTGCGGGACTTGAGCTGCACCGGGGCCTCGGTGTCCACCCCGTTGCGCTCGCCCTTGAGGTAGCGGTCGAACCAGCGGTGGGCGTTGGTCCAGGTGTCGTTGGGCAGGCCGAGCAGTCCGGTGGCCTCGGCGGTGGCGTGGTCGCCGGGGCGGAACTCCAAGCGCTTGGGGCCGGTCAGCCGCTCGAAGAACCTCGCGTACTGGTTCGGCGGGAAGATGGTGTCGCCCCAGGCGTTGCCCAGCATGATCGCGGCGCCGTTGGCGTTGATCCGGTCCACCTGCTCGGACGCGGAGCGCTTCTTGCCCCACTCGATCATCTGCTGCTCGCGGTCCAGCCGGGATCCGAGGAAGTCGCCGAGGATCGACTGGAGTTCCGGACCGGGGCGGCCGGTGAGGTAGCCGGCGGCGCCGAGCATGCCCGCGGCCTGGAGGTGCTGGGTGCGGCCGGAGTAGATGGAGTCGATGAGGTCGGCCCAGCCGCTCATCGCGACCACGGCCTTGATCCGCGGGTCGTGCGCGGAGGCCAGCAGGCTGATGCCCGCGCCGTACGAGACCCCGCCGAGGCCGATGTGGTCCGCATCGGCGGCGGTGTGGGCCAGGGCCCAGTCGATGACGGCCGAGACGTCCGCGACGTCCGGGGGGCCGGCGACCTCGATCTGCCCGCCGGAGAGCCAGAAGCCGCGGGAGGTGTAACTGACCACGACATAGCCGGAGTCGGCGAGCTTCTTGGCCTGGGCGATGTATTCGATCTGCGGCATGCCCCAGCTCGTGGGCAGCACGATCAACGGGTACTTCGCGCCTGCCACGGCGCCCGACGGGGCGAACACGTTGCCCTTGAGGGTGATGCCGCCGGAGCCGGGGATGTCGTGGAAGCTCAGCTCCGAAGAGGCGTCGGCGGTGACCGCCGCGGTGGTGGCGGGAGCCGCCTGGGCCTGGTGGGGGGCCAGGCCCAGGGCGGCTGCCGCCAGCAGGGCTGCCACGGCTGCGGCGGTGGTGGTGCGTTCCATCGATCACTCCTCGCGTGCGCCGGGGTTGTCAAAGTGACCCGACGGTAACGGGAGTGGATTACCGAAGGTAACCCGTGAGTAAGTTACGCGCTGGTAACGATTGATTCGTGTCAGCAGGCAGGCCGGCCGTTTCGGGAGCCCGGCCGCCTTGGGGGCTCAGCCGTTCTGGGGGGCGCCGGATGCGGCGCTCTTGGCCTTCCACTGGTCCCAGGACAGGTTCCACTCGCCGTATCCGTTGCCGATGTCCGCGTTGCCCTTCGAGCCGCCGCCGACGACCTCGAAGGGGTCGCCGATCTGGGACTGGGCGAAGAAGTCCTTGGCGTCGGCGTCGCTCATCCCCACGCAGCCGGAACTGGTGTTGGCGCGGCCGAAGTTGCCGGAGTTCCACGGTGCGGCGTGCGCGTACATGCCGGACCAGGTGAGCCGCATCGAGTAGTCGACCATCTTGTCGTAGGCGTCGTCCAGGCCCACCGTCTGGGAGTCCATCCGGATGGTGCCCTCCTTGGTCATGATCACCATCTTCCCGGACCAGGACGCCTTCTTGCCGCCCGGAGTGCCGGCCGAGATCGGGATCGTCTTGAGCGCCTGGCCGTCCTGCGTCACCGACATCTTCTTCGTGTCGAGGCTGACCTCGATCCGGCGATCCTTGCCGATCTTGAACTCGGTGTTGTAGTCACGGGCGAACAGCCCGCCGCCCTTGCCGGAGTCCACGCCGTTCAGGTTCATCTCGACCTTCACGTCGGTGCCGGACTTCCAGTACTCCTTGGGCCGCCAGTCGACGCGGTCGTTGCCGGAGTAGTCCTTGATCCAGCCCCAGGAGCCCTCGGTGTTGTCCGAGGTGGTGACCTTGAGCTGCTTCTCCACCTCGGCCTTGTTCGCCACCGGGTTGTCGAAGACGAGCGACACCGGCATGGCCACGCCCACCGTGCTGCCCTTGGGTATGTTGATCGAGACCTTGTTCACCTTGTCCGCGGCGGAGGTCTTGAACTGCGTCGAGGCGCTCTGGCTCTCGGTGTTCTGCGCTTCCACCTTGTACTCCGCGCCGGGCGCGGCATTGCGCTCAGAGGTCCAGGTCTTCCCGTCGTCGGATATCTTCCCGGGCAGCTCCGCCCCCTTGGCGTCGGTCACCTTCACCTGGGCCAGCTTGCCCTCGGCGATCGTCACCGTGACGGGCTCGCCCGCCTTCACCTGCTCGCCCGTGAGGTTGACCGAGACCGCCATGTCCGCCTTCGGCTTCAACTCGGCCTTGCCGGTCGCACCGCCCCCGCTCCCGCCCGAGCATGCGGTCAGCGCGGCGGCCAGAAGTGCGGTGCTCGCCATGGCGGTACGGCGTATGCGGCTCAACGAAGGTCCCTTCGAGTAGCGGGAAATAATGACCGTTCGCAAACGTAGATGCGAATGGGGCGACTCTAGGTTGCGCAATCCGCAGAAAAGATCGTGCCTTCGGTTGTGACATGGACCGCAGCGAAACGGTCATCGTCCGGTCACAATCGCCGCGCACTTCGGTCATGGACGGCTGTGAGAGTCCTGTGCATCCCAGTCGCCGGACGCACAGGAAGGCCGATCAGCCATGTGTGCACTGCTCGTGACCACCCAGCAGGACCAGGACCAGGAGCTCCGGGTGCGCGCCCTGTCCGTCGCCGAATACCAGGAGTTCCTTTCCCGGCACCGCCGGGCCAGCTTTCTCCAGTACCCCTCATGGGCCCGGGTAAAGGACCTTTGGCGCTCGGAAAGGGTCGGATGGCACTACCCCGACGGGACGCTCGCCGGTGCCGGACTCGTTCTCTACCGCCAATTCCCCGGCACCCGGAAATACTTCGCCTACCTCCCCGAGGGACCCGTCGCCGACTGGGCCGACCCGCACATCGACCGCTGGCTGAACCCGCTCCTGCGCCACCTGAGGGCGGCCGGAGCCTTCGCCGTCCGCATCGGCCCCACCCCCGCCTACCGGCGCTGGGACGCGGCGGGCGTCAAGTCCGCCACCGGGCCCGGCCGGCAGATCTCCGACGTCCTCGCCACCGAGGTGGACCCGGTCGGCGCCGCCCTCGCCGACCGGCTGCGCACCCGCGGCTGGAAGCGCTGCGGCGGCGAGGACGACGGAGACGCCCAGCCCCGCCACGTCTTCCGGGTCCCCCTCGCCGGCCGCACCCTCGACGAGCTGTGGTCCGGCCTGAACCAGGAGTGGCGCCGCAACGTGCGCAAGGCCGCCAAGTCCGGAGTGGAGACGGTCGTCGGCAGCGCCGCCGACCTGCCCGAGTTCTACCGGCTGCTGCGGATCACCGAGGAGCGCGACGGCTTCCGGCTCGGCCGCTCCCTGTCGTACTACCAGAAGCAGTACGAGGCACTCAACTCCGAGGAACCCGGCCGCATGCGGCTCTACCTGGGCATACACCAGGGCGAGATACTCGCCGCGCACACGATGGTCGTCGCCGGGAACCGCGTCTGGTACCAGACCGGCGCCTCCGCCGACCACCGGCGCGACGTGCGGCCCAGCAACGCCCTGCAGTGGCGCATGATGTGCGACGCACACGCCCTCGGAGCGGACGAGTACGACATGCGCGGGGTACCCTCCACCCTCGACCCCGACGAACGCTCGTTCGGACTGCTGCGCTGGAAGCTCGGCACCGGCGGACAGGTCGTCGAGACGCTCGGAGAGTGGGAGAGACCGATGGACGGATACGCCAACACGGCGCTCTACAAGGCGTTCCAGGCCTACATGGCCCGCCGGTGACGTCCGCCACCGACACCAGACCGGCCACCGAGGGCGCCGGCACCAGCGCCGCACCGCAGAAGACCTCGGTCCTGCGCAGCGGCGCGCTCATGGCGGCCGGCTCGATCGTCTCCCGCGCCACCGGCTTCGTCCGCTCCGCCGTCGTCGTCGCCGCGCTGGGCACCGGACTGCTCGGCGACAGCTACGCCGTCGCCAACACCGTCCCGAACATCCTGTACATGCTGCTCATCGGCGGCGCCCTCAACGCCGTCTTCGTACCCGAGCTGGTCCGCGCCGCCAAGGAGCACCGGGACGGCGGCGCCGCCTACACCGACCGGCTGCTGACCGCCTGCACCGTGGCGCTCGTGGTGCTCACCGCCGTCGCCGTACTGGCCACCCCGCTGATCGTCGGCGCGTACACCCCCTCGTACACGGGGGCCCAGCAGAGCACCACCGTCGCCCTGGCCCGCTTCTGCCTCCCGCAGATCCTCTTCTACGGGCTCTTCACCCTGCTCGGCCAGGTCCTGAACGCCCGAGGGCGGTTCGGCGCGATGATGTGGACCCCCGTCCTCAACAACGTCGTGGTCATCGCCGTCTTCGGGCTGTTCCTCTTCGTCTCCCACGATGCGGCCGGCGGCCTCACCGCCGCCGAGACCCGGCTGCTGGGCCTCGGCACCACCGCCGGCATCGTCATCCAGGCCCTCGCCCTGGTCCCCTCGCTGCGCGCCGCCCGCTTCCGCTGGCGCCCCCGCTTCGACTGGCGCGGCAGCGGCCTCACCCGCCCGCTGCGCAACGCGGGCTGGCTGGTCCTGCTCGTGTTCACCAACCAGATCGCCTACTGGGTCGTGACCCGGCTCTCCACCACCGTCGGAGACCTCGCGGGCGGCGCGGGCTACGCCGCCTACAGCAACGCCTACCAGCTGTGGGTCGTCCCCCAGGGCATCATCACCGTCTCCCTCGTCACCGCCCTGATGCCCCGGATGAGCTCCGCCGCGAGCGACGGCGACCTCGCGGGCCTGCGCAAGGACGTCTCGTACGCGCTGCGCTCCAGCGCCGCGCTCGTCGTCCCCGCCGCCGCGCTCTTCGCCGCCCTCGCCCCCTGGGTGATCGGCGCCGTCTTCGGGTACGGGCGCACCGGCGCAGCCGACGTCGAAGCCATGGCGGGCATGCTGATCGCCTTCGCCCCCGGCCTGATCGCCTACTCCGCGCAGTACGTGCTCTCCCGCGGCTTCTACGCCCTCTCCGACACCCGCACCCCGTTCTTCCTGAACCTGGTGATCGTCGCGCTGAACGCCGGGCTGTCGTACGCCGCCTACCACCTGCTGCCCCTGCGCTGGGCCGTGACCGGCATGGCGGGGGCCTCCTCGGTCGCCTTCACTGCGGGCGCCGCCGTCACCGCGTACGCCCTCGCGCGGCGGCTCGGCCCCCGCGCGGGCACCCGCACCGAACGGCGCGCCACCGCCGTACGCACGCACCTGCGGCTGCTGGCCGCCTGCGCACCGGCGGCCGCCGCCGGGTACGCTGCGGCCCGCGCCGCCGACCGGTTCGGCGACTTCGCCGCGGTCGGAGCGGGAACCGCCGCACTGCTGCTCGTCGTCGTCCTCCTCGCCGGGCCGCTGCGCCTGACGGAGATCACCGACCAGCTCGGCTCCCTGCGGCGCAGGATCGGCCGTTAGCCGGAGGCGAGCCATGAACCACCTTGGGATACTGACCGGATGCCACGCGTACTGCTGATCGAGGACGACCCTTCCATCCGGGAGGGCGTGGGCCTCGGCCTGCGCCGCCGCGGCCACGAGGTGAGCGCCGCGGAGACCGGCGAGGCGGGGCTCGAGCTGATGGCGGGCTTCCGCCCCGAGCTGGTGCTGCTCGACCTGATGCTGCCGGGGATCAACGGCGTGCAGGTCTGCCGCCGGATCCGCGAGACCAGCGAGGTGCCGATCATCATGCTCACGGCGCGCGGCGACGACTTCGACATAGTCATCGGCCTTGAGGCCGGCGCCGACGACTACATCGTCAAACCCGCCCGCACCGAGGTCATAGAGGCCCGGGTGAAAGCCGTGCTGCGCCGCCTCAGCACCCCGGCCGGCAGCCGCCCCGAGGTCGAGCACCACGGCGAACTGGCCATCGACCGCGCCGGCCTGACCGTCGCCAAGAACGGCGAGCGCGTCCCCCTCGCGCCCAGCGAGCTCAAGCTCCTGCTGCACCTGTCGTCCTCTCCCGAACAGGTCTTCTCCCGCCAGCAGCTCCTCGAGTACGTCTGGGACCACAGCTACCACGCCGACGCCCGGCTGGTGGACGCCTGCGTACGCCGGCTGCGCCACAAGGTCGAGGACCCCGACCGCAGCCCCCGCTACATCCAGACCGTGCGCGGCTTCGGCTACCGCTTCGGCCCCCTGTAGGCGGCCGTGAGACGCATAGCACCGCTGGGCCTGCGCAGCCGGCTGATCGCGGCCTTCCTGCTGGTTGCCGCGATCAGCGCCGTGACCACCGCCGCCCTCACCTACCAGCAGGCGCGCAACGCCATCCTCAAGCAGACCCAGGACACCGCGGTCAACACCCTGCGGGACCAGGTCGAGCAGCAGCAGATCCGCCTCCCCCTGAGCCAGCAGGAGCTCCAGCGCGTCGTCATCGAGCTCGGCAAGCGTGGCAAACCCCACCCGTGGATCGTCTTCGGCGAGTACGGCGGCCTGCGCGTCTCCACCAACCCCGGCACGCCCACCTCCACCGTGATCACCGACAGCCTGCGCGACGAGGTCCGCAACAACCCGTACGCCGCCTTCCAGCGCGTCGAGGACCAGCGCGGCAACCCGTGGCTGACGATCGGCGTCCCCGCCCTCTTCGAGCACAACGGCCACACCGAGTCCACCGGGGCCGTCTTCTACGCCAGCGTCCCGCTCGCCACCGAGAAGCAGACCGTCGAAGCCATGGTCGAGGCCGCCCAGCAGGGCGCCGTCCCGGGGCTGGCCATCGCCATCGTTCCCGCGCTGCTGGCCGCCCGCAGCGTACTGCGGCCGGTCCGCGACATGCGCCGGGCCGCCCAGCGGCTGGGCCGCGGCCGTCTCGACACCCGCATCGAGGTCCGGGGCGCCGACGAACTCGCCGGACTCGCCCGCACCTTCAACGAGACCGCCCGCGCCCTCGAACAGTCCGTGACCGAGCTCCAGGAGGCGGAGGCCCGCGCCCGCCGCTTCGCCTCCGACGTCTCCCACGAACTGCGCACCCCCCTCGCCGGGATGCTCGCCGTGACCGAGGTCCTCGACGAGGATGCCGCGCGCCTCGACGCCGACACCGCCAAGGCCCTGCGCCTGATCAGTGCCGAGACCGGAAAACTCGCCGTCCTGGTCGAGGACCTGATGGAGATCTCCCGTTTCGACGCCCGGGCCGCCGAGCTCAACCTCGACGACCTGGACATCGCCGAAGCCGTGCGCAAGACCCTCGAGCGACGCCACTGGGACGATGACCGCGTCGTCACCGAGCTGCCGGACCGGGTGCGCGCCCGGCTCGATCCGCGCCGCTTCGACGTGGTCCTCGCCAACCTCGTCGGCAACGCCCTGCGGCACGGCGGCGCCCCCGTACGCGTCACCGTACGGACCGCACCGGGCGAGGACGGCGAACGGCTGCTGATCGACGTCGCCGACAGCGGGCCCGGCATCGCCCCCGAGGTGCTGCCGCACATCTTCGACCGCTTCTTCAAGGCCGACGCGGCCAGGACCCGCTCCGCCGGCAGCGGCCTCGGACTCGCCATCACCCTGGAGAACGTGCGCCTGCACGGCGGCACCCTCCACGCGGCCAACGGGCCCTTCGGGGGAGCCCTCTTCACCCTCGACATGCCCCTGGAGGCCCGCGTATGACAAGGCGGAAGACGGGGTCCCGGGCCACGGCGGCGCTCGTGTGCTGCGCCCTGCTGCTCGCCGGATGCGGGATCAAACGCACAGGGGTGATCGAGAGCGGCCATGCCGCCACGGTCGTGGTCCCCGGCGGAAAAAAGGGAGTCGTCCTCTACTTCGTCTCCAAGGAGGGCGACCGGCTCGTCCCGATCCCCTTCATGTCCGACGAATACACCATCGCGCCCACGGCGCTCCTGCGACTGCTGCTGGACGGCCCCGGCGGTCCCGCCAGGGAGGCCGGGCTCACCACGGCGCTGCCCAGGCTGCCCGCCGGGCAGGGGGCGGCCGGGCTGGACGTGAGCGAGTACTCGTCGAGCAGGGGCATGACGGTCCGTGTGCCGTTCGCCGTGGGCGAACTATCAGAACTGGCCCGCAGTCAGCTGGTGTGCACCATCGGCGTCTCCGCCGTACCGGACGTCCTGAGCCCGGTCACCCTGCAGGGCACCGACACCGCCCTCCCGTCCGCCGAGTGCGACACGCGGCGCTGACGCGGCCTTGCGGGCGCGGCGGCGCACCGTCACCGTGGCCCCATGGACCGCGCCGGTGACGTCCCCGACGTCTTCGACCCCCGGATCTACGCCGAGGGCATTCCCCACGAGCGCTACCGGCTGCTGCGCGAGCGGCACCCGGTGGCCTGGCAGGCCGAGCCCGAGATCATGGGCTGGCCGGCGGGCCCCGGCTTCTGGGCGGTCACCCGGCACGCCGATGTCGTCACCGTCCTGCGCGACCACCGCACGTACTCCTCCTGGCTCGGCGCCACCCAGATCCGCGACCCCGACCCGGCCGACCTGCCGTTCCTGCGGCGCACCATGCTCAACCAGGACCCTTCCCCACGGCCCTGCGGGCCCGGCGAGACGCCCACGGCCCACGGACCGCTGCGCCGGCTCGTCTCCCGCGCCTTCACCCCCGCCCGCGTCGACGCCTTCGCCGGGCGGGTACGCGAACGCGCCCGGACCCTGCTCGCCGGCGCGCGGGACGGGGCCGAGGGCGGGGCCGCCGACCTGGTGCGCACCGTCACCGACGAGTACGCCCTGCTGAACCTCACCGACCTGCTGGGCGTCCCGGCCGCCGACCGCGCCCTGCTGCTGGAGTGGACCGTACGGATCATCGGCTACCAGGACCCCGAGGACGCCCCGGCGCCGCTGCCCGGCCCCGACGGCAAGCCGCTCAACCCGCGCTCCCCGGCGCTGCTCGGCGAGATGTTCGCGTACGCCCGGGAACTGGCGGAGCACAAGCGCGCACACCCGGGCGACGACGTGATGACGGCCCTGGCCCACGCCGGGCTGGCCCCGGCCGAGCTGGAGATGTTCTTCTTCCTGCTCACCGTCGCGGGCAACGACACCGTGCGCAGCGCGGCCCCCGGCGGCCTGCTCGCGCTCGCCCGCGACCCGGACGCATACCTGATGCTCGCCGGGGGCGGCGTCCCGCAGGACCGCGCCGTCGACGAACTCCTGCGCGTCCACCCGCCGGTGCTCAGCTTCCGCCGGACCGCCGCCGCCGACACCGAACTGGCCGGGCAGCGGATCCGGGCCGGGGACAAGGTCGTGGTCTTCCACGCCTCCGCCAACCACGACGAGCGCGTCTTCACCGACCCCGCGACGCTGGATCTGCGCCGGGCCCCCAACCCGCACGTCTCCTTCGGCGACGGCCCGCACGTCTGCCTGGGCGCCCACTTCGCCCGGCTCCAACTGCGCACCTTCTACGAGGAGTGGTGCGCGGCGATGCCCGTGCCCGAACTCGCGGGCCCGCCCCGGCGGCTGGTCTCCAACTTCATCAACGGCATCACGCGACTGCCGCTGCGGGTGTCCGGGCCGCCGCGGTGACATCGGCGACCAGCTCCGTCACATCGGGCCCGTAGGCATCGGAGTTGATCACCTTCAGCACGAGGCAGAAGGATTCACCCCCGTACTTGCGGGCGAGCCGCTCGTGGTGCCTGGCCAGGTAACGGGCGGCCGCCTGGTTGCTGTTGGCGGTCTGCCCGGACAGTACGAACACCGGTCGGGCACCCTGCCCCGTCGTGAGCCGCGCCAGCAGTACGTGCTCGACCATGCCCTTCTCCCAGCGGTACATCTCCCCGCCGACGGAGATCGCCCCCCGGTCGGGTCCGGGTCCCGTCGTGATGTCGACCCGTACCCCGGGCAGCATGGACGTCAGGTGCGCGGTGGTGCGGGTGTTGGAGACCGGTCCGCCGATGCAGAACTCGGCCCGGTCGCCGAAGCCCTGGCGGGCCCCGTCGTGGGTGACGATCTGCACGTTCGCCCCGCAGTCCTTGATGAGGGCGGAGATCTCCAGCAGGGCGAAGGCATCGTTGCGGTGCAGTGACGAAGGGGTGCCGCCCATCTGCCGGTTGACCACGAACAGGCAGTCGGACCCGGTCGGCAGGCCGAAGAAGGCCTGCTTGCGGCGGAGCGCGCGGCGCCACTGGTAGGTCCGGGTGAACCAGCCGAACCCACCGCTGAGGGCGGTGGCTATCACCCCGAGCACGATGTTGCGCACGTCGTCGTTCATGCGGCGGATGGTAGCCGCCACATGGCTTTCCTGACGCGGGGGGTGCCGTGAAGTTACGCTGCTCCACCTGACAGGCAGTCGACTGGAGGAAACCGGATGCGTGGTCCCGCCGCACGTCAGTTAGCGCTCGTCGCCCTCGCCGGGGCGCTCGTGTCCACCGGGGCCGCCGCTCCGCCGTCGGACGCGGCCACCCCGCCCAAGGTGCCCGTGGCCGCGGGCTACGGCGGGGCCGTCGCCAGTGTCGACGCCGACGCCTCCGCGGCCGGGATCGCCGTGCTGCGCTCGGGCGGCAACGCGGTCGACGCGGCCGTCGCCACCGCCGCCGCGCTCGGGGTCACCGAGCCCTACTCGGCGGGCATCGGCGGAGGCGGCTACTTCGTCTACTACGACGCCGCGTCCCGCCGCGTGCACACCGTCGACGGACGCGAGACGGCGCCCGCGACGGCCACCGCCGCGCTGTTCCAGGAGAACGGCCTGCCCATCCCGTTCGCCGAGGGGCAGACCAGCGGCCTCGGGGTCGGCGTCCCGGGCACCCCCGCCACCTGGAAGAGCGCCCTCGACGCGTGGGGCACCCGCCCCTTGCGCCACCTGCTGAAGCCGGCCGAGAAACTGGCCCGGGACGGCTTCACCGTCGACGCCACCTTCCGCGCCCAGACCGAGGCCAACGAGGCCCGGTTCCGGGACTTCCCGGACACCCGGGAGCTGTTCCTGCCCGGCGGCGCCCTGCCGGTGGTCGGCAGCACCTTCAAGAACCCGGACCTGGCCGCCACGTACGCGGAACTCGCCCGCAAGGGGACCGGCGCGCTGTACCGGGGCCCGATCGCCGAGGACATCGTGCGCACCGTGCGCACGCCCCCGGTGGACCCCGCGGCCACCCGCAAGGTCCGGCCCGGCGACCTCACCACCGACGACCTGCGCGCGTACGGGACCAAGCGGCAGGCCCCGACCCAGGTGAGCTACCGGGGCCTGGACGTCTACAGCATGGCCCCCTCGTCCTCCGGCGGCACCACCGTCGGCGAGGCGCTGAACATCCTGGAGCGCACCGACCTCTCGAAGCTGTCCGAGGCGCAGTACCTGCACCGCTTCATCGAGGCCTCGCGGATCTCCTTCGCCGACCGCGGCCGCTGGGTCGGCGACCCGGCCGCCGAGAACGTGCCGACGAGGGAACTGCTCTCCCAGCGGTTCGCCGACTCGCGCGCCTGCCTGATCAAGCCCGACCAGGCGCTCACCAGTCCGCTGGCCCCCGGCGACCCGCGGAACCCGGCGCCCTGCGCCACCACCGGGCAGGCGGCGCCGACCACGTACGAGGGGGAGAACACCACCCACCTGACGGTCGCCGACCGCTGGGGCAACGTGGTGTCCTACACCCTGACCATCGAGTCCACCGGCGGCAGCGCGATCACCGTCCCGGGCCGCGGCTTCCTGCTCAACAACGAGCTGACCGACTTCTCCTTCGCCCCGGCCGCGCCCGGCGTCCCGGACCCGAACCTGCCCGGTCCCGGCAAGCGGCCGAGGTCCTCCATGTCACCGACGATCGTGCTCGAACACGGGCGGCCGGTGCTCGCGCTGGGGTCCCCGGGCGGGGCCACCATCATCACCACCGTCCTGCAGACCCTGACCGGCCATCTGGACCGGGGCCTGCCGCTGGTCGACGCGATCGCCGCGCCGCGGGCCAGCCAGCGCAACCAGACCACCACCGAGCTGGAACCGGGCCTGTGGAACAGCCCGTTGCGGGCGGAGCTGGAAGCGCTCGGCCAGGGCTTCCGGCAGAACCCGGAGATCGGCGCCGCGACCGGTGTGCAGCGGCTGCCGGACGGGCGCTGGCTGGCGGCGGCCGAGACGAGCCGCCGGGGCGGCGGGTCGGCGATGGTGGTCCACCCGCACGGGAGGCCGTAGGCGCTACGGGGCGGTGAGGATCCTCGGGCCGTCCGCCGTGATCGCGACCGTGTGCTCCGCGTGCGCGGCGCGGCTGCCGTCGGCGGTGCGCAGGGTCCAGCCGTCCCCGTCGCACGTGTAGTCGTCGGTGCCGCCCGCGGTCAGCATCGGCTCGATCGCGAGGACCATGCCGGGGCGCAGCTTCATGCCGCGTCCCGGCGGGCCCTCGTTGGGCACGCCCGGGTCCTCGTGCATGCGGCGGCCGATGCCGTGGCCCCCGAAGCCGTCGGGGATGCCGTATCCGGCGGCGCGGCCGACCGTGCCCACCGCGTGGGCGATGTCGCCGATCCGGTTGCCGGGTACGGCCGCCGCGATGCCGGCGGCGAGGGCCGCCTCGGCCGTCTCGATCAGCCGCACGTCCTCGGGCCGGGCGCGGCCGACGGTGAAGCTGATGGCGGAGTCCCCCGCCCAGCCGCCGAGCTGCGCCCCGCAGTCGATGCTGACCAGGTCGCCGTCGCGCAGCCGGTACCGGTCGGGGATGCCGTGCACGATCGCGTCGTTGACCGAGGCGCACACCACGGCGGGGAAGGGCACGGGCGCGAACCGCGGCCGGTAGCCGAGGAAGGGCGAGGTCGCGCCGGCCTCCTCGAGCACCGTGCGGGCCACCCCGTCCAGGTCCAGCAGGCTCACCCCGACGTGCGCGGCCTCCCGTACGGCCGCGAGGGCGTGCGCGACCACCCGGCCCGCCGCGCGCATCTCGTCGATCTGTGTGTCCGTCTTCAGTTCCACCATGCCAATAACTATACCGGTATAACTGTAACGGGATACTTATTGGGGTGCGGGGTAGGATGAGGGCATGGTCCGAACCCCCCTGACCCCCGAAGAGCGCGAGCGCGGCGAGCGGCTGGGCGCGCTGCTGCGCGAGGCGCGCGGTCCGCGCAGCATGGTCGAGATCGCGGCGGGGGCCGGGCTCTCGGCCGAGACCCTCCGCAAGATCGAGACCGGCCGGGCGCCCACCCCCGCCTTCTTCACCGTGGCAGCCCTCGCCGAGGTCCTCGGGCTCTCCCTGGACGAGGTCCTGCGCCGCTGCGCGCCGGCACCCGGGTCCGTGCCCGTACCGGCCTGAGAACACCCGCCTCCAGGGAGTGTCCGGCGGCCGAACGGCCCAATCGGCGATGGGGCGGCCGGGGCGCGGGGCAAGCGTGAGGGCGTGTCAGCCACCAACGCACCCCAGAGACTCGGTTTCGGACTCCTCGGCGCGCTCCTCGCGGGAGGTCTCCTCCTCGCGGCCTGCGCCGCGCCCGACGGCCGGGCGTCGCCGTCGGCCACACCCGGCTCGAGCGCGCGCACCAGATGACCGCGGCGCCGGCGGGGGCGAGCCGTCCGGCCGCAGCACTAGGGTTCCGGCATGGATCTCGAAGAGCTGGGCAGGGCGCGGTACGTCAGTCTCACCACCTTCCGCAAGGACGGCACGCCCGTGGCGACGCCGGTGTGGGCGGTGGCCGACGGCGCGGAGCTGTACGTGTGGACGCGCAGCGACGCGTGGAAGGTCAAGCGGATACGCAACAACGGGCGGGTCACCGTCACCGCATGTGACGTGCGCGGACGCGTGCCGGAAGGGGCGCCCGTGCGGGAGGGCGAGGCCCGGCTGCTCGACGCGGCGGGTCTGAAGCGGGTGCGCGGGCTCATGCTGCGCAAGTACACCTGGCAGTTCTGGGCGGTGGACGTGCCCGCGATGCTGGCGCGGCGGGGGCGGCGGCCGCACACCGCGATCGCCGTCAAGCTTTGAGGTGCCCGTAGCCCGCCCGTAACACGGGTGGGGTCCAATGCGGGTCATGGAGACCGCGACTTCGCTGGTGATCGGTCAATTCGCCGAGTATCTGAGGGGGTTGACCGAGCGGCTGGACCCCGGCACGGGCTGGTACGGCGAGTTCCTGCGCCGAGATCCGGAGGGCGTGCGGGCCTGTCTCGACGGGGCCGCGATGCCCCCGTGGGACGTGGTCGAGTCACTGCTGCGGGATCTGGCGGCGGCGCGCGGCGAGGAGCTCGCGGCGCGGGAGAGCGCGTACGCCGCCCGGCTGCGGGCCGCGGCGGTCACCGCGTGGGACGGGCTGCCGGGCGGCGCGGAGCAGCTCCGGATCCAGTACACGGCGGCCGTCGAGCAGCGGGCCGCCACCCAGGCGGCCGTGCGGAGCATGACGGCCCGGCTCGGCGGCGCCGCCGACCCGGCGGAGGCCGACGCCCTCGCCCGGGAACTCTCCTGGACCCACGACGACGCGGCCCGCGCCACGGCCCGCCACGAGGACCTCGCGGCCCGCCTGTCCACCCTGCGGTCCCGCGCCCGGGACGAGGCGGTGTGGCCCGGCGGGCCGGAGGCCGCGGAGCCGCTCCCGGGCGTTCCCCGGCAGCGGCCGGCCCCGCCGCAGGCCAACGGCCAGGAACGGTCCTGGCCGCAGGCGCATGCCCAGGGCCCGGTGTGGCCGCCGGCCGACGCCGTGGTGGCGCCGCCCGCCGAGGACCCGGTGGCGGCGCCTGCCGACGACCCGGTGCGGGAGCACACGCAGGCCCAGGCGCCGGCCGGACGGGCCGAGGCGCGGTGGCTGCGCCGTGGGCGGCGGGCCGGGGGTGCCCGGTACGCGGGCTCGGCGGCGCCCGAACCCGCGGCTTTCACCCCGCCGCCCGGCTACCCCGACGGGGACCCCGCCCCGGGCGGGCCGCACTCCGGATCCGCTCCCCGCGGGGCGCGCTCCGGCCACCTCGAATCCGGGGTCCCGGCCCCGCGCGGTGCCCGGTTCGGCCGCCCCGCAGACGGGCCGGCACATGACGCCCCGGCCGAACGGCACCCGGCCACCGGGCCCGGCCCCGTACCGAGGGAGCAGCCGGCATCCGGGGCCGGCGACGTGGCCGCGCCCCCGGCCGGGAACGCACGGGCGGTCGTCGCCGAACTGATCGCGCTGCGCGCGCAGGGCCGCGGCGGCGAGGCCCACGCGCTGCTCTGCGAGATCGCCGCCTGGCCCGCGGACCGGCTGCCCGGCCTCGCCGACCAGCTGGCCCGCGCCGGACTCGCGGCCGACTGGGCCACCCTGCTGTGGGAGGCGGCCTCGCTGCCGCCCGAGCGGCTCGCCGCGGCCGCGGCCGCCCTCGGCGAGTCCGGCCGCGAGGCCGACTGCGACCGCCTGCTGCGCCAGGGCGTGGCCCGCCCCACTGCCGAGATCGCCGAGGCCGCGCTCGCCCTCGGCGCGGCCGGCCGGATCCGGGAGGCCGACGCCCTGCTCGGCGCCTTCGTCCGGATCCGCACCGCGGAGGAGGCCGCCGCGCTCGCCCGCAGGGACCCGCAGTGGTTCGTCCCGCGGCTGCTCCAGGCGGCCGGGGAGGCATCCGCGACCCACCGCCGGGACCTGGTCCACGCGCTCCGGGTGGCGGGTGTCGGCACGGCGTAACGCGCCCGTCGCCTGACCGCAATCGACCGCGGGGCGACGTAACTTGATCGACTACTCCAACCGCGCAACGCGGTCTTGCCCCACGCTGTGACGAGGCCTACGTTCTACTCCCTACGGACACCGTCTACGTGCGTAGAACCCGGCGTTCCCGTCGCGAGGAGCAGCTCATGGCCCAAGTCGTCCGCGCCGCGCTGGTCCAGGCCACCTGGACCGGAGACACCGAATCGATGATCGCCAAACACGAGGAGCACGCCCGGCGGGCCGCCGCCCAGGGCGCGCGGATCATCGGCTTCCAGGAGGTGTTCAACGCCCCCTACTTCTGCCAGGTCCAGGAGCCCGAGCACTACCGCTGGGCCGAGGCCGTCCCGGACGGCCCGACGGTCCGCCGCATGCAGGACCTGGCCCGCGAGACCGGCATGGTCATCGTCGTACCGGTCTTCGAGCTGGAGCGCGCCGGCTTCTACTACAACACCGCCGCCGTCATCGACGCCGACGGAAGCTACCTCGGCAAGTACCGCAAACACCACATCCCCCAGGTCAAGGGGTTCTGGGAGAAGTACTACTTCCGCCCGGGGAACCTAGGCTGGCCGGTCTTCGACACCGCCGTCGGCAAGGTCGGGGTGTACATCTGCTACGACCGCCACTTCCCGGAGGGATGGCGCCAACTGGGCCTGGCCGGCGCCCAGCTGGTCTACAACCCGTCCGCCACCCACCGCGGCCTGTCCTCGCACCTCTGGCAGCTGGAACAGCCGGCCTCCGCCGTCGCCAACGAGTACTTCATCGCCGCCATCAACCGGGTCGGCCAAGAGGAGTACGGCGACAACGACTTCTACGGCACCAGCTACTTCGTCGACCCCCGCGGCCAGTTCGTCGGCGAGGTCGCCAGCGACAAGCAGGAGGAACTCCTCGTCCGCGACCTCGACTTCGGCCTCATCGACGAGGTCCGCACCCAATGGGCCTTCTACCGCGACCGCCGCCCCGACGCCTACGGAGGGCTCGTACAGCCGTGACCAACCCGATGCCCCTGCACAGCCGCCACCGCACCGTCCTGCCCGACTGGCTCGCGCTGTACTACGACCGCCCCATCGAGCTCACCCACGGCGAGGGCCGCCACGTCTGGGACGCGGACGGCAACCGCTACCTCGACTTCTTCGGCGGCATCCTCACCACGATGACCGCCCACGCGCTGCCCGAGGTCACCAAGGCCGTCTCCGAACAGGCCGGGCGGATCATCCACTCCTCCACCCTGTACCTGAACCGCCCGATGATCGAGCTGGCCGAACGGGTCGCCGCGCTCTCCGGGATCCCCGAGGCCCGGGTCTTCTTCACCACCTCGGGCACCGAGGCCAACGACACGGCGCTGCTGCTCGCGACGACGTACCGCCGCTCCAACCAGATCCTGGCGATGCGCAACAGCTACCACGGCCGGTCCTTCTCCACCGTCTCCATCACGGGCAACCGGGGCTGGTCCCCGACCAGCCTCTCGCCGCTCCAGACGTACTACGTCCACGGCGCCGTCCGCACCCGCGGCCCCCTCGCGCACCTCGACGACACGGCCTTCACCGCCGCGGCCGTCGCCGACCTCGAGGACGTACTCGGGCAGGCCCGCGGGGGAGTGGCCGCGCTCATCGCCGAGCCGATCCAGGGCGTCGGCGGGTTCACCTCCCCGCCCGACGGCCTGTACGGGGCCTTCCGCGAGGTCCTGGACCGGCACGGCATCCTGTGGATCAGCGACGAGGTGCAGACCGGCTGGGGACGCACCGGCGAACACTTCTGGGGCTGGCAGGCCCACGCCCAGAGCGGCCCGCCGGACATCCTCACCTTCGCCAAGGGCATCGGCAACGGCATGTCCATCGGCGGGGTCGTGGCCCGGGCCGAGGTGATGAACTGCCTCGACTCCAACTCCATCTCCACCTTCGGCGGTTCCCCGGTCACCATGGCGGCCGGCCTGGCCAACCTCACGTACCTGCTCGAGCACGACCTCCAGGGCAACGCCCGCCGCGTCGGCGGCCTCCTCCTGGAGCGGCTGCGCGCCGTCGCCGCCCACTCGCCCGCCGTACGGGAAGTACGCGGACGCGGCCTGATGGCCGGGCTGGAACTGACCAGGCCCGGCACCGACCAGGCAGACCCGGACGCGGCCACCGCCGTACAGGAGGCCGCCCGTGCGGGCGGCCTGCTGATCGGGAAGGGCGGCGGACACAACACCAGCGTGCTGCGCATCGCGCCGCCGCTCTCCCTCACCGTCGCCGAGGCGGAAGAGGGCGCCGAGATCCTCGAGCAGGCATTCCGCAGCATCCAGTAGGGGGACTCCGATGAGCATCCGCACCCTGATCAGCGGCGGCCTCGTCGTCACGGCCGCCGATGAACTGCACGCGGACGTCCTGATCGAGGACGGCCGCGTGGCGGCCCTCGCCGCGCACGGCTCGGCGGCCGCCGCGGCCTGGACGGCCGACCGGACGATCGACGCGAGCGGGAAGTACGTCATCCCGGGCGGGGTCGACGCGCACACCCACATGGAGCTCCCCTTCGGCGGCACCTCCGCCTCGGACACCTTCGAGACCGGAACCCGGGCCGCCGCCTGGGGCGGCACCACCACCATCGTCGACTTCGCCGTCCAGAGCGTGGGCCGCGCCCTGCGCGAGGGCCTCGACGCCTGGTACGACAAGGCCGACGGCAACTGCGCCATCGACTACGCCTTCCACATGATCCTCTCGGACGTCAACGAGGGCACCCTCAAGGAGATGGACCTCCTGGTCGGGGAAGGGGTCACCTCCTTCAAGCTGTTCATGGCCTACCCGGGCGTCTTCTACAGCGACGACGGGCAGATCCTGCGCGCCATGCAGCGGGCCTCCGGCAACGGCGGGCTGATCATGATGCACGCCGAGAACGGCATCGCCATCGACGTCCTCGTCGAACAGGCCCTGGCGCGCGGCGAGACCGACCCCCGCCACCACGGCGAGGTCCGCAAGGTGCTCCTGGAGGCCGAGGCCACCCACCGCGCCATCCAGCTCGCCCGGGTCGCCGGCTCCCCCCTGTACGTCGTCCACGTCTCGGCCGAGGAGGCGGTCGCGGAGCTGGCCGCCGCCCGCGACAAGGGCCTGCCCGTCTTCGGGGAGACCTGCCCGCAGTACCTCTTCCTGTCCACCGACAACCTCGCGGAGCCCGACTTCCAGGGCGCCAAGTACGTCTGCTCCACCCCGCTGCGCCCCAAGGAGCACCAGGCGGCGCTGTGGCGGGGGCTGCGGACCAACGACCTCCAGGTGGTCTCCACCGACCACTGCCCCTTCTGCTTCCGCGGCCAGAAGGAGCTCGGCCGCGGCGACTTCTCCAAGATCCCCAACGGGCTGCCGGGGGTGGAGAACCGGATGGACCTCCTGCACCAGGCCGTCCTGGACGGGCACATCAGCCGCCGCCGATGGATCGAGATCGCCTGCGCGACCCCGGCCCGGATGTTCGGCCTCTACCCGCAGAAGGGCACCATCGCGCCCGGCTCCGACGCCGACATCGTCCTCTACGATCCGCACGCCGAGCAGGTCATCTCCGCCGAGACGCACCACATGAACGTGGACTACTCGGCGTACGAGGGCAGGCGGATCACCGGACGCGTCGACACCGTGCTCTCGCGCGGCGAACTCGTCATCGACCGGCGCGAGTACACCGGCCGGCCCGGCCACGGCGTGTTCATCCCGCGCTCCACCTGCCAGTACCTGTAAGCCCCGTAAGGAGCCGCACGTATGGACTTCGGCCTCGTCCTGCAGACCGACCCGCCCGCCTCCCAGGTCGTCAGCCTCATGAAGCGTGCCGAGCGCAACGGCTTCCGCTACGGCTGGACCTTCGACTCCGCCGTACTGTGGCAGGAGCCGTTCGTCATCTACAGCCAGATCCTCGCCCACACGCAGAAGATGCACGTCGGCCCGATGGTCACCAACCCGGGCACCCGCACCTGGGAGGTCACCGCCTCCACCTTCGCCACCCTCAACGACATGTACGGCAACCGCACCGTGTGCGGGATCGGGCGCGGGGACTCGGCGATGCGGGTCGCCGGGCGCGCCCCCAACACCCTGGCCCGGCTCGGCGAGGCCATCGACGTCATCCGCGACCTCGCCGAGGGCCGCGAGGCGTCCGTCGACGGCAACCCGGTCCGCATCCCCTGGATCCGGGACGGGAAGCTGCCCGTCTGGATGGCCGCGTACGGGCCGAAGGCGCTGGAGCTGGCCGGCACGAAGGCGGACGGGTTCATCCTCCAGCTCGCGGACCCCTACCTCACCGAGTGGATGGTCAAGTCGGTCCGGGAGGCCGCCGTTGCGGCCGGACGCGATCCGGACGCGATCACCATCTGCGTGGCGGCGCCGGCGTACGTGGGCGAGGACCTCGCGCACGCCCGTGACCAGTGCCGCTGGTTCGGCGGGATGGTCGGCAACCACGTGGCCGACCTGGTCGGCCGCTACGGCGAGCACTCGGGGGTGATCCCGGACGAACTGACGGACTACATCAAGGCCCGCCAGGGCTACGACTACAGCCACCACGGCCGCGCCGACAACCCCGACACAGCCTTCGTGCCGGACGAGATCGTCGACCGCTTCTGCCTCCTGGGACCGCCCGAGGCCCACATCGAGAAGCTGCGCGCCCTGCGCGACCTCGGCGTCGACCAGTTCGCGCTCTACGACATGCACGACGCTCGGGAGGCGACCATCGACGCGTACGGCTCCGACATCATCCCGTCGTTCACCTGACGGCGGGCGGGACGCCTCGGGGCACCGGGATGATGCGGGGTCCCCGGCCGTCCCGGCATCTATGGGCAAGGTCACCGTCCGGCTGCGGTGCACGTCATAGGCCGCCGGCCGGCGCGTCCGTTACCGTGCATTCGTCCCTTTCCGCCCCTTCACCGCTCGGACGGCCGGCCGTGCCCGCAGACCCTCTTTCCCCGCTCATAGCGGCGACGACGCAGTGGCTCCTGTGCGCCTACCCGCCCGGGCCAGGTGCGCTTCGACGCGCCCTGGCCGAGGCGCAGGCGCAGCAGGCCGTGACGATCGCGGCCTGGTTGCGGTACCCGACGGAGTTGGATGCGCAGCTGGTCGCGTTCACCGGACCGGGAGGGTCGAACCGGCTCGACTGGATCACCGGAGGCGACGTCCGTGCGGCGGAGGGGCCGGACGAGCCGGACGCGTGGCGCTCCTGGGTGGACGAGGTCGTCGCCAGCTGGGCGGCGTGCCTTCTCGGTGCACCGCCCCTCGCCTCGGCCGCGGCAGCTGCCCTGGCCGGTACGGTGCACTGCGGCGCCGTTCCGATGGCGTTCGCGCGGCTCACGGAACCCGCCGAGGGCGACCGGCGCGCGGCCGCCCTGCTGAGGCATCCCGACCTCCTCGCGCCGATAGCGGAGCTGCACCGCGCCGAATTGCTGGGGCGCCTGAGCGCGGAGTCCGCCCCGGCCGAATGACGAGCGGTGCGGGGCATGCCATGCGCGGACCCCTTGCCCCCTGCTCAGGAGAGGACGACGCAGGCGGCGGCCGGGACCTCCAGCCTGCCGGCCAGGCGCAGGCTTCCGCTCTCGGGGTCGGTGTCGAACCAGGTGACGTCACCCGTCCATTCGTTGGACACGTACACCTGTCGATCCGACGGACCGGCTACCAGGTGCCGTGGCCATTGGCCACCGCAGGGCGCGGCATCGCTGACCCGAGGCTTCTCGGGGCCGTCGGACAGCGAAAGGGTGCTGATGAGGTTGCTGCCCCGGATCGCCGCCCAGACGAAGCGGCCGTTGCCCGAGACCACCGCGACGGAGGGGTGCTCCTTGGTGTCCGCACCGGCGCCGGCCGAACCCAGGGAAACCTCACCGGTCGGATGCAGGCGCCCGGAGTCGGCGTTCCATCGGCAAACCGTCAGCTGGGGCTCCAGCTCGTGAATCACGTACGCCACGTCCCCGCACGGGTGGAAGACCACCTCCCGGGGACCGCTCCCGGCACGCAGCGGCGTCTCGGCATGTACGCGGAGGGGCCCGCCGTCCTTGCCGATGACGCACACGCGCACGGAGTCGGTGCCGAGGTCCACGCTGAGTACCCAGCGGCCGCTCGGATCGGGCGCCACATGATGGGCATGCGGGCCGGCCTGCCGCTCGCGGTCGGGGCCCACGCCCTGGTGGCCGAGGACGGCGGCGGGGCCCGCCACACTGCCGTCACCCGCGAGCCGGAGACTGCTGACGCTGCCGGACGCGTAATTCGCGATCAGCAGCCGGTCCCCGACGACGCTCAGGTGGACGGGACCGAGGCCGCCGACGGGGACGGGCTGCCCGAGGGGAGCGAGACCGTCGGCCGTGACCCGGAATGCGGCCGCCAGCCCGGAGTCGGTCCCGCCGGCGGCGTAGAGCACCTGCCGGTCGGGGGACAGGGCCAGTGACGAGGCGTCCCCGAAGCCGTCCATGACGTCCAGCACGGAGAGGGCCCCCGTTACGGGGTCCACGGCCGCGGTGGTGATGCCGCGGCCTCCCCCCGAGGCGAAGGAACCGATGTGGGCGCGCTGTCCGGCGCCCCGATACGTGCCTGCCGCGACGTCCACTGGGTGGTCCTTCTGTCGTTCCGGTCCACTGCTCGTGGCCGAAGCTAACAGCCGGCTGCCGCTGACCGGCGTGGCCGGGCCGATGCGCGGCCCCACACTCAGCCGCTCGGAGGCCTTGGCTCCACGCCGGCCTCAGCGCTCGCGCAGGCGAACGGCGAGGGCGGCGACGTCGTCGTCGAGGCGTCCTTTGCTGTAGCGCAGGAGGTCGCGGTGGAGAGCCGAAAGCAGTTCGCGGGGCGGTGTCGGGGGCTGTCGACGCATCCACGTGGCCAGCGGGAAGAACTCGCCGTCGCGGGCGCGGGCCTCCGCGATCCCGTCGGTGTAAAGAAGCAGCAGGTCTCCGGGGGCGAAGTCGAAGGCGTCGACGGTGTAGTGATCGCCGATCAGCTCGGCGAGGCTGAGCAGTGGCGATGGGGTGGCCGACTCCAGGGTGCGGACTTCCCCGCGGTTCAGGAGCAGAGGCGGGGGGTGTCCGCAGTTGAGGATGTCGATGCGTCTGCCCTCGTGCGGGATCTCGACGAGCAGGGCGGTGGCGAAGCGCTCCATCGGCCCCTCGGGGGGAAAGGCGGCGTTGTAGCGGGTGCTGCTGGCGTCCAGCCGGCGTGCGATGTCGACCATGTCGGTCTCGCCGTAGGCCGCCTCCCGGAAGGCGTTGACGATCGCCGCGGCCGCCCCCACTGCCGGCAGGCCCTTGCCCCGCACGTCACCGATGAGCAGCCTGACACCGTACGGGGTGTCGACCACCTCGTAGAAGTCCCCGCCGATGCGGGCCTCCGCCGCGGCCGCGAGATACAGCGACTCGATCTCGATACTCCCGAAGCGGCGCGGCATGGGGCTCAGCACCACCTGCTGCGCCGCTTCGGCGACGAGCCGCACCTGGAAGAGGGTGCGCTCCCGCTGGAGCCGGACGTGGCTTCCGTACGCGGCGGCCACGGTGACCGCGATGATCCCCGCGGCCGTCCACCACGTCCCCAGATCGGGGAAGACGAGGCTGAGGCCGATCATCAGAAAGAGGCAGACCGTCCCGAGCAGGACGGTGGGGAGCACCGGCCACATGGCGGCGGCGAGGGCCGGCGCCGCGGGCAGGAGGCGGCTGAAGGCCATTTCCGGCGGAGTGGTGTATGCCAGGCTGGCGATGACGACGGTCAGGATGACCGGCGACAGCCGCACAAGTCTTCCCGGGCCGGGGCGCCTACGGAGCCGTGGCCGTCCAGACTCGATCACACTTCACAGACTATCCGCGCAATGCGGGCATAGCGCTCTGACGGACAGGGCCTTCGCCATGAAATCGAACGCATGCGCGACATCCGGACGGGGTCCTCCTGTGACCTGCTCAGCCCGCCGGAATGAACTGCTCGATCCACGGGCAGGCGCCAGGGCGAAGGCGGGAGGGCTGCTGTGGAGTGGTTCACCGACGACGGTTACTGGCTGGGAAGACTGATCTTCCAGCGGGGCTTGGCCGCGTTGTACCTCGTCGCCTTCCTGAGCTCCGCCAACCAGTTCCGGGCGCTCATCGGTGAGCGCGGCATGCAGCCCGTGCCGCGCTTCGTGGCGGCCGTGCCCTTCCGCCGGTCGCCCAGCATCTTCCACCTCCACTACTCGGACCGGTTCTTCGCGATCGTCGCGTGGACGGGTGTGGCGCTCTCCGCCGCCCTGGTGGCCGGAGCGGCCGACCGGGTGCCGTTGTGGGCTTCCATGCTGCTGTGGGCCCTCCTGTGGGCCCTGTACGTGTCGATCGTGAATGTCGGGCAGACCTGGTACGCCTTCATGTGGGAGTCGCTGCTGCTGGAAGCGGGCTTCCTGGCGATCTTTCTGGGGAACGAGCACACGGCGCCCCCGGTCCTGGTGCTGTGGATGCTGCGCTGGCTGCTGTTCCGTCTGGAGTTCGGCGCCGGGATGATCAAGATGCGCGGCGACCCGTGCTGGCGCGACCTGACCTGCCTGTACTACCACCATGAGACCCAGCCGATGCCCGGCCCGCTCAGCCGGCTCTTCCACCGCCTGCCCAGACCGCTGCACCGGGCCGAGACCGCCGCGAACCACTGTGCGCAGCTCGTGGTCCCCGTGGTCCTGTTCGCACCGCAACCGGCCGCGAGCGCGGCCGCCGGCGTCATCGTCGTGACGCAGCTGTGGCTCGTGGCGTCGGGCAACTTCGCCTGGCTCAACTGGCTGGCCATGCTGCTCGCCCTCACCGCGGTCGACGGGGCCCTGGCCGCCGCAGTCCTGCCGCTGCCCGGGCCGCCCGCCTTCGCCGCCCCACCGGCCTGGTACCAGGGCATCGTGCTGGCGGTGACCGTGGTGGTGGCCCTCCTCAGTTACTGGCCGGTCCGGAACCTGCTGTCGCGGCAGCAGGTGATGAACACGTCCTTCAACCCGCTCCACCTGGTCAACACCTACGGCGCCTTCGGCAGCGTCGGCCGCATCCGGCACGAGGTGGTGATCGAGGGCACCGACGAGCAGGAGATCACCGACGAGACGGTGTGGAAGGAGTACGGGTTCAAGGGCAAGCCGGGCGACCCCCGCCGGCTGCCGCCGCAGGTGGCCCCGTACCACCTGCGGCTCGACTGGCTGATGTGGTTCGCGGCGATCTCCCCCGGGTACGCGCGGCCCTGGTTCGGGGCGTTCGTCGGACTCCTCCTCGAAAACGACCGGGCCACGCTCAAACTGCTGCGGGACAATCCCTTCCCGGCCTCTCCACCCGCCTGCATCCGCGCCCGCCTCTACCGCTACGCGTTCACCGACCGGAGCGAACGGCGAAGGACCCGGGCCCGGTGGCACCGCACGCTCCTGGGCGACTTCCTCCCCCCGGTCACCAAGGCACGATGACGACTTGCCTCCCCGGTGCGGGTTTATCCCGTGGCGGGCCGGACAGTCGCCGCACACAGGCCCTGTGGAACACCTTTCGCCCTTCGGAGGCCGGTCGATGGCCCGCATGCATCGTTTCCACGTGGATCTGGAGGGGCACTCCGTCTCCGTTCTCCTCGAATGGCCGGGGCGTGAGATCGAGGTCCTGGTGGACGGCAAGGTGGTCGCCTACCAGCGCAAGCCCGCCAGGAACGGCACGGTGCTGCACGCGGAGCTGCCCACCGACCCGCCGCAGCCGCTCACGGTCCTCGTGGAGGACATGGGGGACACCCCCTTCTGCTCGCTGGTGACGCCCGATGCCCGCTACCGCCGCTTCCTCATGCCCGAGGAGCCCTTGGTCACGCCCCGGAGCGGAGCGCCGAGGCCCGGCAGGACGCTTCGGCAGCTGGTCCGACAGCTGCTCCGCCGACTGCGTCGAGTCCTGCGCCGGGTGCGCAGGTGACCCGGGGCACGTCCCGGGAAAGTGGGGTCAGCCGCCGTACCGGGCACGGAACCACCAGGCAGCCAGGCCGACCACCGTGGTGCCGGCCCCGTAGGAGGCGCCCCGGAGGAACTGGTGCGCCACCACGCCGCGGCGGCGCACCGCCCAGGCCGACGTTCGCCGTGCCCCCTGACGGCACGCGCGGACCGGGCCGGAGAGGAAGCGGGAGAGGAAGCGGGAGAGGGAACGGAAGTTCACTGCATTGCTCCTTGGTGTGATCGGATTCCCGTGCACCTACAGGGTGTCGATCACGGCCCCGGACGGGCCAGGACAGATGTCCCTCGCCCGCCGAGTCAGGGGTATTCGGCCCGGACGGCCTCGTCCAGGAAGAACTGCCAGTTCCCCGCCACGTAGCGGACCAGGTCGACGAAGGGCGTCCGGCTCTCCGCGAGGCCGATGTCGAACTCCCTGAGGGCCGAGTACATTTCGGGAATGAGCCGCCCCACCGTGCGCGGCGCGTAGCCGGCCAGCCGCCCGATCTCCTCCCGGGTGGGCGCACCCAGCGCGATGGCCCGCCAGATGGCCCTCTTGTTCTCCTCCTGGAAGAGGATCCCGCTGGTCGACCGGGCTCGGTCGGACGGCAGATAGGGGTTGAGGACGGGATCGACGTGGTAGCGGCCGGCCGCGGCTTCCCGCACCGCCGTCTCGAGGGTGTCGAGGCGCCCGGTCCCCGGGCTCTTGGAGCAGTAGCTGCGCACGCCGAGGTTCTGGTAGGCGTAGAGCAGGTGGAGCCGCCGGTTCGCCTCGCCCGACGTCCAGACCACGGTCGGTACCGGCGCCGGGCGGCGGGCGTTCAGGGTGCGGACCGCGGTCAGTCCGCTGACCAGCAGCGCGTCGCCGCGCACCCGGAGCCGTCCGGACAGCCTGAGTGCGTCGAAGTCCCTGTTCAGGTGCTCGTAGAGCAGGTCGACGACGGCCGCGTCGAAATGCTCCGCGGCCAGCATCGTGTCCAGGTCCAAGGGGTCGCGGACGGCCGTCACCGTATGTCCGTACTCCCGCTCGAGCTCCCGGCTCACCGCACCTGCCAACAGATCGGAGTCCTCCACGAGGAGGATCCGCAGGCCCTGATTCATGACGAGGTCCTCTTGCTCTGCAGTGGAACGTCCAGTTGCATGACCGTGCCCGTCCCGTCCGCGCCGGGGCGCGCGGTCAGTTCGCCGCCGAGTGACCGGGCGGCGCCGCGCAGGTGGTTGAGACTGCGCGACTCGTCGTCCAGCACCCCCTCGGGCAGCCCCGGGCCGTCGTCCGCCACCTCGATCAAGATGCGGCTCCGGGTGAGGTCGCACGCGATGTCCACCGCGGTCGCCCCGTACTTCGCCGAGTTGGACAGCAGGTCGCCGAGGGCCCGTCCCACCAGGACACCGATCGGGCGGCCGACGGAGGCAGGACCGACGCGCGGGGTGGAGGCGATGCGCAGCACCCCGGAGAACGTACGGATCCGTTCGCTGAGCAAGGCGGCGAGCGGTACCTGCTCGCGGGTCAGGAGCAGCTCGATCCGGTAGTTGCTGACCGCCACTTCGAGCTCGTCGAGCTTCTCGTGGACCCGGGGCGGATCGGCCACGTCGGCTCTGATGGACGCGATTCCCGACTTCACATGGGAGTGGAGGAAGTCGAAGAACTCGGCGAAGTTCTGCTGCTGGACCTCGATCTGCTTCTCCGCCGCGGCCATGCACATCTTGCTGATGGCCATGCCGAGGATGAACCCGACGGACAGCCACATCGCGGAGACGGCGGCCGACACCACGTGCGCCCGTGCGAGCCCGCCGTTGTTCACGTACGCCAGGAGCAGGAAGTACGAGAAGTATCCGGCGAGCGCGGCCGCCTCCGCCGCCCGTCGCCATCGCACCAGTCTTCCCCACGGCCAGGGGTAGTAGGCGAGGAACAGCCACATCGGGGCGGAGTAGTTGCATCCCGGTACGCACAGGATCGACTCCCCGAACGTCCCCGGTTCGGACATGGCCATGAGCAGCGCGTTGATCAGCAGGGCCTGGACCGGATAGCCGATCGTCCACCAGCCGCCGCGGGCCAGCGGGCCGTATCCGCGGAGGTAGAACGGTACGAACGCGAGGTGCGCGAAAGCCAGGAACAGCACGATCGTGTTTCCGCTGCCGCCGTACGGGTCGAAGACCGAGCTGACGAACAAGGTCATGGCCTGGAACACCGGCCCGGACCACTCGAGGTTGCCGACCATGTACCTGATGGTCGTGCTGGTCAGTTGCTCCCGGTCCGCGAGGCGGCGGACCTCTGAATCAGTAGCCACACAGACCGCCCGGTCATGCTCAACGGGTGGGACGCCGACGATGGTTGCACACCGGTGCCGTGCAAGGAGGGGACAAGTGTCCTTCATTCCGCGCGCGCTGCCCGGCCACTCTGGCGCCACCGTGTGAGGCGACCCGCAGGCCTCGGCACGGCGGTTCCCGGCGACGGGGACCGAAAGGAGCCCCGAGGAGTGCTAGTGGAACGCATGTTGGACACCTCGCTTCGCGCCGACATCGCCGGCCCGTCCGGCAACCGCCTGGTCAACTACGTCAGGTTCCTGCGCAACCCGGCGCGCTACCTGCTCGGCCGGGTCGCGCCGCTGGCCTCCGAAGGCCTCACCCCCGTGAGCGGCCGTGACGGCGCCCTCATGGTCGCCCGCGGCCAGGAGGCCGTACGGACGTTCTTCACCGACGGGGAGGCGTTCCAGCGTGCGGACGGCGGCATCTTCTCGCTGCCCGGCGGACAGAGCTGGTCCGGCATGTTCGACACGGTCCTCACCGCCACGGGCCAGGACCACCGCCGTCGCCGGAAGCTGATCGCGCCGGCGTTCCACGGCAACCTGATGGAGGTCTACCGGAGCGTCTTCGAGGACACGTTCGAAGGGTCGAGGTTCGCCGACGCCGGCGCCGGCCCGTTCGACCTCGTGGCGGAGTACCGCCACATCGCCAGGATGAACATGCTCGTCTGCCTCCTCGGCCTGGAACCCACCCCGCGCAACCTGCGGCTCGCCGGTGACATCACCGACCTGCTGAACTCCATGTTCCGACCCTCCGTGATCATGTTCCGGTCGTACCGGACGTGGACGCCCTACGGCCGCTGGGCCGGCCGGGTCGAGAGCGCCCACCTCCGGCTGGCCGCTCTCATCGAGCAGAGGCGGCAGGAGCCGCCGAAGTGGGACGCCCTGTCGGTGCTGTGCCACGCGGTCGACGAGGAGGGCGGCCGGCTCACCACCGCGGAGATCGCGGGCGAGCTGCACGGCCTGTTCGCGGCGGGGTACGAGACCACGGCGAGCGCCATGATCTGGTCGACGCTGACGTCCATGAGCCGTCCCGACCTCCTGCCGGACGGCCTGGACGCCGTCGTCAAGGAGACCCAGCGGATGCTCCCGTCGGTGGCCCTCTCGCTGCCGCGCCGCGCGCTCCGCGAAGTCCGCCTCGGCGGTTCGGCCGTCGCGCCCGCGGGCGCGGTGGTGTTCGTCTCGCCGCTGTTGGAGCACCGGAACCCGGAGGTCTTCCCCGATCCCGGCCGGTTCCGGCCGGAGCGCTGGACGGACTTCCGTCCTTCCCCGTTCGCGTTCCTGCCCTTCGGGATCGGAAGGCGGCGGTGCCCCGGCGCCGGCTTCGCGGACCTGCAGGTGCGGACGACCCTCGCGCTGGTCTTCGAGCGCTCCGGGTGGCGGCTCTCCGACACGCGCATCGGCTTCCGGACCGAGAGCGGTGTGATCCTGCTGCCCGACCGTCCGCTCCCGGTACGGCGGGGGCCGCGCCGGCGACGGCTGGACCGGATCACGGGACCGCTGGCGGGCCTCTGGCAGCCTGACGGGATCGCGCGGCCCGCGGCGCGGCCGGAGGGCGTGGGGCGTACGGACGCGTAGGGCGCGCTCCCCGTAGCCCGGCAGGCCGGGCAGGCCCGGCCCCGGCGCCGGCCCGGTTCACCCCCGGTACATCCCGAGTCCAGCCGTCCGTCGGGGATTGTCGGTGGGGTTTGCCGGTCGGGCGTGATGTGATGGGTGCATGATCGATGAGTTCCTTACCCATGGCCTGTCCGACGTGGAAGAGGCCGTCCGCAAGGCGGCGGCGATCGAGATCATGCCGAGATTCCGGCAGCTCGCCGAGCACGAGGTCGACGAGAAGAGCGGCCCGCACGACCTGGTGACGGTCGCCGACCGCAGGGCCGAGGAACACCTCACCGCGTCCCTCCAGCGGCTGCTCCCCGGCTCGGCCGTGGTCGGCGAGGAGGCCGTGCACGCCGACCCGACCGTGTACGGGGCGCTGCGCGCCGACGCCCCGGTGTGGATCGTGGACCCGGTCGACGGCACCCGGCAGTTCGTCTCCGGCGACCCGGCCTTCTGCACCTTGGTGGCACTGGCCCAGCGCGGGGAGATCCTCGCTTCGTGGACCTTCGCCCCGGCCCTGGAGGAGCTGGCGACCGCCGTGCGCGGGCAGGGCGCGTACGTCAACGGAGAGCGGATCCGCAGCGGCTCGCCCGAGCCGGGCGCCGACCTGCGGGTCGCCATGGCGCACCCGCTGTACACCTCCGGGGAGGACAAGCGGACCCTCGGCCGCCTGGACGTGCCGGGCGTGGCGGCCAGGCCCTGCGGATCGGCCGGTCTGGAGTACCTGAAGGTGGCCCGCGGCGAGATGGACGGCCTGGCCTTCACCTGGCCCTCGGCCTGGGACCATGCGGCGGGGCTGCTGCTGGTCGCGGAGGCCGGCGGGGCGCAGAGCACCGTCGACGGGGTCCCCTTCCGGGTGGACCGGGACAACGCGCTGCCGTTCGCCGTCGGACGGGACGAGGCCACCACCGTCCGCATCCGCGACCTGCTGAGGGGCTAAGTCCGCGGCAAGCCGGAATATCCTGGGGGCGGTGGCGCCGCCGGACGAAGGAGTCGCAAGTGCCGTCGATTCTCGATGCGGTCGTGGTGGGGGCGGGGCCCAACGGGCTGACGGCCGCCGTCGAACTGGCCCGGCGGGGCTTCTCGGTGGCCCTCTTCGAAGCCGCGGACACGGTCGGCGGCGGGGCGCGGACCGAGGAGCTCACCCTCCCCGGCTTCCGCCACGACCCCTGCTCGGCGGTGCACCCGCTCGGCGTGGGCTCGCCGGTCTTCGCGACGATGCCGCTGAAGCGGTACGGGCTGGAGTGGCTGCACCCCCCGCTGCCCATGGCGCACCCCTTCGACGACGGCACGGCAGCGGTCCTGTCCCGCTCGGTCGCCGAGACGGCGGCGTCCTTCGGCCCGCGCGACGCCGGCACGTACCGGCGCCTCGTCGAGCCGTTCCTCGGCAAGTGGGACACCCTGGCCCGGGACTTCATGTCGCTGCCCGGTACGGCCCTGCCCCGCGACCCCGTCACCCTGGCCCGCTTCGGGCTCGCCGGGCTGCCGCCCTCCACCTGGCTCCTGCGCCGCTTCCGCGACGAGCGGGCCCGTGCGCTGTTCGCCGGGCTGGTGGCGCACGTCATCGCGCCGCTCGACGGGATCGCCACCAGCGCCGTCGGCCTGATCTTCGCGCTGGCCGCGCACGCGAACGGCTGGCCGATGCCGCGCGGCGGCTCGCAGTCGATCTCCGACGCCCTCGCGGCGTACCTGCGCGACCTCGGCGCCGCCGTCCACACCGGTTTCGAGGTCAAACGGCTCGACGACCTCCCGCCCGCCCGCGCCTACGTCTTCGACACCTCGCCGACCGCGCTGGCCCGCATCGCCCGCCTGGGCCGCGCCTACGACGGCTACCGGTACGGCGCCGCCGTGTACAAGATCGACTACGCGCTCGACGGCCCCGTCCCGTGGACCGCCGAGGAGCCGCGCCGGGCCGGGACCGTCCAGATCGGCCCGCGCACCCGCGACATCGACGCCGCCCTGCAGCTGGCCTCGGGGGGCCGGGCTCCCCGTACGCCCTTCCTCATCACCTCCCAGCCCAGCCTCGTCGACCCCGGCCGCGCACCCGAGGGCAAGCACGTGTTCTGGGCGTACGGCCACGTGCCCAAGGGCTGGCACGGCGACCTCACCGACGCCGTCGAGCGCCAACTGGAGCGCTTCGCACCGGGCTTCCGCGACCTGGTCCTGGCCCGCGCCACGGCCGGCCCGCCCGAGCTCGCCGCCCGCAACCCCAACTACGTCGGCGGGGACATCGCCTGCGGCGCGGCGTCGGGACTCCAACTCATGCTGCGCCCCAAGCTCACGCTCTCCCCGTACACGACGGCCCACCCGGCGGTCTTCCTGTGCTCCTCGGCCACCCCGCCCGGCCCCGGGGTGCACGGCATGTCCGGCCACAACGCCGCCAAGGCCGTGTGGCGCCACCTGCGAAAGGGCTCCTGATGGTCCGCATCACCCTGGTCCGCGGCGACATCACCGCCGAGAAGGCCGACGCGATCGTCAACGCCGCCAACTCCTCCCTGCTCGGCGGCGGCGGGGTCGACGGCGCCATCCACCGGCGCGGCGGCCCGGAGATCCTCGCCGCCTGCGAGGACCTGCGCCGCTCGCACTACGGCAAGGGCCTGCCGACGGGCAAGGCCGTCGCCACCACCGCCGGGCGGCTCCCGGCGGAGCACGTCATCCACACCGTCGGCCCGGTCTGGTCGCGCGAGGACGACCGCTCCGAGCTGCTGGCCTCCTGCTACCGGGAATCCCTGCGGGTCGCCGACGAGCTGGGAGCCCGTACGGTCGCCTTCCCGGCCATCTCCACCGGGATCTACGGGTGGCCCATGGACGACGGCGCGCGGATCGCCGTGGAGACCGTAAGGGCGGCCCGGACGGAGGTGGACGAGGTGAGGTTCGTGCTCTTCGACGAAAAGGCCTACGCGGCCTTCGCGGCGGCCGTCGAGGCCGCGGACTAGGCAGGGGCTACGAGGACGACCGGAATCGGTTGCGGTATTCCGTCGGCGTCGTGTCGAGCTGCCGGCGGAACGCCCGGATGAGGGTGTCGGTCGTGTTGAAGCCGCAGGCGGACGCGACGCGTTCGAGGGTGGCGTCCGTGGATTCGAGCTGGTTGCGCGCGACTTCGACGCGGGCGGATTCGATGTAGGCCGCCGGGGTCATGCCCAGTTCCGTCTTGAAGATCCGGGTCAGCTGCCGCTCGCTCACGTGGGCGTGCGCGGCGAGGTCGGTGACCGTGAGCTGCTCGGCGATGTTGCGGGTGATGTGGTGGCGCAGGTCCTCGACGCGGCGCGTCGTCGAGACGGGTTCGAGCGGGACGCTGAACTGGCTCTGCCCGCTGGGCCGCTTCAGGTACATCACCAGCTGCCGGGCGATGCGCAGCGCGACGGCCTCGCCGAAGTCGTCGGCCACGAGGGCCAGTGACAGGTCGAGGCAGGCGCTGATGCCCGCGCCCGTCCACACGTCCTGGTCGCGGATGAAGATCGGATCGGCGTCGACCTCGACCCGGGGGTGCTCGGCGGCGAGTTGCCGCGCGGTCGACCAGTGGGTCGTGGCGCGCCTGCCGTCCAGCAGGCCGGCCTCCGCGAGGATGTGGGCCCCCACGCAGACGGAGGCGACGCGCCGGGCCTGCCCGGCGAGCGCCTTCACCCGGCTGACGACGGCGGGGTCGCTCACGGCGCGCACGCGGCCCTCGGCGTCGAGTTCGACCGCGCCGGGCACCAGGAGGGTGTCGATGCTCCTCCCCGCGACCTCCTGGAAGGTCGTGTCGGGAAGGATGCGCACCCCGGCGGAGGTGGTGACGGGGTCCATGGTCTCGGCGGCCAGGACGACGTCGTAGCCCGTCGCCTCGCCCGTCTCGCGCCGCAGCAGGGCGAACACCTCCGGCGGTCCGGTGACGTCCAGCAGGTCGACGCCGTCGAAGAGGACGATGACGACGAATCGTCTGACGGGGCTCAACTGGTCTCCGTTCGGCAGGCTCAGGCGATGTCCGTATCTGCAAGTCACATGACATTGCCGACACGTCCGGTGGGTCATAGCGTTCCATACGAGGCCGCCGGCCAGCGGCCCGGATCTTCCAATGCGACTTCCGAGGACGGTACTTCCATGCCTTCGACCACCCTGCGCGAGCTCAGCGGCCTCGATCGGACTCCGGCCTCGCTGGCCGACGCGACGCTGATCCTGGTCGACTACCAGAACACCTACACCCGCGGCGTGATGGAGCTGGCGGGCTGGCAGGCCGCCCTCGACTCCGCCGCCGCGCTGCTGGCCAGGGCCCGGGAGGCCGGCACGACGGTCATCCACGTCGTGAACGACGGCGGCGTGGGGACCCCGTACGACATACGGGACGAGATCGGCCGGATCCACCCCGGCGTGGCTCCCGTCGAGGGCGAAACCGTCGTGGTCAAGACGGTCCCCAACGCCTTCGTCGAGACCGACCTGGGCGAACACGTCGACGCCGCGGGCAACAAGAACGTCATCGTCATCGGCTTCATGACCCACATGTGCGTGGCCTTCACCGCGGAAGGCGCGTTCCTGCGCGGCAACCAGCCCACCGTGGTCGCCGACGCCTGCGCGACCCGGCCCCTGGGCACGGCGGTCGCCGACCTGACCGCCGAACAGGTCCACCACGCCGCGCTCGCGACGATCGCCGATCTGTACGGGGTCGTCGTCCCGTCCGGCTCATCGCTGAGCTGAGGCCCTCGGGGAGGACCGGGGGGAGGGGCGGGGGTAGGTACGGGACTGCTTGACGCTGCCGTACGCGAAGCTCGACTCGATCGAGGCGATGCCGGGGATGGCGTGGATCCGGTGGCGCACCAGGGCCTCGTACGCCTCCAGGTCCTCGATGACCACGCGCAGCAGGTAGTCGCTGCTGCCCGCCATCAGGTAGCAGTCCTGGATGTGCTCGATGACCGCGACGTGCTCCTCGAAGATCCGGACCGCCTCCGCCGTGTGGCGCTCGAGCCGGATCCGGACGAAGACGGTCACCGGGAGCCCGAAGGCGACCTGGTCGACCATGGCCGTGTAGCCGCGGATCAGACCCGCCTCCTCCAGGCGCCGGACCCGGCGCAGGCAGGGCGACGGGGAGAGCCGGACGCGGTCGGCCAGGTCCTGGTTGGACAGGCGCCCGTCGGCCTGCAATTCCCGGATGATCTGCAGATCGACTGCGTCCATGGCCACTCCTCGACGGATCATCGGCGGTTCTTGGCAGATCCTGCCCCAAACGTATGTCCGAGCGGCAGAACTGGCAATCGGCTGCCCCGGCCGAAGCCCTAGCGTTGCCCGGGAACGGACCAGACCGGTCCGGTCTCGTAAGGCTGGAGCAACGACCGTGGTCGCAACGCACATCCCCGGGGCGACCGCGCCTCCCCACACGGCGGGCCCGCCGACCGGACACCCCGGTCGGCGCAGGCTCTCCCCGCAGACGGGCCGGCGCAGGCTCTCCCCGCAGACCGAGGGCGTCCTGGCCCTGCTGGTGACCGTGTCGATCTGGGCCGCCTTCGCGCTCAGCGCCCGGGCCCTGAGCACCTCCACCCTGCTGCCGGCCGACGCCGCACTGCTGCGCTTCGGCGTCCCGCTCGTCGTCCTGCTCCCCGCGCTGTGGCGGCGCCGCCACAGCATCGCGGCGGTCCGGCCCGGCCCCGCCCTGAAGATCGTCTGCGGTGCCGGGGTGCCGTTCTTCCTGGCGGCCATGCACGGCGGCGCCCTGACCTCGGCGGCCTTCGTGGGCTCGATCGTCCCCGGGATGGTCCCGCTGTTCGTCTCCGCGCTGATGGTCGCCCGCGGGCACGGCGCCCCGCGGGGAACGCAGGCGGCCGGGCTCACGCTGATCGCGGTCGGCGTCGCCGCCCTGGTCTGGCGCTACGTCGTCCCGGTGGACGCGGACGTCCTGGAGGGGGCCGGCACGCTCCTGGTGGCCAGCGGCCTGTGGGCCCTGTACACCGTGGGCCTGCGCGACGTCGCCCTCGACCCCGTCGGATCGATCGGCCTGCTGTGCCTGCCCTCCTTCGCGATCGTCGGGGTCCTGGTCCTGACCGGCGTGCTCCCGACCGGCCTCGCGCACGCCGCGGGCGCCGACATCGCCCTGTTCCTCGTCGTACAGGGGCTCGGAGTCGGCCTCTGCGCCGGCCTGCTGTACGCGGTCGCCATCCGCAGGCTCGGCGCGGAGCGCAGCTCCGTCGGCGGCAGCCTCAGCCCCGTGGCCGTCGTCCTGCTGGCCATCCCCCTGCTCGGGGAGACACCCGGCCTCGCCGTGCTCATCGGCGTCCCCCTCATCACCGCCGGCGTCGTCCTCGCCAACCGACGCCCACGACCCAAGGTTCCCGCACATGCTTGAGCTCCTCCCGCCGCCGCCCACCGACCCGCTGTGGGACCTGACCGCCGAGTTCGCCGCCGACGAGCGGCCCGAACGCCTCAACCTCGTCCTCGGCGTCTACCGCGACCACACGGGCCGCACGCCCGTGATGACGGCCGTCCGCGAGGCGGAGATCCGCCTGGCGGAGCGGGCCGAGTCCAAGGAGTACCGCGGGCTCTCCGGCAGCACCGCCTTCAACCGCGCGATGCAGGCGATGGTCCTGGGGCCCGAGGCGCCGGCCGACCGGGCCGTGACCGTCCAGACCGTCGCCGGCTCCGGCGCGCTGCGGCTGCTGGCCGACCTGATCCGCCGGACCCGCCCGGGCACCACGGTGTGGATCAGCGACCCGGCCTACGTCAACCACCGGCCCATCCTGGAGGCCGCCGGGCTCGAGGTCCGTACCTTCGGCTGGCGCGACGCCGAGGGCGGCTTCGACGCGGAGGGCGTACTGCGGGAACTGAGCGCGGCGCGGCGCGACGACGTGGTCCTGCTCCAGGGCTGCTGCCACAACCCGACCGGAGCCGACCCCACGCTGGACGCCTGGGAGGCGCTGGCCGAACGCGCCGCGCGCGACGGCTGGGTTCCGTTCGTCGACCTCGCCTACCACGGGCTCGGCGACGGCCTGGAGGCCGACCTGCTGCCCACGCGCATCCTGGCCGCACGCGTGCCCGAGATGCTGATCGCCGTCAGCTGTTCGAAGAACTTCGGGCTCTACAGCGACCGCACGGGCTGCGCCATCGTGCTCGGCACGTCCGCCCGGGCACTGGGGCACGCCGAGACGGCCCTGCAGAACGCGGCCCGGACGCTGTACTCCATGCCGCCCGAGCACGGCGCCGCCGTCGTGGCGACGATCCTGGAGGACGACGGGCTGCGGTCGCTGTGGCGGGCGGAGCTGGAGGTCATGCGGGGCAGGATCACGGCCAACCGGGCCGACCTGACGACCCACCTGAGGGCTCTGGGCCACGACCCGCAGGCCCGTGCACTCGACCGCCAGAAGGGCATGTTCTCGATGCTGCCGCTCACGGCGGAGCAGATGCTCGAACTGCGCCACGGGCACGCCGTCTACGGCACCACCTCGGGCCGGATCAACATCGCCGGGATAGCCGGGCACCGGATCCCGCGGCTCGCGCAGGCCGTCGCCGCGGTGCTGGACGCGGCGCACGCGCCGCGGCCCCTCGAAGGCCTCGCGCGCTAGGGCGAGGACACCGCCGGAACACACCGCCGGAACACACCGCCGGAACACACGACAGTCCCCGGCAGTCCCGCCGCTTCCATGAGCCATCCGCCGTCGCCGATGGCTCCCGTGGATCGCGGAGATCTGCCGGGGGCCTGGCCAGAGCCTGGACAAGGGTCACGCGGGCCTCTGGACGTCTCCGGAGGGAGGTGCGGCTCTTTCCGGTTTTCCGGTATATTGATGAGTTTCCTCCGTATTTCCGGCTAGTCAAGACATTTCTCCCAGGTTGCCGGTCCGGCAGGAGTCGCGCTGCGCCCTCCCTCGTTCCGGGGTGACGCTGAGGGTATGAACGCCACCGCTCAGGGCACGGGCACGCGCAGTTCGGAACTGCGGCTGGCTCTCGCGATGCGGGGAGGGGTGAGCCTCGCCGTCTGGATGGGCGGGGCCTGCTGCGAGACGGCGGCGCTGCGGCGGGCGGCCGACCCGCCCCCGGCCCCCGGGGAGCAGCCGGAGCCGGAAACGGCCGTCTACCGGTCCCTGCTCCGGTCCTGCGGCTACACGGACGTCGACATCGACGTCGTCGTCGGCACCAGCGCCGGCGGCCTCAACGGAGTGCTGCTCGCCTGCCACCTCGTGTACGGGATGCCCTTCGGCGCGGGCGTACGGGACGTCTGGCTGCGCCTGGGCGACCTCGAAGGCCTGCTGCGCCGCTCGATCCCCTTCCGCGTACCGGACTCCCTGATGCGCGGGGACGAGGTGCTCTACGGCGAACTGCGCAGGTCCCTCGACGTCCTGCTGGCCGACGCCCCGGAACCGAAGCGCCCCGCCGGATCGCTCCGGCTGATCCTGACGGCGACCCGGCTGCGGCCCCGCCGCGACTGGGTACGGCCCACCCGCGGGGTGCCGTTGCTGGTCGGCCGCTCGAACGCCTACTTCCGGTTCCGCCACCGGGCTCCCCTGACCGACTTCCCCAGCGGCGCCGCCGCCCGGAAGGCGGCCCTGGACCGGCTGGCCTTCGCCGCCCGGACCACCTCCTCCTTCCCCGGTGCCTTCGAGCCGGGCAGGCTGTACGTCGGCGGCGCCCCGCCGCCGGCGGACGAACCCGGGCCGGTGGACCTGCGCGGCGTCAGCAGCGAGACCGGCTACCCGGACAACGACCTCGACGGCTGCGTCGAACTCGTCGACGGCGGCCTGCTCGACAACATCCCGGTGGCGTGGGCGGTCCGCGCCATCGCCGGAGCCCCCGCCACGCAGAAGACCGACCGGTGGCTGCTGTTCCTCCAACCCGTACCGCCCTTCCCGCCGAAACCGGAGCCGGCCGGCAGCCGCCGGGTCACCCGGCTGGTCCGGATGGCCCTGAAGTCCGTGACGGTGAAGACCGGTTCGGAATCCCTGCGCGACGACGCCCTCGAACTCCGGGCCACCGACGCCGCCGCCCAGCAGGCCCGCGCGGTCACCGGCGCCCTCCCGCCGAACCTCTCGGCCCTGGAGTTCGCCGCGGCGGCCCGGATGGGCGCCTACCGCCGTACCGTCGGCACCGGCGAGGCGAAGCGGCTCGTCCGCCTCCTGGAGGACCCGGCGGACGTGACCGGCCCGGACCCGCTGCCGCTGCCCCCCGGACCGGGCCCGCTCGACCCGCTGGACGCCGGCCCGGGGGAGGGCTCGGTGTCCCTCTTCGCGCGACTGTGCGCCGCCGGGGGCACCATGACGCTCCCCGACGTGTGCGGTCCGCTCCCCTTCCCGGGGCGCTCCCCCCTGGCCCTGGCCCGTACCGTGCGGCTGCTCATGGACTGGCTGCGGGCGTACGAGGCCGGGGCGCCGGCCGCGGACCCGCACGCGATGGCGGACTGCCGCGAGCGCCTGTACGCGTACCGGTTCGCCATCGCCACGCTCATCGCCGCGCGGGACCGCCTGCTGCTGCGCACGTACGGGGCGGCACTGGCCGGCGGTACGCTCCCCGCCCGCCCCACCGGTCCGCTGTACGAGGCCACGGCCCTGCTGGGCGACCTCCTGCCCGCGGTCCCGGCGGCCGGGGCGGACCCCGCCGACTGGCGTGCCTGGTCGGGCTCGCTGGCCGCGGCCCTCGACCGGGCCGACGCCGCTCCGGCCACGGCCGCCTCCGGGCAGTGGCCCGAAGGCCTCTACCGCGACCTGTGGGAACGGGCCGGGGAACTCGGGCGCCACCTCGGCCAGGCCATGGCCCCCGCGGCCGTCGACGGGTACCAGGCGCTCCACGAAGCCGCCGCCGGCGACGGCCCCCAGATGAGGGACGCGCTGGCCGCCGCCGAAGTGCTGCTCGGCCCGCTGCGGCCGGACCCGCTCGCCGAGGCCTCCGACATCGCCTTCCACACCATGTCGGCCGCCAGCACCAGCTGGGCCACGCGCGAGGTGCTCAAGGACGCGGACCCCAACTCCCCGGAGGACATGGTCAAGGCCAAGCTCAGCGGCAACCAGCTCGCCAACTTCGCCGCGTTCCTCAGCGCCCGCTGGCGGCTGAGCGACTGGACCTGGGGCCGCCTGGACGCCGCCGCCTCCCTCGTGTCGGTGGTCGCCACGGACGAACGACTGGCGGCCGCCTTCGGGGGCGCCGACCCCGCCGACCCCGACTACCCCGGCGTCGAGGAACTCGGGGCGCTGGTCGCCGACTCCGTCCCGGATCCCGCCCTCTTCAAGGAGCTCTACCAGAAGGCCCTGGTCTCCCTGCCCGGGGCGAGCCGCTGGGACCGGGTGCGCGACACGCTCACCGCCCTGCGCCAGCGCGAGATCCTCGACCAGGAGCTGCCGCTGATCGCAGTCCTGCACCGCAAGGGCATCCGTGCCGGGAACCGGCCCCTCATCCCCGAAGCGCTGCCGCTGACCACGCCCGCCGACGTCGAGCGGGCCATGGACGCCTTCCGGGCGATCGGCGCCGAGAAGGTCGGCGCACTGGTCCGGGCCCGCGACCCGCGCCGGGCCGCCGTGCGCACCGGGCTGCTGGCCTGGCCCGCCCTCCAGCCCGCGAGGGGGTTCGTCGCCAGGCTGGCCCAAGGGGTGCTCGGGCTGGTGAAACCGGTGCTCTGCCTGGTGCCGATGGTCGCCGTGCTCGCACCCCTGCCGGCCGTGGTCGCGGCCGCCCTGATGTGGACCGCGGTCGCCTTCAGCACCGGGCAGTGGTCCTCCCTGCCCGGCCACGTCCCCGTCGCCGTCCTCGCCGCGATCTCCCTGGCGGCCTGGCCCTGGCCGAGGCTGCGCGCCGCCTGGCAGCGGTGGCCGGCGGTCGTCGTCCTCGCCGCCGTTCCGGCGTCGGCCCTGGTCCTGCTGCGCGGCGCGGCCGAGGACTCCGTCCACGGATGGCCCCTCACACCGATCGTCGGCGCCGCCTCCGTGCTCGCCGCCGGAGCCCTGCTGTACGTCGGGACGGAGCCGGCGCACTGGTGGCGCGGGGTTCTGCCCGCCCTGGCGGCCGGGGGAGCCGCCGCCCTCATCCAGTTCGGCCGTGCCGGGCTCGGCGGGTGGTGGGCGGCGCTCATCGTGTACGCCGTCCTCTTCGTGGTCACCGCCGTCCACCCCTGGCTCTACCCGGAGCCGGACACAGAGCCGCCCGGCCAGCCCTCGGATAGGGTGAATCGGTAGCAATGAGACCCCCCGGGGCGAGGTCGGTGCGGTGGACACTTACCAGTCGACGAGCGAAGTGCCGGACCCGCCGGCCGCAGCCGTCGGGTACGCGGGCGTGCTCCGCGAGCTGCTGCCGATCGCCCTGTGGCGCGAGGACGCGGACGGCCGCATCGTGGAGTGGTCGCTCGCCGCCCAGGACCTGCTCGGACACCGCCCGGAGGACATCCTCGGCCGCCCCGGCAGCTCCGTCCTCGTCCCCGAGGCCAACCGCGGGCTCGCCGACGACCTGACCCGCCGCGTCCAGGCGGGCGAGACCGTCGTCGGCACCCTGCCCGTGCGCCACCGCGACGGCCACCGCGTCGTGATGGAGATGTGGATCGTCCCCGCCGCCGACCCGCAGGGGCGTACGGGGGCCATGCTCATCGCCGTGGAGACCTCCGAGGTCCTCCACATGCGGGACTCGCTCGCCGCCCTCCAGAGCCTGTTCACCCAGTCGCCGATCGGCCTCGCCACCCTGGGCACCGACCTGCGCTTCCTCCGCGTCAACGACGCCCTGGCCCGGATGAACGGCGTGCCCGCCGCCGCGCACCTGGGAAAACGGCTCACCGAGGTGGTCCCGGGGGTCAACGCCACCGTCCTCGAGGCCACCATGCGCCAGGTCCTCGAACGGGGCACGGCCGTCGTCGACGTCCGCCGTACCGGACGCACCGCCGCCGACCCCGACCACGACCGGACCTGGTCCTGCTCCTACGCCCCGCTGCTCGACGGATCGGGACGGCCCCTGGGCCTGATCGCCTCCCTCATCGACATCACCGACGGACAGCGTGCCCAGGCCGAGGCGGAGCGGGCCCGGCACCGGTTCGCCCTCCTGGCGGAGGCCGGCACCCGCATCGGCACCACCCTGGACCTCCACCAGACCGCCCAGGAGATCGTGGACCTGCTGGTACCGCAGCTCGCGGACTCGGCCGACGTACAGCTCCTCGAATCGGTCCTGGGGCCGGACGAGGCCGCGGCGGCCGCGGCCTCCACCCGCGGCGTCATGCGCCGTCTGGCGGCCGCCTTCCCCGACCCGACCGCCCCCACCGCGAAGCTCCAGGCGGGCCAGACCTTCCAGATCCCCGCGGACAGCGTCTACGAGCGGGTCATCGCCGAAGGCCGGCCGATGGACCTCTACACGCCCGACATCCCGGCCCTGATCACCGACCCACGCGCCGACGCCCTGCGCACCTATCTGGCCACCCTGGGCTCCGCCCGGATGATCCCGCTGGTCGCCCGCGGGCAGGTGCTCGGCGCGGTCGCGGTGACCCGGCTGCGCGAGCGGGAGCCCTTCGACGACGAGGACCGCGTACTCGTCGACGAGCTGGTCGCCCGCGCCGCCCTCAACATCGACAACGCCCGGATGTACACCCGCCAGCGGCACGCCGCCCTGACCCTCCAGCGCAGCCTCACCAACAGCGAGCTCCCCCGGGTCGCAGGCCTCGAGCTGACCGGGCGCTACCTGCCCGCCAGCGACCACGACGTCGGCGGGGACTGGTTCGACGTCATCCAGCTGCCCGGCGGCCGGACCGGTCTGGTCATCGGCGACGTCATGGGCCACGGGATCCACGCGGCGGCCGTCATGGGCCAGCTGCGCACGGCGGTACGGACCCTCGCGCGCCTGGACGTGCCCCCGGAGCAGATGCTCCGCTCGCTCGACGCCGTGGTGGCCGACCTCGGCGAGGACGAGATGGCCACCTGCGTCTACGCCGTCCACGACCCGGCGTCCGGCAGCTGCGTGATCGCCCGCGCCGGCCACCCGCCGCCGGCCGTGGTCGCAGCCGACGGGACGACCACCTTCCTGCACGGCCCGCCGGGCACCCCGCTCGGCACCGGCGGCCAGGACTTCCGCACCGAAGAGGTGCGCCTGCCCCCGGGGAGCCTGCTCGTGCTCTACACCGACGGCCTGATCGAGGCCCGCGACCGGGATCTCGACGAGGGCATGGACCAGCTGGCACGGGTCCTCGCGGCGGCGCGGCAGCCGCTCGGCGAGCTGTGCGACAGGATCCTGGAGCAGCTGCTGCCGTTCGACCCGCAGGACGACGTCGCGGTACTCCTGGCCCGGACCTGCCCGGCGTGAACACGGCCGGTGTGGACACGGCCGGTGTGACGCCGCCCGTCACGGCGACGCGCCGTCACCAGGCCAGGTCCTCCAGCGCGTTCAGGTCCAGCGGGGCCGGAGCCGGCGGCTCCGTGCCCGCGGTCAGCGGCAGCTCGGCCCAGATGACCTTGCCCCGGTCCGTGTAGCGGACGCCCCACCGGTCGGCGTACTGCGCGACGAGGAACAGCCCGCGCCCGCCCTCGTCGGTCGTGGCCGCGTACCGCAGGTGCGGGGAGGTGCTGCTGCCGTCGGAGACCTCGCAGATCAGGGTGCGGTCGCGCAGCAGGCGGACCCGGACGGGCGCGGACCCGTAGCGGATGGCGTTGGTGACCAGCTCGCTGAGGATCAGCTCGGTGGTGAAGGAGACGTCCTCCAGGCCCCAGGCGGCGAGCTGCGCCGCACCGGCGTTGCGCACGCGGGAGACGGCCGCCGCCTCGCCCGGCACGTCCCACTCGGCGATGCGGTCCGCCTCCAGCCGCCGGGTGTCGGCGATCAGCAGGGCGATGTCGTCGCCCGGCACCGGGGAGAGCAGGGCGGCCAGTACGTCCGAGCAGGCCTGGTCGGGGCTGCGGCCGGACCGGGACAGCGACTCCCGCAGCATTGCCAGACCGCTGTCGAAGTCGCGGTGGCGGTCCTCCACCAGGCCGTCGGTGAACAGCACGAGCCGGCTCCCCTCGGGCAGCCGGAACTCGGTCGCCTCGAAGGGCATGCCGCCGACCCCGAGCGGCAGCCCGGCGGGCAGCTCCGGGAACTCCACGTCCCCGGCGGGGCGGATCACCGCCGGCCCGGGATGCCCGGCGCTGGCCATCGCGCACCGCCCCGAGACCGGGTCGTAGACCGCGTACAGGCAGGTGGCACCCGTGATCCCGGTGGGCTCCTGCCCGCTCTCCCCGACGGCTTCGTCCCCCTCGGCCGCACCGCCGCCGGTGCCGCTCTGGTCGATCCGGTTGATCAGCTCGTCCAGGTGCCCGAGCAGCTCGTCGGGCGGCAGGTCCAGGGTGGAGAAGTTGTGCACGGCGGTGCGCAGCCGGCCCATCGTGGCGGCCGCGTGCACCCCGTGGCCGACGACGTCGCCGACGACCAGCGCCACCCGGGCGCCGGGCAGCGGGATCACGTCGAACCAGTCCCCGCCGACCCCCGCCTTCGCCGGCAGGTAGCGGAAGGCGACGTCCACGGCGGTCAGCTCCGGCAGCACCCGGGGGAGCAGGCTGCGCTGGAGGGCCACGGCCGTCGCGTGCTCCCGGGTGAAACGGCGGGCGTTGTCGATCGAGACGGCCGCGCGCGCCACGAGCTCCATCGCGAAGGACCGGTCCTCCTCGTCGAAGGCCTCCGGGGTGTCCGCTGCCCGCCAGAAGTTGGCCATGCCGAGGACCACACCGCGCGCCTGGAGGGGGACGCTGATCAGGGAGTGCAGCCCGTAGTCCAGGGCTTGCCGGGTCCCTTGCGAATCCTGGGCCCGCCAGCCCATGGCGGCGTGCAGATCCGGCGCGAGCACGGCCTGCCCGGCGCCCAGGGCGGCGGCCATCGGAGCCGTCGGCACCTCGAAGCGGATGATGTCGCCGACCGGCTGGAGCGGCTGGTCGGCGCGGATACCGCTCATGGCCGTGCGCCGCATCTCGGTGTACATGCCGGCGGACGACGAGGGCTCGTCACCGCGCAGCACCGGCTCCAGCAGCTCCACGGTGACGAAGTCCGCGAAGCGGGGGACGGCGACCTCCGACAGCTCCTCCGCGGTCCGCACCACGTCCAGGGTGGTACCGATCCGCACACCGGCGTCGTAGAGCAGCTGGAGCCGCCCGCGGGCCACCTCGGCCCGGCCGGAGAGCGCGGCGAGCTCGGTGGAGTCGCGCAGGGTCATGACGGTGCCGGAGGACTGGCCGCCGTACGGCTTGGCGGGCCGCACGTTGACCGCGAGCAGCCGGTCGCCCGCCAGGTGCACCTCGTCCGTCACGACCCGGCCCGAGGCGAGCAGCTCGGTGGTCCGGGCATCCAGGCCGAGGTCGGCGACGTGCCGGCCTTCGGCGTCGGGAGCCAGGCCGAGGAGCCGCCGGGCCTCGTCGTTCGCGAGGACCAGCCGGTGGTCGGTCCCCATGATGAGCACGCCCTCGCGGACGGCGTGCAGGACGGCCTCGTGGTGCTCGTTCATCCGGGCCATCTCGTCCGCCCGCAGCCCGTGGGTCTGGCGCCGCAGCCGGCGGCTCACCAGGAAGGCGCCGCCCGTGCCGAGCAGCAGGGCGCACGCCGCGGCGCCGATGAGCAGGGGGAGCTGGTCCTCGACCACCTCGGACACGTTCTCCACCTCGATGCCGGTGCCGACCAGGCCCACGACGGTGCCCTGGGCGTCCCGGACGGGTACGACGGCCCGGACCGCGTCGCTGGGCTCGCCGGTGAACGTCTCGGTGAAGGACTGCCCGGCGACGGCCCGCGAGAGGTCGCCCGTCGCCCGCTGGCCGATCAGCTCGGGCCGCGAGTCGGTGTACCGGAGCCCGTCGGTGCTCATCACGGCGATGAAGTCGACGCCGGAGGCCCGGCGGGCGCCGTCGGCCAGCGGCTGGAGCACGGCGGTCGGGTCCGGTGCCTTCAGCGCCGCCGGGAGGCCGGGCGCGTGCGCGAAGGACTCGGCGGCCGCCAGCGAGCGGTTGCGGGCATCGCGGTGGCTGTCGTACCGGGACTGCAGGACCAGGGCCGCCGCGGCCGCGGTGGTCAGCAGCAGCACGATCACCGCCTGGAGGGCGAAGACCTGACCGGCGACGCTGCGGGCCCACCGGGACAGGCGCGCGAACAGGCGCGAGCCCCACCCGGTCGGCCAGCGACCAAAACGTCCGGTCATGAGCCCTTTTTAACACTGTCCAGTGGGTTTGGGGTCGGCGCGTCCCGGCCCCGCCGGCGTTTGAGGCGCGGGGTTCGGGGGCGGAGTCCGCGCAGGGGCGCCGCGCCCGCCCGCGGGAACGGCCGAGGCCCGGCACCCACAGCAGGGGCCGGGCCTCGGGCGAGGTGTGCGCCGGGTCAGAGGACGTCCGCGGCGATGGCGGCCGCCACCTGCTCCAGCAGGGGGCCGGCGTTCGGGATGGACTTCGCCGGGTCCGGCTCCAGGTCCGTCAGCGGGTACGCCTTGCGGATACCGGCGGCCTCGAGGGCCTCCTGGGTCAGCAGCAGCCGTCCGCACACCGCCACGACCGGCTTGCCGGCGGCCCGGGCCGCCGCCGCGACACCGGCCGGGGCCTTCCCGTGCAGGGTCTGCTCGTCCAGCGAGCCCTCACCGGTGATGACCAGCGTGGCGCGCTCCAGCGCCGGCGCGAAGCCCAGCACCTCCAGCATCAGCTCGATTCCGGGCCGGAACGTGGCACCGAGCAGCAGCGCACCGTAGCCGATGCCGCCCGCGCCGCCCGCACCCGGGAGCACCGCGCACTCGGCGGCCTTCGCGCCGATCGACTTCTCGAGGACCGTGGCGAAGTGCGCCAGCGCCGCGTCGAGCGTCGCGACGTCCTGCGGCGACGCCCCCTTCTGCGGTCCGTACACCGCCGCGCAGCCCTTCGGACCGGTCAGCGGGTTGTCCACGTCGCTGGCCAGGACGAAGTCGACCTCCGCGAAGCGCGGGTCGATCCCCGACAGGTCGGCCGAGGCCAGCCCCGCCAGCGCCCCGCCGCCCGGACCGACCGGTTCGCCGTTCGCATCCAGGAACACCGCGCCCAGTGCCGCCAGCATGCCGGCGCCGCCGTCGGTGGTGGCGCTGCCGCCCACGCCGAAGACGATGGAGCGCGCGCCCGCGTCCAGCGCGGCCTTCAGCAGCTCGCCCGAGCCGTACGTGGTGGCCGTCAGCGGGGCGAAGGTGCCCGCCGGCAGCAGCTGCAGTCCGGAGGCCTCCGCCATCTCGACCACCGCGGTGCCCTCGCGCAGCGCGAAGGCGGCCGTGACCTGGTCGCCGAGGGGCCCGGTGACCCGTACCTCCCGGCGCTCGAAACCGGCCGCCACCGCGGCCGCGACCGTGCCGTCTCCGCCGTCCGCGACCGGGAGGGTCTCGATCTCCACGCCCGGTACGGCCTTGCGGAGGCCCGCCGTCACCCGCTCCGCGACCTGAACGGCCGTGAGCGAGCCCTTGAATTTGTCCGCGGCGATGAGCACGCGCGCGGCCTCAGTTACTGCTCCGTCCGTCACCTTGCTATTCCCTTGCTATCGAACAGTGCAGTCGCGCCGCCATGAGCTTATCCGGAGGATCCTCCTATGCCCATGAGTGGCCTGGGCCACACCCGGCGCGCCATACGGCCAAATAGGGATATACGCCTGCATAGTGTGGCCGCATGAGCGCGGATTCACTGGAACAGCCACGTCCGGATACCCCAGGTGACGGGCCCGTGGGTCCGGCGGACGGCACTCCCGACCGCACCGTCGTCACCGTGGGCGTGATCGCCGTACTGGCCGTGGTCGCCTGGGCGGCCCTCGCCAAGGGCTCCTTCGACACCGCGTCGAGCACCGCGCTCGCCTGGGTCCTGGACAACTTCGCCTGGCTGTTCGTGATCGCCGCCGACGCCTTCCTCGTGATGTGCGTCCTGCTCGCCGTCAGCCGCTTCGGCCGGATCCGGCTCGGCGCCGACGACTCCGAGCCGGAGTTCACCAACCTCGCGTGGATCGCGATGATGTTCAGCGCCGGCATGGGCATCGGCCTGATGTTCTACGGGGTGGGGGAGCCGCTCACCCACTACCTGAACCCGCCCCCGGCCTCCGGCGCGGCCCCGGCCACCGGCGCCTCCGCCCTCGCGGCGATGGAGTACTCCTTCTTCCACTGGACCCTCACCCCCTGGGCGATCTACGGCATCGCCGGCCTCGCCCTCGCCTACGCGACCTTCCGCAAGGGCCGCGGCAACCGGCTCAGCTCCGCCTTCGTCCCCCTCATGGGTGAGCAACGGGCAGACGGGTGGGCCGGCAAGTCCATCGACCTGCTCGCCGTCTTCGCCACCGTCTTCGGCACCGCGACCAGCCTCGGGCTCGGCGCGCTCCAGGTGTCCAAGGGCCTCAGCATCACCACGGGCGTCGAGGACTCCACCACCGTCGAGCTGATCATCATCGGCTCGCTCTCGGCGGCCTTCGTGCTCTCCGCCTTCTCCGGCCTGCACAAGGGGGTGAAGTGGCTCAGCACCGTCAACATCGTGCTCGCCGCCACCCTGATGCTCTTCGTCTTCCTGCTCGGCCCCACCGTCTACATCCTCGACGTGATCCCCTCCAGCGTCGGCGGCTACCTGCACCAGCTGCTGCCCATGGCCAGCCGGACCGGCGCCTTCACCGACGCCGAGTGGCTCGGCGCGTGGACCGTCTTCTACTGGGCGTGGTGGCTCTCCTGGGCGCCCTTCGTCGGCACCTTCATCGCCCGCATCTCGCGCGGCCGCACCATCCGCGAGTTCCTGGTCGGCGTCCTGTTCGTGCCCAGCGGCGCCACCGTCATCTGGTTCTGCGTGATGGGCGGCACCGCCATCCGCCTCGACTCCACCGGCGCCGTGGACTTCGCCGCCAAGATCAAGGACGGTACGGAGGCCTCGCTGTTCGCGATGCTGGACGCCCTGCCGCTCTCCACGGTCACCTCCTGGGTGGCCATGGCCCTGGTCATGACCTACTTCGTCACCAGCGCCGACTCGGCCTCCCTGGTCATGGGCTCGCTCACCAGCCGCGGCTCGCTCCACCCGCCGACCTGGCTCGTCGTCACCTGGGGCGTGCTGATGGCGGCCGTCGCCGCCGTGCTCCTCGTGGCCGGAGGACTCAAGTCCCTGCAGACCGCCACCATCCTGGTCGCACTGCCCTTCGTCGTCGTCATGCTGCTGCTCTGCTGGGCCCTGCTGACGGAACTGCGCGAGGACCCCGGAGCCGGACCCGCCCGCCACCACGCGCTGCACGGACTGCGGGACGCGGTACGGGCCATGGTCGGCGACGCCATCACCGAACAGGGCCCGGCCCGCCATCCGCGGCTGCGGCGCGTCGCCGAGTCCCGGGGCCGGGACCGCGGAGACGGGCCGGACGTTCCGTAACGGATGTCTGGGTAGGGTGGCGAGGTGACCACCACCGATGACTACGCCACCTACATCGCGAGCCTGCCCCGGGTGCTGGCCGGCGCGGCCGCCCTCTACCGGGACGCCGAGGGCAGGGTCCTGCTCGTCGAGCCCAACTACCGCGAGGGCTGGGCCCTGCCGGGCGGCACCATCGAGTCGGACCAGGGCGAGTCGCCGCGCACCGCCGCCCGCCGCGAGAGCGCCGAGGAGATCGGCATCGACGTGCCGCTCGGCCGGCTGCTCGCCGTGGACTGGACCCTCGGCGCGGGCCGCCCGCCGCTGGTCGCCTACCTCTACGACGGCGGGGTGCTCGACGCCGGGCAGCTCGCGTCCATCACGCTCCAGGAGGAGGAGCTGATCTCCTGGCGGCTGGTCGACCCCGCCGAACTCCCCGCGTACCTCCCCGGATCGCTCGGCCTGCGCACCCAAGAGGCCTACCGGGTCCTGCAGTCGGGCGAGGGCGCCGCCGAACTCGAGAACGGCCGCCGCCCCCTCCCGTTGTAGCAAAGGCCGCCTCGTCACACCGGGCTTACTGCGAGCAGGACAGAATCAGCTGATGATCACGATGTACGCCTGGCCCAGCACCGCCGACGGTCCCGACGCCCTCCCCATGGTCCACTTCACCACCGACCAGCAGTCCGCCGGCGAGGTGACCCCGGAGGGGATGCCGGTCTGGCTGTTCGACACCGCGATCCGCGACGGCGGCTGGTGCCAGTTCACCGACTTCGACGGCTGGTCGGTGCCGGCCGCCCAGTGGCAGGCCGTGTACCGCCGCGAGGACGACCTGCTCGCGGTCAGCGGCCCCGGCTCCTGCGAGGGCTGGTACCAGGGCAACCTCGGCGCCGACGCCGACTGGGTGGCGGCCGCGGCCGCCCAGCAGAGCGTGGTCCTGCTCGCCGCCCCCGTCCAGCACCCCTCGCTGTACGGCTACGCGGTCGAGGCGGGCGCCGCCTTCGCCCTGCTGGTCCCGCTGCTCGTGGTCTAGGCCTGCAGCTGCCCGGCCGCCGCCTCGAAGCCGAGCAGCCGGACCTTGCGCTCGACGCCCCCGCCGTAGCCGGTCATGCCGCCCGAGGCGCCGATCACGCGGTGGCACGGCACGATGATCCCGATCGGGTTCTTCCCGTTCGCCAGGCCCACGGCGCGCGAGGCGTTCGGCTTGCCGAGCTCGGCCGCGAGCTGCCCGTACGACCAGGTCTCGCCGTAGGGGATCCGCACGAGCTGGTCCCACACGCTGCGCTGGAAGTCGGTGCCCTCCAGCCGCAGCGGCAGGTCGAACTCGGTGAGCTCCCCGGCGAAGTACGCGGCCAGCTGCCGCACCACTTCGGGGAAGGGCTCCTCGGCGGCGGCCACCCGCTCCCCGAAGGACTCGTCGGCCGGGCGGTGGCGCTGTCCCGTCATGTACAGGCCGCTGAGGACGCCGCCCGTGGCGACGAGGGTGAGCGGACCGTACGGGCTGTCGACGACGGTGTGCTGCTTGCTGCTGGTGTTCACGGTGTGCTCCTCAGGCGGGCAGGTGGTTGATGGCGTGGTCGTCGGTGGCCCACAAGTACTGGACGGCGTACGCGCGCCAGGGCCGCCAGCCGGCCGCCCGGGCGGTCAGCGCCGAGGGCGTGGACGGCAGCCCGAGCCCCCGCGCCGCCCGCCGGACACCCAGGTCGGAGGGCAGGAACGCGTCCGGGTCGCCGAGCGCCCGCATCGCGATGACCTCGGTGGTCCACGGGCCGAAACCCGGCAGCGCGGACAGCCTGGCGCGCGCCGCGTCCCAGTCGCTGTCGACGCCGAGCGGCAGCGAGCCGTCGGCGAGCGCCGAGACCAGGGTGGTGAACGTGGTGCGCCGGGTGCGCGGCATGGCCAGGGACTCCGGGTCCAGCGCGGCGAGGGCCTGCGGGGACGGGAAGAGGTGGGTCAGCCCGCCCAGCGGGTCCTCCACGGGCTCCCCGTGCGCCGTGACCAGCCGGGCCGCGTGCGTGCGCGCCGCCGCGGTGGACACCTGCTGGCCGAGGACCGCCCGTACGGCGAACTCCGCCGCGTCGACCGTACGGGGAACCCGGCGCCCGGGAGCCTTGTCCACGAGCGGGGCCAGCAGCGGGTCCGCGCGCAGCTGCTCGTCGACCGCCTCGGGATCGGCGTCCAGATCGAGCATCCAGCGGCAGCGGCTGATCGCGATGGTGAGGTCGCGCAGGTCGGTCAGGGCGAGGCGGCAGCCGATGTGGTCCGGCTGCGGGGTCAGTGCGACGACCCCGGTGCCGTAGGGCAGGCGCAGGGTGCGGCGGTAGGCGCCGTCGCGCCACTCCTCCACGCCGGGGACGGCGGTCGCGGCCAGGTGCCCGAAGAGGTTGTCCGGGGTCAGGGGGGCCCGGAACGGCAGCCGCAGGCTGATCGTCCCGGGGATCCGGGGCTGATGGCGGCCGGCCTTGTCGGCGCGCAGCCGCAGCTCGCTGGGGGAGAGGGCGAAGACCTCGCGGACGGTGTCGTTGAAGGTGCGGATGGAGGAGAAGCCGGCGGCGAACGCCACGTCGCCCATCGGGAGCTCGGAGGTCTCGATGAGCAGCCGGGCGGCCTGGGCGCGCTGGGCCCGTGCGAGGGCCAGCGGGCCGGCCCCGAGCTCGGCGCTGAGCTGCCGCTCCACCTGGCGGGTGGAGTAGCCGAGCCGGGCGGCGAGCCCCGGCACCCCCTCGCGGTCCACCACTCCGTCCTGGATCAGCCGCATCGCGCGGGCGACGGCATCGGCGCGGGCGTTCCACTCGGGGGAGCCCGGGCTGGTGTCCGGCCGGCACCGCTTGCAGGCCCGGAACCCGGCCTGCTGGCAGGCGGCGGCGCTGGGCAGGAAGGTCATGTTCTCGACCTTGGGCGGTACGGCGGGGCAGCTGGGCCGGCAGTAGATCCGCGTGGTCAGGACGGCGGTGAAGAACCATCCGTCGAAGCGGGCGTCCTTCGACTGCACGGCCCTTACGCAGCGCTCGGTGTCGGTGTGCATGGCTCCAGGATCCGGGGCGAGACCCACCAAGGCTGGCGGTTTCCCGACATCAAGCCTACGGCTCGCCGCCGCCGCACAAGCCCCCCGGGGCTCCGCCCGGACCCTGCGTTGGAGGCCCGGGGGTTCTGGGGCGGAGCCCGTGACAGCGGCGGCGCCGCACCCGGTCAGGCAGGGCCCGCGGCGGCGGACAGGCGGTGGGCGTCGCGGGCCAGGGTCAGGGCTACCAGGTCGTGGGGGCGGGACAGGGAGCGGGAGGTCAGGTGTTCCAGGCGGCGCAGCCGGTTGAACACCGTGTTGCGGTGGCAATAGAGGCGGCTCGCCGCCCGCCCGGCGGAGCCCTCGGCCGCGAGCCACGCGTCGAGCGTCTCCAGCAGTACCGCCCGGTCCGCCGGGTCCAGCCCCAGCAGCGGCCCCAGCACCGCCTGGACCAGCTCCCCCGCCAGCTCCGGCTGGCCCACCACCAGAGCCGCGGGCAGCCGCTCAGACAGCCGGACCAGCCCCCGCTCCTCCGCACCGCAGGTGGCCAGCGCCGTCTCCGCCAGCCTCCGCGCCCGGCCCAGCTCCGCCAGCCCGTCCACCACCGGGCTGATCCCGCCGGGCCCGTGGCAGCGGTCGGCCAGCTCCGCCGCCAGTTCCTCCGGGGAGGAGGACCCGAGGGCCACCACCGCCAGCTCCTGCTCCGCCCGCATCCGCCAGAACAGCCGCATCCCGCCCACCGCCGCCACCCGGTGCACCGAGTCCCGCCGGTCCACGGGGAGCACGACCACCGCGTACCGCCCCTGCTCCGGCAGGTCCAGCCCCGCCGCCGCCCGCGCCGCCAGGCCCGGCGCCGCGGCCCCCTGGAGCAGCGCGTCCAGCAGGGCCTGCACCCGCTCGTCGCTGCGCCGCCGCATCTCCCGCTCGCCCGCCCGGTAGGCCTCCGCCGTCGTCGCTGCCTGCTGCTCGATCCCGGCCCACATCGCCCCGGCCGTCCGCGCCAGCACCGGCAGCGCGTCCGGGTCCTCCTCGGTCACGATGTCCAGCAGCACGTCCCAGGTCAGCCGGCCCGCGCGCCGGTACGCGTACAGCAACAGGTCCAGCGGCAGCCCCTGTTCGGCCCGCCGCCGCCCCAGCTCCTCCGCGTAGACCAGGTCCTTGCGCGCGTCCGAGCGGCGCGCGGCGAACGCCTCGATGCCGTACCGCATGGCCTCGCTGATCTGCTGCCAGTGCTCGTCCCGCGGCACCACCAGGTCGTACAGCGGCGAGTGCTGCGCCAGATCGCCGATCAGCCGCTCGGTCAGCTCCGGGACGCGCTCCAGCAGCACCTCGGCCGCCGTGAGCAGCACCGACCATTCCGCTTCCGTACGCGCCCTGCGTCCGCCCATGGCCGCTGAGGATGTCACCCGCGGCCCACCGGCGTAAGGGGCCCCGTACGCAGGTCTGTGCCGCTGCACAACCGGACCCCACCCCCGGCTGGTCATCGGCAGCGATTCCGCTGCGGGCCGTGGACGGCCGCCCCGGCCGGTGCTGGTCTGTGCGCCAGCACAACGCCCGAACAGGGCCTGGCAGTGGGAGGGGAAGTGGCCTCGCTCCAAGTGCGCGAGCTGTCCGTCGGCTACGGGCCGGTCCGGGCGCTGCGCGCCGTGTCGCTCGACGTACCCGAGGGCGCCGTGGTCGTCGTGCTCGGCGGGAACGGCGCGGGCAAGACGACCCTGCTGCGGGCGGTGTCCCGCACGCTCGCCTTCCACCGCGGCGCCGTCACCGCGGGGGGCGTGACCTTCGACGGCACGCCGCTGGACGGACTGGCCCCGGCCCGGGCGGTGGCCGCCGGAGTGGTGCAAGTCCCCGAAGGACGGCAGGTGTTCGCGCGGATGAGCGTCGCGGACAACCTGCGGGCGGGCGCCCTCGGGGCCCGGGCCGGCTCCCGGTCCGACACCGCCCGCTCGCTGGCCCGCGTCCACGAGCTCTTCCCGGTCCTCGCCAAACGGTCCCGGCAGCGGGCGGGGCTGCTCTCCGGGGGCGAGCAGCAGATGCTGGCCCTGGGCCGCGCCCTGATGGCCCGCCCCCGGCTGCTGCTCCTGGACGAGCCCTCACTGGGCCTGGCGCCGAAGATGGCCGCGACGATCGCCGCGACCATCACCGAGATCAACGCCTCGGGCACCTCGGTGCTGCTGGTGGAGCAGAACGCGGCCCTCGCGCTCCGGCTGGCCTCCCACGCCTACGTCCTGGAGGTCGGCGAGGTCACCCTGTCCGGCCCGGCCGCCGAACTGGCCGCCTCGGACGAGGTACGCCGCCGCTACCTCGGCATCACCGACGAGGCCGCCCCGGCCCCTGAGCAGACCCGCACCCTGCGCAGGTGGTCGGCATGACGGGGCTTCCCGGCCCCGGCGGCCACGGCACGCCGCCGCTCACCGTCACCGACGTCACCGTCCGCTTCGCCGGGCTCACCGCCCTCGACGGGGTCTCCTTCACCGTCGAGCCCGGCAGCCTGCACGCCGTCATCGGCCCCAATGGAGCAGGCAAGTCCACCTGCTTCAACGTGCTCTCCGGGGTCTACCGCGCGGCGACGGGCAGCGTCCGCTTCGGCGCCGACGAGCTCACCGGCCTGGCCCCGCACGCCGTCGCCGCGCTCGGCATCGCCCGGACCTTCCAGAACCTGGCCCTGCCCCCGCACACCACGGTCGCCGACAGCCTGCTGCTCGGCCGCCACCGTCTGATGCGCTCCGGATTCCTCGCCGCCGGGCTCCGGCTCCCGGCCGCCGTCCGCGAGGACCGCCGGCACCGCGAACGGGTCCGCGAGATCGCGGCCTTCGTCGGTCTGGAGGCCGACCTGGCCGCGCCCGCCGGCTCCCTCCCGTACGGGAAACAGAAACTCGTCGAGCTGGCCCGGGCCCTGTGCATGGAGCCCCGGCTGCTCCTCCTGGACGAACCCGTCGCCGGGATGACCGCCGACGAACGGCAGCGCACCGCCGCGGTCATCGCGGGCGTCCAGAGCGGCCTCGGCATCTCGATCGTGCTGGTCGAACACGACATGGGGGTGGTGATGCGGCTCGCGGACGCGGTGACCGTACTCGACTTCGGCAGACGGATCGGCGGCGGGACCCCCGCCCAGGTGCAGAGCGACCCGGCGGTCGTCCGCGCCTACCTCGGCGAGGAGGACCCGGCCGCGTGACCACCTTCCTGGAACTGCTGCTCGGCGGCCTGTCCATGGGCTCCGTGTACGCCCTGATCGCCCTCGGCTTCGTGGTCATCTTCAAGGCCACCGAAGTCGTCAACTTCGCCCACGCCTCGCTCCTGCTGGCGGGCGGCTGGGTCACCGCGGTCCTCCACGACGACATCGGCTTCTGGCCCGCCCTGGCCGTGGGAGTAGGCGCCGCCGCCGCGGTCGGTGCCGCGGTGGAGTTCCTCGTCATGCGCCGCTACCGCGGCCAGGACCAGAGCGTGCTCGCCATCGTCACCATCGGCGTGGACATCCTGCTCACCACCGACCTCACCCGTCGCATCGGTACGGACGTACTCGCCCTCGGCGACCCCTGGGGCGACGCCGTGGTCCACCTCGGCCCGGTCACCCTCCCGCAGACCCGGATCGCGGCCTTCGCCTCCGCCACCCTTCTGATCGGCGCGTTCCTGCTGCTGTTCCGGTACACCGCCTGGGGAGTGGCCATGCGCGCCGCCGCCGAGAAGCCGGAGACCGCCGCGCTGATGGGCGTCCGGCTGGGCCGTGTGTCCCTGGCGGCGTGGGCGGTCGCCGGGGCCCTGGCCGCCGTGGCGGCGCTCTTCCTCACCGTCTTTCCCACCCCAGGCCTGGAACGGGCCACCTCGCTGGCCGCCCTCAAGGCCTTCCCGGCGGCCATCCTCGGCGGCCTCGACTCCACCACCGGAGCCCTCGCGGGCGGCCTGATCGTCGGCGTCACCGAGGCCATGGCCACCGGCTACCAGAGCCAGCTCGCCTTCCTCGGCCGCGGCATCGGCGACCTCGCCCCGTACCTGGTCATGGTCGCGGTGCTGCTGCTGCGCCCGGCGGGCCTCTTCGGCACGAAGGAGCCCGCCCGTGTCTGACACCCCGCGCCCCGCCCTGAACCGCCCGAACCCGAGCCCCGCGACCCCGCGGCGTCCGAGCCCGAAGCGCCTGGTCCTGTGGGCCGCCGGGGCCGTCGTGCTCCTCGCGCTGCCCTTCTACCTGGAACGGTTCTGGCTCCAGGCCGGGCTGTTCGCCATCGCCGCGGCCATCGGGGCCATCGGCCTCAACCTGCTCACCGGAGCCACCGGCCAGCTGTCCATGGGGCACGCCTTCTTCCTCGCCGTCGGCGCGTACGGGTACTGCGCGCTGGCCGGGGACGGCGGACGCTCCGGCGGCCACGAGCTCGTCGGCCTCGGCCTGCCCAGCTGGCTGGCGGCCGTGCTCGCCGTCGCCCTCGCCGGAGCCGCCGGCGGGCTGTTCAGCCCCATCGCCGGCCGGCTGCGCGGCGCCTACCTCGGCATCGCCACCCTCGCGCTGATCTTCATCGGCCAGCACGTCCTGTTCAACGCGACCCCGCTCACCGGCGGCTTCAACGGCCGCGCCGTCGAACCGCTCTCCCTCCTCGGCATCACCTTCGACGACACCGAGACCGTGATCGCCGCCGTCCCCTTCCAGTCCGCCGAAAAGCTCTGGTACGTCGCCCTCGCCGCACTCCTCGCCTGCGCCCTCTTCGCCCGCGGCATCCTGCGCGGCCGCCCGGGCCGCGCCATGAACGCCATCCGCGACCACACCATCGCCGCCGGTGTCATGGGCGTCCCCGTCGCCCGCTACCGCGCCGCCGTCTTCGTCCTGTCCTCCATGTACGCGGGCCTGGCGGGGGTCCTGCTCGCCCTCGTCTTCCAGCGCACCGTGCCCGACTACTTCGGCATGGTCCTGTCCCTCGAATACCTCGCCATGATCGTGATCGGCGGGCTCGGCACGGTCGCGGGCGCCGTCATCGGCGCCGCGTTCGTCTCCCTGCTGCCCCAGCTGCTCACCCGATACAGCGACGCCCTCCCGCTCGTCGCCGCCCCCGGCGCCGGCGGTGTCTCCCCGGGAGAGGCGTCGCGCTACCTGTACGGCGCGGCCGTCGTCGCCGTCGTCCTGTTCCTCCCGGGCGGCCTCGCCCGGATCCGACCTCCGAAGGAGCCAGCGTGATCAGACCCGGCACGGACAAGCGAGCGCGACTCGGTACGGCAGCCCTCGCGGCCGCGCTCCTGCTCACCGGCGCCGCCGGGTGCAGCGGAAAGGCGAACACCTCGGGCGGCGACAAGCAGGGCGAGGGCGGCGTCAAGACCGGCAAGGGGGTCACCGCCACCGCCATCAAGCTCGGCGCCCTCACCGACATGACCGGCGTCTACGCCTCGCTCGGCAAGAGCGTCACCCAGGCCCAGCAGCTCTGGATCAAGCAGGCCAACGCCGCGGGCGGCATCTGCGGCCGGCAGCTGGAGCTGACGGTCCGCGACCACGGCTACGACCCGCAGAAGGCCCTCGCCGGCTACACCGAGCTGGAACCCGACGTGCTCGGCTTCGCCCAGTTCATCGGCTCCCCGTTCGTCGCCGCGGTCAAGGACCGCATCGACGGCCAGGACAAGGGCCTGGTCATCCCGCAGGCCTGGTCCGCCTCGCTGCTGGGCAGCCCTGCCATCCGCACCGTGGGGGCCACGTACGACATCGAGACGGTCAACGCCATCGGGTACCTCCTCGAACAGAAGAGGATCTCCTCCGGCGACAAGATCGGCCAGGTCTACTTCGAGGGGGACTACGGCGAGAACGCCCTCGCGGGGGCCAAGCACGCGGCCAAGGAGGCCGGACTCACCATCGTCGAGCAGAAGATCAAGCCCACCGACAACGACATGTCCGCCCAGGTCGCGGCCCTCAAGCAGGCCGGGGTCAAGGCCGTGGTGATCAGCGCCGGCCCCCGGCAGGCGGCCTCGCTGGTGGGGGTCGCCGCGGCCGGCGGCTGGAACGTCCCGGTGGTCGGCAACAACTCGGCCTTCGCCCCCCAGCTGCTCGCCACCCCGGCGGGCGCGGCCCTGCAGAAGGACTACTACGTCGCGGCGTCCAGCCTGCCGATCGGCTCCCCGGCTCCCGGCCCGGCGGCCCTGGCCACGGCCTACAAGGAGGCCTATCCGGGTGCGGGCCTCGACAACGGCGTGGTGGCCGGCTACACGGCCGCGGCGGTTTACGGGGAGGCCCTGAAGAAGGCCTGCGCCGACAAGGACCTCACCCGCGAGGGCGTCGGCAAGGCCCTGCTGACCCTGAAGGCCTACGACAGCGGCTTCGGCATCACCCACGACTTCTCCGACCCGAAGTCCCCCTCCACCCGCCAAAGCGTGATCATGAAACCGGACGAGCAGACCCCGGGCGGCCTGAAGGTCGTCAAGGAAGCGGCGGTAGCCCCGGCGGCGGAAGGCTACACGCCCGGATCCTAATCCGGCACCTTCCGGCCCCCGCCAGGCACCAACAGCCCCGCCGGCATTTGAGGCGCGGGGTCCGGGGCGGAGCCCCAGGAAGCCCGGGCGCAGCCCGGGGACGCTTGCGCGGCGGCGCCGCACACGACGAGAGGGCCCCGGATGCCAGTGCATCCGGAGCCCTCTCACACGTGCCGAGCTCAGCGCAGCGTAGTGGCGCGAGCCTCACGACGGTTGTGCCGGAAGGTGTTGGCCCGCCGGGTCGTCGCGAACAGCGGAATGGTCGCCGCCATCGCGATCTGCAGCGCGCAGCCGGTCTGGAGCAGCAGCTGACCGCCCGGGGCGTCGAACGCCCAGGCCGCCAGCAGCCCCATCGCACCGATGATCCAGCAGAGCATCGCCACCGCGAGGACACCCCGCGGCTTGGGGTACTCGACCCGGCTCACCATCAGCCAGGCCACCCCGATGATCGCGAGCAGCGTCGGGACGAAGGGCAGCTCCAGCAGCACGATCGAGACGACCGTCAGCGCGCCGAAGGGGCTCGGCATGCCCTGGAACATGCCGTCCTTCATCGTCACGCAGCTGAATCTGGCGAGTCTGAGCACCACGGCCAGCAGCACCACGATCGCGGCCAGCGCCGACATCTTCTGCACCGCGTCGTCGGCGACCATGCCGTAGACGAGCACGAAGTACGCGGGAGCCAGGCCGAAGCTGATCAGGTCGGACAGGTTGTCCAGCTCGGCGCCCATCGGCGAGCTGCGCAGCTTGCGGGCCACGATGCCGTCGAAGAGGTCGAAGACCGCGGCGAGCAGCATCAGTATCACTGCCGTCGCGGCGCTGTTACGGGCCATGCCCGACTCGCCACTGCCGGTGAGGTGCGGGATGAGGATTCCGGTGGTGGTGAAGTACACCGCCATGAATCCGCACGTCGCGTTGCCGAGGGTGAGGGTGTCCGCTATCGACAGCCGCAGCGAGAGCGGCATGTCGTCCTCGGCGGCCTCGTCCTCGGCGGGCTCGGGCACCCAGCCGGCTGCCGGAGTCTCAGGGTCAGTCACGGTCAATTCGTGTCACCCCCGCGGTGGTGGCCTGACCGACCTCGACCGCGACCTCGACGCCCTCGGGGAGGTAGATGTCGACGCGGGAGCCGAAGCGGATCAGACCGATGCGTTCGCCCTGCTCGACCTTGGTACCGGCCGGCAGGTACGGAACGATGCGCCGGGCGACTGCGCCGGCGATCTGCACCATCTCGATGTCACCGAGCTCGGTGTCGAAGTGCCAGACAACGCGCTCGTTGTTCTCGCTCTCCTTGTTGAACGCCGGGACGAATCCGCCGGGGATGTGCTCCACGGACGTCACCGTGCCCGCGAGGGGCGCGCGGTTGACGTGGACGTTCAGCGGGCTCATGAAGATCGCGACCCGGGTCCGTCCGTCCTTCCACGGCATGATGCTCTGCACCACACCGTCGGCGGGCGAGATGACACGGCCCTGGGCGATCTCGCGCTCGGGGTCGCGGAAGAACCACAGCATGCCCGCCGCGAGCGCGGTGGTGGGCACGGCCGCCGCGGCCCAGCGCCCGGACTTGCGAGCCCGGGTGAGGCTGAGCGCCGCGGTGGCGAGGGTCGGCAGAAGCCACGGCGATGCTCCGCGCGCGAGGCGTACGCCAAGGAGGCTGTCGCGAGGTGCAGAGGTTTGGCTGTGGGGCATGGATGACCTTCGTAGCGGGTGATTGCCGCGCCGCAAACGGGGGGACGGGACGGCGGCTTTACTGGAATGCTATCGGTTGCGCGCAACAACTGGGCAAGCCAGAAGCCGAGTCGATGTCCGTCAGCCAGTGACTGCTAGTGACTCTTTCGCGGCGAATCGGTGGATGATTCGCCGCAAAAGGGACTTTCAGCCCTGGAGTCGGTACTCCTCGAGCAGGCGTCGCCCGATGATCATTTTCTGGATCTCGGCGGTACCTTCACCGATCAGCAGCATCGGAGCCTCCCGGTAGAGGCGCTCGATCTCGTACTCCTTGGAGAACCCGTAGCCGCCATGGATACGGAAGGCGTCCTCCACCACCTCCTTGCAGTACTCGGAGGCGAGGTACTTCGCCATCCCTGCTTCGAGGTCGTTTCGTTCCCCGGAGTCCTTTTTGCGTGCTGCATTCACCATCATGGCATGGGCGGCTTCGACCTTGGTAGCCATCTCGGCCAGCTTGAACTGGATGGCCTGGTGCTCGGCGATCGCCTTGCCGAAAGTGTGACGCTGCTGGGCATAAGAGACACCGAGCTCGAAAGCACGCTGAGCGACGCCGCAGCCACGCGCCGCCACGTTGACGCGGCCGACCTCGACCCCGTCCATCATTTGGTAAAACCCTCGGCCCGTCTGGCCTCCGAGGACCCGATTGGCCGGAATGCGCAGTCCGTCCATGATGAGCTCGGTCGTGTCGACGCCCTTGTAGCCCATCTTGTCGATCTTGCCGGGGATGGTCAGGCCCGGACGGACCTCACCGAAGCCCGGCTCCTTCTCGACGAGGAAGGTCGTCATCGACTTGTGGGGCGCGGTGCCCTCGGGGTGTCCTTCGTCACTTCGCACCAGAACGGCCACCAGCGTGGAGCTGCCGCCGTTCGTCAGCCACATCTTCTGGCCGTTCAGGACGTACTCGTCGCCGTCCTTCACCGCCTTCGACGTGATGGCCGACACATCGGAGCCCAGCCCCGGCTCGGACATCGAGAACGCGCCGCGCACCTCGCCCAGCGCCATGCGCGGGAGGAAGTGGTCCTTCTGCTCCTGCGTGCCGTGCTGCTTGAGCATGTACGCCACGATGAAGTGCGTGTTGATGATGCCCGAGACGGACATCCAGCCCCGCGCTATCTCCTCGACGCACAGGGCGTAGGTGAGGAGCGACTCACCCAGACCGCCGTACTCCTCCGGGATCATCAGGCCGAAGAGGCCGAGCTCCTTGAGGCCGTCGACGATCTGCTGCGGGTACTCGTCACGGTGTTCGAGCTCGGTCGCGACCGGGATGATCTCCTTGTCGACGAACTCCCGGACGGTCTTGAGGATCTCCCGCTGGACGTCCGTGAGCCCGGCGGTCTGGGCGAGTCGGGCCATGGCTACTTCCCCTGTTCCTTCAGCTGCGGGCGGCCGGGCTGCTCGCCGCCGCGCTCCTTGATGTACGTCTCGGTCGGGACCATCACCTTGCGCCGGAAGACGCAGACGAGGGTGCCGTCCTGCTTGTAGCCCTTGGTCTCGACGTAGACGATGCCGCGGTCGTTCTTCGACTTCGACGGGGTCTTGTCGAGGACCGTGGTCTCGCCGTAGATGGTGTCGCCGTGGAACGTCGGCGCCACGTGCCGCAGGGACTCGATCTCCAGGTTGGCGATGGCCTTCCCGGAGACGTCCGGCACGGACATGCCGAGCAGCAGCGAGTAGATGTAGTTGCCCACGACCACGTTCTTGCCGAAGTCGGTCGTGTTCTCGGCGTAGTTGCTGTCCATGTGGAGCGGGTGGTGGTTCATGGTCAGCAGACAGAAGAGGTGGTCGTCGTACTCCGTGACCGTCTTCCCGGGCCAGTGCTTGTAGACCGCCCCGACCTCGAACTCCTCGTACGTGCGTCCGAACTGCATGGGGATCAGGCCTCCGGAATCTCGAACTTGCTGGTGCGCTGCATGCCCGCCGCGCGCCCCTTGCCCGCGATGACCAGGGCCATCTTGCGGCTGGCCTCGTCGATCATCTCGTCGCCGAGCATCGCGGAGCCCTTCTTGCCGCCGGCCTCGGAGGTGCACCAGTCGTACGCGTCGAGGATCAGCTCGGCGTGGTCGTAGTCCTCCTGGGAGGGGGAGAAGACCTCGTTGGCCGCGTCGACCTGGCCCGGGTGCAGCACCCACTTGCCGTCGAAGCCCAGCGCCGCCGCCCGCCCGGCCACCTCGCGGTACGCGTCCACGTCGCGGATCTGCAGGAAGGGGCCGTCGATCGCCTGGAGGTTGTGCATGCGGGCCGCCATCAGGATCCGCATCAGGATGTAGTGGTAGGCGTCCGCGCCGTACCCGGGCGGCTGCATGCCCACGACCAGCGACTTCATGTTGATCGAGGCCATGAAGTCGGCCGGGCCGAAGATGATGGTCTCCAGCCGGGGGGAGGCGGCGGCGATCTCGTCGACGTTCACCAGGCCCTTGGCGTTCTCGATCTGCGCCTCGATGCCGATCTTGCCGACCTCGAAGCCCATGGTCTTCTCGATCTGGGTCAGCAGGAGGTCGAGGGCCACGACCTGCTGGGCGTCCTGGACCTTCGGCAGCATGATGCAGTCGAGGTTCTGGCCGGCGCCCTCGACGACCGTGATGACATCGCGGTACGTCCAGTGCGTGGTCCAGTCGTTGACGCGCACGACGCGGGTCTTGCCCGTCCAGTCACCGTTGTTCAGCGCGTCCACGATCGTGTGGCGGGCGCCTTCCTTGGCGAGCGGCGCGCAGGCGTCCTCCAGGTCCAGGAAGACCTGGTCGGCCGGCAGGCCCTGGGCCTTCTCCAGGAAGCGCGGGTTCGAACCCGGCACCGCGAGGCAGGAGCGACGCGGGCGAAGGCGGTTCACCGGGTGGACAGGCGTGGTCATGCGGGGACCTCCGTGCTTGCAACGATTTCGAGAGGGGCGAGCTTGTTGGCTTTGCGGATCTCGTCGACGATACGGCCGATGATCTCCGTGATGCCGAAGTCCTTCGGCGTGAAGACGGCGGCCACACCGGCTGCCTTGAGTGTGATGGCATCCGCGTTCGGAATGATGCCTCCGACGATGACGGGAATGTCACCCGCCCCCGCCGTGCGCAGCCGCTCCAGGACGTCCGGGACGAGCGCGCTGTGGGAGCCGGACAGGATGGACAGTCCCACGCAGTGCACGTCCTCGGCCAGCGCCGCGGAGGAGATCTCCTCAGGCGTCAGCCGGATGCCCTGGTAGACCACCTCGAAGCCGGCGTCGCGGGCCCGGACGGCGATCTGCTCGGCGCCGTTGGAGTGCCCGTCCAGGCCCGGCTTGCCGACCAGCAGGCGCAGCCGGCCCGAGCCGAGCTCGTCGGCCGTACGAGCGACCTTCGCGCGGACCTCGTGCATCGGCGTACCGGGCTCGGCGGTGACCGCCACCGGGGCCGAGGAGACCCCGGTCGGGGCGCGGAACTCGCCGAAGACCTCGCGCAGGGCGTTCGCCCACTCGCCGGTGGTGACACCCGCCCGGGCGCACTCCAGGGTGGCGTCCATCAGGTTCTCGGTGCCCGCCGCGGCCTCCTTGAGGCGCTCCAGGGCCTGCCGGGTGGTGGGGAAGACGAACGGGTCGCCGTTCCCCTGCCGCTGCGAGGACTCCTCGCGCTCGGCGCGCCAGCGGGCGATGCGCTCGACGGTGAGCGCCTCCACCGCCGGGTCCACCGTCATGATGGCGCCGTCCAGGTCCGAGGTGAGCGGGTTCTCCTCGGTCTGCTGGAAGCAGTTCACGCCGACGATCTTGTCCTCGCCGGCCTCGATCCGCGCCCGCCGCTCGGCGTGCGAGGAGACCAGCTGGGACTTCAGGTACCCGGACTCGACGGCCGCCATCGCGCCGCCCATCTCCTGGATCCGGTCGATCTCGGCCATGCAGTCGGCGACCAGGGAGTCGACTTTGGCCTCGATGACGGTGGATCCGGCGAATATGTCCTCGTACTCCAGCAGGTCGCTCTCGTGCGCCAGGACCTGCTGGATGCGCAGCGACCACTGCTGGTCCCAGGGGCGGGGCAGGCCCAGTGCCTCGTTCCAGGCGGGCAGCTGCACCGCGCGGGCGCGGGCGTCCTTGGAGAGGGTGACGGCCAGCATCTCGAGCACGATGCGCTGGACGTTGTTCTCCGGCTGCGCCTCCGTCAGGCCCAGGGAGTTGACCTGGACGCCGTAGCGGAAGCGGCGCTGCTTCTCGTTCTCGATGCCGTAGCGCTCACGGGTGACCTGGTCCCAGATGCGGCCGAAGGCGCGCATCTTGCACATCTCCTCGATGAAGCGGACGCCCGCGTTCACGAAGAAGGAGATCCGGGCGACCACCTCCCCGAAGCGCTCCTCGGGCACCTGGCCCGAGTCGCGCACCGAGTCCAGCACCGCGATCGCGGTGGACATCGCGTACGAGATCTCCTGGACCGGGGTGGCTCCGGCCTCCTGCAGGTGGTAGCTGCAGATGTTGATCGGGTTCCACTTCGGGATGTGGTTGACCGTGTACGCGATCATGTCCGTCGTCAGGCGGAGCGAGGGTCCCGGCGGGAAGACGTGCGTCCCGCGCGAGAGGTACTCCTTGACGATGTCGTTCTGGGTGGTGCCCTGGAGCTGGGAGACGTCCGCCCCCTGCTCCTCGGCGGCCACCTGGTAGAGCGCCAGCAGCCACATGGCGGTGGCGTTGATCGTCATCGAGGTGTTCATCTGCTCCAGGGGGATGTCCTGGAACAGCCGCCGCATGTCGCCCAGATGGGAGACGGGGACCCCGACCCGGCCCACCTCGCCGCGGGCGAGGACGTGGTCCGGGTCGTAGCCGGTCTGCGTCGGCAGGTCGAAGGCGACCGACAGGCCGGTCTGGCCCTTGGCGAGGTTGCGGCGGTACAGCTCGTTGGACGCCTCGGCCGTGGAGTGGCCGGCGTACGTCCGCATGAGCCACGGCCTGTCCTTCTGGCGCTCTGTCATCTCAGGCGATCCTCTGCGGACTTCAGATGTTGCGGAACCGGTTGATGGCGTCGACGTGCTGGGCGCGCAGCTCGTGGTCGCGGATGCCCAGACCCTCCTCGGGAGCCAGCGCCAGGACGCCGACCTTGCCCTGGTGCAGGTTGCGGTGGACGTCGTACGCGGCCTGGCCGGTCTCCTCCAGGGAGTAGACCTTCGACAGGGTGGGGTGGATCTTGCCCTTGGCGACCAGGCGGTTGGCCTCCCACGCCTCGCGGTAGTTCGCGAAGTGCGAGCCGACGATCCGCTTGAGCGACATCCACAGGTAGCGGTTGTCGTACTCGTGGTTGTAGCCGGAGGTCGAGGCGCAGGTGACGATCGTGCCGCCCTTGCGGGTGACGTAGACGGAGGCGCCGAAGGTCTCGCGGCCCGGGTGCTCGAAGACGATGTCCACGTCCTCGCCGCCGGTCAGCTCGCGGATGCGCTTGCCGAAGCGCTTCCACTCCTTCGGGTCCTGGGTGTGCTCGTCCTTCCAGAACTTGTAGCCCTCGGCGTTGCGGTCGATGACCGCCTCCGCGCCCATCGCGCGGCAGATGGCCGCCTTCTCGGGGCTGGAGACCACGCAGATCGGGTTCGCGCCGCCGGCGAGGGCGAACTGGGTGGCGTACGAGCCGAGTCCGCCGCTGGCGCCCCAGATCAGGACGTTGTCGCCCTGCTTCATGCCGGCGCCGTTGCGGGAGACCAGCTGGCGGTAGGCGGTGGAGTTGACCAGGCCGGGGGAGGCGGCCTCCTCCCAGCTGAGGTGGCCGGGCTTGGGCATCAGCTGGTTCGACTTGACGAGTGCGATCTCGGCCAGGCCGCCGAAGTTGGTCTCGAAGCCCCAGATGCGCTGCTCGGGGTCGAGCATCGTGTCGTTGTGGCCGTCCGAGGACTCCAGCTCGACCGACAGGCAGTGCGCGACGACCTCGTCGCCCGGCTTCCAGGCGTTCACGCCGGGGCCGGTGCGCAGCACGACGCCCGCGAGGTCGGAGCCGATGATGTGGTACGGGAGGTCGTGGCGCTTGGTGAGCTCCGACAGGCGCCCGTAGCGCTCCAGGAAGCTGAAGGTGGACACCGGCTCGAAGATCGAGGTCCACACGGAGTTGTAGTTGACCGACGAGGCCATGACGGCCACCAGGGCCTCGCCCGGGCCGAGTTCCGGCACCGGGACCTGGTCCAGGTGCAGGGACTTGCGCGGGTCCTTCTCGCGGGTGGTGAGCCCCGCGAACATCTCCGTCTCGTCCTTGTGCACGGTGATCGCGCGGTACGAGTCGGGGAGCGGCAGGGCCGCGAAGTCGGCGGCCGTAGCGGCCTGCGACTGGATCGCGTCCAGGATGTCCTTCACGGTAGAGCCTCCGGCTAGCGCTGATGAGGGTGCGCTGAGGTAAACAGGGGTGCGTGGAGCGGGTGCGGGTGTGCCGTCGGTCCGGCGGGTGCAGTGGTGCTGGCGACGCCTGTGGTGGGGCGTGCGGTGCCTGGTGACGCAGGCATCCGGGGCGCGTTCCGTGCCGAGTGGGCGTGGGTCGCGGGGACATCCGGACGAGATTCAACGTATGGCACCCCGTGTCACCCGGCAAGGCACCGCGTGCCAAAAGTTTCTCTCATTTGCCGATTGACCTGCGCGGATGAGCGATGATCGATCAGAGTTACCCGCGAGTAGGGGCAAGCCGGACATACAAAAGGGCCGCCCCCCGAGCGGGGGCGGCCCTGTGTGACGAGGATCGCGCGTGCTGCTCTTCGACGTGCGCTGCCTTTTTGGCTACGTGGTGCGCAGTGCTTCTTCGATGGTCCGCATGACCTCGTCCAGCGGGGCGTCCGTCCGGGCCACCGCCACCAGCACCTCGCCCTGCGTACGGACCGCGGCCGGCGCGGCGGGCGCCGCGGGGCTCAGCGTGCGGCCCGCGCCGATCCCCGTACCGAAGGTCTTGCGCACGATCGCGAAGGCGTGGTCCAGCTGGGCCTCCACGTCCCCCTCGCCGCCCGCCCGCAGCCAGCGCCGCAGCACGTGGTTGTGGGCGGTCACCACCGCGGAGGCGGCCACCTCGGCCAGCAGCGGGTCGTCGTTGCCGTCGTGGTGGTCCTGCTCGTCGAAGTGGGCGAGCAGGTAGCGGGTGAACAGCCGCTCGTAGCGGGCCACCGAGGCGATCTCCCGCTCCCGCAGCGCCGGCACCTCGCGGGTCAGCCGGTAGCGCTCCACCGACACCGCCGGCGAGGCGGCGTACATCTTCATGACTTCCTTGATCCCGCGGCACACCGTGTCGAGCGGGTGCTCGTGCGCCGGGGCCACGTCGAGGACGGCCTCGGCGCGGGTCAGGGTGTCGTCGTGGTCCGGGAAGATCGCCTCTTCCTTGGACCGGAAGTGCCGGAAGAAGGTGCGGCGCGCCACCCCGGCGGTCGCGGCGATCTCGTCGACCGTCGTCGCCTCGTACCCCTTGGTCGCGAACAGCTCCATCGCGGCCGCGGCGAGCTCGCGGCGCATCTTGAGCCGCTGTGCGGCCGCCTTGGTGCCGGCCGTGCTCTCCTGTGCGTCGGAGGCCGCGGCGGCGCGGGACGAGGTCTTGGCGGGCTGGGACATAGAGCGAACGTACTTCATCTGCGCCGCGGAGCGCGCCCGAGGGGGGTGGGACGGGGGTGGATGCGGGGGAGGACCGGCACTGGGCACACAGTGCTCGTCGGGAGGGTTCGCCCACCGTGAGGGTGCGGAGGGCCCGAGGAGCCCTCCCCACGCATCCGGCTCGTGGCCCGGCCGGGGGTTACCGGCGGGCGTACTCACGGAATCCGCGGCCGGTCTTCCGGCCCAGGCAGCCCGCCGCCACCAGGTGCTCGAGCAGCGGGGACGGGGCCAGGCCCGGGTCGCGGAACTCCTTGTGGAGGACCTTCTCGATGGCCAGCGAGACGTCGAGGCCGACCACGTCGAGGAGCTCGAAGGGCCCCATCGGGTACCCGCCGCCCAGCTTCATCGCCACGTCGATCTGGTCGAGGCTCGCGTAGTGCTGCTCGACCATCTTGATCGCGTTGTTGAGGTACGGGAACAGCAGCGCGTTCACGATGAAGCCGGCCCGGTCGCCGCAGTCCACCGGGTGCTTGCGCACCTTGACGCAGATCTCGCGGACCGTGGCGTGCACCTCGTCGGCCGTCAGGACCGTGCGGACCACCTCGACCAGCTTCATCGCCGGGGCCGGGTTGAAGAAGTGCATGCCGATCACGTCCTGCGGGCGCGAGGTCACGCGGGCCACGGCGATCACCGGCAGCGAGGAGGTGGTCGTCGCCAGCACGGCGCCCGGCTTGCAGACCTTGTCCAGGGCCGCGAACAGCTCCTGCTTGACCGCGAGGTCCTCGGCCACGGCCTCCACGGCCAGGTCCACCTCGGCGAAGGCGTCCAGCGAACCGGCCGGGGTGATCCGGCCCAGGGTCTGCGCGGCGGCCTCCTCGGTCAGCCGGCCCTTGGACACCGCACGGCCCAAGGACTTGCCGATCGCGGCCTTCGCGGCCTCCGCCTTCTCCTGGCTGCGGGCGGCCAGCACCACGTCGAACCCGGACTGCGCGAAGACCTGCGCGATCCCGCTCGCCATGGTGCCCGAGCCGGCCACGCCGACCGAGGTGACGGGACGGCCCGCGCCGAGCCGGGACTCCTCCGGCGGGGTCTGCTGGTCGCGGACGATCACGGAGCTGCCCGGGGCCTCGTACGTGTAGAAGCCGCGCCCGGACTTCTGCCCGGTCAGGCCCGCCTCGGCGAGGTGGCCCAGGATCGGGGCCGGGGCGTGCAGCCGGTCGCCGGAGGAGGTGTACATGGCCTCCAGGACGGTGCGCGCCGTGTCCACGCCGATCAGGTCGAGCAGCGCGAGCGGGCCCATGGGCAGACCGCAGCCGAGCCGCATCGCCGCGTCGATGTCCTCGCGGGAGGCGTACTTCGCCTCGTACATGGCGGCGGCCTGGTTGAGGTAGCCGAAGAGCAGGCCGTCGGCGACGAAGCCGGGCCGGTCGCCGACCGCGACGGGCTCCTTGCCGAGCTCGCGGGCGAGCTCGGTGACGGCCCCGACGGCCGGCGGGGCGGTCAGCACGCTGGAGACGACCTCGACCAGCTTCATCGCCGGAGCCGGGTTGAAGAAGTGCAGGCCGAGCACGCGCTCGGGGTGCTGGGACTCGGCGGCGAGGCGGGTCACCGACAGGGCGTTGGTGCCGGTGGCGAGGATCGTGTCGGGCCGGACGATCGCGTCGAGCTCGCGGAACACCTGCTGCTTGAGCTCGTAGGACTCCGGCACGACCTCGATGACGAGGTCGGCCTCGGCGGCGGCGCCCAGCTCGGTGAAGGTGCGGAAGCGGGCGAGCACGTCCGCCCGCTCCTGCTCGGTGAGGCGCTCCCGGGTGACGGAGCGCTCGGTGGCCGCCGCGAGCGAGTCCGCGGCCCGGCGGGTGGCGGCCTCGCTGACGTCGATGCCGATGACCTCGCGGCCGGCGCGGGCGAGGACCTCGGCGATGCCGGTGCCCATGGTGCCGAGGCCGACGACGGCGATGGTCTGGAGGGTGGGGTGACTGGACTGACGGTCCATCGAGGGACTCCAGTGGATGAGGGTGACGACTGAGGGGGCGCGCGGCGCACAGCGCGCGCAGTGCCGTACGGGAGATCCATGCGGAAACCGTGCGGAGGAAAGGCAGAGGAGGTGTCCGGAGCGGAACGCCCGGAGCGAGACGCCCGCAGGCAGGTGCCCATGGGCGGATGCCCGGAGGGGATGCCCGCGGAGCGGAAGCGGCGGAAACCCTGTCCCGGGGTCACGCCGTGGTGTCGTGCTGAACCGACCGGCACGGGGCGGCTGCGTCACCAGGCCGCCCTCGTACGTGTTGAAGCGACATTAACCCGCCGGTAACTAGTGCGCCAGAGCGCGGAGATGTGACCTGTACCGCCCAAATGTACCGATCATCGATCATCGATCATCAATCGCGGGGAACGGCCCCTGGCGGCGGCCACGGCCCCCTAGGGTGGCCGGGTGAACGACGTGCTGGAGCGCCTGCGGGCGGAAGCCACCGGTTCGCCGGAGTACCCGGAGTACGAGACGCTGCTCGCCGCCGGCCCGGAGGGGCTGGCGGCCGCCCTGACCTCGGCCGGGCTGCCCCTGTGGGCCCGCGAACTGGCCGCGTACCGATTGGGGCTGGCAGGGGACCGCCGCGCCTTCGAGTCCCTCGTGCTGCTGCTCAACCACCGGGACCCGCCGCGCTGCGCGGCCGCCGCGGAGGCACTGGCCGTACTCGGCGACCCGCGCACCGCCCGCGCGGCCGCCGCACTCGCCACCAACGGCCTGCGCACCGCCTACGCCCTGCAGCCCGTCCGGCTGCTCACCGCCCTGCGCGCCCCGGAGTCGGTCCCCGCCCTGATGACGACCCTGTCCCGGCTGCTCTCCCCACACGATCCTTACTGGCGGGTCGCCCTGGCCTGCGTGGAGGGCCTCGGCGCCCTCGGCGACCCCCGCGCCCGGGAGCTGCTGACCCGCGCCCAGGCCCACCCCCGCCTCGCGGTGGCGGCCACGGCGGCGCTGCGCGCGCTCGGCTGACAGGATCGGCGCATGACTGATCACCAGACCGGCCACCTCACGCGCATACCCGCACCCGAGGGGGTCGCCCCCGCCACCGGCTACGCCCACGTCGTCCTCGGCACCGGGCGGTTCGTCGCCGTCTCCGGCCAGTGCGCCCTCGACGAGCGGGGCGCGGTCGTCGGCGAGGGCGACCCCGCCGCCCAGGCCCGCCAGGTCTTCGAGAACCTGCGGCGCTGCCTGGCGGCGGCCGGGGCGACCTTCGACGACGTCGTGAAGCTGACGTACTTCGTGACGGACGTCGCGCACCTCCCGGCGGTACGGGAGGCGCGCGACGCCGTCATCCCCGCCGACCGGCTGCCCGCGTCCTCGGCCGTCCAGGTCGCGGCCCTGTTCCGGCCGGAACTGCTGCTGGAGGTGGAGGCCTTCGCGGTACTGCCGGCCGGCTGATCCTCAGCCCCGGAAGCCGAGCAGGCCGTGCAGGGCGGCTCCGCCCGCCGAGGGCGGGACCGCGCGGGTCGCCGCGGTCGGCTTCGGGGCGGCCTGGGCGGGGCAGGTGGCGTCCGCGGCCCGGCCCGTCAGCAGATAGGACGCGACCTTCTCGTCCAGGCACTTGTTGCCGCTGAGCGAGATGCCGTGGTTGCCGCCGCCTTCCTCGACGACCAGGGCGGCGCCCTTCAGCTTCTCCCGCATGCTGAGCGCCCCCTGGAACGGGGTGGCCGCGTCCTCCGTCGCCTGGAGGAGGAGGGCGGGCGGGAGGTCGGCATTGGTCACGTCCGGCGCCTCGAGCGGCTCCGTGGGCCAGAACGCGCACGGAGCGTTGTACCAGGCGTTGTTCCAGGTCATGAACGGGGCCTCGGCGTGCGTGCGCCACATGTCCGCGCGCCACTGGTTCCAGTCCTTCGGCCAGGCAGAGTCGCGGCACTGCACCGCCGTGTAGACGCTGTAGCCGTTGCCCGCGGCGGGATCCACCGCACCGAACCGCTCGTACGCCGCCACCAGCGGCTTCGGGTCCTTCTTCACGGCGAACGCCGCGAACGCCTCGGCGAGGCTGGGCCAGTAGCCGTTGAAGTAGGCGCCCGGCATGTAGGTGTCCTCCAGCTCGGCCGGGCCCACCTTGCCGCCCGCGGGCGTCTCGCGCAGCGCCTCCCGCATCGCGTACCAGCGCTCCTCGACCTCCGCCGCGTCGGTGCCGAGCCCGTAGGCGGCGTCGTACTTCGCCACCCAGGCCAGGAAGGCCTTGTGGCGGGAGTCGAAGGCCCGGTCCTGCGCCAGGTTGTCCTGGTACCAGACCCCGCCCGGGTCGACCACGGAGTCCAGGACGAGCCGGTGCACCCGCTGCGGGTGGAGCTTGGCGTACACCGCGCCCAGGTAGGTCCCGTAGGAGTAGCCGAAGTAGCTGATCCGCTCCGCGCCGAGGGCCGTGCGCAGCAGCTCGATGTCGCGGGCGGCGGAGACGGTGCCGATGTGCGGCAGCACGTCCGCGTGCTCGGCCTGGCAGGACTCGGCGAAGGACCGCACCCGGTCCAGGTTGGCCCGCTCGGTCGCCGCGTCCAGCGGTACGGAGTCCGGCCGGACCGGCGTGAAGTGGCCCGCCCCGCAGTCGAGGGCCGGCTCGCTCTTGCCGACGCCCCGCGGGTCGAAGCCGATCACGTCGTACCGGGCGGCCACGTCCTTGGGAAGGGCGGACGCGATGAAGCCCGCCAGGGTGCGCCCGCTGCCGCCCGGGCCGCCGGGGTTGACCAGCAGCGGGCCGGCGGAGGTGGCGGCGGTGTGCGGGACCCGGGTCAGGGCGAGGGAGATCTGGCGTCCGGAGGGCCGGGCGTGGTCGAGGGGGACCTTGAGGGAGGCGCACTGGAGCGTCGGGTAGCGCGGGGTCGCGCAGTCGGTCCAGTGCAGCGCGGCCTGCTTCGGCGCGGCGGCCGGGGCCGCCGGGGCGGCCGAGACCGGGCTCGCGAGGACGGAGGCGACGGCGGCGACGGTGGAGATCGACAGCAGGACAGCGGCGCGCTTCTTCAAGGGGTGGAGCATGGGGCCTCCCAGCCGAGGGTTCTGGGCGGAATCGTCCCGGAAACCACGACCGGAAAGCGGGATTGGACCGCCTATTGGCCCGATGTGATGACCTCTCGGGGGTGACGGGCGTCAGAGGAGGGTGAGCTGGGCGGGCTCGGCGGCCGCCGGGCGCTCGGGGACGACGGTCCGGCGGGCCGGCCCGCGGCCGCTGGGGCCGATGCCGAATTCCGCCGCCAGCTCGTGGACTTGGCGGGTGATCTGCCGCTGGTACCAGGTGGGCGCGTACGAGCCGCCCGCGTACATCCGTTCGTACCGTTCCACGAGGTGCGGGTGGTGCTCGCCCAGCCAGGCCGTGAACCACTCGCGCGCCCCGGGCCGCAGATGGAGTACCAGGGGTGTCACGGAGGTGGCCCCGGATTCGGCGATGGCCCGGACGGTGTCCCGCAGCTGCTCCGGCGCGTCGCCGAGGAAGGGGATGACGGGGGCCATCAGCACCCCGCACTCGATCCCGGCGCCGGTCAGCGTCCGTACGGCGTCCAGCCGGGCGGCGGGAGAGGGCGTCCCCGGCTCCACGGTCCGCCACAGGCCGGTGTCCGTGAAGCCGACGGAGACGGAGATCCCGACCTCGGTGACCGCGGCGGCCTCCCGCAGGAGGGGGAGGTCCCGCAGGATCAGCGTGCCCTTGGTGAGGATGGAGAAGGGGTTGGCGCGGTCGCGCAGCGCCTCGATGATCCCGGGCATCAGCCGGTAGCGGCCCTCGGCGCGCTGGTAGCAGTCGACGTTGGTGCCCATGGCGATGTGCGCCCCGGTCCAGCGGCGCGAGCCGAGCTCGCGGCGCAGCAGCTCGGGGGCGTTGGTCTTGACGACGATCTGCGAGTCGAAGCCGATACCGGTGTCGAGGTCCAGATAGCCGTGGGTCTTGCGGGCGAAGCAGTACACGCAGGCGTGGCTGCACCCGCGGTAGGGGTTGACCGTCCATTCGAACGGCATGCGCGAGGCCCCGGGCACCCGGTTGACGATCGAGCGGGCGCGGACCTCGTGGAAGGTGATCCCGCGGAACTCGGGGGTGTCGATCGTGCGCGTCACGACGGCGTCGGCCCCGAAGAGCGCGGTCGGGCCCGTGGGCCCCTCGGTCAGGTTGTCCCAGCGCATCGGCGCCTCCCTCGGTAGCTGGGGCCGAGAATAGAACAAACGTTCCCATGATCGTGCCGGAGGTTCCCCGCCCGGCCCGTTCCCGGCGGCGGATTTGGGCGACTGACCCGGAGGTGGTTGGCTTCGGCGTGACGAGCGATCACAACTGCTGGAGGAACAGCTATGGCGCAGGTCGAGGCCACCACGGAGCGGATCATCGCGGCCGACGCGGAGACCGTGTTCGACGCGCTGGCGGACTACACCGGGACCCGCGGGAAGCTGCTGCCCGAGCACTTCAGCGAGTACGAGGTGCGCGAGGGCGGCGACGGCGAGGGGACCCTGGTGCACTGGAAGCTCCAGGCCACCAGCAAGCGGGTGCGCGACTGCCTGCTGGAGGTCAGCGAGCCCACCGACGGACAGCTGGTGGAGAAGGACCGCAACTCCTCCATGGTCACCACCTGGCTGGTCACCCCGGCCGGCGAGGGCAAGTCCAAGGCCGTGGTCACCACCGTGTGGAACGGCGCCGGCGGCATCGGCGGCTTCTTCGAGCGCACCTTCGCCCCCAAGGGCCTCGGCCGCATCTACGACACCGTGCTCGCCAACCTGGCCGCCGAAGTCGAGGCCTGAGCCCGGGCGCCCGGCGCGCCGGACGGCTCACCGGATCGGGTGGATTTCCCCCGGCCCGGTGAGCCGCCGTGCCGGGCGGCGCGGAGACGTGCCCCACGTCCCGGAGACCGCTTAGGCTGGGTCTCCGTCTCCGCACCGACCGCCCGGGGGCCCGATGAAGATCCTCATCTCCGCCGACATGGAGGGCGCCACCGGCGTCACCTGGCCCGAGGACGTGCTGCCCGGGGCGTCCCAGTGGGAGCGCTGCCGGGGGATGTTCACCTCCGACGTGAACGCGGCCGTGCTCGGGTTCTACGACGGCGGCGCCGACCAGGTCCTCATCAACGAGGCCCACTGGACCATGCGCAACCTCCTCCTGGAGAAGCTCGACGCCCGCGCCGAGATGCTCACCGGCCGCCACAAGACGCTCTCCATGGTCGAGGGCGTCCAGCACGGGGACATCGACGGGATCGCCTTCGTCGGCTACCACACGGGAGCCGGCTCCGAAGGGGTCCTCGCCCACACCTACCTCGCCAACTCCATCACCGGCGTGTGGCTCAACGGGACCCGGGCCAGCGAGGGACTGCTCAACGCGCACGTCGTCGCCGAGTACGGGGTTCCGGTCATCCTGGTCACCGGCGACGACCTGACCTGCGCCGACGCCGCCGGATACGCGCCGGACGCGGTGACCGTCGCCGTGAAGGACCACGTCTCGCGCTACGCCGCCGTCTGCCGGACCCCGGCCCGCACCGCCGCCGACATCCGCGCGGCGGCCAAGGAGGCCACGGCCCTGGCGGTCCGGCGCGATCCCGTGCCCGGCGCCGGCCCCTACACCGTGGAGGTCGAGTTCGACGCCGAACACCTGGCCATGGCGGCCACGGTGGTCCCGGGCGCCGAGCGGTGCGGCGAACGCAGGATCGCGTACAGCAGCGAGACGATGTACGACGGGATCCGCACCTTCAAGGCGGTCACGACGGTCGTCGCCGCGGCCGTGGAGGAGCAGTATGGCTGACATGCCCGCAGTCACCGTCGAGGTCGCCGCCGAGGTCGCCGCCGAGGTCCCCGACCAGGCCCAGGACCGCGCCCCGGCCGACGCCGTCGACGAGGCCGCCCTCGACGAGGCGGTCGAGTTCACCTCCGGCCTCATCCGGATCGACACCACCAACCGGGGCGGCGGCGACTGCCGCGAGCGCCCCGCCGCCGAGTACGCCGCCGAACGGCTCGCCGCCGCCGGACTGGAGCCGGTCCTGCTGGAGCGCACGCCGGGCCGCACCAACGTGGTGGCCCGGATCGCGGGTTCGGACCCGTCCGCCGAGGCGCTCCTCGTCCACGGCCACCTCGACGTGGTCCCGGCCGAGGCCGCCGACTGGAGCGTGGACCCCTTCTCGGGGGAGGTCCGCGACGGCGTGGTCTGGGGCCGCGGGGCCGTCGACATGAAGAACATGGACGCGATGGTGCTGGCCGTCGTACGGGCCTGGGCGCGGGCCGGTGTGCAGCCGCGCCGGGACATCGTGATCGCCTTCACCGCCGACGAGGAGGACAGCGCGGTCGACGGCTCCGGCTTCCTCGCCGACCGGCACCCGCACCTCTTCGAAGGCTGCACGGAGGGCATCAGCGAGTCCGGCGCCTTCACCGTGCACCCCGGCGACGGGCAGGCCCTCTACCCGATCGCCGCCGGTGAACGCGGCACGGCATGGCTGAAGTTGACCGCGCACGGCACCGCCGGACACGGCTCCAAGCCCAACCGGGCCAATGCCGTGACCCGGCTCGCCGCCGCCGTCGCCCGGATCGGCGCGTACGAGTGGCCGGTCCGCCTCACCGGCACGGTCGTCTCCTGCATCACCGAACTCGCCGCCCTCCAGGGCCTGTCGGTGGACCCCAGGGCCCCGGGCTTCGACCTCGACGGCGTCCTCGGCAGGCTCGGCCCGGCCGCCGCCCTCGTCGACGCCACCGTACGCAACAGCGCCAACCCCACGATGCTCACCGCCGGTTACAAGCTCAACGTGGTCCCGGGCCAGGCCACCGCCTACGTGGACGGCCGGATACTGCCGGGCGGCGAAGCCGAGTTCATCGCCACCCTGGACGCGCTCACCGGCCCCGACGTGCGGTGGGAGTTCCACCACCGCGAGGTCGCGCTCGAAGCCCCCGTGAACGGGCGGACCTACGGGATCCTGCGCGAGTCCGTCGAGCGGTTCGACCCGGACGGGCACGTGGTGCCGTTCTGCATGGCGGGCGGCACCGACGCCAAGCAGTTCTCCCGCCTCGGCATCGCAGGCTACGGCTTCTCCCCGCTCAAGCTGCCGCCCGGCTTCGACTACTGGTCCCTGTTCCACGGCGTGGACGAGCGGGTCCCCGTCGACGCCCTGCACTTCGGCGTCCGCGTCCTCGACCACGCGCTGCGGACCTTGTGAGCGGGACCCTGTGATGGCGGGGGCGACCAGGCCCTACGGAAGCTGGCCCTCACCCATCGCCGCCGAACTCGCCGCCTCCCTCGACGGGCGGCCCGAGTACGTGGGCACGGTCGGCCCCGAGGTGTGGTGGACCGAGCCCCGGCCGCGGGAGGGCGGCCGCCGCGCCCTGGGACGTGCGCAGCCGGGTCACCGAGTACGGCGGCCAGCCCTGGGCCGGAGCCGAACGGGCCGAAGGCGGGCCGCTGCTGGTCTTCGTGCACTTCGCCGACCAGCGGCTCTACGCCTACGAGCCGGACGCGCCCGGCGACGCGGCGAGGCCGCGGCCCCTGACGCCCGTCTCCGCCGTCGGCGGCGGACTGCGCTGGGCCGACCCGGTGCTGCGCGGAAGCGAAGTCTGGTGCGTGCTCGAGGAGTTCACCGGTTCCGCGCCGACCGACGTCCGCCGGGTACCGGTCGCCGTACCGCTGGACGGGTCGGCGGCCGAGGACCGGTCCGCCGTACGCGAACTGACCGACGACCGGTACCGGTTCAGCACCGGGCCCCGGCCCTCCCCGGACGGGCGGCACGCGGCCTGGCTGGTGTGGGACCACCCGCGGATGCCCTGGGACGGCACAGAACTGCGCCTGGCCGAGGTCACGCCGGACGGGCGGCTCGAGCGGGCCCGTACCGTACTGGGCGGCCCTGCCGAGGCCGTCGCCCAGGTCGAGTGGACGGCCGGCGGAGCCCTCCTCGCGGTGAGCGACCGCAGCGGCTGGTGGAACCCGTACCGGGTGGATCCGGCGACGGGCGACGCGGTCAACCTCTGCCCCAGGGAAGAGGAATTCGGCGGACCGCTGTGGAAGCCCGGGCTGCGCTGGCTCGCGCCGCTGTCCGGGGGCACCTCCCAGGCCGAAGGCTCCGGGGGAGGGCTGGTCGCCGTCCTGCACGGACAGGGCTCCTGCGTACTCGGCGTCCTCGACCCCGAGAGCGGGGACCTGGTGGACGCCGCCGGACCGTGGACGGCCTGGCAGCCGACCCTCGCCGTGAGCGGCACCCGCGTGTACGGGGTCGCCGCCAGCCCGCGCAGCGCGTACGAGGTGGTGGAACTGGACACCGCCACCGGGCACGCCCGGGTGGTCGGCGCGCACGGCGTGGATCCGGTCGACCCGGCCTACTACCCGGAGCCGCAGAGCCGGACCTTCCTCGGCCCCGACCACCGGGAGATCCACGCGCACGTCTACCCGCCGCACCACCCGGCCTGCCGGGCCGCCGCCGACGAACTGCCCCCGTACGTGGTGTGGGCGCACGGCGGCCCCACCGACCACGTGCCGCCCGTACTCGACCTGCACATCGCGTACTTCACCTCCCGCGGCATCGGCGTCGTCGAGGTGAACTACGGCGGCTCCACCGGCTACGGCCGCGCCTACCGGGAGCGGCTGCGCGAGCAGTGGGGCGTCGTGGACGTCGAGGACTGCGCGGCGGTGGCCCTGGCGCTGGCCGCCGAGGGCACCGCCGACCCGGACCGGCTCGCCATCCGCGGGGCCAGCGCGGGCGGCTGGACCGCGGCGGCCTCACTGGCCGCCACCGACCTGTACGCCTGCGCGGCGGTGATCTACCCGGTCCTGGACCTGCTCGGCTTCGCCGAGGAGACCCACGACCTGGAGTCCCGCTACCTCGACGGCCTGGCCGGACCGCCGCAGACCCTCGCCGTCCGCTGCCGCGAGCGCTCGCCGGTGGCCCGTGCCGACCGGATCACCGCCCCGTTCGTCCTGCTCCAGGGGCTGGAGGACCCGGTCTGCCCGCCCGCCCAGGCGGAGCGGTTCCTCGCCGCCATGCGGGGGCGGTCGGTGCCGCACGCGTACCTGGCCTTCGCGGGCGAGGGGCACGGCTTCCGCCGGGCGGACACCATGGTCCGCGCGCTGGAGGCCGAACTTTCCCTGTACACCCAGGTGTTCGGGATCGAACGCACCGACGTGCCCCGGCTGGACCTCGAGTTCTAGGCGGCGTGCAGCCAGATGCGGAGCGGGCCGAGCGGGGTGAAACCGGCGCGGACGGCGGCGTCGAGATCGTCCCCCGACTCGTAGCCGACGACCGGCAGTTCGGGCCAGCGGGCGGCGATCGCGTCGAGCGCGCCCGACCAGGCGGCGTCGGTGTCGGCTTCGTCGTGCGCGAACAGGTTTGACAGGCCGACCACCGCGCCGCTGCCCCGGTGCGCGACGGCCCCGGCGGCGATCCGGTCCCCGGCGCGGCCCGCCAGGAAGACGATGTCCCGGCTCGGCAGGGCCCGGTGGAACAGGCCGGTGCTCCGCTCGCCGTCCCAGGCGGCCTCCCACTCCTCCAGCCCGGCGGGGTCGGTGACCGCCGACCACTCCAGGCGGGAGCCGGACCCCGCGGCGGGCGCCGCGGTCGGGCGGTGGATCCACCGGGCCTCGAACAGCACCTCGAAGCCGTCCCCGGCCAGGTCCAGGTCGGCGAAGCTGTCCTTGACCGAGCAACCGGGGCCGTCCGTGTCGATCCCGGCCACCAGCGCCGCCGCCGAGGCGCCCGGGGCGAGGGTCACGGCGTCGGGGTACAGCGGCGGGGTCCGGCGCGCGCTGGTCCAGGCGTCCGGGGCGAACGCGCCGGCCGGTCCGTGGCCGCGCGCGACCGCGTCGCACCACTCGGCGTTGTCGCGCGCCGCGGCGAGCAGGAGTGCGTGAGTGTCGGGGTCGGTGATCACACCGGGGATCCTGTCACACCTCCTAACCTGGGCGGATGACCTTTTCCACGTACCTGCGGGAGGGCGCGAGGGTGGGCCTGCGGCCCTTCCGGCTCGCCGACGGGCCCGAGTTCACCGCACGCGCGCACGAGAGCCGCGCACTCCACCACCCCTGGCTGTTCCCGCCCGCCACCATCGAGGAGTACGAGCCGTACGCGACCCGGCTGACCGAGGGCGAGGGCGAGGGCCGGGCCGGGTTCCTCGTGTGCGAGCTCGGCACCGGCGCCCTGGCGGGCTTCGTCAACATCAACAACATCGTGCGGGGCGCCTTCGAATGCGGGGCCCTCGGCTACGGAGCCTTCGCGCACGCCGCCGGCCGGGGACTGTTCCACGAGGCGCTGCGCCTGGTCCTCGCGCACGCCTTCGCCCCGCCCGGCGGGGGAGGCCTCGGCCTGCACCGCCTGGAGGCCAACATCCAGCCCGGCAACACCGCTTCGATCGCGCTCGTCCGCGGCGCGGGCTTCCGGCTGGAGGGACTCTCCCCGGACTTCCTCCACGTCGACGGCGCCTGGCGCGACCACGAGCGCTGGGCCGTCACCGCCGAAATGCCGATCCCGTAAGCGGCTCGTCGGCCAGGATGGGGCCATGCGATCCCTCGTGCTTCTCGATGCCCCGTCCAACCTCGGCCTGCGCCCGCCCGCGCCCGGTACCGTACCCGGCGTCTACAAGCTCGCCGGAGCCCTGCGGGAGCAAGGGCTGCTGGCCCGGCTCGGCGCACGCGAGGGCGGGGTGGTGGTCCCGCCGCGCTACGACCGCGGGGACTGGAAGGAGGGCGACGGCGTGTTCCACGCCGACGCGCTCGCCGCGTACACCGTCACCCTCGCCGACCGGATCGAACGGCACCTGCGGGACGGCGAGTTCCCCGTGGTCCTCGGCGGGGACTGCTCGATCCAGCTCGGCGCCTCGCTGGCCATGCGCAGACTGGGCCGGTACGGACTGGCCGCCATCGACGGCTCCGCCGACTTCCGCCACCCCGGCAACGAGGCGGTGAACGGGCCGGTCGGCGCCGCCGGCGGGGAGGAGCTCGCCCTCGCGACGGGGCGCGGGCAGGCCGCTCTCAGCGATCTGGAGGGCCGCTCCCCGTACCTGCGCGACGAGGACGTGCGGCTCTTCGGGATCCGGGACGGCGACGCCGACCTCGCGGAGCTGCGCACGGCCGGGATCCGCGTCGCGACCGTCGGCGAGCTCCGCGAGCGCGGCCCCGGACCGGTGGCCCGGGCGGCGCTGGACGGGCTGCACCCGCCGGCCGCCGCCGGCTTCTGGGTGCACCTGGACGCCGACGTGCTGGATCCGAGCGTCATGCCGGCCGTGGACAGTCCCGACCCCGGCGGCCTGCTCCCGGACGAACTCGCCGAACTGCTGGGCGTATTGGTGAGCTCGCCGCGCTGCGTCGGGATCAACGTCACGATCTACGACCCGGATCTGGATCCGGACGGCCGTGCGGGCGCCCTGCTCGCCGACCTGGTCGCGGGCGCCTTCGCATAGGCCTTTGCGTAATCCTGACCGGTGGTGATCTGCGGAACCCCTGTGCAGAGGCCGCCGCTGCGTGTTCCATTTCCCTCATGGCCACCACCGTCCGACGCGCCGTACTGACCCTTCCCGCAGCCCCGTTGGGGCCCGAGAACCCGCTGCCCGCCCTGCGCGCGCCCGACGGGGTGCACGACCTGGGCGAACGGTCTCGCGACGGGCTGCCGCGCGACATGGCGCGGCAGATCGGGTACGAGCCGCTGCGCTCCCTGCTGCCGGTCCGGATCCGGGACGGGTACGGGCGGGAGCGGTCGGAGCGGGAGTTCGAGTCGGTCGTCATCGAGAACGAGCACCTGCGGGTCACCGTGCTCCCGGGGCTGGGCGGGCGCGTGCACTCCCTCGTGCACCTGCCCACCGGACGCGAACTGCTCTACCGCAACCCGGTGTTCCAGCCCGCCAACTTCGCCCTCAACGGCGCCTGGTTCTCCGGCGGCATCGAGTGGAACACCGGCGCCACCGGCCACACCACCCTCTCCTGCGCCCCGCTGCACGCCGCGCTCGTGCCGGCCCCGGACGGCGGCGTGATGGTCCGGCTGTGGGAGTGGGAGCGGCTGCGCGACCTGCCCTTCCAAGTGGACCTGTGGCTGCCCGGGGACTCGGAGTTCCTCTACGTCGGCGTCCGCGTGCGCAATCCGCACGAGCGGCCCGCGCCCGTCTACTGGTGGTCCAACATCGCCGTACCCGAGGCCGCGGACACGCGCGTCCTGGCCCCCGCCGACGAGGCCTGGCACTTCGGCTACGAGCGCTCGCTGCGCCGCGTCCCGGTACCGGAGTGGGAGGGCGCGGACCGCACCTACCCGCTCCGCAGCGGGTACCCCGCCGACTTCTTCTACGAGGTCCGGGACGGGGACCGGCCCTGGATCGCCTCCCTCGGCGCCGACGGGCACGGGCTGGTGCAGACCTCCACCGCGCGGCTGCGCGGGCGCAAGCTGTTCGTCTGGGGCGCGGGCGGCGGCGGCCGCCGCTGGCAGGAGTGGCTGACCGAGCCGGGCACGGGCGGCTACGCGGAGATCCAGGCGGGACTGGCCCGCACCCAGCTGGAGCACGTACGGCTCGAGGGCGGAGCCGAGTTCAGCTGGCTGGAGGCGTACGGGCCGCTGGCCGCGGAGGCCTCGGCGGTGCACGGACCCGACTGGGCGGCGGCCCGCGGCGCGGCGCAGGACGCGCTGGACGCCGTACTGCCGCGCGAGCGCGTGGACGCGGCGTACGAGGCGTGGCGCGGCTGCGCCGACACCGAGCCGGGGGAGCGGCTGGCGGCCGGTTCCGGCTGGGGGTCGCTCGAGGTGCTGTGCGGAGGCTTCAAGCTGCCGGGCATCCCGTTCGAGGAGTCGATGCTCTGCGAGGCCCAGGAACCGTGGCTGGAGCTGTGGCGCACCGGGGTCTTCCCGGCCCCGCGCCGGGCGGCGCCGCCGGGGCCGAGCCTGGTCGCCCCGCACTGGCGGGACATGCTGGAGACCGCCCCGGCCCAGCCGCTGACCGAGTACCACCTGGGCGTGGCCCAGTGGCACGCCGGAGACGTGGCCCAGGCGGTACGGAGCTGGGAGCGCGGGCTGGCGCTGGCCCCCTCGCGGTGGCCGCTGCTGCGCTGCCTGGCGGTGGCGGACGCACTGGCCGGCGACCTGGCACGGGCCGCCGACGGGTACGCCGCGGCCTTCGACGACCTGGCCGCGGAGAGCCGCGGCGGCGAGCCGTGGACGGCCGCGGAGTGCGCGCTCGGGCAGGAGGCGATGGCGGCCCTGCTGGCCGCCGGCCGCCTGCCCGAGACGCGCCGGGTCTGGGACCGGCTGCGGCCCGCCCTGCGCGAGCGGGGCCGCTTCCGGCTCCTCGCCGCCCGCCTCCTGGCGGCGGAGGGCCACGTGGCGGCGGCCCGGCGGGTCTTCGAGGACGGTTTCGAACTGCCCGACCTGCGGGAGGGCGAGGAAACCCTCGGCGAGCTCTGGTCGACGCTCACCGGCCGTCCGCTCCCGCCCCGCTACGACTTCCGCATGCGCCCGCCGGGCTGAGCGCCGTCGTACGGCGTCAGACGCGGTGCACGGTGTGCAGCTTCTGCGCGTACGTGCCCGTCCCGTCGAGCAGGGAGGCGCCGCCCAGGTCGGACATGGTCGGTCCGTTGCCGGTCTTGCGGCTGGAGAGGAAGCGGCGCTTGCCGGCGGCGTCCAGGCCGAGGTAGATGCCCACGTGGTCCACGGTGGCGGTCACCGTGTCGTCGCCGGAGTCGGCGTTGAAGAGGAGCAGGTCGCCGGGCTGGAGCAGCTGCGCGGCGGGCGGGTTCGTACCGGCGGTCTGGTCGATCCGCGCACCGGGGGCGTAGTCCACCATGTCGCGGGACTTGCGGGGGATGCGGGTCTTGGAGGTGTCCGCGCCGGCGGCCATCGGGACGCCCATGTGGTAGCCGTACACCATGCGCGTGTAGCCCGAGCAGTCGAGGTTGCCGACCTGCTTGCTGGAGGGCCCGGTGTAGGTGCCGTCGGGGAAGGTCCAGCCGAGGTTCATGTACTCGTGGAAGTCGGCGCCCTCGTAGCGGAAGCCCTGCGGGTCCAGGTAGCCGTATCCGGCCTTGCCCAGTGCCTGCTTGCCCGCGGCCGGGCCCGTCCCGGCGGTGACGGCCGGCGCCCCGGCGAGGAACATGGCCGCGTACGCGAGGACGTCCGGGGTGGTGGAGGCGGCCCAGCCGCGCACGGTCTGCTCCAGCTCCGGGGTCCAGGTCCCGTCGAAGGGCGCGGGCAGGACCCGTACCCACGTGGTGTGGGTGACGGCCGGCGGCTGCTGCCAGGTCGCGGCGTCCACCTGGAAGCGGCTGACCACCAGCTTGACCGGCAGGTTCGTGCAGCCCTGGTTGGCCAGCGCGCGCAGGCCCACGCGGCCCTTGGCGAATGTGGAGTCGGTGACGTCCGCGGCCCACGCGGCCGGCTCGGCGGAGTCCGTGCGCCAGGCCTTGACCTGGATGCGGGTGCCCTCGCGGCGTACGCGGACCGTCCAGTTCGTGCCCGCCGGAACGCCGGTGGCCAGGGTGGTGGCCGTGGTCAGCTGGGTGACGGTGTCGGCGACTTCCTTCTCCACGCGCAGTTCGACCGCGCCGGAGGTCAGGAAGGACAGCCTGGCCCGGTAGTTGTTGTGGGTGTCCTGGTAGCCGAAGGACAGGGCGTACGAGCAGGCCTGGCCGGTGGGCACCTTGTCGAACTTCGCGACCGCGCGGACGTCGACGTCGGTGACCTCGTCGTCCCGGAGGGTGGCGTGGCGGCTGGCGTAGTCGGTGGTGAGCGCGATGACCGCGCTGCCCGGCACCACCGAGTAGTCGGTGTCGGCCGGCCCGAGCGTGGACCAGCTGCCGCCGCCGGGCGAGGTGCCCCAGTACTTCCGGTCCGCGACCGGCAGCGTCAGGTCCGGGAGGGTGCGCTGGAAGTCGTCGGCGAAGGACTGCTTGTTCTCCGTGAAGGTCCGCTCGGGGCCGGTCACGACGACGGTGCGCGCCCCCTTGGTCAGCACGGCCACCCGGGTGCCCCCGGACGTGACCTCCGTGCGCTCGGGCGTTCCCGGCAGCACGTTCGCGGACAGCGGGCCGAGGGAGACCTGTGCGAAGTAGGACGGCTCCAGAGGCGGCATGCTGACCGAGGAGCGCGGCGAGGTGAGGGACGGCGGCACGGGCGCGCCCGCGAGCAGCGCCGGCGCGGCGGCGGGGACGGCGGCCGGCGCGGTTGTTCTGGGCGAGGCCGCGGCGGTCAAGGAGCCGAGTGGGACGGTGGCGGCCGCGGAAGCGAGGACGGCCAGGACGTTGCGACGGGAGGCAAGTGACATGCGGTCATGATCGGGCAAGGCGATAAATCGATACGGGTCGCCCCCGGCCGGCGTCCCGTATCGGGGCTCGCGAGGCATATGCCCCTGCGCGGTCCGGCTGGCAGGGCCGTGCGGGGGCGAGGAGAGTGGGCCTAGGGCCCGACCGAACGACGGGGCCTCAGGGGGAACGGAACGGTCACGCCAGGATGGTGGGAGCCATGCCGGAATCGCTGCTGGAGCAGCACGCCGAGGCGCTGAGGCTCTTCGGGGAGCGTCTGCGCGCCGTCGCGGACGGCCAGTGGGACGCCCCGACCCCGTGCTCGGAGTGGAGCGTGCGGGATCTGGTCAACCACGTCACCGGGGAACAGCTCTGGATCCCGCCGCTGGTCTCCGAGGGCCGCACGGTCGAGGAGATGGGCGACGCGTTCTCCGGCGACGTGCTGGGCGAGGACCCGGTCGCCGCCTGGGGCCAGGCCTCCGCGGCCGCGCACGCCGCGTTCGCCGCACCCGGTGCGCTCGACCGGACCGTCAGGCTCTCCTACGGGCCCGCGCTGGCGCGGGCGTACTGCTCCGAGCTGACCGCCGACTGCGTCGTGCACACCTGGGACCTCTCCCGGGCGATCGGCGCGGACGACCGGCTGCCGGACGGCCTCGTCGAGTTCTCCATCAAGGAGGTCATGCCGTACGCCGACGGGCTCGCGGCGAGCGGCATGTACGCCGCTCCGCTCGAGGTCCCGGCCGGGGCGAACGCGCAGACGAGGCTGTTGGGACTGCTGGGGAGGCGCGGCTAGCCCCGGCGGGAGGTCCGGAGGTCAAAATCGGGCGTAATGCCGTAATTAATCGTATAAAGGTCAGGGCTGGAGGAGTGCAGCGGGACGAGCGCGGAAGGCGGGCGACGGTGGAGGGGATGCAGCGCACGACGGCGGAGGGCCGCGGCCCGGTCCGGTACGGCCCGCCCCCGCCGGAACCCGGCCTGCCCGTGCTCCCCGAACTCGTCACCGTCCTCGCCGCGGCCGCCGGGCGCTCCGCCCCCGACCCCCCGGGCGGCGGGCAGTCCGTCCGCGAGGCCGCCTGCCGGCACTGGGGCCGCCGCGGGCTGGCCACCGCCCCGGAGAACGTGGCCGCCGGCCCCGGAGCCCCCGCGCTGCTGCTCGCGCTGCTCGGCGCGTACGGCGGCGACGTGATGCTGCCCCGGCCCTGTCCCGCCTGGTGGACCCCGCAGGTCCGGCTGCTGGGACGGCGGGCCTACCACGTGCCGACCCCGGCCGAGTGCGGCGGCATCCCGGACCCCTACGCCCTGCTGGAGACCGTACGGCGGGTACGGGCCGAGGGCGGCGACCCGCGCGTACTGCTGCTGTCGGTCGCCGACGACCCGACCGCGACCGTGCCGCCGCCCGAGATGCTGCGCGAGGCCTGTGAGGCCGCCGAATCCGCCGGACTCTTCGTCGTCAGCGACGAGAGCTGGCGCGACACGGTCCACCGGCCGCACGACACCCTGGTCCTGAGCCCCGCCGAGATGCTCCCCGACCAGGCGGCCGTCCTCGTCGACCTGTCCGGGGCGCTGCTGCCCGCCGGGTGGCCCGCCGCCGTGGTCCGCTTCCCCGACACCATGCGCGGGACCTGGCTGCGCGCCCGCACCCTCGACGTCCTGACCGCCACCGGCGCGCTGGTCGCGGGTCCCGTCGCCGGGGCCGCCGCGCACGCCCTCGACGAACCCGACGCCGTCGCCGGACGGGCCTGCGCGGCCGCCGCCCTGCACGGCGCGGTCGCTGCCGCCGTCCACCGGGAACTCCTCGCCGTCGGGGCGCTGGCCCGGCCGCCGCAGGCCGGCCGGCACCTCTACGCCGACCTGACGCCGCTGCGGGAGGGGCTCGCGCGGCACGGAGTCGGCGACGCCATGGAGCTGGAGGACTGGCTCGGCGGCCGGCTCGGCGCGCCCACCCCGGGAGGCCAGCGGTTCGCGGACGAACCGGTGGCCCTGCGCGTGAGGCTGTCGACCGGACCGCTGCTGGGCGCCACCCCGGGGGAGCGGCTGGCCGCGCTCACCGCCCGCGACCCGCTCGCACTGCCGCACGTCCGGCGCTCCCTGGACCTCCTCGGATCAGTCCTGGCCGGGCTGGCCTGATGCGAACGGAGACACTCCGATGACGGACCGGACGCGAACCCCCGCCGCCGCCCCGCTCCCGGCCGCCGCGCCCGCGCCGGTACGGGCCGATCCCGGCGTCCGGCAGCCCGTGGCGGCCCCGGCTCGGCGCGGCTCCGTGCGCCCGCTCGGTGAGCACCGGCACTGGCCGCGCTCCTTCGCGGACCGGCTCACCACCCCGCTTCCCGGGGTCCGCGGCTTCGCCCGGCTCGCCCGCGAGGGTGCCTTCCGGCCCGGCCCGGAAGGTCTGCGCGGCATCCCCGACCTGCCCTACGAGCCGGCCCCACTGCCCCCGGCGGGCCCCGGCTCGGTCTGCGTCACCTGGGCCGGGCACGCCAGCTGGGTGCTGCGGACCGGCGGGCTGACCGTACTGACCGACCCCGTCTGGTCCCGGCGGATCCTCGGCACCCCGTCCCGCATGACGCCCGTCGGGGTGCGCTGGGAGGACCTGCCGCCGGTGGACGCGGTGGTCATCAGCCACAACCACTACGACCACCTCGACGCGCCCACCCTCAGGCGGCTGCCGCGGCACACCGCCCTCTTCGTCCCGGCCGGCCTCGCCCGCTGGTTCCGCCGCCGCGGCTTCACCCGGGTCACCGAGCTCGACTGGTGGGAGTCGGCCGAACTGGACGGCGTGCGCTTCGAGTTCGTACCGGCCCACCACTGGTCGAAGCGCTCGCTGATCGACACCTGCCGGTCCCTGTGGGGCGGCTGGATCCTGACCGACACCCGCAGCCCCGCACCGCGCACCCTCTACTTCGCGGGCGACACCGGCTACGGCCACTGGTTCGGGGAGATCGGCCGCCGCCACCCCGGCATCGACCTCGCGCTGCTCCCCATCGGCGCCTACGCCCCGCGCTGGTGGCTCGGCGACGTCCACGCCGACCCCGAGGAGGCCGTCCAGGCCTTCCTCGACCTCGGCGCCCGGCGGATGGCACCCATGCACTGGGCCGCCTTCGTCCTCTCCGCCGAGCCGGTCATGGAGCCCCTGCACCGCGTCCGCGCCGCCTGGTCCCGCGCGTCCCTGCCCCGCGACAACCTCTGGGACCTCCCGATCGGAGCCTCCCGCAGCCTGGACGGGCCCTAGGCCGTCTCTTCCTTGCCTGACCCACGCCGCCGGCACCGCCGGAGCGCCGTCAGGGTGCTCACGCACCCCTCGTCCCGCCCGGGCGGATCCGGCGCCAGAGGGCCGGGCCCGCGCTGATCAGCAGGGTCAGGGCCACCGCCAGGGCGACGCCCTTCCACGGCTCCGGGAAGAGCGAGCCGCCCAGGATGCCGATCAGGCCGTACGCCGCCGCCCACGCGAGACAGGCCGGGCCGTCGCCGCGCGCGAAGCGGCGCAGCGGAAGCTGCGCCAGCAGGCAGGCCAGCATCACCGGGATGCGGCCCGCCGGAACCAGCCGGGAGACCACCAGGACCAGTACCCCGTGCTCGTCCAGTCGCGCCTGCGCCTGCTCCAGCCGCTCGGGCGTGGCCCGGCCGCGCAGCGCCTCCAGCCAGCGCGATCCGCCCCGCGACCGCACGCCGCGCCGCCCGAGCCAGTACAGCGCGATGTCGCCGGTGAACGCAGCCAGCGCCGACACCGCGAACACCAGCAACACTCCGAAAGGCAGCGAGTCCTGATGGAACGCCACCACCGCAGCCGAACTCACCAGCGCCCCCGTCGGGATCACCGGCACCAGCGCACCGAGCGCCACCAGCACGAACAACGCCGGGTAGCCCACCGCCTGCTGAGCGGTCTCCGGCGACACCTGCCCGGCCGCCGCCGCGACCTCGCGCCAGGTCACGGCAGCCGCACCGGTTCGCCGTGGGCCGGCACCCGTACCGTCACCTTCGGCGCGAGCCGCGCCGCGCGGTGCGCGAACTCCTCGCCCGGCGCGTGGAACTCGTGCGGGCGCACCGCGTCCATCCCGATCGGCCAGTACGTCCCGTAGTGCACCGGGACCGCCGCGGCCGGGGCCAGCTCGGCCAGCGCCCGCGCCGCCCGCCCCGCGTCCAGATGCCCCGGACCCAGGTACGGACCCCAGCCGCCCACCGGCAGCAGGGCCACGTCCACCGGTCCGACCTCCTCGGCCATCGTGTCGAACAGCCCCGTGTCCCCGGCGAAGTAGGTGCGGGCCGCGCCCTGGACCACGTACCCGAGAGCCGGCGCGTGCTGCGGCCCGAACGGCAGCCGCCGGCCGTCGTGCAGGGCGCTGACCGCCCGGACCCGTACGCCGGCCCGTACGGTCACCTCCTCGCCGGGGACCACCTCCGTCACCGTCAGCCCGCGCAGCCCCGCGATCCGGGCCAGCCCCGGCACCGCCCGCCGCGCACCCCTCGGGACCAGCAGCCGCGTACCGGGCGCCAGTTGCGCGAGCGAGGGCAGGTGCAGGTGGTCGGCGTGCAGGTGCGAGACCAACACCACGTCGGCCCGCGCCGCCTCGGGCGGCGGCACCGCGCCGCGCCGCCGGCGCAGATGGGCCAGGCGCCGCGCGAACAGCGGGTCCGTCAGCAGCCGAACCCCGGAATCCTCGACCGTGCACGTGGCATGACCCCACCAGGTGATCTCCACCGGCACCCGGCCCTCCCTCCCTCACCGCACCGCTCCCACGACCCTAAAGGCTGCCCCGCCGATCCGCCCGGAACCGGAACGCCGCCGCCCCTCCTCCCCGGCGGCGGATCGGAGTAGGGTCGGGCGGCATGGAAGAGCTGCGCGTGGCCGCGATCGCCAGCCTGGCCCCACTCGAGGAACTCGACGCCGACCCCTTCGCCGTCGACACCCGCAGCCAGCACGCCGTGTGCGCGCGCTGGGCCGCCGACCGCGGATACGTCGTCACGCGGCAACTCCTCGTCTACGGGCTGCGCGCCGACCACTGCGGACTCTGGTGCGACATCGACGCCGGGCAGGTCGACCTCTTCGTCGCCGCCAACCACCGGGTGCTGTCGCGCGCGCTGGGCTCCGTCGAGGAGTTCACCGCCGAGTGCGAGCGGCGCGGGGTGCGCCTGGAGACCGCCGGGCACCGGGAGCCCCCGTACACCTCGGCGATGAAGGCCGAGGTGCACCGCCGGCTGTCCATGCCGACCGCGGGCTACGACGGCACCTGAGCCGCGGGTCCTGCACATCCGTGCGCCGTCCGTGCCGCCCGGCCGGGTGAGCCGCGCTGTGCGAGCCTGGAGGGCGGGAGCGGCTCGCGGGAGGTTGCGGCGGTGTGGCGAGGACGGTGGCGGACCGCGGGCGGCGCCCTGGTGCGGGTGGTCCTCGTCTGGGCGGTGTCCACCCTGACGATGCTCGCGCTGGCCGGGATCCTGCCGGACTTCAGGCTCCAGTCCGGTGACGGCGACAGCATCACGCAGATCGGGCTGGCGGCGGCCTGGGGCGCCGGGGCCTTCGGCCTGCTGAGCGCGCTGGTCTGGCCGGTACTCGTACGGGCCCTGCTGCTGGTGCCCGCCCTGGTCCTCGGACTGCTCGTCTTCTTCCTCAACGGCTCCCTGCTGCTGATGGCCCTCAGCCTCGTCCCGGCGGGGCGCGGCGAGGTGGCCCCGGAGACCGCGGTGGTGGTGGCCGCCGTGATGTCCGCCGTGGCCTCCGCGACCTCGACCGCGCTCGCCGTGCGCGACGACGAGGCGTACCGGCGGCGCCTCTACCGCCTCGCCGACCGGCGCCGGCGCCGGCAACCGGGGGCACCTCCCGGGGGAGGCGGCCGGGGGAGGGCGGGCGCGCCGGGAGCCGACGCGTCCGCGCCCGGGCTGGTCTTCCTCCAGCTCGACGGGGTCGGGTACGAGACGCTGCGCCGGGCCGTGCGCAACGGCCTGATGCCGACCGTGGCCGGCCGGCTGGACGCCGGCCACCGCATCGCGTCGTGGCGCACCGACTGGTCGAGCCAGACCGGCGCCAGCCAGCTCGGCATCCTGCACGGCTCCACCTTCGACGTGCCCGCGTTCCGCTGGTACGAGAAGGAGACCGGCGAGGTGGTCGTCTGCAACCGCCCCACCAGCGCCGCCGAGCTCCAGCGGCGCGCCGTGCGGCGGACCGCGGACGGCGGGCTGCTCACCCTCGACGGGGCCAGCCGCGGCAACCTGTTCAGCGGGGGCGCGGACCAGCTGGCGCTGGTGCTCTCGGTGTCCGCCCGCCGGGGCCGTGCGAACCGGTCCCGCGCGGGCTACTTCGCGTACTTCTCCGATCCGGCCAACGCCGTCCGCACCGCCCTGTCCTTCGTCGCCGAGGTGGCCCGCGAGATGGGCCAGTCCCTCCGGGCGCGGATCCGCGGGGACCGGCCGCGGGTGGCGCGCGGCGGGCTGTACCCGCTGATCCGGGCCTTCGCGACCGTGGTGGAACGGGACGTGGTCGTGGCGGCCGTGATCGGCGACATGCTGGCCGGGCGCGCCGCTGTCTATGCCGACCTGGTCGCCTACGACGAGGTCGCGCACCACTCCGGCCCGCACGGCCGGGACGCCGACCAGGTGCTGGCGCGCCTCGACCGGAGCCTCGCGCTGATCGCCCGGGTCGCCGAGCACGCGCCGCGCGCGTACCGGATCGTGCTGCTCTCCGACCACGGCCAGAGCCCGGGCGAGACCTTCCTCGGCCGGTACGGACTGACCCTCAAGGACCTGGTCCGGGCGGGCTGCGGACTGCCGGTCTCCCGCCGGGCCGGCCGCACCCCCAGCGGTGCCGAGGCCCGGGCGGCCGTCCTGGCGGCCCTGCACCGGCCGGTGGAGGAGGGTGAGGAGGCCCATCCGCGGCGGGGGTCGGAACCGGTGGTCCTGGCCTCCGGCAACCTCGGGCTGATCTCCTTCCCGGCCGTCCCCGGCCGGGCTTCGCGCGAGCGCATCGAGCGCGCGCACCCGGCCCTGCTGGCGACCCTGGCGAACCACCCCGGAGTGGGCTTCGTCCTGGTGGACGGCGTGGTGCTGGGCCCCGGCGGGGCGGAGGCACGCCTCGACGTGCCCGGGGAGGCGGAGGAACTGCTCGCTCCGTACGGCCCCGGGGCGGCCGCGGCCGTGCGCCGGACCGACACCTTTCCGCACGTCGCCGACGTGATGGTGAACTCGGCCTACGACCCCGATACGGGCGAGGTGCACGCCTTCGAGGAGCAGATCGGCTCCCACGGGGGCCTGGGCGGGGAGCAGGGGCACCCGTTCCTGATGTGGCCGACGGAACTGTCGGACCCGGGCGGCGAGCTGGTGGGCGCCGAGGCGGTGCACGGGGTACTGCGCCGCTGGCTGCGCGAGGCGGACGGGCCCCAGATCCCGGTGATCCGGTCGGCGGGCCTGTCCGGCGAGGAGCCGGTGGAGGATCCACGGCCGGAGGCGGCCGTCGACGGAATACTTCCTTCCGCAGGGGACCCCGTGCCGGACGAAACCCGGTGATTTGGTGCGGCCTTGACCGTGGTCAACCATGTGGTGACCTGCCCACCATGTGAGACATCCAGAGGCGCACCACCGATGACCAGCACCGCAGCCCCGCCTACCGCGACTTCCAGGACGGCGGAGCCCCACCCGCACGGCGACCGGCGGTTCGGCCTGCCCGTCGCCACCTGCCTGGTCATGGGCAACATCATCGGCGGCGGAATCTTCCTCCTGCCGGCCTCGGTTGCACCCTTCGGCACCATCAGCCTCGTCGCCTTCGCCGTGCTCACCCTCGGCGCCGTCGCGCTCGCCCTCGTCTTCGGCCGCCTCGCCCAGCGGCACCCGCAGACCGGCGGCCCGTACGTCTACGCACGCGCCGCGTTCGGCGACTTCGCCGGCTTCCTCGCCGCCTGGAGCTACTGGATCACCACCTGGGTCTCCAACGCTGCCCTCGCGGTGGCGGCCGTCGGCTACCTCGCCGTCCTCTTCCCCGCGATCGGCACGCACAAGTGGTCCCTGTGCCTGGCCGCCCTCGCCGTGCAGTGGCTCCCGGCGCTCGCCAACCTGGCCGGCACCCGGTACGTCGGCGCCGTCCAACTCGTCTCCACCATCCTGAAGTTCGCCCCGCTGCTGCTCGTCGCCGTGGGCGGCCTGTTCTTCTTCGACCCGGCCAACCTCGGCCCCTTCCGCGCCACCGACCAGAGCGCCCTCGGGGCCGTCTCCGCCTCCGCCTCGATCCTGCTCTTCAGCTACCTGGGCGTCGAGTCCGCCGCCGTCAGCGCAGGCGAGGTGCGCGACCCCGCGCGCAACGTCGGCCGGGCCACCATCCTCGGCACCATCGGCGCGGCCACCGTCTACCTGCTGGGCACCCTCGCCGTCTTCGGCCTGGTCGCCCACGACACCCTCGTCTCCTCCCAGGCCCCCTTCACCGACGCCGTCAACGCCATGTTCTCCGCGGAGGGAGGGGCCGGCGGGACCTGGGGCGGCACGGTGGTCGCCTGCGCCGCCGTGATCTCGATGGTCGGCGCCCTCAACGGCTGGACCCTGCTCAGCGCGCAGACCCCGTACGCCGCGGCCAAGGACGGGCTCTTCCCGAAGGTCTTCGAGACGAAGCGGCGCGGGGTCCCGGTGGTCGGCGTGGTCGTCACCGTCGTCCTCGCCTCCGCGCTGACGGTCTACAACACCGCATTTCCCGGTGAGGGGGCCGGCTCGCAGGGGGTCTTCGAGATCCTGGTGCTCGTCACCACCTTCACCGCCACCGTCCCGTACCTGCTCTCCACCGCCGCCCAGCTCTACTTCCTGCTCTCGGGACAGTCCGAGCGCGTCCACCGCGGGCGCCTGATCCGCGACGGCGCCCTCGCCGGCCTGGCCTTCGCCTTCTCCATGTGGCTGGTGGCGGGCTCCGGCTACGCCGCCGTCTACCAGGGCGTGCTCTTCCTCTTCGCGGGGGTCGCGGTCTATGCCGTGATGGCCGCCCGCAGGAGGCGCGCAGCGGTCTCACCCGCGGGGTAATTTGGAAGGAGAGGACAGCAAGGGGGGCTCTAAGGGGTCGCCATGTCCGCGATCAGCAACACCATCGACATCGACCGCAGGCCCGAGGACGTCTACTCCTACGTCACGGACCCCACGCACCTGCCCGAGTGGCAGGACAGCGCCGTGTCCGCCGTTCCCATGGGCGACCTCCCCGTCCACGTCGGTTCGAAGGTCATCGTCACCCGGCAGATCGGCAAGCGCAGGATCCCCACGACCATGGAGTTCACGGAGCTCGACCCGCCGAGAAGCTGGCACATCCACGGCGTGGACGGGCCGGTCCGGCCGGACGTACGGGGCCGCATCGAACCCCTCGACGGCGGGGCCCGCTCCCGCGTCACCCTGTCCGTCGACTTCGAGGGCCACGGCATGGGCAGGGCCCTGGTCCCCCTCGTGGTCAAGCCCATGATGCGCAAGGAGATGCCCCGGGGCGAGGAGAAGCTCAAGCACCTGCTGGAGCACTCCGCGAGCTGACTTCCCGGCTGACTTCCCGGCTGACTTCCCGAGCTGACTTCCCGACCTGACTTCCCGACCCGACCCCGCACGTCGTCCCGGGCGCCTGAAAACGGGGTGCTTCGGGGTGCGTGGTGTGCCCACACTGGGCGCCCACGCACCCGGACTCCCGAGGACATCCACGCCCGTGCAGGCTGCCGTCACCGTCACTCCCGCCCAGATCCCCGAACTGCTCCTCGGCCTCGCCACCGTGCGGCCCGTGTTCCTCTGGGGCGCGCCCGGCATCGGCAAGTCCTCGCTGGTACGGAAGTTCGCCGACTCGCTCGGCCTGGAATGCGTCAGCCTGCTCGGCACCCAGCTCGCCCCCGAGGACCTGATCGGCGTACCGCAGGTCCGTGACGGCCGGTCCGTCTTCTGCCCGCCCGAGGCCATCGCCCGCGACGAGCCGTACTGCCTCTTCCTCGACGAGCTCAACGCCGCGGGCCCCGATGTCCAGAAGGCCTTCTACTCGCTGATCCTGGACCGCCGGATCGGCTCCTACGAGCTGCCCGCGGGCTCCATCGTCATCGGCGCGGGCAACCGCGCCACCGACAACGCGCTGGCCCGGCCGATCGCCTCCGCCCTCGTCAACCGCCTCACCCACGTCCACCTGCAGGTGTCCGCGCGGGACTGGCTGGTCTGGGCCGGCGAGAACGGCATCCACCCCTGGGTCACCGACTACCTCACGGACCGCCCCGACCACCTCTGGTCGCAGCCGCCCAAGACGGAAGAGGCGTTCTCCACGCCGCGCTCCTGGCACATGCTCTCCGACGCCCTGCACTCCTTCGGGACGGGCCTGGACGAGCAGACCCTGAAGGTCGTCGCGCACGGCACCCTCACCCCCGCGCACGCCGTCTCCTTCTGCGGCTACGCCAAGATCGTCCGCCATACCTTCGGCATCGAGGCGATCATCAAGGGCGACGCGAGCTGGCCGCGCCGCCTGGAGGACCGGGACCTGCTGTACTACCTGGCGGAGGCCTTCCGGGGGCGGCTGGTCAAGGAACTCCCCGCCGACAAGAGCCATGTCTCGCCCGCCCTGCGCGAGACCGCCTACCGGGCCAAGTCGCTGCTCGTGCAGCTCGCCGAGATCTCCGTCGAGGTCGCCCAGACCGTCATCGCCGACGACGCCGACGGTCTGCCGGTGCTGCCCGGCTGGTTCCTGATCGAGGCCGCACGCGACATGCCCCGCCTGGTCGAGGCCCGCCGGTGAGCCGGACCTCGCGGAGCAAGGCGGCCAAGGCGGCCACGGCCGATCCGGCCGCACAGGCCTTCGCCGAGGGCCTGGCCCTGGTCAAGCGGAACCCGGCGCTCGGTGCGGTGAACGGCAAGATCTGCCGCGGGACCGGATGCGCGGCCACCCCCGCCGGGGGGCTGGTCGCCGTCACCTCCAACGGCATCCTGCACGTCCACCCCACCAAACGGGCCGATCCCCGGGAATGGGCCTGGGCGATCGCCCACGCCCTGCTCCACCTGGGCTTCGGCCACGTCCCGGCCGCCAAGGAGGACGACCGCTCCCAGCCCGACCGCTTCGACCTCGCCGCGCGGTGCACCGTCGTGAACCGCTTCCTGCTGACCTTCCCGGTCGGCCGGGCCCCGGACCACCTCCCGGCCGAATACCCCGGCGGGGACGAGGAGCTGCTCGCCGCCCGCTGGCGCCGCGACGGCATCCCGCCCGCCTACGAGAACTGCGGCACCGCCGGGGACCACCCCGACCAGGTCCTGGTCGGCTGGCCGACCCCGGCCCTCGCGGTCCCCGACTGGGAGACCGCCTTCGCGCACGCCCTCACCCGGGCCGTCTCCGCCACCATGGCCGCGGCCGGCGGCCACGAGGGCCGCACTCAGCGCCCGTGGGACCGCGCGCTGAACTGGTTCGTCTCCTCGTACCCGCTGCTCGGAGGGCTGGCGGCCGGGCTGACCGTCGTCGCCGACGCGGACCTGGCCCGCGCCCAGGACATCGCCATCGCCGCCGTCAGCGCCACCGCCGGGGAGATCTACATCAACCCGCTGCGCACCTTCGACGACGAGGAGTGGCGGTTCATCCTGGCCCACGAGATGCTGCACGCCGCCCTTCGCCACGGCGAGCGCCGCGGAGCCCGCGATCCGTACCTGCACAACGTCGCCGCGGACTACGTCGTCAACGGCTGGCTGGTCGAGATGGGGGTCGGCAGCATGCCGGAGGGCCTGCTGTACGACCCGCTGCTGAAGGGGCTCTCGGTCGAGGAGGTCTACGAACGGATCACCGTCGACCTGCGCCGCATGCGACGGCTCGCGACGCTGCGCGGCAAGGGCGCCGGGGACATCCTGGGCGAGCCGCTCGCGCACGGCGCCGGGCGCCCGTACGCGGACCTCGACGAGTTCTACCGGCGCGGCCTGGTCCAGGGCTTCGACCTGCACGTGCACGGGGAGCGCGGCCTGCTGCCCGCCGGACTGATCCAGGAGATCCGGGCGCTGGCCCACCCGCCGGTGCCGTGGGACGCGAAGCTCGCCCGCTGGTTCGACGAGTACGTGCCGCGCCCCGAGCCCGTGCGGTCGTACGCGCGCCCGGCCCGCCGCCAGGCCTCCACCCCGGACATTCCGCGAGCGGGCAGGTACTTTCCGCCCCAGGAGCTGGCCCGCTGCACGTTCGGCGTGGTGCTGGACACGTCGGGTTCGATGGACACCGCCCTGCTCGGCAAGGCGCTGGGCGCCATCGCCTCGTACGCGGAAGCCCGCGACGTACCGGCCGCCCGCGTCGTCTTCTGCGACGCGGCGCCGTACGACGCGGGCTATCTGCCACCGATCGAGATCGCGGGCCGGGTGAAGGTCCGCGGCCGCGGCGGCACCGAGCTGCAGCCGGGCATCGACCTGCTGCACCGGGCGGAGGACTTCCCGCCCGGGGCCCCGGTCCTCGTGATCACGGACGGCTGGTGCGACACCCTGCGGATCCGGCGCGAACACGCCTTCCTGATCCCGCAGGGTGCCTCCCTGCCGTTCGCACCCCGAGGGCCGGTCTTCCGACTGGCCTGAGGGCTTAGTCGAGGTAGTCGCGCAGCACCTGCGAACGCGACGGGTGGCGCAGCTTCGACATGGTCTTGGACTCGATCTGGCGGATGCGCTCACGGGTGACCCCGTACACGCGGCCGATCTCGTCCAGGGTCTTCGGCTGGCCGTCGTTGAGGCCGTAGCGCATGGAGACCACGCCCGCCTCGCGCTCGGAGAGCGTGCCCAGGATCGACTGGAGCTGCTCCTGGAGGAAGGTGAAGGAGACCGCGTCGGCCGGCACGACCGCCTCGGAGTCCTCGATGAGGTCACCGAACTCGCTGTCGCCCTCCTCACCCAGGGGGGTGTGCAGGGAGATCGGCTCGCGGCCGTACTTCTGGACCTCGATGACCTTCTCGGGGGTCATGTCGAGTTCCTTGCCCAGCTCCTCCGGGGTGGGCTCGCGGCCCAGGTCCTGGAGCATCTGGCGCTGCACGCGGGCGAGCTTGTTGATGATCTCGACCATGTGGACGGGGATGCGGATGGTGCGCGACTGGTCGGCCATGGCACGCGTGATCGCCTGCCGGATCCACCAGGTCGCGTACGTGGAGAACTTGAAGCCCTTGGTGTAGTCGAACTTCTCCACGGCGCGGATCAGGCCGACGTTGCCCTCCTGGATCAGGTCCAGGAAGAGCATGCCGCGGCCGGTGTAGCGCTTGGCGAGGGAGACCACGAGGCGGAGGTTGGCCTCCAGCAGGTGGTTCTTCGCGCGGCGGCCGTCCTCGACGAGGATCTCCAGCTCGCGCTTGAAGGCGGGCTTGTGGTCCTCCTCCTCTTCGAGCTTGTACTCGGAGAACAGGCCCGCCTCGATGCGCTTGGCGAGCTCGACCTCCTGCTCGGCGTTGAGGAGCGGCACCTTGCCGATGAGCTTGAGGTAGTCCTTGACGGGGTCGGCGGTGGCGCCGGCCACCATGACCGTCTGCGCCGGGGCGTCGTCCTCGTCGTCGTCGGACAGCACGAAGCCCTGGGCGCCCCCGGTCTTGGGGGTCTCCTCCTCGGCCTCGTCGGCGAGGTCCTCGGCTGCCCAGTCCTCGCCCTCGACCGCGGGCGTCTCGCCCTCGTCGGCGTCCTTGGCGCTGGTCTTCTTGGCCGCCGTCTTCTTGGTGGCGGTCTTCTTCGCGGCGGTCGCGGTCTTCTTGACGGTGCGCTTCTTCGGCTCGGCGGCGGCCTCGGCCGTCGCCTCGTCCTCGGTGGCCGACGGAGCGGATATCGCCGCAGCGGTGGCCGGGGGCGCGGCGGCCGCGGTCTTGCGCGCGCCGATGGGGCGCGGCGCCGCGGCGGCCTTCTTGGCCACGGTGCGGGCGGGGGCGGCGGCTGCCTTGCGGGGCTTCTTGGCAGCAGCCTTGGTGGCGGGGGCGGCGCTGACGTGGAGGGCGACACCCTCCTCGTCCAGGACCTGGTTCAGGCTGCGCAGGACCCGCTTCCACTGGTCCACCGGGATGCGGCCGGCCTCGAAGGCCTGGCGCACGTCGTCACCGTTGATGTGACCCTGCTCGCGGCCGCGCTCGACGAGCGCGACGAGGGCCTCCGATTCGGCGATCTCCGGAGGGAACGTACGGGACGGGCTGAGCGACACAAGGAGCCTCTCGTTGCGAACAGATAAGGGTGGGCGGGACATCATCGCGCGAACTCGGGAAACAGACCCGAGGGGGGTCTGTATTCCGGGGCCGCGCGATGACACCTGTCGGTTCATCGCATGCCCGAGTCGATTCGTTACGCGCTGAATTGAGTGACCTGCGCCACGCTGTGCCCGCGCAACCAAATCCGAGCCCATCCGTCCGCCCCCGACGGTCGGCCCGTTGTGCGGGCTCCGACGCGGAAGCGGGCGGTGCGCGCGACGAACGGGCCTTCGCGCGCGATCTGTTCGTGCAGGTCGCGCAACCGGTCCCGGTACTGCCCGACCGTGAAGCCGGGCACCATCCAGATCACCTTCCGGAGAAAGTAGATCACGGCTCCGATGTCGTGGAACTCCGTGCGCAGCCGTTCCGCCCGCAGATCGACGGCTTCGAGGCCGGCCTTCGTGGCGTCGGTCACCCCGTCTCCCCCCCCAGCTACCTCCCCCGGGGAGCTGCCCGGGGGGCCGGGCCGCCGCCGACGGGGGCGGTGGACGCGTCATGCACCCATCGTCGCAGGTCGTGTGCCGGTGAGCCACCGGATGTGTCGACTACAGTGGATGCGGGCCGTGACTGGCGTTCGGGTGGATCACCACCGGGGAGCGGCCCGGCGTACGTCTCGTACGCCGACTGCCGCGCGCCTGGGCGAACCGCGAACCGCGACCGCGTACCGCAGCGACGTTCAGGAGACCCCGTGACGACTGCCCAGACTGCCCCTGCCTCTGCCCAGCTGATGGACGGCACCGCCCTCGCCCGCCGCATCTCGGAGCAGACCGCCGCCTACGCGGCGAAGATCACCGAGCGCACCGGCACCGCGCCCTGCCTCGCGACCGTGCTGGTCGGTGAGGACCCCGCCTCCGTGACCTACGTGCGCATGAAGCAGAACCGCTGCGCCAAGGCCGGGATCACCTCCCGCCACGTGGAGCTGCCGGCCGAGACCACCACCGAGGAACTGGTCGCCACCCTCACCGCGCTCTCCGAGGACCCGGAGATCAGCGGCATCCTGCTCCAGCACCCCGTCCCGCACCACATCGACGAGCGCGCCGCCTTCGAGGCCATCGCCCCCGGCAAGGACGTCGACGGGGTCACCATGCACTCCTTCGCCGCCATGGGCTTCGGACTGCCGGGCTTCGTCTCCTGCACCCCCGGCGGCATCATGCGCCTGCTCGCCGCCTACGACGTGGACCTCACCGGCAAGCACGCCGTGGTCGTCGGCCGCAGCGCCATCCTGGGCAAGCCGGCCGGGATGCTGCTGCTGGAGCAGAACGCCACCGTCACCTACTGTCACTCCCGCACCCAGGACCTTCCCTCGATCGTGCGCCAGGCCGACGTGCTGGTCGCCGCCGTCGGCAAGGCCGAGTTCATCCGCGGCGAGGACATCAAGCCGGGCGCGGTCGTCCTGGACGCCGGCTACAACGAGGGGAACGTCGGCGACGTGCACTTCGAGTCCGCCGCCGCCCGCGCCTCGCTGATCACGCCGGTACCGGGCGGGGTCGGCCCGATGACCATCGCCGTACTGCTCGAGCAGACCGTCCAGGCCGCCGCCGCGCAGGCCGGGCTGGCCCTCGCCGACCTCTGAGCCCAGCCGAGCCGAACGCCCCGGGCCCCTGGGTCCGGGGCGTTCCGGTCTGCTCAGATCCCGGCGGTGGCAGCCTCCCGGGCCGCGGCCACGATGGGGGAGGCGCGGAACTCCCGGGCCAGGGCGTCCAGCGGGCCGCTGTCCAGCCGGTGCGGGTCCGGGTGCCCGCCCTCCGCGGCGGCCGCCCGCCGCCGGCAGGCCGCGGCGAGCATGGCGGCGTCCGCGACCACGGCGGCCCGGGCCTCGTCCAGTCCCTGCCCGCGCGCCGCCTCGTACGCGGTACGCCGCACGGCGGGATCGAACCAGGAGGCCAGCGCCAGGATGCCGTCGTCGATCACGGACTCGCGGTGGACGAGGCGGATCCCGACCGGCGTCCACCAGACCAGCGGCACGGTCCGCGCCCGGGCGCCCGCGCACCCGCGCAGCGCCTTCCACAGCGGACGCAGCCGCCGGTACCGGCTGAAGTCCTGCCAGGCCGCCGACCCGCCGACCAGCGGCACGATGAACCCCGTACCGATCAACAGGGCCGCCCCGGAGGCCAGCGACAGGGCCACGTCCGCCGGGACCACCCAGTCCCGGCCGGCCCAGCAGGCCGCCACCGAGGCCCACTTCGAGGCGAGGTAGGCCAGGTCCAGCAGGCCGCCGCACACGATCAGCGCCAGCCCGGTGCGCAGCGGGCGCAGCGAACGGTCCGCGCGCCACAGCCACTTGCCGCACAGCAGGGTCAGCGCCGAGGTCCCGACGGTGTGGGCCAGCAGGAAGCAGACGATCATCTCGCGGATCCACGGCGTCGTGGCGTAGTACGTGTCCAGGTCCCGGACCCGTTCCACCGGCGCGTCGCCGATCACGAACAGCACGACGATCGCCACGGTCACCGCGCCGAAGACGGCCACCGTCAGCCGGGTGGCCCGCCGTACGGCCGCGGGCGGGCCGCCGCCCCACTGCAGGACCAGGACCACGCACGCCCCCGAGAAGACGGTGATCAGGCCGAACACCAGCGGCGCGGAGAAGTTCACCACGCCGGTGAGCCGGTTGACCGTGGAGATCGTCGACGGCGACGCCAGGAACGTGAGCGGGGCGCCCACGACGAGCAGCGCGCACGCGGCCCGGTTCAGCGGCTGGTCCCCGCCCCGCCGCAGCGTCGGCGCCTTGATCAGCAGGGCCAGGAGCATGACGGATCCCGGCAGGAAGCGCAGGATCCCCTCGCTCACCGGGCCTGACCGACGGGGTCGGCCGGGCCGACCGGGTCCACCGGGTCCACCGGGTCCACCGGGTCGGGCGCCACCGGTCCGGACGGGCCCGGCACCGGGCCGAGCCCGGCGACGGCCCGCTCGGCGGCGGTGAGCGGCGGGGCCTTGAGCGCGCCCCGATCAGAGGCGCGCAGTACGTGCCAGACCACCGACGGGTGGAGCCAGTGGGTGGGAGCGCTGCTCATGGTGAGCACCTTGAACAGGGCGGCGGTGAGCGCCTCGTGGGTGGTGGCGCCCGTCATCAGCCGGTTGACGTAGCCGTTGAGCAGGCCCGTCCCGGCGCGCGGCTTCATCCCCGTGGCCCCCGGATAGAGGATGTCCTGCGAGGTGGCGAGCTCCCAGGCGGTGCTCACCTGGGGGGCGATCGCGCGCTGCGCCTCGCGGCCGAAGCCGGGGTGGGCGAGCCCCTTCTGCCGGAGCAGGGAGCGGACGGCCAGCAGCCCCTGCGCGGCGACCGTCATGCCCTGGCCGTACAGCGGGTTGAAGGTGGCCACCGAGTCGCCCACCGCGAAGAAGCCGTCCGGCAGTTCGGCCTTCTCGAAGTAGATCCGGCGGTTGGCGGTGCCCTGGGTGACGGCGACGTCCGTCAGGGGCTTCTTCCCCTCGAGGAGTTCGCCGACGAGCGGGTCCCGGATGCCCTTCGCGAAGGGGATGAACCGGTCGGGGTCGCCGGTCGGCTGGCCGCCGCGGGTACCCGAGAGGGTGGCCTGCCACTGGCCGTCCTCGATGGGCACGATCGTGGCCGTCTGCCCGGGGACGGGCACCCTGGGGTCCGACTGCACGTTGACGATGGGGAAGCCCATCTCGTGGGCGCCGGCCGGGGCTTGGAAGATCCTCGTCGCGTAGACGAGGCCGGAGTCGACCTCGGCCTGCCGGATGCCGGTCACGCCCAGGGCCTGGAGCCAGGTCCGGGCGCGCGAGCCGCGCCCGCTCGCGTCGACCACGAGGTCGGCGGCCAGCAGAACGCCCGACTCGTCGGGGGTGTCGACCCGGACGCCGGTGACGCGGGCGGCGGTGCCCTCCAGCGCCCGGACCCGGCTCTGCTGGAGCGTGGAGACGCCCTTCAGGCCGGTCACCCGGGCGCGGACCACCGAGTCGAGGAGGTCGCGGCTGCAGGAGATGTTGAACTGCTTCTCCCCGACGCGCGGGATCCAGCCCTGCGCGGTCTTGGTCACCAGGTCGGTGGGCAGGCTGCGGCGGATGGCGCCCGCGCCCGTCCAGTCGTCGGTGATGCCGGGCAGGATCTTCTCGATGGCGCGGGCGCCGCCGGACCACAGGAGGTGGGTGTGCCGGGCCTGCGGGAGTCCGCGCCGCGGCGCCGGGCCCTCGGGCAGCGGGTCCGCGTCCACGACGGTCACCGTCGCGTACTCGGCGAGGACGGCGGCCGCGAGCAGGCCGGCCAGACTGCCGCCGATGACGACGGCGTGGCGGGGCGGGGAAGACTGGGGCATCGTGTCGTGCTCTCTGTCGGGGCCGTGCTGTGAGGGCATCGGCGCGAGGGGTGCGGCGGCTGGGCGGGCACCGGTCACCGTCGTGACACGGGGCTCCCCCAGCCGAGCGAGGTCTTGATGCGCTCGATCGCCTCGGGGAACTGCTCTTCCCGGGGTGGAGGCAGGTACGGCCTGAGGAGTTTGCCGAGGTGCAGGCCGAAGATCTCGGCCCGGATCTCCGCCGGATCGCCGTGGTCGGCCCGGGCGGCGGCCTGCCGGATGACCTCGGTCAGCCCGGCGTCGGAGTGCAGCAGTCCGGCGAGGTCGCCGTGGCGCCCCGTCAGGCGTGCGGCCACCGCCATGCCGGGCCCGTGGCTGTCGCAGGTTCCCTCGTCGACGTGCCACAACTCGTGGCAGGCGATGACGAGCTGGTGCTCGGGGCGGGTGCGCTCCTCGATGACGAGCAGGTCGCGCTCGGCCATCTCCAGCCACAGCCCGCTGGCGGTGTCGGGCGGGAAGGAGGCGAAACGGAAATCGACCTTCCGGCCGCCGCGGCGGCGGGCGTACGCGGCGCACAGGCGCCCGATGATCTCGCCGGCACCGGCCGGCGGCGTCAGGCGCACGTCCGCCAGCAGATCCCCGGCGAGCCCGCGCATCGCCCGTGTGGTCCTCATCGCGCTCCCCCCGCGGCGGCCGGGCCATCGGTTGTCGGGCCCTCGGTCGTCGGGTCCCCGGCCGCCGGATCCTCGCCGGTGCCGCCGCCGGCTGGCCGGCCGAGCTGGCCCTCCCGGGCGAGCAGGTCGTCCAGGTGGTCGGCGAGGGACTTCCAGCCCCGCGGGGAGAGCCGGCCGGCCCGGGTGACGATGCTCCGTACGTCGTGCGCCCGCAGCACGGCGAGCATCGGGTTCTCCTGCTGCCGCTCCACGCACTCCAGTTCGCGCACGATGTCGGTGAGCGCGGTGCCCAGCGCCTCGGTGTCGTCGGACAGCAGGAAGCCGCCCTCCACGCCGAAGAACCGCTGGATCCCGGCGGCCGCGGCGAGGTTCGGCAGGCCCTCGCCCTGGACGAGGCGGGTCAGCGACTGCCCGGAGGCGTCGAAGGACCTGGCGATGGCGGAGAGGGAGTGGGGCTGCCCGTCCTCCCGTACCCGGGTGCGGCGCAGGTGCTCGAACCGCTCGCGCACCTGCTCCTTCAACGGGAGCCCGGGCGGCCTGCCGTCGAGGGTGAGCCGGATGACCTGCGGGGTGATGCCGGTCAGGTGGGAGAGGTGCGCCAGATCGTCGCGACCCTCCGGGGTGAGGGCGAGCGCCCGTTCCACCGCGCTCTTGCAGTCGGCCAGCAGGAAGCCGGCGTAGACCCCGAAGAAGCGCTGCACGCCGGCCGCGTGACCCAGCCGGGGCAGTCCGGTCCCCGCGTTGAGGGGGCCCAGTGAGGCCCCGGGTGCGTCGAAGTCGTCGGCGATGGCGGCGAGCGGCCACTCCCGGCCGTGCTTGTCGCGGCGGGTGGCGCGCAGCCGCAGGAAGCGCAGGTGCACCCGTTGTTCCAGGGGCAGTTCGGCGACCCGGCCCGCGATGACCGCGGGTATCCGGCCGGGTTCGACGCCGGAGAGGTGACTCAGGCGGGGGATGGCCAGTAAGGGGGCCGGATCCTGCCCGTGCCGCTCCGACAGCTCCTCCACGCGCCGCCGGAGCGCGGCGAGATCGGGTCGGGCGGCGGCTCGCACCGGCTGCTTCTCCGTAAGTCGACAAGACGTTCGAGGGGCTGGGCTGCGTGAAGCCTAGCCGCCCGCCCCACGCCGAACCAGCGGTAACGCAACATTTCCTGCCGTACGGCTCAAAAAAGGTTGGCAAGCCACGGAGTTGGCACGCGGCAACGGAAGAGGCGCTCAGCAGGCCGGGACGGCCCGCTGAGCGCCTCTGTGGATGGTCAACGGATCAGCAGGGCATCTTGGATCCGTCCAATGCGGACTCCACGCTCACCACGAACCTCGCGGGTCCGGTGGACGAGACCCGGAGCAGCGCGGGTTCGCCCGCCACCTCCTTGCGGAAACAGACACCGCTGTCGCGGAACCTGTCCGGGGCCTGCGCCCGGGTACCGACCGCTTTCCAGCCGTCCTTCGCCGCGGTGTCCCAGTAGTGGGCTATCAGCGGCTGTGCGTCCCCGTCATGGGTGTAGGCGCTGTCCGCGGTGACCCAGGGATCTCCGCTGTCGTCCATGCACTCCACCGAGGTCGACTCCGCCACCGGCGTGGTACCGGCTGCGGCGGCGGGTGTCGCCGCCGCGACCTGAGCCATCCGCTCCACCGCCTTGTTCTCCTCGCACGAACCTTCCGAGCCGTAGAACAGGGCGTACAGCGATCCGGCCACCAGGGCGAGGGCGCTCACGCAGCCGAGGGTGACGGCCAGCCCGAGCATCAGCCCGCGCCGCGGGGATCGTGTCGGAATCACAGGCTTTCTCCTTTCCGGTCTACCAGTACCGCTTCAGGTAGCCCCACTTGAGGTAGAGGCGTGCCGTGAAGTAGAGGTTCGTCCAGAACCAGCCTGAGTAGTACCAGGCCGTCATGGCCCAGCGGTACCTGGTGGCGAAATACCGGGCGACGCTGTTGTTGTGCTGGTCGATCTTGGTGTCGTCCCCGGTCTGGCCCCATTCGTGCGCGTCTCCCAGCCGCTTGGCCGCTCGGGCGCCGAAGAAGAAGGTGAGACTCGCCTGCCACATGAAGTGCCGGATCGCGTTGTTGGTCCGGCCTTTCCTGAACGCCGCGAGCAGCATTCCGGAGATCGCCGAGGCGAGGGCGCAGCCGCGCCATCCGAGCGACATGCAGGCGTTGGCCTCGATGATCTTCTTGCGCCAGGACTTGGAGATCCGGCCGTCGAGGTCCTGCTGGTTGACCGGGTCGGCGTTGGCGTACTCGTACGCGTTCGCGCTGCCGCCGTAGACCGGGTCCGCGGAGAGGAAGCGGCCGGTGGACGGGTTGTAGAGACGGGCTCCCATCAAGGTCAGACCGCTCGGCGTCTCGCTGGAGCGCTGGTGCGCGCCCAGCCAGCCGTAGCGGGCCACGGCCTGCCCCGCGCGGGGCTTGCCGTACTCGTCGGCGTCCAGCGCCACGGGTGCCTGCGAGACGTTCAGCGGCAGCTGGACGGCCACCGAGCCCTGGATCGTCGTCAGGTGCAGGACGACGTCCCCCGTCTTGCTCGTGGTGGTCAGGCCGCCGGCGGTGGCGACGTTGCGGGTCACCGCACCGCTCGCGGTGTCCTCGACGATCCAGCGCGGGTTGTCCGCGTCGTCGCTGTAGTGGTTGACGCGGGAAGCGGTCTGGGTCCAGACGGAGCCGTTGTACGACTCCTTCGTCCACCCGCGGTAGCGCTGGGCGGCGTCGAGGCCCCAGGTCTGCCGCTGGTTGGACAGGGTCTGCTGGCGGGTGCGGTCGGTGTTGTAGTAGGCGACGGTCCCGTGCCCCGGGACGGTGGTGGTGCGCCCGAACTCGTCGTAGGCGTAGCCGCTGTCGACGAGCCGGTCGGCGCTGTCGTAGGTGTGGGTGGTGGTGGTTCCGCCGGTGGCCGGGCAGTCCGCGCCGGGGGTACCCGCCGCCGTGGTCAGGCCCGTGCGGTTCGAACGCCCGTCGAAGGTGTAAGTGCGACGGGTGCAGACGGTGTCCGCCGTGTCCTCGACGGACGCCAGGCGGCCCGCGGTGTCGTAGCGGAAGCGCTGGTCGGACAGACCGGCGTGCGCCGTGATCTGGCCGTGGACGGATTCGTTCACGGTGTCGCTGTACACGACGGTCGAGTCGCTGTCGCGCACGTAGCTGCGGTGCGTGACGTCACCGCCCGAGTCGGTGCTGACGTTGAGCGTGTACCCGCCGGGCAGCTTCTCGCTGCGGACGGCTCCCTCCGCGTCGAACGACGGCCGGAACTCGCCGGCGACCGAGTCGGTGGTCTTCGTCGGAAGGCCCCGGGGTTCGACGGCGTGGTCGTAGGTGTAGGTGACGGTCGACGGCACGCTGTCCGCGACCTTGACCGGCCGGTCGAGCAGGTCGTACTCGGTGGTGGTGACACCGCCGTCGGCATCGGTGTAGGAGATCGTCCGGCCGAGCTTGTCGAACTGCTTGACGATGGTCCCGCCGGTGGGCGAGGTGTTCTTGACGGCCCGGCCGGTCACCGCGTCGTACTCGGTGGTGGCCTCCGGGGCGGCCTGGCCGGAGCCGCCCGCCGTCGTGACCTTGGTCGTCCGTCCGGCCGCGTCGTACTCGGTGGTGGTGGTCCGCGTGGACCCGTTCACCGTCTCGATCCGCTTGGCCGGGTTGCCCCACCAGCTGTACTCGGTGGTGGTGGTCGGCAGCTTGGCCGGGTTCGACCCGCCTCCCGTGATGTCGCCGGCCGGACCGACCGAGCAGACCAGGTCGGCCCACTCGGGGCGGCCCTGGCAGGTGCCGGTGCCGGTCGCCGACCAGTACGTGGTGACGCGGGTGGCGGCGTCGCTTCCGTTCGCGCCGGGGAGGAGCTGCTTGGAGACCCGGTTCTTGCCGTCGTACTCGGTGGTCTCCGTGATGGCGAGGCCACCCGGGTCCCTGACGGTCCGGATCGGCAGGCCCCTGGTCCAGTCGTACACGGTCTCGGTGGCGCGGGGCTCGCCGAGTACCGTCGGGTGCTCGCGGACCTGGGCGCCGACGGTGGCCTTGGTCACCTGGTCCTTGACCTTGGCGGAGCCGTCGGTGGGTCGCCCGGCGTCGTACTCGAGGACCGACCAGTCGCGGGCGGTCACCGAGGTGCCGGCCGGGACCAGCAGGGTCGCTCCGTTCTTCAAGTCGGCGGTCAGGTCGACGCGGCGCAGCGGTCCGAGCTTCCCGAGCTGCCGCTCTCCGGCCGCGTCGAACGCGGTCGAGGTGCTCAGCTGGTGGGCGCGCTCGGCGCTGGTGAGCTGGCCGATGCCCAGGTTGGCCTGTGCTGCCTGGTCAGCGGGGCTCGTGCCGAGGGCGAGGGCCCGGTTGGCGGCCGAGAGCTCACGGACGGTGTTTCCGTACCGGTCGTACTCGGTGGTGGTGATGTGTCCGCCGGGCGCCGCGCTGTTGACGGGCCGTCCGGAGGCGCCCAGGTAGGTGATCGACGCCCGAGCGTAGGCCGAGGCGGCGAGTGACGTACCGGAGTGGGACGAGGGAACGGCGTCGGCGGGGAACACGGCGGTCGCGTCGGTGGGTGCGCCGGTCTGCCCCCATGCCTTCACGTCGGCCGCGCCCATCGGGTACGGGGCCGCGGCGCCGTTCAGCGGGACGCCGTAGACGATGCTGGTGGTCGCGGTGCCCAGTTCCTCGGCCGCCGTGCCCGGCTTCAGACCGGAACGGGAGGACTTGAGGAGCATGCCGTCACCGGCCGTGGGCGAGGATCCCGCCTGGCCGTACGTGAACGACCAGGGCAGTTCGGACTTGGCCTGCAGCCAGTTGATGCGGTCGGCCGCGTCGTAGGCGTACTGCGTCTGGGTGCTCTGCGCCAGGTTGGGGTCCCACTGCTGGCGGAGGTTGCCGCCTGCGTCGTAGCGGTAGGTGGAGACCGCCTTCGAGGTGGCGTTCGCGGCGCCGGGCTCGGTGGACCACAGCCGGATCTCCTTCACCTGGCCGGCGAAGTCGCCGAAGTCGGCGGAGGTGCTGTATCCGGTGGCGGTGGTGGCGGTCGCGTAGACGAACTCCAGCGAGCGGCAGCCCTTGGTCTGCGGGGTGGTCGCGCAGGCCGAGGCGGTCGCGGCGGAGGTCGGGGCGATGACCCGCTTGGGGCGGGCCAGCTTCTTGGTGTCGACGGTGACCGTTTCCGAGACCACGGTGGTCGTCGAATTCTCGACTCCGCTGACCAGGGTGCTGGCGACCTGCCAGGTGGTCATCGCCGGGTCCGCCCGGGTGAACTCGGTGACCGTACCGCCGTCGTCGGTCAGCGTGAACGAGCCGCTGACACTGCCGGTCAGGGTCATGCCGCCGGCGCCGGGCTCGGAGACCCAGCCGTTGCGCGCCGCGTTGGCGGTGAAGTGCAGCGCGTCACCCGAGGTGGTCACGACGTCCACGGCCGTGTCCGAGACCCGCGCGACGTGCGAGTAGTCGGACTGGACGATCTCGGCCGCCGTGCCGGAGGCCCACTCCTGGCCGAAGATCGCGGCCTGGCCCTCCTGCTTGGTGCCCTTGTGCGGGTCGCGCGAGGACGTGGTGCGGGAGACGGCCATGCCGAAGGCGTTCACGTCGGTGGCCGACACCTCGTAGTCGCCGGTGAGCAGGTTCAGCGAGCCCGGGCCGACCTGGCTGGTGGCGGCCCCGCTCGCGTTGCGGTCGACGACCACGACGAGGGGCTCCGTGGCGCCGGTGGCGCCACCCGGTCCGGTGAAGTCGGCCTTGATCTGGACGCTGCCGTCCGGGTCGACCGTGTCGGTGGCGTTCCAGACCAGGGCGGGGGTGCGTCCCGCGGTCAGGGACACGGGCCATACCGTCAGCGCCGTGCCGCCATTCGTGACGTGCCCCGGCGGGATCTGGACCCAGGGGTCTGCCTCGGAGCGGCGCCACGAGAAGGACGCCGCGTCGTACTTGGCGCCGTCGGCTTCGGCGGTCAGCGGGAGCCGACGGGCCGAGCGCTCGCCGTCCGCGGGCTGGACGAATCCACCCGGTCCGGCGTGGAAGGTGTACTCGACCGCCTCGGACTCGTTGTCGGCCTTGTCGACGGTGCGCACCAGGAGGGTGTGGGTTCCGTTCGACGGCGGGGTGACGGACAGGGTCCGCGTACCGGGGGTGCCGTCGGTGGGCACACGCGTCCACTCGGCGCCGTCCAGGGACCATTCGAGCCACTGGTGATCCGTGCCGGAGGGCGGGGAGACGGTGAAGTTGCCCGCCTGGCCGACGCCCTTGACCCAGGCAGCGGACGGGTAGTCCGTCGAGGTCAGCCCGTTGGGGGCGGAGGGGGCGGCGGTGTCGACGGTGAACGTCTTCAACGCCGACCAGCCCAGGTTGTAGTGGGTGCCGTCGTAGGGGGAGGAACGGAACTTGTACGTCTTGCCGTTGACGAGCACCCCGGCGGGGACGGTGACCGGGGCGGGTTGCCCGGACGGCACGAACGCGGAGCGCAGGATGTCGCCGACCTGGGTGTCGGTGGCCGAGTCGAAGATCTGGTAGGCGCCCTGGATCTTATCGCCGTTGGCGTCGACGAACGTGTCGCGCAGGGTCGGCGTCACCGTGTTCACCACGTAGGCGCCGCCGTAGGAGAAGAACGGCGGACCGGCCTCCTGCTTGGTGCCCGTGCGCGGCCGGTAGTTGTAGGTGACCGTCAGCTTGGGGACGTTGGAGGCGGCGTTGGCGGAGTTGACCCGCTTCCACTGCTTGATGTTGGCCTCGTCCGTGGCCCGCAGGCCCATGCCGGAGTACGCCCACTTGTTGTTGGACCAGTGCTGGACCAGGTTCGTGACGTCCGCGTTGACCCAGCCGTCGGGCTGCGTGCCGCAGCCCGGGTTGCCCTTGGTCTCGGTGGAGGTCGCCATCTTGGTGACCATCGCCGGCTGGTTTGTCCAGCGGGAGGCGGTGGAGGCGTTGTTGGCGGTCCACACCTCCCAGGGCTGGGCGGTGCAGTCGGTGTTGCCGGAGTGGAAGTTCCACAGCGACAGCTTCGCGTCCGAGATCAGTGCGTCGGCGACCGGGGCCGTGTTCCAGGTGATGAAGGAACGGGCGGTGCGGAAGGTTCCGTCGGCGTTCTTCGTGCCCGGATTGCCGAGGTCCAGCTCGGTGTCGTTGGACCAGTCGACGGTCTCGCCCTGCTGGACGTAGGTGTCGAACAGGTTGCCCAGCGCGGAGGTCGACGGGTCGACGGTCACCGGGTACTTCGTCGCCGGGTCCGCGAGGAAAGCGGCGTCGGGGGTGATGACGAGGTCGGCGCCGTCCTTGGTCGTGACGACCTTCAGGCCGACCTTGGCCCGCCGGGTGTGCTCACCGGAGGCGGCGTCGACGGTGGCGTCCCACATGACGGGGGCCGGCATGGTCGCGGTCTGCTTGGACTTCTTGTCGGTGAACAGCACGCTGCCGTCCGGCTGCTGCTCGACCTTCAGACCCTTGGTCTTCAGGGGCAGCGTGTAGCCGAAGCCCGCCTCGGGCTTGGCCTTGACCTCGACGAACTGCTCGAAGCCGGTACGGGTCGCCTCGACGATCACGTCCGCGCCCGGCACGGCGCCCTCGTACGTGGCCCGCGTGCCGTCCAGCTTCGGCGTCGGCAGACCGCCGCGCCACTGCAGCGTGATCGCCTCGTCGCCGGAGCCCAGCGTCACCAGATCGGTGGCCTCGGCAGGCTGCGCCGTCTTCAGGAAGGACACCTTCGCGGCCGTCTTCCCGGACAGGCGCAGGCCCTGCGGATGGGCCTTGGAAGCGACCGAACCGTCGGGCGCCGCCGCGAGGTTCACATCGACGTCGCGCCACTCGCCCGTGGCGGCGTCCTTGAAGCGGATCGGGCCCGCCGCGACCTCGGTGGTCAGCGACCCGTCCTGGTTCACCCAGGTCGTCGACGTCTCGGAACGCTCCGAGAGCGCCTCCACGCGGTGCTTGTACAGACGCGCGGCCACCCGGGCCGAGGGCACGTCCGCCGCGGACTGCGCGGTCTCCTTGGTCTGCTTCGCCTTGTCGGCCGCGGGAGCGGGGGCGGCGACAGCGGCCTCGGCTCCGTAGATCGTCGAGACGGTCATCACGACAGCCAGCGCCGCCGCCGTGGCACCCAGACCGGCCGGTGCCCTCAACGGCGAACGGACGCGCCCCGCGGGCCCGTCCGGTCTTCTTCGGTAACGCAAGATCCCCCCAGGGGATGACGATTCGACCGCCGTGCACGTCGCAAGCGATCACTGGCTTGAAAGTAGCCGCCCCTACAAGATCAAAAATGGTCACCAAGGGTGCGAAGTGATCGATTCCCGGAAGCGGAATGACATCTCATTTCGGTCACGGAGGCACCTGTTGGGCCGAGGTGCGCCCAACTCACGCAAAACTACTGTTCGGTACGTTCTCCGGTGCGTCCGTCGGGCCCGCCCGGGGCCGCGCCTTACCTCCGGGGTAATCGACCTGCCGGGGGCCGGGCCCGCACAGTGGAGGCATCGGGTTCCGGGGCCGCGCACTCGGTTCCGGGACCCGTAAACCCGTACTCCATCCCCGCGTTCGACCTCGACGGAGGCTGATTTCCCATGTCCGCAACCCTGCTCGGCAGCATCGCCCGCACCGCCGAGCCGCAGGCCATGCTGCGCCGCTTCCTCGCCCTCGACTCCGTGGTCACCACCGGCAACGGCCTGGCGTACGTCGCCTTCTCGGCCCCGCTGGGCCGGCTGCTCGGGGTCGGGCAGGGGCTGCTGCTGGAGCTCGGGATCCTGCTCGTCGCGTACGGCGCCGCCGTCGGCTGGCTTGCCTCCCGGAGGCAGCCGCCGGCCCTGCCGGTCAAGCTCGTGATCGAGACCAACTACGCCTGGGCGGCCCTGAGCCTGGCCGCCCTCGCCCTCTGGTTCTCGCCGACCGCCGCCGGGGCCGTGTGGATCCCGGCGCAGGCCCTGACCGTCGCCGGGTTCGCCCTGCTCCAGCAGCTCGCCCTGCGCTCAGCCGCCAAGTGAGCGCAGGTACTTCACCGTTGCCGGGTCGGCCGGGAGCATCGTCTCGATGGCCAGCTCGGCGACGGTCACGTCCATCGGTGTGTTGAAGGTCGCGATCGAGGACACGAAGGACAGCACGTGGCCGTCGTGCTCGATGACGAGCGGGAGCGCGATGTACGGGACGGGCTCGTCCGCCTCGCGGTCGTCCGGCCGCTCGGCGACCGGATAGGCGGACACCTCCTCGTACAGCGCGCGCAGCGGCTCGGACCGGGCCAGCGCGATCTGGCGCTCCATCTGCGCCAGCAGGTGTCCGCGCCATTCCCTGAGGTTGCGGATCCTCGGAGCCAGGCCCTCGGGGTGCAGGGTGAGCCGCATGGCGTTCAGCGGCGGGGCCAGCAGGTGCTCCGGCAGCCCGTCCATCAGCATCAGGACGCCCCGGTTGGCCGCGACGACGTCGTACGTGGCGTTCACCACCAGCGCCGGGTAGGGCTCGTATCCGGTCAGCAGCCGCTCGATGCCCTCCCGCAGCGTCCCCATCGACGGGTCGTCCAGAGCCGTCTGCGCGTAGTGCGGGGCGTAACCCGCCGCCAGCAGCAGGGCGTTGCGCTCCCGCACCGGCACGTCCAGGCGGTCGGCGAGCCTCAGCACCATCTCCTCGCTCGGCCGGGACCGCCCGGTCTCGATGAAGCTGATGTGGCGGGACGAGGAGTCGGCGCGGCCCGCCAGTTCCAGCTGGCTGATCCCGCGCCGCTCCCGCCACGTACGGAGCAGGGCGCCGACCGTGGGCATCGTGGTGGTCATGCGCCCGACGGTAGCCGAGCGCGTCCGGCGGGTCAGCCCAGATCGAAGGCGTTCCGCAAGCCGAGACGGTAGCGCCACAGGTCGTGCCGCTTGGCGGACTCGACCTCCGGAGCCCGGTACAGCGGTTGGACCGTGCACCGCGAGGCCTGCGAACCATCGCGGTCCAGCAGCGAGTTGACCGCTGCCCGGGCGGAGGCGTTGGCCCCCTCCATCGTCGCCAGGTCGATGTCGACCGCCACGTAGTCCCCGCTGAGGAAGAAGTTGGGGATGCGGGTGCCCGCGCTCGGCCGGTTGTGGAAGGTGCCGGTCGGGTGGATCAGCAGCTCGTCCTCGTTGGTCGGGTTCGGGGTGCCCAGCCCGTCCACGCCCGGGTCCAGGAACCACGAGTGCAGCGCGGAGTCGCTCAGCAGCGTCTTCCCGGTGTCGTTGAGGGAGGCCTTCAGCTGGGCCCACACCTCGCGCGCCACCTCCTCGCGGGTGCACTGCTTGGCCGTCTTCCCGTACAGGATCCCGGGCTTGTCCCATTCCGAGATGTCCACCGACAGGCAGTCGACCGCGGTGCCGTCGCCGTAGTCGGCGGGGAAGTCGCGGGCGGGCCAGTGCTCGGCCTGCTGGATCGCCGTCAGCGACCAAGCGGAATCGATGCAGTTGAGGTGGCCGTGCACCAGCGGGGCCCGTTCGGTGAGGTAGAACTGGATCCCGGTCATCCAGTCGGTCTCCAGCTTGTCGCAGCGCCCCAGCATCGGATCGGCGGCCCGCAGCGCGGCGCCCCAGGTCCGCCGCGCGTGCTCGACGGGCAGGGCGGAGACGTAGTGGTCCGCGGTGACGGTCTGCCGCGCGCCGGCCGGGTCCAGGACGGCGACCCCGCTCACCCGGCCGTTCCCGTACTGCACCTCCCGTACGGTCCAGCCGATCTTGAACTGCACGCCGAGGGTGCGCAGATGCGCCTCCCAGGGGTCGATCCACGCCTCGTTGGTGGGCAGGTTGAGGATCCGGTCCGGCGGGCCGTCGGCGCCGCGCCCCAGCAGGTTGAAGACGAAGGCCTCGCCGAGGGTGCCCACCGTACGGGTGGAGGCCTCCTCCGCCTTGGTCGCGACGATGTTGCGGGTGATGCCGACGGCGAGGATCCGCTGGTACTCGCCCGACATCTGCGCCGCGCGGACGAAGTCCCACCAGGGAGTGTGCTCCCAGACCTGGTCGCGCCGCTCGTCGCAGCTGGTGAGGAAGACCAGTACGCGGTTCACGAAGTACGCCGTCTCGTGCAGCGGCAGCCGTACCAGCGACTGCAGGATGCCGGTGAGGGCGCGCCGGAGCTCTTCGGGCGTCAGCTCGGCGGGGGAGTGCTCCGGCCAGGGGATCGGCGCGCGCAGGTCCTCGCGGCCGGCCGCCCGGGCGAACATCATCTCGCGCGGGGCGACGAGGTTGTCCCACACGCCGTTCGCGTTCCCGGGGAACGGGATGCGCCGCATCGTGTCGGGCAGGTTGTGGTAAATGCCCGGGATGAAGCGGAAGCCGTGCTCGGCGGGCAGCGGCCGGCGGCCGCCCCGGGCGCTGCCGGGCACGTCCATGCTGCGGGCCTTGCCGCCGAGCGCGCGGCGTTCGTACACGGTGACGGCGTAGCCGCGCTCGGCGAGTTCGTGCGCCGCGGTCAGCCCGGCCACCCCGCCGCCGAGGACGGCGACGCGCCGGCCGTTCGGCGCGCTCCCGGTTCCCGCTCCGGTCGCGGCTGCCGCCGGTGCTGCCGCCAGGCCCGCGGGCAAGGCGCCGCCGGCGGCGGCGGCCGCCGCGGTGCCCGCGATGAACGTACGTCTGGAACTGCCTGTGCTCACCATGGAGGTGTCGCCCCTTCGTCCCCTTGTTACCGCTGGTAACGGTCACGTCCGGCGCAGGAGCATAAGGGGGCCGGGTGGGGCGCGGAAGGCTCGGAAAGCACCCGCGCGCACTATGGCGCGAAAGGGTTGTTCCGGCGCGCACTGTGGGAACCTTGACTACACGTCACGGGCAAGGACGGAACAAAGGAGCCGGTGGATGCCGAGTGAACCGCTGTCGCAGAAGGAGATCGAGGACCGGTTGCGGGAACTCCCCGGCTGGGCCTTCGAGAACGACCGGATCTTCCGTACCTACCGGCTGGGCACGCACTTCGCGGCGAGCGCCCTGGTGGCCCACATCGCCTCGGTCCAGGAGGAGTTGAACCACCACTCCGACCTGACCCTCGGCTACAACACGGTCCGGCTGTCGGTGAACAGCCACGACGCGGGCGGCGTGGTGACGTCCAACGACTTCGAACTCGCCGAGCGCGTCGAATCCCTCGCCCCGGCGCACGGCGCGAGCTGATGCCGATACCGCGCCCGGCCGCCGAGACGGCTCCACGGGCCGCGGCCAGGACCGCAACCCCGCGCGGGCTCGCTACACCGGCTCCAGGCGCCACCACTGGGTCGGGGAGTCGGTGTCCTCGCCCTGGCGGGCGCGGCCCTGGGGGTCGGCCTCCAGGGGGAGGCCGCTGATGCACGCGATCAGCGAGACCACGCCCGGGGCGTCGAGGTGCTCCTCGACGATCCACTCCTGCGCGCCGAAGGCGTTGGCGCGCCACACCTGCACCCGGGCGCCGCTGTCCGTCGAGGCGTTCGCCACGTCGAGGCGGCGCTCGTTGTCCTCGCTGACCACGTGGAAGACGCCGCCGCCGCTGTGCACCGGCGAGATCCGCCACCGGCGGGCGGCCTCCGGCGCGGGCGGGCCGTCCGGTCCGACCCGTACCCGGGAGGCGCCCTCCAGCTGGAGCACCAGCCCACTGTCCACGTTGCGGATGCGGTAGAGCCCCTCGGGAAGTTTCACGTGGACTCCGCTCACACGTCGAAGACGGCCGGGTCCGGACCGATCCGCCGGGCCGCCGCGCCCGCGCCCAGGGCGTCCAGCGCGGCGACGTCGGCGGCGTCCAGCTCGAAGCCGAAGACGTCCAGGTTCTCCCGGATCCGGGCCGGGGTCACGGACTTCGGGATCGCCACGTTGCCGTGCTGGACGTGCCAGCGCAGCACCACCTGCGCGGCGCTGCGGCCGTGCTTGGCGGCGATCTCCGTCACCGCCGGGAGCGTCAGCAGCTCCTTGCCCTGGCCCAGCGGGGACCAGGCCTCGGTGGCGATCCCGCGCTCGGCGTGCACGGCACGCAGTGCGTCCTGCGGGAACAGCGGGTGCAGCTCGATCTGGTTCACGGCCGGCACCAGCGCACTCGCCGACGCCAGCCGGTCCAGGTCCGCCGGGCGGAAGTTCGACACGCCGACCGCCCTGGCCCGGCCGCTCGCCGCGATCTCCTCGAAGGTGCGCCAGATGGAGAGGAAGTCGTCGCGCATCGGACGCGGCCAGTGGATCAGGTACAGGTCGACGTGGTCGAGGCCCAGCTTGCCGAGCGAATCGTCGAAGGCGCGCAGCACCGCGTCCCGGTTCCAGGTCCGCTGCGGGCCGTTCCACAGCTTCGTGGTGACGAACAGCTCCTCGCGCGCCACCCCGGAGGCGGCAAGACCCCTGCCGGTGCCGGCCTCGTTGCCGTACACGGCCGCCGTGTCGATGCTGCGGTAGCCCGCCTCCAGCGCGGTCGCGACGGCCCGGTCCGCCTCCGCGTCCGGCACCTGCCAGACACCGAAGCCGAGCTGGGGCATGAGCGTGCCGTTGTTGAGCTTGACGGTGGGGACCTGGTTCACGTCTGGTCGTTCCCTCGGGTCGGTGGCGGGGGCGTACGAGGGGCCACAACCGGCCCCCCGTGCACCGTATTCCCGCCACCCCCGGACGGTTCACGCCGTCCCGAGGTACGCCTCCCGTACGAGCGGATCCGCCCGTACCTCGGCCGGCGGGCCCTCGGCGAGCACCGCTCCGAGGTCCAGTACGACCACCCGTTCGCACAGGTCCATCACGAAGGCCACGTTGTGCTCGACCAGCAGCACCGCGCAGCCCTCCTCACGCGCCAGCCGCCGGACGACCGCCGCGAGCTGCTCGCGCTCGGGGGCCGACATCCCGGACGCCGGTTCGTCCAGCAGCAGCACCCGCGGCGGATCGGCCACCGCGCGGGCCAGTTCCACCATCCGTCCCTGCCCGACGGGCAGCCCGCCGGCGTACGAGGTCCCCAGCGCGCCGATCCCGCAGTCGGCCAGCACCCGCTCGCCCCGCTCCCGGCGGGCCCGCTCCCGTGACCGCCGGGCCGGGAAGGCGACCAGGTCGGCGGCGAGTCCGCCCCCGCCGCCGCGCCACTCCTGGGCCACCAGCAGGTTCTCGGCCACGCTGAGCTGCCCGAACAGCTGCTGGCGCTGAAACGTACGGCGCATCCCGTGCCGGGCCCGCCAGACGGGGGAACGCCGGGTGATGTCCACCCCGTCCAGCAGCATCCGCCCCTGGTCGGGCCGCCGGATCCCGGACAGGACGTCGAACAGCGTGGTCTTCCCGGCCCCGTTCGGCCCGATGAGCCCGCACACCTCGCCCGCCCGGATCCCGAGGTCCACCCCGGTCAGCGCCCGGACCCCGCCGAACCGCACGCTGACGCCGTGGGCCTCCAGCACGTACGCGCTCCCGCTGCCGCTCATGTCGCCATCCCCAGGTAGGCCTCGGTGAGCCGGTCCGCCTCCACCTCGGCGCGCGGGCCGCACCAGGAGACCCGGCCCTGGGAGAGGTAGGCCACGGTGTCGGCGATCCCGAGGATCTCCGCCGCCTTCTCCTCCACCAGGAGCAGCGCGGTCCCGGCGTCGCGCAGTTCGGTGAGCAGGGCGTACACCTCCTCCACCACGCGCGGGGCGAGACCGAGCGAGGGCTCGTCGGCGATCAGCACCTCGGGCGGGCGCTGCAACAGCGGCGCCAGGGCCAGCATCTGCTGCTCCCCGCCGGACAGGGCGCCGGCGGCCACCCCGCGGCGTTCCGCGAGGCGCGGGAAGCGGTCGTACACGGCGGTCCGGGCGTCGGGCTCCCGCAGGTACAGCGTCAGGTTCTCCTCGATGGTGAGCGAGGGGAAGATGCCCCGGCCTTCAGGGGCGAGCAGCACCCCGGCACGCGCCCGCCGTACGGGCCCGTCGCGGGTGGCGTCCCGCCCGCGTACGCGGACCTCGCCGCTGGTGGCGGGCAGCAGCCCGGCGGCCACCCGGCAGGCGGTGCTCTTGCCGGCCCCGTTCGGCCCGAGCACGGCGAGGATCTCCCCTTGCCGGACGGCGAGATCGACCCGGTGCAGGACCAACCCCCCGTCGTACCCGGCCGCTACGCCGCGCAGCTCGAGGGCGGGCCCTGCGGGGCCTTCCCCCACCCCGCCCCAGACCCCGGCCCTCAAACGCCGGGCGGGCTGGAATCTCCCTCCGGGCAATTCAGCCCCGCCGGCGTTTGAGGCGCGGGGGTTCGGGGGCGGAGCCCCCGCCGGGTCCGGGGCGGAGCCCGGGGACGGGGGGCTGGGGGCGGAGCCCCCGGTTTCGGGAAGGGGCGGGGTGGGGGAGAGCCCCGCAGGGCCCCCGACCCCGGCCCGCCGCCGGGCCAGCCGCACCGGCACGGCCGCGCAGTACCCGTCGGGGTCATTGGCCAAGGCCAGTCCCGCCAGGCCGAACAGGATCACCGGCAGGTGCGCGGACGATGTCACGTAATCCGCGAGCAGCCTCGGGGCAACCGCGAAGACCAGCCCCGCCACCACGGCGTAGGCGGGCCGCCGGACCCCGGCCGCCACCACCACCGCCAGCCACACCAACCCGGTCATCGCCGTGAAGTCCGTCGCCGTGATACGGGTGTTGAACGACGCGTACATCACCCCGCCGAACCCGGCCAGCCCCGCAGACAGGGTGAACAGCAGCAGCTTCGTCCGCAGGACGGACACCCCCGAGGCCATCGCCGCCGCGGGCGCCGACCGTACGGCCAGCATCGCCCGCCCCGACGGGGAGCCCCGCAGCGAGCTCAGCCCGGCGGCCACCAGGGCGACCAGGACCACCAGGGCCACCCCCAGCGCCCGGTCGTCGGACAGGTCCACCGGCCCGAACACCGGCCGCGGGATCGGCCATCCCGAATCCCCGTTCCGCAGCCACCGAAGCTGGAACAGCACCTGGTCGGCCAGGAACGCCAGCGCCAGGGTCGCCAGTGCCAGCGACCGCCCGCCCAGCCGCAGCGCCGGCAGGGCGACCAGGGCCCCCAGTACGGCGGCCGCGCACGTCCCGACCGCCAGCGCCGCCACGAACGGCCAGCCCCGGCTCATCAGCAGTCCGGCCACCAGCGCCGCGCCGGTCACGAAGGTGCCCTGGGCCAGCGAGACCATCGCCCCCAGCCCGGTCACCACGGTGAAGGACATGAACACCAGCCCGATGGCCAGCCCCTGCGCCAGCAGCCCGCTCCAGAACGGCGTGGTCACGGTGTAGAAGGCCACGCACAGCAGCCCGCCGCCCGCTGCCCACACCCCCCACCGCCGCCCCCACGAGGCCCCGGCCAGATGGTCCACCGGCGGGGCGTCCACGGCCGCGACCCCCGCCGTCCGCGCCCGGCGCGTCAGCACCAGCAGGCCCCCGAACAGGATCAGGAACGGAACCGCCGTACGGAAGCCGGTGATGCCCTCGGCGAAGGACGCGTACCCGGCCACCAGGTTCTGCAGGACCCCGAGCCCCAGCCCGCCCGCGAAGGCGAGCGGCACGGACGCGAACCGCCCGATGACCGCCGCCGTCGCCGAGACGAACAGGAACAGCGTGAAGTCGTGCGCGGACAGCCCCAGCAGCGGCGTCGCCAGCACACCCGCCAGCCCGGCCAGCGCCGACGCGATCATCCAGGCCGCCGACGACAGCCGGTCGGCGCTGATCCCGCGCAGCTCGGTCAGCGAGCGGTTGTCGACGGCGGCCCGCAGCAGCAGCCCGAGCCGGGTGTGCCGCATCAGCACCCACAGGGCCACCGCCACCACCGCCGTCACCACCCAGGTGATCAGCTGGTCGGAGTCGATGCCGACGCCCTCCGCGAGCTGCCAGGACGTCGCCGGGCTCGGCCCGACCCCCGGCAGCCCGAACTGGTTCTCGGCGGGCTTCACGGGCGCGCCCGCGTCCGCCAGCAGCTCCACCACCCACAGCCCGGCCGCCGGCAGCGCCACCAGCAGCCCGATGGTCGCCACGATCTGCGCGGTCTCGCCGACCCGCGCGAGCCGCCGGAACATCAGCCGGTCCAGCCCCCAGCCGAGGCCGGGGGCGAGGACGAACACCACCAGCAGCGCCGCCGGGACGGCCGGCCAGCCCAGGCCCGAGTGCAGCTCGTAGAAGGTGAGCGCGCACAGGTAGGCGGTGGCCCCGTGCGCGAAGTTGAACAGCCCGGACGCCGAGTACGACAGCACCAGCCCGGTGGCGAGCAGTGCGTACAGGGCCCCGGAGACCAGGCCGCTCAGTACGAAGACGAGCAGATCTCCCATGCCGCGGCCCTACTTGAAGGGAATGGGCTCGTGGCACTTGAACGGGACGGAGACCTCGTACGTGCCGTTCTTCAGCTGTACGAGCGCCCCGCAGCCGAAGCTGTCCTTCTGCCCCTTCGGCTCCGCCCGGTCGCCGACGAGCGTGCCGGTGTCGGAGAAGCGCTGCGCGGCGGCCTGGAAGGACTCGACGGTCAGGTCCTTGCCCGCGGTCTTCGCGATGGACACGAACAGGTCGGCCGACATGTACCCGGTCAGCATGTGCATGTTGAGCGGCACGTCCTGCCCGCCCGCCGCGGCCTTGATGTCGGCCTTGAACTGGGCCATCCGCGGGCTGTCCGACTCGAAGGGCTCGAACTGGATCAGTACGTGCACCCCGTCCAGCGCCTGCTTGGTGGCCTCCTTGGCGAGCAGGCCCGGGTCGTAGTCGGTGGGGTCGGAGAGCAGCCCCTTGTAGCCGCCGCGCTTGAGCGCGGTGAACAGCCCGATGTTGTTGGGGGTCTGCATGACCGAGACCACGGCGTCCGGTGCCTTGCCGCCGTTGCTCCCCAGGATCTCCTTCACGTACGCCGACCAGTCGCTCGGCACGGCGGTGGCGGGCACCGAGGCCTTGGCGTAGGAGACGGTGAACCCGGCGCTGGCGAAGCCCTGCTGGAAGGTGCGGATGCCGAACTTCCCGGCGTCGCTGTCGTTGGCGATGACCGCTACGGACTTGCCCTGCGCCCCGCCGAGGAGCTGGCCGATGCCCTCGGGCCAGGTCTGGTTGAGGGTGCCGCCGGGCGTGGGGACCAGGCAGCCGTTGAAGCCGTAGATGTACTTGGGCCCGCAGAAGGAGGGAAGGGTGCCCCAGCCGAAGGTGGGAACCCTCTCCTGCTCCAGGAAGTCGGCGCCCGAGAACGTCACCGAGCTCATGGGGGAGACCGCGAAGACCTTGTCCTGCTGGACGAGTTTGCGGGCGGCCGCCATGTTCTTCGCGGGGTCCTGGCCGTCGTCCTCCGCGCCGAGGTAGTCGATCGTGCGACCGTTGACGCCTCCCTCGGCGTTGGCTCTCATGTACCGCGCCTTGGCGCCGAGATCGGTGTCCTTCTTGCTGTAGCCGCTCGCGGTGGTCATCGACACGATGCCGCCGACCTTGATCGACCCGGCCGTCACGCCGCGGCGGTCCCCGGGCGCGTCCCCGGAGCCGCCGGTCCCGTTGCCGTTGGTGGAGGCGGAGTTGCAGGCGGAGACGAGTGCGAGGGCCGCTGCCGCGGCGGCCAGGGTGCGGATCGGTCGCAACATCTGGGGATCCCCTCCGGTCGGAATCCCCGCATTCTGTGCGCGACCTGACGGATCGTCAATATCAATGGCAGGAGTGATGTGACGAACCGTCAGGGCTGGCGGGCGCGGCGGCCCGACCCCGGAACCGGCCTGCTCACGACTGGTACAGGGCCGCGACCTCCATCGCGTACGCCTTCTCGATCGCCCGGCGCTTGAGTTTCAGCGAGGGGGTGAGCAGCCCCCGCTCCTCGCTGAACTGCTCGGGCAGGACCCGGAAGGTTCGGATCGCCTCCGCCTGCGAGACCAGGGTGTTGGCCGCCACCACCGCCCGCCGGATCTCCGCCGACAGGTCCGTGTCGTGCACCAGCTCCGCCGGGGGCCGCTGCGGCAGACCGCGCATCGACAGCCAGTGCGCGATGCCCTCCGGGTCCAGGGTGATCAGGGCCGCGATGTACGGCCGGTCGTTGCCCACCAGCACGCACTGGGCCACCAGCGGATGCGAGCGGACCCGCTCCTCCAACGCGGCCGGCTGGACGCTCTTGCCGTTGGAGGTCACCAGGATCTCCTTCTTGCGGCCGGTGATGGTGAGGTAGCCGTCCGCATCCAGCCGCCCCAGGTCCCCGGTCGCCAGCCAGCCGCCGCGCAGCACCTCCTGAGTGCCGCGGGGGTCGCCCAGGTACCCGGAGAAGATGTGGCCGCCGTGCAGCCACACCTCCCCGTCGTCCGCGATGTGCACCGTGCCGCCCGGGATCGGCCGGCCCACCGTGCCGTACTTGGTCGCCCCCGGCGGGTTCGCGGTGGCCGCCGCGCAGGACTCGGTCAGCCCGTACCCCTCGAAGATCGTGATCCCGGCCCCGTCGAAGAACAGCCCGAGGCGGCGCGACATCGCGGACCCGCCCGACATCGCGTGCCGCACCCGGCCGCCCATCGCCGCGCGGACCTTCCCGTACACGAGCTTCTCGAAGAGCTGGTGCTCCATCCGCAGCCCGGCCGAGGGTCCCGGCCCGATGCCGAAGGCCCTCTGCTCGCGCGCCTCCGCGTACCGCACGGCCGTCTCCACCGCCCGGTCGAAGGGGGCCGTACGCCCCTCCGCCTCCGCCTTGCGGCGGGCGGCCGCGAAGACCTTCTCGAAGACGTACGGGACCCCCAGCACGAAGGTCGGCCGGAACGCGGCGAGGTCCGGCAGCAACTCGGCCGCCGTCATCACGGGCTGGTGCCCGAGCTTGACCCGCGACCGGACGGCGGCCACCTCCACCATCCGCCCGAAGACGTGCGCCAGCGGAAGGAACAGCAGCGTGGACGGCTGCTCGCCGGGACCGGCCTGGAAGACGGACTCCCAGCGGCTGACCATCGTGTCGGCCTCGAACATGAAGTTGGCGTGGGTGAGCACGCATCCCTTGGGGCGCCCGGTGGTCCCCGAGGTGTAGATGACGGTCGCGACCGCGTCCGGGGTCACCGCGCCGCGATGACGGTGCACGACGTCCTCGGAGACCCCGCGCCCGTCGGCGACGAGGGTGTCCACGGCCCCCGCGTCGAGCTGCCACAGCAGCCGCAGCTGAGGGAGCCGGTCGACGACCGAGCCGACCGTCATGGCCTGGTCCTCGTTCTCGACGACGCACGCCGTGCACGCGGAGTCGTGCAGGATCCACTGCACCTGCTCGGCGGAGGAGGTCGGATACACGGGGACGGGCTGGGCGCCGATCGCCCACAGGGCGAAGTCGAAGAGGGTCCACTCGTACCGGGTACGGGACATGACGGCGACCCGGTCCCCGAACCGCACCCCCTGGGCCAGCAGCCCCTTGGCGAGCGCCAGCACCTCGGCGGCCAGCTGCCCGGAGGTCACGTCCTGCCAGACGCCGCCGGTCTTGCGCCCGAGCACCACCCGGCCCGGTTCCTCGCGCGCATGCCGGAAGACGGTGTCGGCCAGCCCGCCGACGGGCGCGCCCGTGACGACCGGTGGGACGGTGATCTCGCGCAAGGCCCCGCTCCTCTCCGTGCGGCGCGGCGACGCTACCCCACGCCGGACGGCAGTTGATCAGCCCGCGGATACCTCCACAAGACCTCCTCAGCGGAACGGTTGTGCCCGGGCCGACGGGTCACCCCGTGCGGCTGAGGCGGTCCGCTCCCGAGAGGACGGCCGAGGCCAGCGCCTCGGCGGCGGCCGAGACGCGCGGGCCGCGCAGCAGCGCGAACTCCACCGAGCCCAGGTCGGGAAGTCCGCCGACCCGGACCAGCCCCGGCGGGATCAGCCCCCGGGTGTGGGCCATCACGCCCAGCCCGGCCCGGGCCGCCGCGATCAGCCCGCTCAGGCTGCCGCTCGTGCAGGCGATCCGCCACGGCCGGCCCTCCCGCTCCAGCACCTCCAGGGCCCGGGCCCTGGTGATCCCCGGCGGCGGGAAGACGATCAGCGGCACCGGGCGCTCCGGGTCCACCCGCAGCCCCTCCGCCCCGATCCACACCATCCGGTCCCGCCACACCAGGCGCCCCCGCTCGTCGCCCGGCCCCCGCCGCTTCGCCAGCACCAAGTCGAGGCGCCCCGCGTCCAGCCGCTCGTGCAGCGTCCCCGACAGCTCCACCGACAGCTCGAGGTCCACCTCGGGATGCTCCTGCCGGAACCCCTCCAGAATCTCCGGCAGCCGCGTCAGCACGAAGTCCTCCGAGGCCCCGAACCGCAATCGCCCCCGCAGCCGGGTCCCCGTGAAGAAGGCCGCCGCCCGTTCGTGCGCCTCCAGGATCGTGCGCGCGAAGCCCAGCAGCGCCTCGCCGTCCTCCGTCAGCTCCACGCTGTGCGTGTCCCGTACGAACAGCAGCCGCCCCGTCGCCTCCTCCAGCCGCCGCACGTGCTGGCTGACCGTGGACTGCCGTACGCCCAGCCGCCCGGCGGCCTGGGTGAAGCTGAGCGTCTGGGCCACCGTGAGGAACGTACGCAGCTGGACGGGGTCGTACATGCCTCACAGGCTATCCGTGCCCATCACGGAACGCGATGACAGTGAGTGCGGTGTACGGGTTTCCCGATCACCGTCCACCCCCGACCATGAGAGGAGACCGCCCGAGACGACCCGAGATCGTCCGAGACGCCCTCCCGAGAGCAAGTGAGCACCCCGCCCATGCGCCGCCCGCACCTGCCCGCCCGGCTGCCCCTGGACCCCTACATCCTGGCGCTCCTCGGCACCGTCGGCCTCGCCGCGCTGCTCCCGGCCCGCGGCCCGGCCGCCACCGTCGCCGACGGCGCCTCCACCGCGGCCGTGGCCCTGCTCTTCTTCCTGTACGGCGCCCGGCTCTCCACCCGCGAGGCCCTCGAGGGGCTGCGCCACTGGCGGCTGCACCTCACCGTGCTCGCCTGCACCTTCCTCCTCTTCCCCCTCCTCGGCCTCGCCGCCCGGAGCCTGGTTCCCGGGGTGCTCACCCAGCCGCTCTACAGCGGCCTGCTCTTCCTCTGCCTGGTCCCCTCGACCGTCCAGTCCTCCATCGCCTTCACCTCGCTCGCCCGCGGCAACGTCCCCGCCGCGATCTGCGCCGGCTCCTTCTCGAGCCTCGCCGGCATCCTCCTCACCCCCCTCCTCGCCGCCGGCCTGCTCGGCAGCGACGCGGGCGGCTTCTCCCCGGACTCCCTGCTCAAGATCGTCCTCCAGCTCCTGCTGCCCTTCCTCCTCGGGCAGTTGCTGCGCCGCTGGCTCGGCGGCTTCCTCGTACGCCACCGGCCGGTCCTCGGCTACGTCGACCGCGGCTCGATCCTGCTCGTCGTCTACGCCGCCTTCAGCGCGGGCATGACCGCCGGCATCTGGCACCAGGTCAGCCTCCCGCGCCTGGGCGGCCTGCTGGTGGTGGAGGCCGTGCTCCTCGCCGTCATGCTCCTCGTCAGCTGGTACGGCGCGAAGCGCCTCGGGTTCGGCCGCGCGGACCGCATCGCCATCCAGTTCGCCGGGTCGAAGAAGAGCCTCGCCGCCGGACTGCCCATGGCCAGCGTGCTGTTCGGGGCGCAGGCGAGCCTCGCGGTGCTGCCGCTGATGCTGTTCCACCAGATGCAGCTGATGGTCTGTGCGGTCCTGGCCCGCCGCCGCGCCCAGGACCCCGCGGATCCCGAACGCGCCGCCGACCGTGTGGCAGAGGTCTCGCCTCCGTCCCAACAGGCCACCGGTCAGGCCCGATAACGTTCGGTGGTGACCTGGATACGCCCGAACGGTGCCCACGCCGAACGCCCCTGCACCCTGGTGGTCTGCCGCGGCTGCTGCTGCGGCGACCCCCGCAAGAACCCCGGCTCCGACCACGCCGGCCAGCTCGCCCGGCTGCGCGAGGCCGCGGCCGCCTCGGAGGGCCGCCTCGCCGTCCGTACGAGCGACTGCCTCGGGCCCTGCGCCCAGGCCAACGTCATCGTGGTCCAGCCCACCACCGAGGCCCGGCGCCGCGGAGCCCGCGCGGCCTGGTTCGGCTGGGCCCTGGACGACACCGCCACCGACGAGATCATCGCCTGGGCCGCATCCGGCGGTCCCGGCGCCACCCCGGTGCCGCCGACCCTGGACCTCCACCGCATCGACCCGCCGGCCCCCGCCCCGCCCGCCCGCTCCACCCGCCGCACACGCCGCGGGCGCTGAGCCCGGCAGCCGCGCCGGCCCGGTGGTCACACCGTGATGCGCTCCTCGCCCGCGTAGATGTTCATGTTCGGGCCGCGCAGGAAGCCGACCAGGGTCAGGCCCGATTCCAGGGCCAGGTCCACCGCCAGGGAGGACGGGGCCGAGACCGCGGCCAGGATCGGGATGCCCGCCATCACGGCCTTCTGGGCGAGCTCGAAGGAGGCCCGGCCCGACACCAGCAGGACCGAGCCCGTCAGCGGGAGGCCGCCGGACTGCAGGGCCCGTCCGACGATCTTGTCCACCGCGTTGTGCCGGCCCACGTCCTCGCGCAGGTCCAGCAGCTCCCCCTCCGCCGTGAACAGGCCGGCCGCGTGCAGCCCGCCCGTGCGGTCGAAGACCTTCTGGGCCGCGCGCAGCCGGTCCGGCAGCATGCCGAGGAGGTCCGCGGAGATCCGTACGGGGTCGGCGGCCGTCGCCGGGAAGCGGGTCGCCGTGCGGACGGCGTCCAGGCTGGCCTTTCCGCACAGGCCGCAGGAGGACGTGGTGTAGACGTTCCGCTCCAGCGTGATGTCCGGTACGGGCACCCCGGGTGCCAGCTGCACGTTGACCACGTTGTAGGTGTTCGAGCCGTCCTCGGCCGCCCCCTCGCAGTAGGTGACGGCCCGCACGTCCGGGGCCGCGGCGAGCACCCCCTCGCTCACCAGGAAGCCCACCGCCAGGGCGAAATCGTCACCCGGGGTACGCATCGTGATGGCCAGCGGCTTGCCGTTCAGCCGTATCTCCAGCGGCTCCTCGGCGACCAGCGTGTCCGGACGGACCCCCACCGCGCCGTTCCGGATCCGGACGACACGACGGCGCTCGGTGACCCGTCCCATGGCGATCAGTCCACCCCTTCGGTTCTTGCCTGCGGCTCTTGCACGTATCCGACAACCTCATTGTCGCGGTTCCGCCTCCCGCACCGCCCCCGGCTGCCGGATCCTCGGGAATCTCCAAATTCCGGCCCCGGAATCCTGTCGGGTCACACGCACACGTACCCGTCAGTAGCAGGCAAAGCTGGGTGATCCTGCACTTCCGTACAAAGGGGGACCCCGCCCATGACCGGTTCACGCGTGGTGGCGCTAGGGCACTACCAGCCCGCGAAAGTGCTCACCAACGAGGACCTCGCGGCCATGGTCGACACCACGGACGAGTGGATCCGGTCCCGGGTCGGCATCAAGACGCGCCACATCGCGGGTCCGGACGAGCCGGTGGACGAGCTGGCCTTCCAGGCGGCGGGCAAGGCCCTGGCCGGCGCCGGCCTGACCCCGGACGACATCGACCTGGTCCTGGTCGCCACCTCCACCGCCATCGACCGCTCGCCCAACATGGCCGCGCGCGTCGCCGCCAAGCTGGGCATGGGCGGCGGCCCCGCCGTGATGGACATCAACGTCGTCTGCTCGGGCTTCACGCACGCCCTGGCCACCGCCGACCATGCCATCCGGGCCGGCTCCGCCTCCCGCGCCCTGGTCATCGGCGCCGACAAGATGACCGAGATCACCGACTGGAGCGACCGCAGCACCTGTGTGCTCACCGGCGACGGCGCCGGTGCGGCCGTCGTCGAGGCCAGCGACGAGCCGGGCATCGGCCCGGTGCTGTGGGGCTCGGTCCCGGAGATGGGCAACGCCGTACGGATCGAGGGTTCCCCGCCGGTCTTCGCGCAGGAGGGCCAGTCCGTCTACCGCTGGACCACCAGCCAGCTCCCGCCGCTCGCCCGCAAGGTGTGCGAGAAGGCCGGGGTCCTCCCGGAGGACCTGGCCGCCGTCGTCCTGCACCAGGCGAACCTGCGGATCATCGAGCCCCTCGCCGCCAAGATCGGCGCCGTCAACGCCGTCGTCGCCCGCGACGTCGTCGACTCGGGCAACACCTCGGCCGGCAGCATCCCGATGGCCCTGTCCAAGCTGGTGCAGCGCGGCGAGATCCCCACGGGCGCCCCGGTCCTGCTCTTCGGTTTCGGTGGCAACCTGTCCTACGCGGGCCAGGTCATCCGCTGCCCGTAAGCCGGGCGAGACGCATCGTCTCGCTATGCCCGTCGCTGTATGCGTGCAGGTCAGCACGGCGTGGCGGACCGCGGCGGCTCGGATAAGTGGTCGGAGGCCCGCCGATCCTTTGCTATTGTTGTCCATGTCGCCGCGGGAAACCGGGGCCGACCACCTGGTCCGGGTGGCGGAATGGCAGACGCGCTAGCTTGAGGTGCTAGTGCCCTTTATCGGGCGTGGGGGTTCAAGTCCCCCCTCGGACACAAAAGGTCAAACGACCAAACAGAGCCGGTCAAAGCGACATCATGTCGCTTTGACCGGCTCTGTTGTTGTGCCCGAACGTGATCTGGCCTCCCGGCATGGTCGGAGTGCGCACTGCAGCACGGTGTCGCCCGACGTGCCGGTGGTGGCGGCGATGCCGCCGCCCTCGGAGTCGCGGTTGGCCGAACGTGCCGCCGAGGCCCTCCGGTTCCTGCGCCGGCGGCAGCGCAGGCCCCAGGTACGTGCTCGTGCGGCATCATGGGCGCGAGTGGGCCAAGGGGAGCAACGTGTCGCAGGACGAGCCGCGCAACAGCAGTGTGATGGTCGGGCGTTACCGCTTGGGGAAGCGGCTGGGCAGGGGTGGGATGGGCACCGTCTGGGAGGCCTCCGACGAACTGCTCGGACGCTCGGTGGCCGTCAAGGAACTGCACGTCGGGGACGGAACGCAGTTCCGGGGCGCCGTGCGCGAGGCGCGCACGGTGGCGCAGATCAAGCATCCGCACGTCGTCGTGGTCCACGACGTCGTCGAGCACGAGGGGCGCCCCTTCATCGTCATGGAGCTCGTCGAAGGCCGTTCGCTCGCCGACCGGCTCGCGGCCGACGGGCCGCTGGATCCCGCCGAGACCGCCCGTACCGGGCTCGCCCTGCTCGGTGCGCTGAACGCGGCACACGCCCGTGGCGTGCTGCACCGCGACATCAAACCGGCCAACGTGCTCCTGGAGGCGGGAACCGGCCGGGTCGTGCTCACCGACTTCGGCATCGCCCGCCTCGCCGGATCCACCACCATCAGCGAGACGGGCGCCTTCGTCGGCTCTCCCGAGTACACCTCGCCCGAGCGCATGCAAGGTGCTGGCGCGGGCCCCGCGTCCGACCTGTGGTCCCTCGGCGTGCTCTTGTGCGCCGCGCTGACCGGGGCCTCGCCCTTCCACCGGGATTCGCTCGGCGGCGTCCTGCACGCCGTCGTGTACGACGAGATCCGGCCGCCGGAGCAGGCGGGGCCGCTGCTCCCGGTGATCCTGGGGCTGCTGGAACGCGACCCGGAGCGGCGGCTGGGGACGGTCCAGGCCGAGCGGCTGCTGTCGGCGTACGTGACCACCGGCACGCTGCCCCTCTCCGACCTCTCCGACCTCTCCGACCTGGTCTCCGGCCCGAAGCCGCCCCGGCCGGCCCGCCGCCGTACCTGGCTGATCGCGGCGGCGCTCGTCGCGGTGGCCGCCGCCGGTGGCGTGACCGCGGCATCCCTGGCCGGCGACCGTACGGCGGGCCGGGCGCCCGGGGCAGGCCCGAGCGCCCCCGCGACGGCCTCCGCGACTGCCGCACCCGCCTCGCCCGGCGCCGGTGCGCCCGTCCCGCAGGCACCGGCCGGGGCGACGCCCGAGCCCGCGCCCCCCGGATACCGGATCCGCGCCGATCCGCAGGGCTTCGCCCTCGCCGTACCCGAGGGCTACCAGCGCACCACCGACGACCAGCGGGTCTTCTACAGCTCCCCGGACGGGGCGATCCGGATCGGCATCAAGGTGAAGCCGTCGGCGCCCGAAGGCCCGCTCGGCGTGATGCGTCGCGCCGACGCCGCCGGCCCGGACACCAACCCCGGGTACCGCGACCGGTCGGTCCTCGCGACGACGCACAACGGACTGCCCGCCGCCCTCTGGGAGTTCACCTGGGACGGCTTCACGCGGGCCGAGGGAGCACGGCACACCTTCGACCTCTGCTGGGACGAGAACGGCCGCATGTACGACGTGTGGGTGTCCGCCCCCGTCAGCCGGCTCGCCGAGGCCCGGAGCCGCTTCGACGCGGCGCTGGACTCCTTCGTCCCGGCCGGGGCGGGGTCCGCGAGCCCTTGATCACGTGCCCAGGACCACCAGACCCGTCGGGGTGGCCAGGGTGCCCGGGGCGACCTGGGTGAAGGTGTGCGGCAGGGACAGGCACGGCTGGCCGGTGTCCGGGAGGGCGTCGAAGAGGTACGCCGCCGCGGAGCCGGTGTCGCTGACCAGGTGGGGGCCCGCGGGGGAGCCGGTCGACCCGGTGAGCGGGGTGCGGAAGAGCCGCCGGAGGTGGCGCAGGGTCTCCGGAGTCAGCGGCGCCCGCCTGGGCTCGGGCCGGGCCGGTGCGGCCGGGGGCTCCGCGCCCGGAGCGGCCGAGGCGCCCGAGGCATCCGCAGCGCCCTGGGCCGCCTGGGCCTCCGCGGCGGAGGGAGCCGCCGGGGCGTCCGGAGGGATCGCGCCCGACAGAAGCAGTGCCAGCAGCACCGGGACGGCCTTGCGGCGCAGGGCCTCGGTGGCGGAGGCCAGCCGGTGCGCATGGGCCGCGGGCAGCGAGAGCGCGAGGCTCCCGGCGGCGTCGCCGATGGCGATCGGGACCGCCGCGCAGACCACGCCGGGGGAGTATTCGAGCAGGTCGAAGACGGGCGCACCCGGTGCCACCGCGTCCAGGGCGGTGAACAGGGCCCGGCTGTCGGTGATCGTCCGCGGGGTGAGCCGGGCCGGGCGGTGCCGGGCCACGTGGTCGGCGCGGAGGTCGTGGTCGAGCTGGGTCAGCAGGCACTTGCCCACGGCGCTGGCGTGGGCGGCGGCCCGGAAGTCCACCCACTCCCGCACCGGCGGGGCGCCCGGCCCGTCCGCCATCTGCGTGATCCGCACCTCGCCGTCCGCGTACCGGCTCAGGTAGACGGCGGCGCCGGCGCTGTCCCGGGCCAGGGCCAGGGTGCGCTGGAGCTGGCCCGCGAGACCGTGGCCGCCCGGCGCCGCGAGCCGGTCCAGGGCGGGCCCGCGCGCGTACACCCCGGCGGCCGGGCGGTACGCGTACTCCTCCTCGCACAGCATCGACAGCAGCGGGCCGAGCTCCTCCTCGGTGAGGCCCGACGTCCGCGCGAGCTGGGCGGCCCGCACGCCCAGGGGGTGCTGCTCCAGGACCCGTACGACGGCCAGCGCCCGCCGGGCCTCCGCCAGGGCCTCGCCGGTCCCGGCCTGGACGACGGTCCCGCGCGCCGCCGCCGTCAGCGCCGGGTGGCGCAGCGGGCCGGCCGCGAGCGGCGGTGCGGGCACGGCCGCCGGGGCGGCGGCCGGGGCAGGGGTGGCCCATGCCGCCGGCGGCCGGAACGCGGCCAACACCCCGGGCAGCCCGGGCCGGGGCAGCGGCACCGGGCCCAGGTCGGGATCCTCCAGCTGGTCGACGTACCGCAGGACCGCGGCCTGCGCGCACAGCCGTACCTCGCGCAGATCCCGGCGGCCGCCCGGCCGGAAGCCGCGACGGCCCAGCTCGCGCGCCCACAGCCGGGCGTCGTGGTGCTCACCGCGCCGGGAGTGGTCGAGGAAGAGGCAGTACGCGGCGTGGGCGGTCCGCGCGCTGCCCGATCCGGCGGCGAACTGCCACCAGAACCGGGCGCCTTCGCGCAGCCCGGCCAGGTGCAGCAGACAGCCGAAGACGACCGCGCCGGCCAGGTCGGTGTGCCCGCCGGAGAGGAAGGAGCCGAGCTGTGCCTCGGCCTTGGGCGCGCACACGGAGGCCAGGCAGGCGGCCTTGAGGTCGCGCCGGGCCCGTTCCGAGTCGAGCGGGCAGTCCCGCGCCGGGTCGCTCCAGCCGAACACCGACCGGCGGCGGGCGCGGTGGCCGGGGGCGGGCGCGTGCGGGGTCGCGCGCAGCAGCCGGGCCTCGGCCGCGCCCAGGTCGTAGTGCGGATAGCGGTCGCGGACGCTCGCCCGGGCGAGGAACTCGGCCAGGGAGCGGGGGGTCGGTTCGCCGTTCTGCGATGGCCGGCGTTCGGTGGGCTTCATGATTCGGCTGATTCGGCTGATTCGGCTGGGTCGGCGGCGTCGGAGGCCTCCACGGACGTGTCGAGCAGCCGGGCCAGGCGCCGGTGGGCCTGGCCGAGGTACGAGCGGACCGTGGCCTCGTCGACGCCCATCACGGCCGCGGCCTCACCGGGGGAGCACTGGAGCCCGTACCGCAGGAGTACGGCGTCGCGCTGCCGCTCGGCGAGCCGGGAGACGGCGGAGTAGAAGCGGATGGTGTCGGTCAGCACCTCGTACTGGTCGGCGTGGGCCTCCTTGAGGGCCGCCTCGAAGGCGCTGATGTCCATCGGCTCGGGCCGGTGCGGCTGCCAGGGGTGGCGCCGGTGCTGGCGCTCGACCAGGCACTGCTTCAGCACGGTCCACGCGTAGGCGTCGAGCCGGTCCATGTGGAGCATGCGCAGCCACTCGCCCATGATCGAGTCGAAGGCGGCGTCCACCGCTTCCTCGGCCGCCTCGTCGGAGCCCAGCTGCAGATACGCGAAGCGCATGTACGCGGGCCGCCGATTGGCGTGGAAGGCCCAGTACGACAGGCGCGCCGTCGGATCCCACTGGCTCATGGGCGTCGGCCGACGGCGTCGGCTCGGCAGTCCCACGGCCCCACCGGACTCCTCCGGTCCGCCATCGCTCACCGTTCCACCTCATCCCCTGTGCCGCGGAACAGGAAATCAGCGCGGGCGCACTCGGAGGGCGCAGAGGAGAATCCTGGAAATATTACGTTCGGTGATGACCGACTCGTGATCGATGGCGATCGGGCAGGCGTGCAACCAGCGCGTATGCATATGCCGGTCGCAGATGGCAATGCACGGCGCGTGACGATCTCGGGGCCTGTAGCATGGGCGCCATCGCGAGGGCCGTGACGAAGAGGTCACCACCCTCGCTTTTGCGTTACGTCCACCCCGAAACAAATGCGGCGCGGGGCCTTTCGGCGGTTCGATACGATGAACCGCACTCACGATCCGTCACGTCACGTGGTACCGCACATTACGAAATGGAGCATCCGAGGATGGCTCGACACCTGATCACCAGCGCGCTTCCCTACATCAACGGGATCAAGCACCTGGGCAACATGGTCGGGTCGATGCTTCCGGCGGATGTGTACTCCCGGTACCTCCGCCAGCGCGGCCACGACGTCCTCTACATCTGCGCCACCGACGAGCACGGCACCCCCGCCGAGCTCGCCGCCAAGGAGGCCGGTCTGTCGGTCGCCGAGTTCTGCGCGCAGGCCCACGACGCCCAGAAGGCGGTCTACGACGGCTTCGAGCTGTCCTTCGACTACTTCGGCCGCAGCTCCTCGGAGCAGAACCGCGAGATCACCCAGCACTTCGCGCGCCGGCTCCAGGAGAACGGCTTCATCGAGGAGCGCGCGATCCGGCAGGTCTACTCGCCGGTCGACGGCCGCTTCCTGCCGGACCGCTACGTCGAGGGCACCTGTCCGCACTGCGGCTACGACAAGGCCCGCGGCGACCAGTGCGAGAACTGCACCCGCGTCCTGGACCCCACGGACCTGATCGAGCCCCGTTCGGCGATCTCCGGCTCCACCGAGCTGGAGGTCCGCGAGACCAAGCACCTCTTCCTCCTGCAGTCCAAGCTCCAGCACGAGGTCGAGGCCTGGGTCTCCGAGCACGAGGCCGAGTGGCCGCAGCTGGCCTCCTCCATCGCCCGCAAGTGGCTGACCGAGGGCCTGCACGACCGTGCCATCACCCGTGACCTCGACTGGGGCGTCCCGGTCCCGGCCGACACCTGGCCCGAGCTGGCGGCCGAGGGCAAGGTCTTCTACGTCTGGTTCGACGCCCCGATCGAGTACATCGGCGCGACGAAGGAGTGGGCGGACCTCGACGCCTCCCGCGGCGACTACAAGTCGTGGTGGTACGAGGCGGAGGACGTCCGCTACACGCAGTTCATGGCCAAGGACAACGTCCCGTTCCACACGGTGATGTTCCCCGCCACCGAGCTGGGCACGCGCGAGCCGTGGAAGAAGGTCGACTACGTCAAGGCCTTCAACTGGCTGACGTACTACGGCGGCAAGTTCTCCACCTCGCAGAAGCGCGGCGTCTTCACCGACCAGGCGCTGGAGATCCTCCCGGCCGACTTCTGGCGCTACTTCCTCATCGCCAACGCCCCCGAGTCCGACGACTCGTCCTTCACGTGGGAGCACTTCACCGCCACGGTCAACAAGGACCTCGGCGGCACCCTCGGCAACTTCGTCAACCGCGTCCTGACCTTCTCCCGCAAGAAGTTCGGCGACGAGGTCCCCGCCGGCAGCCCCGCCGGCGAGGCCGAGGCCAAGCTGGGCGAGCAGATCGCCGAGCTGCTCGCCGAGTACGAGGGCCACATGGAGGCGCTCCAGTACCGCAAGGCCGCGGCCGCGCTGCGCGCCCTGTGGTCGGCCGGAAACGCGTACCTCGACGAGAAGGCGCCCTGGCTGGAGGTCAAGACCGACCTGGAGGGCGCGGCGCTCACCCTGCGCACCGCGATGAACCTCATCCACCTCTACTCGGTGGTCTCCGAGCCGTTCATCCCGGCCTCGGCGCGCACCATGCGCTCCGCGTTCTCCCTCGCCGACGACACGGCGGCGTGGATCACGCCGGAGCAGGCGAAGTCGCTGGACGCGGTCCCGGCCGGTACGCCGTTCACCGTGCCGCCGGTGCTCTTCGCCAGGATCACCGAGGAGGACCTGGAGTCCTACCGCGAGCGGTTCGGCGGTTCCCCGGAGGCCTGAGCGCCGTAGCGCGAACGTCGTGAGGGGCGCGGCCTTTTGGTCGCGCCCCTCACGCGTTCCCGGTCCGGCCTTGACCTCAAGTGCGGTTGAGGCCGGAGGATTCCGTCACGGGCAGGACCACTGGCACCGAAGCCGGAGCCCGCAGCGGAGGGACGTACGCCATGAACACCGACTCCAGCACCGGCACCGACTTCGACAGCGTCTCGGGGGCCAAGGCCGAGGCCCGGCGCGGCATCGAGGCCCGGCCCCGCCTCGACCGGCCCGGAGTGGGCACGGTGATGGCCAGTACCTGGAGCGTCGGCACCCCCGAACGCCAGCGGGCCGCCGTCGACGCCATCGCCCGGGCCTGGACGAGCCGCCCCTGGCCGGCGGCCGGGCTGCTGTCGTACACGGTGCACATCGGTACGGACGGCGACACCTTGTTCCACTACTCGCAGTGGACGGACCGGGCCGCCTACGACGAGTTCTTCCGCAGCTCCCGGGACGACCGCAACGCGGAGATCGACGCGGCCGTGCCCGGCATCGAGCGGATCGCCCTCCACGAGTACACGCCGTACCGGTCCTTCCGGCCGGGCGCCGGCGCTGCCGTACCCGGGGCGGTGGTCGTCGTGGGCGCCGAGTTCGACGGCAGCGACCCCGACGCGCCGCGCGCCTGGGTCGACCTGGTGCTCGATGCCGTGGCGAGCGACCCGGCCCCGGCACCCGGCGGCATCTCCGCCGCCTTCCACCTGGGCACGGACGGCAGGCGGATGCTCAACTACGCGGAGTGGGAGAGCGTGCAGGCCCATGTGGAGGCGCTGGCCGCTCCGGGCACCGGCATCGGCTCCCAGACCCCCGAGTGGCGCAAGGTCCTGGCCTTCCCGGGCGTGACGGCCAACCCGTTCCACCGCTACCTGCCGGCCCTGACCCTGGCGCCCGGCGCCGAGTGACCCCCTGCCGGCTCGCCGCTTCCGCGAGCGGGCAGGGAACGCCGGCCGAACCGCGTCAGGCGGGGACGGTCTTCAGCTCCTGGTCCCCGTCCGAATCGAACGGCGGGTGGGTGACGGTTCCCCGCACCAGGCAGTCCTCGAAGAAGCCGAGGCAGCGCAGGTGGTAGGCGCGGGCCGCGTAGCCCAGGCTGATGTTGTGGCCGGCCTCCGGCTGCCGGTCGATGTGCACCCGGGGGGCGGCCTTGAGCCGCGATCGCAGCTCGGCCAGCGCGTCCCGGTCGTACCGCCACCACGGCTCGTGCTCGGCGAACGTGAACCGTACGGGCACGCGGACGCGGCCCGCGGCACTGCGGAAGACCTCGGGCCAGCGGGCGATGTCCGCCTGCTCCCGGGGCGGGACGGGGGCGACGATCGAGCCGCAGGTGGAGAAGGTGCTCGGCGGGTAGAGGCGCAGCGGCCCCCAGCTGCGCCGGCCTCCTCGGGACGCGCCCGTTCCCGTGAAGGCGTCCGGTGCGTAGCGGTGGCCGCAGCCGGAGACCTCCATGCCGAGCAGGTCGGGCGGGGCGTGGTCGGCGGCGGTGAGCAGGGCGACCTTGCCGCCGAACGAGTGGGCCAGGAGGAACGTGCCGGCCCCCGTCGGATACCGGGCGCCGAAGTCCCGTATGGCGGCGGCGAGGGCGGCCGCCTGCTCGGCGACCGGCTGTCCCTCGGGGAGCGCGTCCGCGGACCGGCCGTAGCCCGGCCGGTCGACGGCCACGACCGTGTACCCGAGCCGGGCTCCCAGGGTGAGCAGGGAGAAGTCGGGCAGGGCCTGGCTGTCGAAGTACCCGGCGCTCATGCCCGCGCCGTGGACGGCGACCACCGTCGCCCGCGGCGGGCCCCCGGAGGGTTCGCTGAGCAGGGCGGACAGGGCGGTGCCGCCGGCGTCCAGGTCGATCCGGCGCACCCCCGGAGACAGGCCGGCCGGTGCGGCGCTCATGCCGGCACCGCCCCGGGGCCCGTCTTCCGGATCGGGCCCGCGGTCGGCTCGGCGCCGACGATGATGACGTCCGTGTCCACGGGAGCATCCTGCGCTCGGATTGTCGTATTCATGACGTGACGCGCCGAACCCGATCCGATCTGCTCGGTCAATGATCTTGTCCGGTCTGCCGCGTGTCGAAGCGGGGCCGTGATCGTTTCTTCAGCCGTAACCCTCATGAACCTCATGGACCTCATGTGCGCTGCGGAGATCGGGAGGACACGCGGTGACCGCTTGGCAGTACCTCGCCGGGGCGGGCCTGGTGGCCGCCCTCTGCCCGTTGCACGGGCACGTGGCGGTCGCGGGCGACGGGCACGGCCGCGGCGCCCGGGTCGACGTGTGCGTGCCGGGCGGGGAACCGGGGCGGCCCGTGTTCCGGCCGCCCTCGGTACGGACGGGCGCGCCCGGAGCCGAGCGGCCCACCGTGCACCACCCGGGGCGGTCCCCGGAGCCGCCCGCCGCCGCGGACCGGCCCGAGCCGGCGCGGCCGCCCGCCGCGCCGGAGCCGCCGAGTCCGGCGGGGCCCGCCGCGGAGGCCCGGGCCGGGGGGACGCAGCCGCCGGCGCCCGCGCCCGATCCCGGGTCCGCTCCCGGACCGGACCGGGCGGACGCACCCGCCCCGCCCCGGCCCAGGGCCGCGGCCGCGCCCGTGAGCGCCTTCCACGTGCGTCCGTACCGCTCTGTCGCCCTGGACCGGCGCGGCCCCGGCGGGATGTCCACCGTGATGCTCATGGTCGTCGTCACGACCCCGGCCGTACTGGCGGCCGCCGCCCTGCGCCCCCGCTCCAGGAGCCGCGGCTGACCGACGCCGCACCTCCACGTACCGAACCACCCCACCGAGCCACCCCACCGAACCATCACGGGAGAACCCACGTGTCCGAATGGCTGGTCCTGGCCATCGCCATGGCGCTCGTCTGCGCCCTCGTCCTCGCCATCACCCTGATCCGGCACCGCCGGGTCGCGGACGACGAGGACACCAGCGAAACCCCCGATGTCATCGAGTACATGACCATGATGGTGGGCGTGGTCTACGCGATCGTGCTGGGTCTGGCCATCGCGGGCGTCTGGGAGGCGCGCGGAGCCGCCGAGGACAGCGTCCGCCGCGAGGCCCAGGCGCTGTACGAGGTCACCCAGCGCGCCGACGTCTACCCGGCCGCCGTCCGCGACCGGATCCGCGGCGAGGTGGACGCGTACGTCGCCCACACGGTCGCCGTGGACTGGCCGCTGCTGACCTCCGGGGAGGGCGCCTCGGCCGAGGGGGCGCAACTCCTCGGCAAGCTGCGCAGCGACGTCACCCACCAGAGCCCGGCCACCGAGCTCCAGGCGCAGGCCTACCAGCCGCTGCTGGACCACATCGCCGCGGCCGACGACGCCCGCCACTCGCGCACGCAGAGCTCGGATTCCACGCTGCCGAGCGTGGTGTGGTTCGGGCTCCTCGTCGGCGGGGTGGTCACGGTCGGGCTGATCTTCACCCTGCAGATCAGCCGCTCGGGGCGGGAGCTGCTGCTGGCGGGGCTGTTCAGCGCGCTGATCGTGTTCCTGCTGTTCATGGTGTGGAGCTTCGACGCGCCCTACGGCCGGGAAGGGAACGACTCCGCCGGCCCCTTCCAGGAGCTGTTCCCGGCGACGGCGGTGGCCGCCGCGCGCTGAGCGCACGGCCGTTGGGTCCGCCGCTCAGGCGTGGCCGCTCCCGGACAGCGCGGCCTGCTGCCGGACCGCCTGCACCACCGGCGAATGCCGCAGGGCGTGGGAGATCCGCAGCAGGTCGCGCGGCCCGTCCGCGGTGTCGAGCACGGTCTCCTCGCCGGCCCCGATGACCTTGCCCTCGGGGTCCGCCGAGCGGGCCTGTACGGCGGCCGCGACCATGGCGGCGTCGGCGACCGCACGGGCGGTCGCCTCGTCGGCCCCCTCCGCGAGGGCGCGCTCATGGGCCTCGTCGCGCAGCCGCCGGTCGAAGTACGGGCCGAGGTGCAGGAATCCGTCATGGATGTCCGACTCGCGCTGGATCACGCGCAGCTCGGCGGCGGACCACCAGGCCATCCGCACGGACGGGGTGCCGCCGGGCGCGGAGATCTGCACCTCCTGCCACAGCGAACCGAGCCTGCGGTACGTCGTCCAGGTCTCCCAGTTGTCCGACAGCCGCTGGCACACGAGCGGGAGCACGAAGCCGATCGCGCTGATCAGCGCTCCGACGGAGGCCAGCGGCGGGGCGACGAGCGTGCTGAGGAAGTCGAGGTCGTGGCCGGCCCAGCGGGCGATGACCGCGGACATCTTGGTGGCGTCGTAGCTGAGGTTGAACATGTAGCCCGCGACGATGATCATCAGGCCGACCCGCAGCCAGCCCCGCACCTGGAGGGACCAGCGCCAGCACATGGCCACCATCACCACCGCGGCCACGTTGTGCGCCGCCAGGTAGAGGGCGATCATCTCGCGGATGTACGGGGTGTTCGCGTAGTGGGTGTCGAGGTCGCGGAGCCGCTCCTCCGGAGCGTCGCCCAGGGCGAACAGCACGACCAGGGCCACGATCACGACGCTGTAGCCGAGGATCCAGCGCCGCGAGGTGCGGCGGGTCTCCTCGGGCGGTCCGCCCCGCCAGTTGACGACCAGCACCAGGCAGGACGCGCTGAACGCGGTGATCAGGCAGTACACCAGCGGGGCGGAGATGTTCGGCACCCCGGTCCAGCGGTTGACCGCCGCGATGGTGGGCGGGGCGGCGAAGGCGAACACGGCTCCGGCCAGCGTCAGCAGTGCGCAGACCGAGCGGAGCAGCGGATCACGCCAGTTGTGGCGCAGGGCCGGCAGCTTGAAGGCGAGCGAGACCGCCATCGCGGCTGCCGGTATGTAGTAGTCCTGGCCGTTCAACGATCGTTCCTGTGCCCCCGATAGCCCAGCGCTGCCTCGATCCGGCCCGCCAAATGGTCCCGCTGTGCCGGCGCCCGGTGGCTCGCCGACCCGGCGAGCCAGGTACGGCACCGGCTGCCCAGCAGTAAGCCGAAGGTCTCGGCCTCGCTCTCCTCCCGTACGTCGGCACGCGTGCGCGCGGCGACGCGGCGGACGGTCTCGCCGATGTCGGCCTCGTCGGACAGCAGCCTGGCGGCGACGGCGGCGCCGTCGACGTGGTGGCTGCAGTGGCCGGCCTTCATGTGCCACAACTCGTGGCCCAGGATCACCAACTGGTGGTCGGGTGCCGTGCGCTCCTCGATGACCACGAGATCGCGGTCCGCCATGTCGAGCCACAGGCCGCTGGCCGTCCCCGGCGGGAACGAGGCCATCCGGAAGTCCACCCGGCGGCCGCGGTGTCTGCTCATGCCCTCGCAGAGGGCGGCGTAGAGGTCCACGGGTTCCACGGGGGCGGTCAGCCGGATCCCGGCCACCAACTCCCCGCACAACCGCCGCTGCTCTCTGCCTATGCTCACCGTTCTCCCCGTCGGCGCGGATCCGGATCAGGACTCAAGGATCAGACCCAGATGTTTCGACTGGGTCAGGATTCGTTCGGTTTGACGCTTTCGAGGAGCATGTCCAGCCATTCGGTCACCTTGTCCCGGTGCTTGTCGCTGGGCAGTTGAGCGGCTCTCCAGGCGATGCCCCGCACACCGTGGTTCTGGAGGAGTCTTGCCAGCGGATCGCCCGCCGAAGCGGCTGCGGCCGGTACGTTTTCCCGCGCGCGGCCCGCGAAGTCCTGGAGCAGCTGCTGCTCGGTGCGCTGGAGCGCGTCGGTGAGGGCGTCCGCGTCGTGGGCGGTGAGGAATCCGGCGTGCACCCCGAAGAAGCGCTGGATCGCGTCGCAATGCTCCATGGTGGGGCGGCGGTCGCCGTTGATCAGGGCGCCTGCCTGCTGCCGGGACATCCCGGCGCCGTCCGCGATCTCCTGCTGCGTGTAGCGGCGGCCGTTGGGTTTGACCCGGGTGCGCCGCAGCAGGTCGAGGCGCTGGAGGAACCGGGTCTGGAGATCGGGTTCGCCGGCCGGCCTGCCGTCGAGCAGGATCCTGACCACGTCCGTGGGCACGCCGGACGCCTCCGAGAGACGCCGCAGGTCGAAGACCTGGTTCAGGTCGCGGCCCAGCTTGCCCGCGAGGTCGGCGACGCGCGTGACGGTGGCTGCCAGGGGTGCGTGGGCCACCGCGACGGGAGCCGGGAAGCCGTCTGTCACCAGGGGTTCTCCTAGTTCGCACGAAGTCGGTACGGGCACATGGTCGGCTTCTGGAATCTAGCCGTTATCGCCCCGAAGGGCTAGAACGTGCCACAGCTGTGGCGGGAATGAGCTGTCAAGAGGCTGGAATTGCCACAATAGTTGACACTCGAATGAAGTCGGTAGCAGGATCGCCACACGGAAATGAAGATCCAGACCGTGAGGAGGGGGAGCTCTCGGTGCCACATCTCGCAGCGGTGGGCCCGGCCGACGGCCTCGCCCGAGCCGGTGAGGAGCGCCTGGCGGGCGAGGAGTCCGCACGCGGCGCCGTGCGGTCGGAGCGACGCAAGGAGATTTTGCGCCAGCGCCGCGAGGAGCTGGGGCTGAGCCAGGAGGACCTCGCCGCTCGGCTGCGCATCAGCGTGCGCGCGTACGGCAATTGGGAACGCGGCCTGGTCAAGGAGTGGACGGACCGCAAACTGCTGGCCCTGGCAGAGGCGTTGGAGATGAGCGAGCGGCAGTGCTTCTGGCTCTTCCGCGTCATGGTCGACCGCGACCCCCCGCCCACCTGGCGGGCGGCCGAGGAGAACCGGCTGCCCGAGGACCCCGCGCAGCGCGACTACCTGTGCGACTACGCGGCCCTCATGGAAGCCGTTCCCTACCCGAGCTTCCTGGTGGACCACCGCTGGGACGTCGCGCTCACCAACTCCGCCTTCGACCAGCTCTTCCAGTCGGTCCGGCCGCATCCGACGGCCCTGCCCGACGACAACTTCCTGCGCTTCGTGCTGTTCCACCCGGACGCCGCGGCCGTGCTGGAGGACCACGAACCGGGCTGGTGCGTACCGCTGCTGGCCCAGTTCGCCACCGCGCTCGCCGCGGCCCCGGAGGACGAGGGGCTGCGCAGCATCCGCCAGGAGGTGGCCCGCGATCCGTTCATGGAGGCGGCCTACCGCTACGGGGTGCCGCACTGGCTGAGCATGCGCGGAGCCGCGGCGGCCGAACAGGACGGGGCGGTGCGGACCGTGCGCCACCCCGACCCGCGGCGGGGGCTGGTGCGCTGCCGGATGGTGGCCGAGACCAGTCGGATGCTGGACGGGATGGGGCTGACCCGGATCACCCTGATCCTCTCGGCGCCGCAGGGCGCGCCGCTGGGTCCGGTCCGGGGCGGCGGGACCGCCCAGCAGCAGGGCGCCAGACTGCGCGCCGTGCCGTCGCTGGGGGAGTGAGCGGCCGGGGGAGACTGGTCCCCGTAGGTCGCGCGCCGCGGACGCCGTGCCGGTCCCGTGTCGCCGATCGTGGCACTGGTGTCGGTGAAGGGCGGTAAGGGCGTGCGGCTGACGATCCTCGGCGGGGGCGGTTTCCGGGTACCCCTCGTCTACGGAGCGCTCCTCGGCGACCGCGCCGAGGGCCGGGTGACCGAGGTGACCCTGTACGACGCGGATCCGGCGCGGCTCGGCGCCATGGCCCGGGTGCTCGCGGACCAGGCGGCCGCCGCCGGGGTGCCCGACGCCCCGGCCGTCACGGCCACCGGCGACCTCGACGGGGCCCTGCGCGGGGCCGACTTCGTGTTCTCGGCCATCCGGGTCGGCGGTCTCGAGGGGCGGGCCGGCGACGAGCGGATCGCGCTGGCCGAGGGGGTGCTGGGCCAGGAGACGGTGGGCGCGGGCGGGATCGCGTACGGCCTGCGGACCGTGCCGGTGGCCCGGGAACTCGCGCGCAGGATCGCCCGTGGCGCTCCCGACGCCTGGGTCATCAACTTCACCAACCCGGCCGGCCTGGTGACCGAGGCGATGGCCGAGGAGCTCGGCGAGCGCGTGATCGGCATCTGCGACTCGCCCGTGGGGCTCGGCCGGCGCATCGCCCGGCTGCTGGGCGCCAGGCCGCAGGAGGCCTGGATCGACTACGTCGGCCTGAACCACCTGGGCTGGGTGCGCGGGCTGCACGTCGGCGGCCGCGACGAACTGCCCCGGCTGCTGGCCGACACCGAGGCGCTGGAGTCCTTCGAGGAGGGCCGGCTCTTCGGCGCCGAGTGGCTGCGCTCCCTCGGCGCGATCCCCAACGAGTACCTGCACTACTACTACTTCAACCGTGACACCGTACGGGCGTACCAGGAGGCCGAGCAGACGCGCGGGGCCTTCCTGCGCGACCAGCAGCGCGGGTTCTACGCCGAGGCGGGCCGGGCCGGGCTGCCGGCCGGGGCGGCGCTGGCCGCCTGGGACCGGACCCGGGCCGAGCGCGAGGCCACGTACATGGCCGAGAACCGCGAGGCGGCGGGTGTCGGCGAGCGCGACGAGAGCGACCTGGAGTCCGGCGGCTACGAGAAGGTGGCGCTCGCGCTGATGCGGGCCATCGCCCGGGACGAGCGGGCCACGCTGATCCTCAACGTCCGCAACGGTTCGACCCTGTCGGTCCTCGACGCGGAAGCCGTGATCGAGGTGCCCTGCCTGGTCGACGCCAACGGCGCCCACCCGGTGGGGGTCGCCCCGCTGCCGCTGCACGCGGTCGGCTTGGTGACGGCCGTCAAGGCGGTCGAGCGCGAGGTCCTGGCGGCCGCGGCCAGCGGCTCCCGGGCGGCCGCGGTGAAGGCCTTCGCACTGCACCCGCTGGTGGACTCGGTGGGGGTGGCCCGGCGGCTGCTGGAGGGGTACGCGTCCGAGCATCCGGGCCTGGCCTACCTGCGCTGACGCCCGCGCGGGGCGCTTCCTGCGGTCGGCCGTACGGCCCAGTGCCGCATGCGGCCGGGCGGGGAGGCTGTGAGAGTGCGAGGGTGACCACTGCCCCCGCCGAAACCCCTGCCGCACCGCAGGCCGCGCCCCCCGTGCTCGACCGGCGGCGGCGCAACGTCATCTTCGGCACGATCATGCTCGGCGTACTGCTGGCCGCCCTCGACCAGACGATCGTGGGCACCGCCCTGCCCACGATCGTGGCGGATCTCGGCGGCGGGGACCACATGTCGTGGGTGGTGACCTCCTACCTGCTCGCGGAGACCGTCGCGACGGTGCTGGTGGGCAAGTTCGGCGATCTGTTCGGCCGGAAGCTGATCTTCCAGGTGTCGGCCGTCATCTTCATCAGCGGCTCCTTCCTGTGCGGCCTGGCCGGCAACATGACGCTCCTGATCCTGTGGCGCGGAGTCCAGGGCATCGGGGCCGGCGGCCTGATGGTCACCGCGATGGCCCTGATCGCCGATGTGGTGCCGCTGCGGGAACGAGGCAAGTACCAGGGCATGATCGGCGCCGTCTTCGGCGTCGCCACCGTCATCGGGCCGCTCCTCGGCGGGCTGTTCACCGACCAGCTGAGCTGGCGGTGGTGCTTCTACGTCAACGTGCCGATCGCGATCCTCGTCGTCATCGCGGCCGCCCGGACGATCCCGTCGGTACGGGCCGCGGGCAAGCCGGTCATCGACTACCTGGGCATCGCCCTGGTGGCGGTCGGTTCGAGCGCCCTGATCCTGGCCACCAGCTGGGGCGGGAACGAGTACGCCTGGAGCTCGGCGCCGATCATCGGCCTGTTCGCGGGCGGCGCCGTCGCGCTGGCCCTGTTCTGCCTGGCCGAGACGCGGGCCGCGCAGCCGATGCTCCCCATGCGGCTCTTCCGCAACCCGGTCTTCTCCGTCTGCTCCGTCCTCAGCTTCGTCGTCGGGTTCGCGATGCTCGGCGCGATGACCTTCCTGCCGACCTACCTCCAGTACGTCGACGGGGACTCGGCCACGATCTCGGGCGTCCGGACCCTGCCCATGGTCTTCGGGCTGCTGCTCGCCTCGATCTTCAGCGGCAACGTCGTCAGCAAGACCGGCCGGTACCGGATCTTCCCGATCGCGGGCTGCGCCGTCATGGGCGTCGGCCTGTACCTGCTCTCGCGGATGGGGCCCGGGACGAGCACGCTGCTGGAGTCGCTGTACATGTTCGTGCTCGGTACGGGCATCGGCCTGTCCATGCAGGTGCTGACGATCGCCGTGCAGAACACCGTGGATTACGCCGACCTCGGCACGGCCACCTCAGGGGTCACGTTCTTCCGCACGCTCGGCAGCTCCTTCGGGACGGCGGTGTTCGGAACGATCTACGCGAACAGCCTGGGGCCCGAGCTGAAGGCGGGGGTCGCGGAGGCGGCGCGGCTCACCGGGGAGGACCCGGCGCAGCTGGCCGAGGCCGCGTCGAGCCCGCAAGGGGTGCACGGCCTCGATCCGGTGGCCGCGGGACCGGTGATCGACGCCTACGCGCAGGCCCTGCACACGGTGTTCCTCTGGACCGTGCCGGTGGCGGTGTTCGGGCTGGTCGTCGGGCTCTTCCTCAAGCAGGTCAAGCTGCGCGACAGCGCCCGCGCCGGGTCGACGGACATGGGGGACGGCTTCGCCTCGCCGACCACGGCCAGCGGGGATTCGGCCAAGCTGCTGGAGCTGGCGGTCGGCAAACTCGTACGGAGCATGGGGGCGGAGACGGCGCGCTCGATCGTCCACGCCTCCGACACCCGGCTGGACATGGCGGGCGCGTGGGCGGTGATGCAGGTGGAACTGATGACCCGGACGGTGGGCTACGCCAGCCTCGGCCTGATCGCCGGCCGCCGTTCCGTGCCGTCGGAGGTACTGCTCCCGGTCTTCGACCGGATGGTGGAGGAGGGCTACCTCACCCGCGAGGGCACCTTCTTCGCCCTCACGCCGGCCGGGCAACGGGAGGCCGGCGTCATCTCGGCGGCGTGGGCCGACTGGCTCGGCGACCAGTTGGAGAAGGACCGCGGCCGGCCGCGGAGCGCGGAGCTGCGGGTGGCGGCGGACGCGATCGCGAAACGACTGCTGGCGGAGGACCTGGGCGAGGGCAACTTCGCGCCGCGGGCGGTGGCGTAGCGGACGGAGGGGGGCGGGGACGGGAACCTGCGGTGGCCGTCGGGCGTCCTTCTTTGCGGGGAACGCGAGGAACGGGGGTATCGCTCATGGCCGTCACGCTGGCGGAGGAGATCATGCTGCTCTCCCTGGACGACGAGTCCGGGGCGGCGCGGCAGCGGCAGGCGGTGGGCTGGGCCGTGGCGGGCGGGCTCCTGCTCGAACTCGTCCTGGCGGGCCGGGTATCGGTGAAGGGCGCGTATCTGGAGCTGGCGGACGAGACGCCCACCGGAGAGGAACTGCTCGACGGCCGGCTCCGGTTGATCGGGACCTGGCTGCGCGGACGCAGCAAGCGCCGGGTGGCGGACTGGCTGACGAAGGACCAGGCCAAGGCGGTCGGCGCCGCCGTGGAACGGCTGCGGGCGCGCGGCGTGGTCGCGGTGGAGGAGAGCAAGGTGCTCGGGGTGTTCCCGCGGCGCCGCTACCCCGAGGCCGACGGCGCGGTCGAGCGGGCGCTGCGGGAGCGGCTCGCCGCCGTCGTGCTCGAGGGCGGCGAAGCGGACGAGCGCACGGCCGGTCTCGTCGCGCTGCTCCACGCGGCCAAGCTGCACGGGCTCGCCTTCCCTGACGTTCCGCGCAAGCAGGTCGCGTCGCGGATGGCGGAGATAGCCGCCGGCCAGTGGGCGGCCGAGAGCGTGCGCGCCGCCATCCGCGACATGCAGGCGGCGATGGCGGCGGTCACGGTGGTGACGGTCATCGCGGTGAGCTGAGGCGGTCGTCGTCCGGGCCTACGGCGTGGTGGTGGGCGGAGCCGGGGGCGTCGTCCCGGTCGCGGTCGCGGTCGGGTAGTCGTACGAGGGCTCCTGCGGCAGCGTCGTGAGGTCCGGGCGCCAGGTGTGCAGCACCCCCGCGGACGGCGCGTAGAGGGCCGCGGGGATGTCGGCCGGGGCGAACCACTGCCAGCGGGCGATCTTGTGCGGCTCGGTGACGGCGGGGACGCCGCGGGCCGTCGTGGTCACGGCGGCCGCCGTCAGGCGGGTCGGGCCCGACGTCGAGTCGATCCGCACGGAGAGGATCCGGATCCCCTCGGGGTCCGCCTGCAGAGCCGTTTCCTCGGCCAGTTCCCTGGCGGCGGCCTGCTCGAAGCCCTCCCCGGGGTCGACCTTGCCACCGGGCAGCTCCCAGCGGCCGTCGTGCGCCTGGCCGAGCAGGATCCGGCCGTCCGGGCCGACCACGACCAGGCCGACTCCGACGACGGCGTTGGGCTGCGGGGCGGCCCGCTCGGGGCGTTCGGGGCGCTCGTCGGTGGTGCTCATCTACGTCCTTCCGGTGAGGTGGTGGGCCTTGCGCGGACGTGGATCCGCTCGCCCTGAGGCCCGAAGAGGCTCAGGCACTCCGCCCCGTGCGGGCCCGCGTTGAAGAAGGCGTGCGGGGTGCGCGTGTCGAACTCGGCGACCTCCCCGGGGCCGAGGACGAGGTCGTGCTCGCCCAGCAGCAGCCGGATGCGCCCGGAGAGCACGTACAGCCACTCGTAGCCCTCGTGGACGCGCAGTTCCGGCACGGGGGGAGTGCCTTCGACGGCCGGGTAGACCTGTTTGAAGGCGTGCACCCCGCCGAAGTGGCGGGTCAGCGGCACGATGGTGGTGCCGTGGCGGACGAGGGGGCGCGGGCGGATCCGCGGATCCCCCGTCTCGGGCGCGCCGACCAGCTCGTCGAGCGCCACCCGGTGCGCCTTGGCCAGCGGGAGCAGCAGCTCCAGCGTCGGCCTGCGCTGTCCGGATTCGAGCCGGGACAGGGTGGAGAGGGAGATTCCGGTGGCCTCGCTGAGCTGGGCCAGGGTGGTGCCGCGCTCCTGTCGCAGGGCGCGCAGCCGGGGGCCCACGGCGGTCAGCACGCCGGCGAGTTCCTCGTCCTGCTTCTCGGTGGCCATGCTCCCATTTGCCGCTCCGGCAACAACATTTGTCAAGTGCGGTTCGCCGGGAAGATCCTCACCGGTATGGACGTGGACAGCGAGAAGGATGAAGACGCGATGACGGAACGGTTCGACGTGGTGGTCGTCGGCGGCGGAGCCGCCGGGCTCGCCGGGGCGCTGACCCTGGTCCGCGCCCGCCGCTCGGTGCTGGTGGTCGACTCGGGCAGCCCGCGCAACGCACCCGCCGCGCACCTGCACGCGTACCTCGGCCACGACGGGCAGAGCCCGGCCGACCTGCTGGCCCGGGGACGGGCGGAGGTCACCGGCTACGGCGGGCGGATCCGGCCGGGCACGGTCGTCGCCGCGGACCGGCTGCCCGACGGGGGCTTCCTGGTCCGCTGCGGGGACGGCTCGACCGTCCGGGCGGGGCGGCTGCTGGTCGCCACCGGCCTGGTGGACGAGCTGCCCGCCGTGCCCGGACTGCGGGCGCGCTGGGGCCGGGACGTGCTGCACTGCCCGTACTGCCACGGCTGGGAGGTGCGGGACGAGCCGGTCGCGGTACTGGCCGACGGCCCCCTCGCCGTGTTCCAGGCCGGCATGTGGCGGCAGTGGAGCGCGCGGACGACCCTGCTCTCGCACACCTGGCGCCTCACCGGCGGGGACCGGGAGCTGCTGGCCGCCCGGGGTGTCGAGGTCGTCGAGGGCGAGGTGACCGGGCTCCTCGTCGAGGACGACCGGCTGACCGGGGTGACCCTGGCCGGCGGGGGAGCGGCCCGGTGCGGGGCGCTCGTGGTGGCGCCCCGGTTCACCGCCCGTTCCGGAGTCCTGAGCGGTCTGGGCCTGCCGACGGCCGCTCTGGAGCGGGACGGCCACGTCATCGGGACCTGCGTCGAGTCCGACCCGGCGACCGGGGCCACCGCGCACCCGGGTGTCTGGGCGGCGGGCAATGTGACCTCCCCGATGGAGCAGGTCGCCGGCGCGGCCGCCCAGGGGGTGCGGGCGGCCGTCGCGATCAACACGGACCTGATCGAGGAGGAGACCCGGCGCGCGGTGGAGGCGTACCGCGCGGCGGGCGGGGATACGTCGGCCCCCCAGGTCTGAGCAGGCCCTGCGGGGCCTGCCCATGCCCGCCCCTCGGACAATTGTGCGGGTTTCGGACGGCCTTCGATCGTGCAGGCTCTGGGCGATGTGATCGTCGTACGGTTCATCGGCTCAGGGGGGCCCAATGGCACATGTACTGGTCATCGGCGGAGGTGTCGGAGGGCTGGCCACCGCCCTGCTCGCGGCACGGCAGGGTCACACGGCGGAACTGTTCGAGCGCGACACGCGCGCCCCGGGGACGGCGCTCGACCGCGACTTCTTCGGCTGGCGGCGCCCGACCGTGCCGCAGGCGAGCCAGCCGCACGCGCTGCTGGGGGCCGCGCGCACCGTCCTGCGCGAGGAACTGCCCGATGTCCACGCGGAGATGCTGAGGCTGGGGGCGCGCGAGCGGCACGAGCTGGACTGGTTCGACGAACGGCCGCCCGCGCGCTCCGGCGACGAGGACCTCGTCATGCTCCAGGCGCGGCGGATCCTCCTGGAGAGCGCGCTGGCCACCGCCCTGCGCGGCGAACAGGGGGTCGTCTCGCGGTACGGGGAACCGGTCACCGGGCTGCTCACGGCGGATGGCGCCGGGGCCGGGGCCGGGGCCGGGGTCCGGGTGACAGGAGTGACCACGGATGCCGGGCGCTACGAGGGGGACCTCGTGGTGGACGCGGGCGGGCGCCGCGGCGGGGTCGAGCGCTGGCTCACCGCGGCGGGCTGCCGCCCGCCGGTCGTGGAACGGCACCGCACGGGGCTCGCGTACTTCTGCCGCTGGTACCGGCTGCCCGACGGCATGGACGAGGGTCCGCGCCGCCCCTGGGCGGTGACGGGCGGCGCCTTCGCCGGGTGCGCGGTCTTCCCCGCCGACAACCGGGTCTTCGCCGTGACGCTGTTCGTGCACACCACGGACACCACGCGCTCGGCGCTGCGCGACCCCGCCGTGTTCGAGGCCGCGGCCCGTTCCTTCCCGCCCGGCGCGGCCTGGCTCGCACTCGGCGGCGCACCGCTGTCGGAGGTGCTGGCCACGGCGAGCCTCGACAACCGGTGGAGCGCGCTGGTCGACGAGCGGGGGCCGGTGGCGACCGGGCTGGTCCCGGTCGGGGACGCGATCACGCACACCAACCCGACCCTCGGGCAGGGCACCTCGCTCGCCCTGTGGGCTGCCCGCAGGGTGGCCCGTACGGCGCACCGGGACCCGGGATCGGAGGGGTTCGCCGCCGACCACCACGCCTGGGCGGTGCGCACCCTGAAGCCGTGGTTCGACTTCCAGGCCGTCGCCGACGCGGCCATCGGGGAGCGGTTCGCGACCCGGGTCGGGCGTACGGGGACGGCGCGCGAGGTGGCGGCGCTGTTCGACTGCGCGCTGGAGGATCCGGAGGTGATGCGGGCCCGGGCCAGGGTCCGGCACCTGGCCGACATGCCGGAGCGGGCGTACGCGGATCCGGAGATCCGCGCCAGGGTGGCGCGCTGGCTGGCCGCGCGGCCGGACTACGAGCCGAACGCGGCGGGACCGGACCGCGCGGAGTGGGAGAAGCTCACGGCGGGATGACTTCGCCGGTCGCCGGTCGCCGGTTGCCGTCCTCTGGGCGCTGATCAGCCGGCCGGGGGAGCGCCGAGCACCTCGGCGAGGTCGTAGCCGACGACCTCCTCCAGCTGGGCGTAGGTGCAGCTCTCCGGCGCACGGTCGGGCCGCCAGCGGCGGAACTGGGCCGTGTGCCGGAAGCGGTCGCCCTCCATGTGGTCGTACGACACCTCGAGGACCCGCTCGGGGCGCAGCGGCACCCAGGACAGGTCCTTCTTCCCGGTCCAGCGGCTCTGCGCGCCGGGCAGCCGGGCGCTCTCGTGGGCGGCCTCCTCGGCCCAGGCGGCCCACGGATGGCCCTCGGCGTCCGGCATGCGCAGGGGTCCGAGCTCCTCGACCAGCTCGGCGCGGCGCTTCATGGAGAACGCGGCGCACACGCCGACGTGCTGGAGCGCGCCGTGGCCGTCGTACAGCCCGAGCAGCAGCGATCCGACAATCGGACCGCTCTTGTGGAAACGGAAACCCGCGAGGACGACGTCCGCCGTACGCTCGTGCTTGATCTTGAACATGAGGCGGGCATCGGGCCGGTAGGGGAGATCGAGGGGTTTGGCGATCACCCCGTCGAGTCCGGCGCCCTCGAACCGCTCGAACCACTCCTGCGCGAGCGCGGGGTCGGTGGTCGCGGGCGCGAGGTGGACGGGGGGCCGAGCGGTGGAGAGGGACCGGGCGAGGGCGCTGCGGCGCTCGGTGAGCGGGGCGTCGAGGAGCGCCTCGTCGCCGAGCGCGAGCAGGTCGAAGGCGACGAAGCTGGCGGGGGTTCTCTCGGCGAGCATTTTCACGCGCGAGGCGGCGGGGTGGATGCGCTCGGTCAGTTGGTCGAAGTCGAGACGCGCGCCGTTGACGATCACGACCTCGCCGTCGACGACGCAGCGGTCGGGCAGGTTCTCCTTGAGGGCCGCCATCAGCTCGGGAAAGTACCGGTTCAGGCTCTTGCCGGTCCGGCTGCCGATCTCGATCTCCTCACCGTCGCGGTGCACGACGGCCCGGAAGCCGTCCCACTTGGCCTCGTACTGCATCCCGGGCGGGATCTTCGTCACGGACTTGGCGAGCATCGGTTTCACGGGCGGCATCACCGGCAGGTCCATGCCTCCGATTCTGCGGCGGTACGTCCCGGGCCGCCCGGTGTGCGCACCCGGCCGGACCCGCCTACCGTGGCGCACATGGGTGCTGCCGGCAATGCCATCGAGCTGGACGCGGGCGGGCGGACGGTACGGCTGTCCAGCCCGGACAAGGTGTACTTCCCCGAGCGCGGCCTCACCAAGCGGGACGTGGCCGAGTACTACCTGGCCGTCGCGGGCGGCATCACCCGCGCCCTGCGCAACCGGCCGACGACCCTGGAACGCTACCCGGACGGGGTGGAAGGGGAATCCTTCTTCCAGAAGCGGGCGCCGAAGAACCTTCCCGACTGGATCCCTACCGCCCACATCGCCTTCCCGAGCGGCCGCAGCGCCGACGAGATCTGCCCGACCGAGCCGGCCGCCGTCCTGTGGGCCGCCAACCTGGGCTGCCTCACCTTCCACCCGTGGCCGGTGCGGCGAGAGGACACCGACCGGCCCGACGAGCTGCGGATCGACCTCGACCCCCAGCCGGGCACCGACTACCACCACGCGGTGGCAGCCGCGCACGAACTGCGCGCCTTGCTCGATGAGTTGGGGCTGCGCGGCTGGCCCAAGACCTCGGGCGGCCGCGGTCTGCACGTCTTCGTTCCGATCGAGCCGCGCTGGACCTTCACCGAGGTCCGCAGGTGCGCCATCGCCCTCGGCCGCGAATTGGAACGCCGCATGCCGGGCAAGGTAACGACGGCCTGGTGGAAGGAGGAGCGCGGCGAGCGGATCTTCGTCGACTACAACCAGACGGCACGCGACCGCACGATCGCCTCCGCCTACTCCGTGCGCCCCCGCCCGCACGCCCCGGTGTCGGCACCCCTGCGCTGGGACGAGGTGGACGACGCGGAGCCGCGCGACTTCGACATCGTGACGATGCCGGCCCGCTTCGCCGAACTGGGCGACCTGCACGCGGACATGGACGACCACGCCTTCACCCTCGAGGCCGTACTCGAACTCGCGGCCCGCGACGAACACGAACACGGCCTGGGCGACATGCCCTACCCCCCGGACTACCCGAAGATGCCGGGCGAACCGAAGCGCGTCCAGCCGAGCCGCGCGAAGAAGCACGAGGACTGACCATGCTCACCACCGACTACGAGAACGGCTCCCCGAACTGGGTGGACCTCGGTACACCGGACATCGGCGCGGCCGCCGCCTTCTACAGGGGATTGTTCGGCTGGGACTTCCGGGCGGGCGGCGAGGAGGCCGGTGGATACGGCATGTTCCGCCTCGGCGACAAGACGGTCGCGGGCGGCATGGCCGTGCCCGCGGACCAGGGGCCGGCCGCCTGGCAGGTGTACTTCCAGACCGCCGACGCGGACGCGACGGCGGCCGCCGTGACCCACGCGGGCGGCACGGTGAGGTTCCAGCCGGCGGACGTCATGGACTCCGGCCGGATGGCGGTCTTCGCAGATCCGGAGGGTGTGGGCTTCGGGGTGTGGCAGCCGGGGAGCAACACGGGCCTGGGAGCGGTGACGGAGGTCGGCTCCCTGTGCTGGACGGAGCTGTACACGGGCGACATCGACGCGGCGGCCGAGTTCTACCACGCGGTCCTCGGCTGGCAGATCGGCGGCGTGCCGTTCGACGGCGGTACGTACACGACGGTCAGACCGGCCGGCACGACGGAGGAGGCGGCCGTCGGCGGCCTGGTCCCCCTCGCCACGGATCCCGTGGAGGACGCCGGAAGGCCGTACTGGACCCCGTACTTCGAGGTGGCGGACTGCGACGCGACCGCCGCGAAGGCGGAGGAGACGGGGGGCAAGGTCCGGATGACGCCGGTCTCCCTGGAAGGAGTCGGCCGCATGGCCAAGCTGGCGGACCCCTCCGGGGCGCGGTTCGCGGTCATCGCCAGCGTGCCGGCGCCACCGCCGGGGGGAGCCGCGTGACCTGGTGTTGATCGAGCGTTGATCGGACGTCCATCGAGGGCGGACAGGATCACCGGCATGTCGATGAACACCACTGCCGCCACCCCCACCGCCTGGTACGACCTCGCCCTGTGCGCCCAGACCGGCCCGGGCTTCTTCTTCCCGGAGCCCGGCTCGTCGCTGCGCGACGCGAAGCGGCTGTGCGGGGCGTGCGAGGGGCGTGCGGCGTGCCTGGAGTACGCCCTGGCCAATGACGAGCGCTTCGGCGTCTGGGGCGGCCTCTCGGAGTCCGAGCGCCTGGCCCTGCGGCCCCGCCCCAGCTGACCGCGTCCGCCGGCACCGAGGGGCCATGACGCGAAGCCGCCCCGGCAGAGCGCTGCTCTGCCGGGGCGGAACGACGTAGGACCGTCAGCCCTTGCGGGCCGCGAGGCGGGCCGCGCGGGCGGCCAGGCGCTCGTCGAACTTGCGGGCCTCGGAGTCCAGGCCGTTCATGAACAGGCCGAGCTCTTCCTGGGCCTTCTGGCCGTCCGGCCCGAGGCCGTCGATGTCCATGATCTTCAGGAAGCGGATCACGGGGCTCAGCACGTCGTCGTGGTGGATCCGCAGGTTGTAGACCTCGCCGATCGCCATCTGCGCGGCCATCCGCTCGAAGCCGGGCATGCCGTGTCCGGGCATCCGGAAGTTGACCACGACGTCCCGTACGGCCTGCATCGTCAGGTCCGGGGCGAGCTCGAAGGCCGCGCCCAGCAGGTTGCGGTAGAAGACCATGTGCAGGTTCTCGTCCTGCGCGATGCGCGCCAGCATCCGGTCGCACACGGGGTCACCGGACTGGTGGCCGGTGTTGCGGTGCGAGATGCGGGTGGCGAGCTCCTGGAAGGCGACGTACGCCACCGAGTGCAGCATGGAGTGGCGGTTGTCGGACTCGAAGCCCTCCGACATGTGCTGCATCCGGAACGCTTCCAGCTTGTCCGGGTCCACGGCGCGCGAGGCGAGCAGGTAGTCGCGCATCACGATGCCGTGGCGGCCCTCCTCGGCCGTCCAGCGGTGCACCCACGTGCCCCAGGCGCCGTTGCGGCCGAAGAGCGAGGCGATCTCGTGGTGGTAGCTGGGCAGGTTGTCCTCGGTCAGCAGGTTCACGACCAGCGCGATCTTGCCGATCTCGGTGACCTTGGACTGCTGGGGGTCCCAGGCCTCGCCGTCCTCGAAGAAGCCCGGGAAGTTCCGGCCGTCGCTCCACGGGACGTACTCGTGGGGCATCCAGTCCTTGGTGACCTTCAGATGGCGGTTGAGCTCCTTCTCGACCACCTCTTCCAGCGCGAACAGCAGCTTGGCGTCGGTCCACGCCTCAGAGCTGCCGAGGTGGGGAGAGGTGATCGTCACGGGTACTCCTGGGTGCAAAGCGAATTACCTACGGTTCCGTAGCCTACGGAGTCGTAGGTTAAGCGCGACATCAGGACCAGCCAAGCCCCAGGCAGGGGTATGACCGGTTACATCCAGTTATCTGTGCAGTTTGAAGGAGCCTTGAGGGGGGAATCTCAGGGCCAAAGTCACGCCACCAGGTGGTCCGCCGCTCCCGCCTTGACGGCCGAGATCAGGGCCCGGAGGGTGTCGACCGAGTCGGTGACGTACGCGGCGGACTCCGTCGTTCCGATGTAGGCCTTCCCTCGGTGTCGAGACCGAACCGGAAACAGTTCGCCCCCTCGCTGCAGAAGGCCCCGTCCCAGGAGATCTCGGCGGCGGAGGGGGAGGCCGCGGCGGTGGGGGCGGGGGTCGTTTCGGTGATCATGTCGTGGGATCCGGTCAGAGGTCCTGTGCGATCGCGTGGATGAAATCGCGGGAGGCGCCGGCCGGCAGCGCCAGCGAGCGCAGCCGCTCCAGCAGCCCGCGGTACCGCAGCAGCTTCATGTGCGAGTCCAGGAGCATCGAACCGTGCGAGCTGTCCAGCTGCACGGTGTCCAGCCGGCGCGTCGCGGCCACGGCGTACGTGAAGGACTGCCCCGCGCCCGGGAAGCCGCCGGCCGCGAAGGGAATGACCAGCACCGTGGTACGCGCCCGCTCCGACTGGGCCAGGACGTGCTCGAGCTGCGCCCGGGCCACCTTGGGCCCGCCGAACTGCATCCGCAGCGCGGCCTCGTGCACCACCGCCTCGTACAGCGGCGGCCGCTCCCGGGCGAACACCTGCTGGCGGCTCATCCGCAGGGCCAGCCGCGCCTGCAGGTCCGGCTGCGGCAGCGGCGGGTCGGCGGTGTCGAAGACCGCCTGCGCGTGAGCCTCGGTCTGCAGCAGACCGGGTATGTGCGTGGTGACGGCGGTGTGCAACTCGGCGGAGTGGTGCTCCAGTTCGCAGATGTCGAGCAGGGCCGGCGGCAGCATCCCGCGGTGCTGCTCCCACCAGCCCTTGTCCCGCTCCTGCGCCATCGCCGCGAGCAGGTCCACCAGGCCGGTGTCGGGGCAGTCGTAGTTGAAGGCGAGGGTGCGGACGCGCTCGGCGCTGATGCCGATCCGACCGGATTCGATGTTCGGGATGCGGGTGCGGTCCACCCCCAGGAGGGCCGCGGCCCACCCAGGAGCACGCCGACCGCGCGGCAGCAGCGGCTCGGCGCCGAGCTGCGCAAACTCCGCGAGGAGTCGGGGATGACGGTGCACCTACCCGGCCTGCGGTCGGTCCGCGAACCCGGGCGGATACCCCCCGAGGCGCAGAGGCTGAACTACTCGATAGGACTGCCGGGCGGCGCCTACTGCGCGGGAACTGCCCGCTCCGTCGTCCGCTCCCTGCTCACCCGGCACGGCCTGGCCGACCTGTGCGACACCGCGGCGCTCGCCGCCTCCGAACTCGTCGCGTGCGCACACCGCTTCACGCCCGACAAACAGCTGCTGCTCAAGCTGCGCTGGCAGTTCGACGCGCTGCGGATCGCCGTCCACGACCAGCACCCCGCGCACTCCTCGCCCGAGACGAGCGAGGAGTGCCGGCGCAGCCGCAGCCGCGGGATGTGGCTGCTCGCCGCAGCCGTCGAGGCATGCGGCGGGGGACTGGGGGCTGACCCCCGTCCTCACCTCCATGGGAGGAACCAAGTCCTGGGTGCTACTGCCCTGTTAGCGCCCACCGCGACGAACGCGCCGCCGACCACGGGTCCGCCGCCGGATCAGTCGTGCCACAGCGTCTCCCGCACCTCCTCGGCCGAGGCCGCCCGCAGCTCGCCGTCCAGCAGCAGCCACCGGGTGATGCCGATCGACTCCAGGAACGGCACGTCGTGGCTGGCCACCACGAGCGCCCCCTCGTACGAGTCCAGCGCGTCCGTCAACTGCCGCACGCTGGCCAGATCCAGACTGTTCGTCGGCTCGTCCAGCATCAGCAGCTGCGGAGCCGGCTCGGCCAGCAGCAGCGCCGCCAGCGCCGCGCGGAAGCGCTCGCCGCCGGACAGGGTCCCCGCTGGCCGGTCCGCCCGGGTGCCCCGGAACAGGAAGTGCGCCAGCCGCGCCCGGATCAGGTTGTTCGTGGCCTGCGGGGCGAACCGCGCCACGTTCTCCACCACCGACCGGGTCTCGTCGAGCACGTCCAGCCGCTGGGGCAGGAACCGCGCGGCCACATGGGTCACCGCCGCCCCGGACTCCGGCGCGAGCAGCCCCGCGACCGTGCGCAGCAGGGTGGTCTTGCCCGAGCCGTTGCGGCCCACCAGGGCGATCCGTTCGGGACCGCGGATCTCCCACTCGCCCGGTACGGATGCCCCGTGGGCCAGCCGCAGATCGCTCAGGGTCAGGACGCGCCGGCCCGGCGGGACCTGGGTGGCGGGCAGTTCGATCCGGATCGCATCGTCGTCGCGGACCGCCTCCACCGCCTGGTCCAGCCGTTCCTTCGCCTGGGCCAGCTTCTCGGTGTGCATGATGCGGTGCTTGCCGGCCGACTCCTGCGCGGCCCGCTTGCGGGCGCCCATGACGATCTTCGGCTCGCGCTTGGTGTCGTACATCTTCTGTCCGTACCGCTTGCGCCGGGCCAGTTTGACCTGGGCATCGGCCAGTTCGCGCTTCTGCCGCTGCACGTCGGCCTCCGCCACGCGGACCATCCGCCCGGCCGCCTCCTGCTCGGCGGCGAGCATCTCCTCGTAGTCCGTGAAGTTCCCGCCGTACCAGCGGACTTCGCCGTCGCGCAGATCGGCGATCTGGTCGACCCGCTCCAGCAGCTCCCGGTCGTGGCTGACCAGGACCATCACTCCGGTCCAGGACTCCACCGCCGCGTACAGCCGGCCGCGGGCCCGCAGGTCCAGGTTGTTGGTGGGCTCGTCCAGCAGCAGGACGTCGGGGCGCGCCAGCAGCAGGGCGGCCAGCCGCAGCAGGACGCACTCGCCGCCGGAGAGTTCGCCGACGGTCCGGTCCAGGCCGATCCGGGCGAGCCCGAGCTGGTCGAGCGTGGCCAGGGCCCGCTCCTCCACGTCCCAGTCGTCGCCCACGGCCGTGAAGTTCGCCTCGGTGGCCTCGCCCGCCTCGATGGCGTGCAGGGCGGTCCGGGCGGTCCGGATGCCGAGCGCCTCGTCCACGCGCAGGGCGGTGTCGAGGGTGATGTTCTGCGGGAGGTACCCGACGCTGCCGGCGACCGACAACTGGCCGTCGGTGGGCGTCAGTTCACCTGCGATGAGCTTCAGGAGAGTGGACTTCCCGCAGCCGTTGAGCCCGATCAGGCCGGTCCGGCCGGGGCCGACGACGAGCTGGAACCCCTCGAACACGGGGGTGCCGTCGGGCCAGTCGAAGGAGAGTGCGGAGCAGGTGAGATAGGCAGGGGCGTGGCTCATGGAGGCCTCCAGGTTGCGTGAATGGTGCGTGCAACGCGGGGAGACGGCCGGCTGTCAGACGGTGGTGGCCGGTGTCTCGAACCTCAGACGAGCAATGTCCTGCTCCGTTTCGACGGCAATGGGTCGATCACGAAGCTACGGGCGGCCGAGGCCGCCCGCAAACGAATTAGGGGCTCGGTGCCTCAGCAGGTGTCGCGCATCAGCTCGGCCAGGCTGTGGTCCATGTCGAGGTACAGGTGCTCCAGGCCGGGCGGGACCACCGTCGAGGCCCGCTCCAGGAACCGGTGCAGCTCGGCGGTGAGCATCAGGACGATCGCCACGCCCTCGGGCGCGTGGAACTCGATGGTGGTGCGGTCGCCGTCGTACGGGCGCACGCGCACGTCGCCGCAGCCGGACGGGCGGTCCAGCCCGGACTCCAGCAACTCGCGCGAGAAGGTCCAGGAGACCTCGATCCCCTCCAGCGTGGCCGGGGCGGGGAAGGCCATGCGCACGGCGAACGGATCCGCGCGGTCGTAGCAGAGGGTGACGGGAACGGTCTCGACCTTCGGCGCGGTGGCGACCAGACGGGCCTGTACGGCCTGCTCGATGACAGTGATCACGGCTCACTCCCTTGCGGCGGATCTGCTGCCGGGCTGTGGGGTGGAACCCGGCAACCCGATAGACGCCGGAATCGGCAAATCCGTGCATGGGAGCTGACGTGAGCTGTGTCACCGATTGGCCGGAACCTGTCTGTGTGATCGCACAGAGTGACCGTCGGGCGGGTGCGGCGGCAGGACGATCAGTCGGGGCCGCATGCTCCGGAGGGGCCGCAGAAGGGCTGGTTACCGCTCACTCCACAGGCGCAAAGCACGGCCCGGGCCTCCCTGCGGACCGTCCCGTCCGCGGTCGTCACGCTCAGTTCACCACGCGGCACCAGCCGTGCGGCCGGATCGCGTACTGCGGGGGCCGGACCGGTCCGGCTCCTGCGCTGGGCCGCCGGCGAGCCGGTACCGGAGCCCCGACGGGCAGCGCCGGAGCGCTGCGGGCGACGCACCCTGGACGGGGGATCGGGCGTGCGTTAGCTTCCGGCGCCATGAGACTTCTGGGAGTTGGCATGTGCGCGGCGGCTTTGGCGGTGGGCTTACTGGCCGCACCAGCCCACGCGTCCGCGGCCGGAGAGCCGGCGGAACTGCGCGGCGCGGGCTGGGCGCTGAAGGACACCGGCAAGCAGGTCCGCTTCCGCGGGCTGGCGGCGGTCAGCCGGACCACGGCCTGGGTCGCCGGTTCCAAGGGGACCGTCCTGCGCACGGTGGACGGCGGCCGCAGCTGGCAGGACGTCTCGCCGCCGGGCGCCGTCGCGGAGGGCCTGGAACTGCGCGATGTCGAGGCCTTCGACGCGCGGCGCGCGGTGGCCCTGTCGATCGGCGAGGGCGAGGCCTCCCGCGTCCTGCGCACCGAGGACGGCGGCGCGACCTGGACCGAGACCTTCCGCAACCCCGACCCGCGCGCCTTCTACGACTGCCTCACCTTCTTCGACTCCCGGCACGGGCTGGCGATGAGCGACCCGGTGGACGGCAGGTTCCGCATCCTGTCCACGGACGACGGCGGGCGGAGCTGGCGGGTGCTGCCCGACACCGGGATGCCGCCGGCGCTGCCCGGCGAGGCGGGCTTCGCGGCGAGCGGCCAGTGCCTGGTCAGCGCCGGCCCGCGCGATGTCTGGCTGGCCACGGGCGGCGGACCGGCCGCGCGGGTGCTGCACTCCGCGGACCGCGGGCTGACCTGGCGGGCCGCCGAATCCACCGTCCCGGCGGGCGACCCGGCGCGGGGCGTCTTCGCCCTGGCCTTCCGCGACCGTACGAGGGGCCTCGCGGTCGGCGGCGACTACCGCACCGGGCAGGCCTCCCCGCAGGCGGCGGCCGTCTCCACCGACGGCGGGCGCAGCTGGCGCCAGGCGGCAGCCCCGCCGCCGGCCTACCGGTCCGGCGCGGCCTGGTACCCGTACAGCCGCGGCACGGCGCTGGCGGTGGGGCCGACGGGCACGGACCTGACGCGGGACGGCGGCCGCACCTGGCAGCCGCTGGACGCCGGCTCCTTCGACACGGTCGACTGCGCCCCGGACACGGGCTGCTGGGCCTCCGGGGAGAAGGGCCGGGTGGCCCGCCTGGAACGCGGCTGATCAGGGGATCGGGGTGATCCGGTCCATGCCCGGGTAGCGGCCGGGGACGAAGCCCGCCGCCCGGTACACCGGTTCGCCGTCCGCGCTCGCGTGCAGCTGGACGTAGCCGATGCCGAGCCCCTCCAGCCAGCCCACCAGTCCGTCGACGATCCGGCGGCCGTGGCCCCTGCCGCGGGCCGCCTCGTCGGTCACGATGCCGTCGAGGTAGCCCCGCCGGCCGTCCGGCGACTGCGGACCGGGCAGGTGGTGGGTGATCCAGGCCATGCCGGTGGCCAGCAGCGGTTCCCCGGGTGCGCCGCCGACGACCAGGCAGCGCATGCCGGGCAGGTCGCCGACCCGCTCGGTGAACCAGTCGTACGCGGTCGTCCGCCAGGCCGCGTCCGGCGGGCCCGGGTCCATGCCCAGCGAGGCGAGGGCGACGGCGCGCAGCCGGATCAGCTCGGGTACGTCGGCGGGAACGGCGGTGCGCGGGTGCGGGCCGGCCATCCCTACGCCGCCGGGTTCTCGCGGACCGTCGCGAGGTCGGCCGAGGTCTTCGTGGCGATGAACTCCGTGATGCGGTAGGCGCAGACGCCCGCCACCGTGAAGGGGTCCTCGGCCGCGATCTTCTCGATCTCGGTGCGGGACACCCCGCCGGCCAGGATCACGCCCCCGTCGCGCGGGACCTTGCGTCCCGACGCGAGGAAGACCCCGGCGGCGTAGTAGCCGTCCAGCCACGCGATGTGGGCGTCCATGTGGTCTTCGACGGCTTCGACGGGCGCGGTGTAGGTGAGCTCCATGACGAACATGATCGCCAGGCTACTCTCGCTCCATCATGACGAGTACGAAGACCCCCGCCGACGAGGCCGAGGCCCGGGCGATACAGGACGAACTACGCCACCAGGTCGTGCTCACCGAGCCCGGCCCGCCGCCCGGCCGGGGGCTGGTCGCCGGAGTGGACGTCGCCTACGACGACGCGCGCGACCTGGTCGCGGCCGCGGCCGTGGTGCTCGACGCCGCCACCCTCGAGGTGGTCGAGGAGGCCACCGCCGTCGGGCAGGTCAGCTTCCCCTACGTGCCCGGGCTGCTCGCCTTCCGCGAGCTGCCGACCGTACTGGCCGCCCTCGACTCGCTGACCGCCGCGCCCGGCCTCGTCGTCTGCGACGGCTACGGGCTCGCCCACCCCCGCGGCTTCGGCCTCGCCTGCCACCTCGGCGTGGTCACCGGGCTCCCGGCCGTCGGGGTCGCGAAGAACCCGTTCACCTTCACGTACGGGGAACCGGGCGCCCGGCGCGGCGACTTCGCCCCGCTGGTCGCCGCCGACGGGGCGGAGGTCGGCCGGGCGCTGCGCACCCAGGACGGGATCAAGCCGGTGTTCGTCTCCGTCGGGCACCGCGTGTCGCTGGACAACGCCTGCGCCCACGTCCTCGCCCTCAGCCCCCGGTTCCGGATCCCGGAGACCACCCGGCACGCCGACTCCCTGTGCCGCCGCGCCCTGCGCGAGGCCGCGGGATCGGGCTGACCCCCCTTCAGCGGGCGTCCGCCACCCGGAAGGTGATACCGGCCTTCTGGAGGCGGGCGATCAGCGCGTCGCCCATCGCCACGGCCGTCGTCAGCTGTCCGGCGGCCTGCGGCAGGGCGTCGTAGGCCAGGCAGAGCGCGGACTGCGCCAGCATCTTCGCCGTCTCCCCGTACCCCGGGTCGCCGCCCGACACCTCGGTGAGCACGCGCCGGCCGCCGCCCTCGCCCACGAACCGCACGCTGAACCAGCTGCGCGCCCGCCGCTCGGCGTCCGGTCCGCGGCCCGGCTCCCAGCGGTTCATCAGCCACCGCCGGGCCGCCGGGACCTGGGCCAGGGCCGCCGTGGCGCCCACCGCCGCCGCACCGCCCACCGCGACCGGCAGGTGCTTGACCGAGGCGTAGTGCCGGTAGCGGAAGTCGGGGCCGTACCGCTCCAGCGCGGCCGCCGACCGGGCCACGATCCGCGGGTCCAGCGTGGGCAGCGGCAGCGCCCAGGCGCCCGTCTCCCGGCTGAACCGCGGCGAACCCACCGGCCCGCGCGCCCGGCGCCCCAGCAGCCGGGGTTCGTGCAGCCGCCGCTCCCGGGCGGCGGCCAGGGTCTGCGGGCCGCGGCCCAGCGCGGTCAGCGCCGAGGCCAGGGTGCCGCCGGAGAACAGGGCGTTGGACCGCATGAACCCGTCGACCCGCAGCGGCACCCCCTCGGGCAGCTGCCCCACCGTGAAGTACGCCCCGAGGTCGGCCGGGATCGAGTCGAAGCCGCAGGCGTGCACGATCCGCGCCCCGGTCTCCCGGGCCCGCGCGTCGTGCTCGACGTACATCCGGTCCACGAACTCCGGCTCCCCGGTGAGGTCCACGTAGTCCGTGCCCGCCTCGGCGCAGGCGGCGACCAGCTCCGCGCCGTACCAGACGTACGGGCCCACGGTGGTGGCCAGCACCCGGGTGGACGCGGCCAGCTCGCGCACCGACCCGGCGTCCGAGGCGTCCGCCCGCAGCAGCGGCAGCCCGGCGCAGGCCGGGTCGATGGCGGCCAGCCGCTCGCGCAGCCGTTCCAGCTTGGCGAGGTCCCGGCCGGCGAGGGCCCAGCGGCAGCCGGCGGGCGCGTGCGCCGCGAGGTATTCGGCGGTCAGCGCGCCCACGAACCCGGTGGCGCCGAAGAGCACGACGTCGTGGGCCCGCTCCTGCGGATGGTCCTGCCGAACCTGTGCGTTCATGACGGCTCCTCCCAGCTGGTGTCGGGGCGAGGCTAGCGTGCGGGCGGAACGGGCAGCGCCCCGGGGACGGCCTGGAGGCCTTCCCGGGGCGCTGGATCCGCCGGCTGCCGGTGGATCAGTCCTTGTCGTAGTAGCCGAACATGTCGACGACCATGTCGATGTCCTCGTCCGACTGGTTGAAGAAGTCGATGATGCCCGTGTAGCCCGTGCTCGCCTGCACCAGGTTCGGGACGGTCTTGCCCGGGGTGAAGTTGAGGGTGGACGAGCTGGGCGCGGGAGGCCAGGTCCACGAGCCGTTGTCGTACTGCCAGCGGTAGTTCGGATCCGGTGCGACCGCGACGAACCCGGGTGCGGCCGTGTTGGTCGCGGTGGTGTTCAGCACGTAGCCGGTGCGGTTGGGGGCCTTGGAGGCGAAGTCGATCGGGATGAAGTCGTAGGCCCACACGGGTGTGTTCTGGATGGGGTCGTTGGGGTCGCGGGTGTCGAACACACGGGTCGGCTTGAGGCGCAGGTACGCGCTCTCGCTCGCCTGGCTGTAGTAGCCGACGACGTCGACGATGACGTCGGTCCCGGCCCAGGCGCCGTTTCGCACGTTGATCTTGCCGTCGGCGCCGACCGGGACGATCACCGCGTTGGCGATGGTCTGCCCGGCGCTGAAGTTCACGTTGGAGGCGCTCGGCGCCGCCTGACCGCTCGGGTAGGCGGTCAGGTGGCCGGCCTCGCGCGGGTTGGTGACGGTCACGTTGAGCGCCACGGCGGTGATGCCGGAGGGCACGCCGCGGCTGCCGCCGATCTGGAGGCCGAACGACGACTGTCCGGCGAGCTGGCCCCTGGCCGTACCGGTGCCGTCGCGGGTGTCGGCGAAGCGGACCGGGGCGATCGGGGTGTAGCCGCTGGAGGCGGCCTTGGCGAAGTAGCCGGTGGCGTCGGCGATCAGGTCGATCGACTCCCAGCCGCCGTTGTACAGCTCCACGTAGCCGTCCGCGCCGACCGGCACGACCGACAGGTTCGGCACCGTCTGGCCGGGGGCGAAGTTGACGTTCGAGGTGATCGGGCGCTCCGCGCCCGAGGGGAACGCCGTGACGTGGCCGCCGCTGGTGGTGTTGGTGACCGTGAGGTTGAGGACCACGGCCGTGACGCCCGCCGGGATGGAGCCGTTGCCGGCGATCTGCACGCGGGCCGTGGTGTACGGGGCGATCTTGGCCTTGGCGGCGCCGATGCCGCTGCGGGTGTCCAGCAGACGGGTGGGGCCGTACGGGGTGAAGTCCGAGCCCGCGGTAAGGATCTCGACCGAGTTGGAGACGGTGGTGCCGTCGGCGCGGTCCTTCGCGGTGACCGTGATGGTGTAGGTGCCCAGCTCCGCGTAGTTGTGCGCGGTGGTCATCGTCGTGCTGCCGTAGGCGGTCTCGTTGCTGGTGGTGCCGTCGCCCCAGTTGATGACGGCGTCGACGTACCGGTTCGGATCGCTGGTGATGGTGGTGTCCAGCTCCAGCGAGTGGGCGGACACGTTGTAGGCCGCCAGCTCGACCGCGAGGTTCGCGTTGACCGCCGACTGCGCGGTCGCCTTGTCGCCCGCGGACGTGCGGACCGAGCGCTCGGCGGAGCTCTTGAAGGTCTTGAAGTTCTCCGCCGCGGCCTTGTCCAGGTCCACATCGGGTGCGGATATGCCCTTCTTGCCCGGCGCCACCGGATCCGCCTGGGCCGCCCCCGGTATGAGACCCATGCTCGCAGCCACGACGGCAGCGGAAATTACGAGTCGGCGATTGCGCACCGGCCCCCCCATTTTTCGTTTTTGAACTTGCTCAGGTTTGAAGCGTGCTCAGAGTACATAGCCGCATGCCGTGCCGCGAGGACTTTGATCAGCGGGTGGGGGTTAGCGTGAGGACCGACTCTTTGTGGGAGGCGTCGATGAAGGCTGCGGTGCGCAAGTGGGAGGCGGTGCGGGAGTTCGCCCGTGGGCTTCCGGAGGCCGTGGAGGAGTATCCCTGGGGTCCCGAGGACTGCGTGGTGAAGGTGAACAAGAAGATCTTCGTCTTCCTCGGGAACGCCGACGGGCCGCAACCGCCCGGACTGTCCGTCAAGCTCAAGGACGAGGCGCTGCACGGCCACGCGATGGCCGCGCCCGGCGCGGAGCCCAGCGGCTACGGCCTGGGCCGGTCCGGCTGGGTCTCCGTCCCGCTGGGGGAGAAGGGCGGGCCCTCCGCGCAGGTCCTGTGCGAGTGGGTGGAGGAGAGCTACCGCACCGTGGCCCTCAAGCGGCACGTCAAGGAGCTGGACGCCCGGATCGAGGCAAATGGCTAAGCGCTTGCTCTTGTGCTGAGTGGAACGCGTTCCTAGCATCGCTGGTGTTACATCAGTTGTGTCACACCGTGCGGCTACGAATGCTGGGGGCTCGATGGCAGTGACAGGTACCGGCCCGCTCGCCGGAGTGCGCGTCGTCGAACTGGCGGGCATCGGCCCCGGCCCGTTCGCCGCCATGCTCCTGGCCGACCTGGGCGCGGACGTCGTGCGCGTGGACCGGCCGGGCGGCGGCGGGCTCGCGGTCAACCCGGTCTACGACCTGACCAACCGCAACAAACGCTCCGTCCTGGTCGACCTCAAGTCCGCCGAGGGCCCCGCCCGCGTCCTGGACCTCGTCGAGCGGGCCGACGTGCTCATCGAGGGCTTCCGCCCCGGGGTCGCCGAGCGCCTCGGCGTGGGACCGGCCGACTGCCACGCCCGCAACCCGAAACTCGTCTACGGCCGGATGACGGGCTGGGGCCAGGAGGGCCCGCTCGCCCACACCGCCGGACACGACATCGCGTACATCGCCGTCACCGGCGCCCTGGGCATGATCGGCAACCCGGACGAGCCGCCGGCCGTCCCCGCCAACCTGGTCGGCGACTACGCGGGCGGCTCGCTCTACCTCGTCATCGGCGTCCTCGCCGCGCTCCAGCACGCCCGTACGCCCGGCGGCGCGGGCCAGGTCGTCGACGCGGCCATCGTCGACGGGACCGCCCACCTCACCTCGATGATCCACGGCATGGTGGCGGCGGGCGGCTGGCAGGACCGGCGCGGGGCCAACCTGCTCGACGGCGGCTGCCCCTTCTACGGGACCTACGAGACCTCCGACGGCCGGTACATGGCGGTCGGCGCCCTGGAGCAGCAGTTCTACGACACCTTCGTGGAGCTGCTCGGCCTCGGCGACCAGGCCCCGGCCCGCAAGGACCTCGCCCGCTGGGGCGAGCTGCGCGAGGCCGTCGCCGCACGCTTCAAGTCCCGTACGCGCGAGGAGTGGACGGCGGTCTTCGAGGGCACGGACGCCTGCGTCGCGCCGGTGCTCTCGCTGCGCGAGGCCCCGCACCACCCGCACCTCACGGCCCGCGGGACCTTCACCGACTTCGGCGGGATCACCCAGCCCGCCCCGGCGCCGCGCTTCTCGGCGACCCCCGCGGCGGTCACGAGCGGGCCCGCGCAGCCGGGCGCGGACACCGGATCCGTGGCCCGCGACTGGGACGTCCCGGCGCTGCTCGGGAAGGAGAGCTGATGGAACTGTCCATGATGCTCGACTACGCCGGAGATCCGCGCCGGGCCGCCGACGAGGTGGCGGCGCTGGAGTCGGCCGGGCTCGACGCCGTGTGGGTCGCCGAGGCCTGGGGCTTCGACTCTCCGACGATCATGGGCTACCTCGCCGCCCGCACCGAGCGGCTGAAGATCGGCTCGGCGATCATGAACGTCTACTCGCGCACCCCCGGCCTCATCGCCCAGACGGCCGCCGGACTCGACGCGCTGTCGGGCGGCCGGGCGCTGCTCGGACTCGGCGCCTCCGGCCCGCAGGTCGTCGAGGGCTGGCACGGGAAGCCGTACGACAAACCGCTCGGCCGGACCCGCGAGACCGTCGAGCTGTGCCGCCGCATCTGGCGCCGCGAGACCATCGACCACCACGGCATCACCGACATGCCGCTGCCGCCCGAGAAGGGCGGCCGGCACGGCAAGCCGCTGAAGATGCTCACCCGGCCGGTCCGCAGCGCCATCCCCGTGTACATCGCCTCGCTCGGCCCGGCGAACGTACGGCTGACGGCCGAGATCGCCGACGGCTGGCTGCCCACGCTCTTCATCCCGGAGAAGGCCCGCGCGGTGTGGGGCGGCCCCCTCGCCGAGGGCGCGGCCCTGCGGTCGCCGGAACTCGGCCCGCTCCAGACCGTGGCGGGCGGCCTGCTCGCCATCGGCGAGGACGCGGCCGCGCTACGGGACCTCGCGCGCCCGCAGATCGCCCTGTACGTCGGCGGCATGGGCGCGGTGGGCAAGAACTTCTACAACGACCTCGCCGTGGCCTACGGCTACGAGGAGGAGGCCCGGAAGATCCAGGAGCTCTACCTGGCGGGCCGCAAGCGCGACGCGGCGGCCGCCGTCCCGGACGAGTTCTGCGAGCTGATGACGCTGTGCGGGCCCGAGGGCTACGTACGCGAGCGGATCGAGGCCTTCCGCGAGGCGGGCGTCACGATGCTCAACGTCACCCCCGTCGGCCCCGAGCCGGCCCGCCTGATCGAAACCGTCAAGAACTGGCTTGAGGGAGCCCACTGATGCGAGCCGTCCGATGAAGCGCCAGATCTTCGACGCCGACCACGAGGCGTTCCGCGAGACCGTCCGCACCTTCCTCACCAAGGAGGTGCTGCCGCACTACGAGCAGTGGGAGAAGGACGGCATCGTCAGCCGCGAGGCGTGGCGGGCCGCGGGCCGGCAGGGCCTGCTGGGCCTCGCCGTCCCGGAGGAGTACGGGGGCGGCGGGAACCCCGACTTCCGCTACGCCGCCGTGATCGCCGAGGAGTTCACCCGGGCGGGCGCCCCCGGGCTCGCCATCGGCCTGCACAACGACATCATCGGGCCCTACCTGACCTCACTGGCCACCGAGGAGCAGAAGCGCCGCTGGCTGCCCGGCTTCTGCTCGGGCGAGACCATCACGGCCATCGCCATGACCGAGCCCGGCGCGGGCTCCGACCTCCAGGGGATCCGCACCAGCGCCGAGGACCGCGGCGACCACTGGGTGCTGAACGGCTCCAAGACCTTCATCTCCAACGGCATCCTCGCCGACCTGGTGATCGTGGTCGCCAAGACCACGCCCGAGGGCGGGGCGCACGGCCTGTCGCTGCTGGCCGTCGAGCGCGGCATGGAGGGCTTCGAGCGCGGCCGCAACCTCGACAAGATCGGCCAGAAGTCCCAGGACACCGCCGAGCTCTTCTTCCACGACGTCCGCGTCCCCAAGGAGAACCTGCTCGGCGAGCTGAACGGCGCCTTCGTCCACCTGATGACCAACCTCGCGCAGGAGCGGATGGGCATCGCCATGGCCGGCATCGCCGCCGCCGAGTACCTGCTGGAGATCACCACCCAGTACGTCAAGGAGCGCGAGGCCTTCGGCCGGCCGCTGTCCAAGCTCCAGCACATCCGCTTCGAGATCGCGGAGATGGCCACCGAGTGCGCGGTCACCCGTACCTTCCTCGACCGGTGCATCACCGACCACGCCAACGGCGAACTGGACCACGTCCACGCCTCGATGGCCAAGTGGTGGGCCACCGAACTGCAGAAGCGGGTCGCCGACCGCTGCCTGCAACTGCACGGCGGATACGGATACATGACCGAATACCGGGTCGCGCGGGCCTTCACCGACGGCCGCATCCAGACCATCTACGGCGGAACGACCGAGATCATGAAAGAGATCATCGGCCGCTCCCTCCTCGGCTAAGACCCCCGCCAAGACCCCTCGGCCCACAACCGGACCTTCCGAAAGGCTTGACCAGTGAGCACCGAAGCTTACGTATACGACGCGATCCGCACCCCGCGCGGCCGCGGCAAGGCCAGCGGCGCCCTGCACGGCACCAAGCCGATCGACCTGGTCGTCGGCCTCATCCACGCCCTGCGCGAGCGCAACCCCGGCCTCGACCCCGCCACCATCGACGACATCGTGCTCGGCGTCGTCGGCCCGGTCGGCGACCAGGGCTCCGACATCGCCCGGATCGCGGCCATCGCCGCCGGGCTCCCGGACACCGTGGCGGGCGTGCAGGAGAACCGCTTCTGTGCCTCCGGCCTGGAGGCCGTCAACCTGGCCGCCGCCAAGGTCCGCTCCGGCTGGGAGGACCTGGTCCTGGCGGGCGGCGTGGAGTCCATGTCCCGCGTCCCGATGGCCTCCGACGGCGGCGCCTGGTTCAACGACCCGATGACCAACTGGGACGTCAACTTCGTCCCGCAGGGCATCGGCGCCGACCTGATCGCCACCATCGAGGGATTCTCCCGGCGCGACGTGGACGAGTACGCCGCCCTCTCCCAGGAGCGGGCCGCCGCGGCCATCAAGGACGGGCGCTTCGCCAAGTCCGTGGTCCCGGTCACCGACCGCAACGGCCTGGTCGTCCTGGACCACGACGAGTTCGTCCGCCCGGGCACCACCGCGGACACCCTCGCCAAGCTCAAGCCCTCCTTCGCGGACATCGGCGAGCTCGGCGGCTTCGACGCCGTCGCGCTGCAGAAGTACCACTGGGTCGAGAAGATCGACCACGTCCACCACGCGGGCAACTCCTCCGGCATCGTCGACGGCGCCTCGCTCGTCGCCATCGGCTCCCGCGAGGCGGGCGAACGCAACGGCCTCGCCCCGCGCGCCCGGATCGTCTCGGCGGCCGTCTCCGGCTCCGAGCCCACCATCATGCTCACCGGCCCCGCCCCGGCCACCCGCAAGGCCCTCGCCAAGGCCGGGCTGACCATCGACGACATCGACCTGATCGAGATCAACGAGGCCTTCGCCGGCGTCGTGCTGCGCTTCGTCAAGGACATGGGCGTCTCCCTCGACAAGGTCAACGTCAACGGCGGCGCCATCGCGCTCGGCCACCCGCTCGGCGCCACCGGCGCGATGATCCTCGGCACGATCGTCGACGAACTGGAGCGCCAGGACAAGCGCTACGGCCTCGTCACCCTCTGCGTCGGCGGCGGCATGGGCGTCGCCACCATCGTCGAACGCATCTGATCCGTCCTGATCCCTGATCCCACCTCTGACACGGAAGTAGCGAACATGAGCGAGTCCACCACGATCCGCTGGGAACAGGACGAGACCGGCGTCGTCACCCTGGTCCTCGACGACCCCGACCAGTCCGCCAACACGATGAACCAGGCCTTCAAGGACTCCATCGCGGCCGTCGCCGACCGCGCCGAGGCCGAGAAGGACTCCATCCGCGGCATCATCTACACCTCTGCCAAGAAGACCTTCTTCGCGGGCGGCGACCTCAAGGACATGATCCGGCTGCGCCCCGAGCACGCGCAGCTGGCCTTCGACGCCGGCACCGAGATCAAGCGCTCCCTGCGCCGCATCGAGACCCTCGGCAAGCCGGTCGTCGCCGCCATCAACGGCGCGGCCCTGGGCGGCGGTTACGAGATCTGCCTCGCCTCCCACCACCGCGTCGCCCTCGACGCCCCCGGCTCCAAGATCGGCCTGCCCGAGGTCACCCTCGGGCTCCTCCCGGCCGGCGGCGGCGTCACCCGCACCGTGCGCCTGATGGGCATCGCCGACGCGCTGCTCAAGGTGCTGCTCCAGGGTACCCAGTACAGCCCGCAGCGCGCCCTGGAGAACGGCCTGGTCCACGAACTGGCCGCCACCCCCGAGGAGATGCTCGCCAAGGCCCGCGCGTTCATCGACGCGAACCCCGAGTCGAAGCAGCCCTGGGACGTACCCGGCTACAAGATCCCGGGCGGCACCCCGTCCAACCCGCGGTTCGCCGCCAACCTCCCGGCCTTCCCGGCCAGCCTGAAGAAGCAGCTGAACGGGGCCCCGTACCCGGCCCCGCGCAACATCCTGGCCTGCGCCGTCGAGGGCACCCAGGTGGACTTCGAGACCGCGCTGACCATCGAGGCCCGCTACTTCACCGAGCTGGTCACCGGCCAGACCGCCAAGAACATGATCCAGGCGTTCTTCTTCGACCTCCAGGCCGTCAACGCGGGCCGCAGCCGCCCGCAGGGGACCGAGCCCCGCACGGTACGCAAGGTCGCCGTCCTCGGCGCGGGCATGATGGGTGCGGGCATCGCCTACTCCTGCGCCCGCGCGGGCATCGAGGTGGTGCTCAAGGACGTCAGCGCCGAGGCCGCCGCCAAGGGCAAGGCGTACTCCGAGAAGCTGCTCGACAAGGCCCTGTCCCGCGGCCGTACCACCGAGGCCCAGCGCGCCGAGCTGCTCGCCCGGATCACCCCCACCGCCGACCCGGCCGACCTGGCGGGCTGCGACGCCGTCATCGAGGCGGTCTTCGAGGACACCGCCCTCAAGCACAAGGTGTTCCAGGAGATCCAGGACGTCGTCACACCGGACGCGCTGCTCTGCTCCAACACCTCCACCCTGCCCATCACCGGCCTGGCGGAAGGGGTCTCCCGCCCCGCCGACTTCATCGGCCTGCACTTCTTCTCGCCCGTCGACAAGATGCCGCTGGTCGAGATCATCAAGGGCGAGCGGACCGGCGACGAGGCCATCGCCCGCGCCTTCGACCTGGTCCGCCAGATCAACAAGACCCCGATCGTGGTCAACGACTCGCGCGGGTTCTTCACCTCGCGCGTCATCGGCCAGTTCATCAACGAGGGCGTGGCCATGGTCGGCGAGGGCATCGAGCCCGCCTCGATCGAGCAGGCCGCCGCCCAGGCCGGCTACCCGGCCAAGGTGCTCTCGCTGATGGACGAGCTCACCCTCACCCTCCCGCGCAAGATCCGCAACGAGACCCGCAAGGCCTTCGAGGCCGAGGGCCGCGCGTGGGCCGAGCACCCGGCCGACGGGGTCATCGACCGGATGGTCGACGAGTTCGACCGCCCCGGCCGCAGCGGCGGGGCCGGCTTCTACGCCTACGACGAGGCGGGCAAGCGCGCCGGCATCTGGCCCGGCCTGCGCGAGCACTTCACCAAGCCGGGGTACGAGATCCCGTTCGAGGACATGAAGGAGAGGATGCTCTTCTCCGAGGCCCTGGACACCGTCCGCTGCCTCGACGAGGGCGTGCTCACCTCCATCGCCGACGCCAACATCGGCTCCATCATGGGCATCGGGTTCCCGGCCTGGACCGGCGGCGTGATCCAGTACATCAACGGCTACGAGGGCGGCCTGCCGGGCTTCGTCGCCCGCGCGCGCGAACTCGCCGCCACGTACGGCGAGCGCTTCAACCCGCCGGCCTCCCTCGTGGAGAAGGCCGGGCGCGGCGAGACGTACAGCGACTAGTGCGGTGACCGGGAAGGCCGGCCGGGCTGCTCCGGGCCGGCCTTCCCGCGCCTCGCGGCGGAGGGTCAGGGCAGGGTCCAGAACTGCTCCGTCACCAGGTAGAAGACGGCGGCCCAGAACCCGAGCGTCGCGGTGACGATGCCGAGGCCGGCGAGGTTGGTCCGCGCAGGAGACTCGTCCGGTACGGGGGGCCACAGCCACCGCTTGAGCAGCCGGTTCACGTAGTGGGGCATCGTGAGGAAGCTCATGATGAAGCTCGACAGCAGGTTTCCCACGAGCAGCCCGAGCCAGAACGGCATGCCCAGCGGATGCAGGAGCAGCGTCAGCACCACGACGGTCGGGTAGAGGCCTACCCAGACCGCGAGGGAGGTCTTCGTCTCCGAGGGCGGCGGCGCCTCCCTGCCGTTCTCCTCGAAGGCGAACCAGCTGCCGAACGAGTTGTCGATGGTGCGCAGTTCGAAGTCGCTGAACTTCTCCCCTTCGGCGAGGAGCTCCCGCCGCCTCTCCGATGTCAGCCAGGCGTCGAGGTGTTCGGCGTTGTCGTAGCGGTACAGGGTGGTCCACTCGTCCTGGAGGCCCTCGACGGGGCGGAAGACCTCGGTGCCGCGGAACCCTTCGAACTTGCCCTCCTCCTGCCTCATGCGGCGCTGCCATGCGAGGAAGTCGTCGACCTGGTCAGGGCGGACGCGGTGGGTCACCACGACGGTCACGAGCGGGTCCGCCGGCTGCGTGCCGCCGCTGATCACCTGCTGGGTGGCGGGACCGTCGAAGTACTTCTCGCCGATGTCCAGCAGTCGCTGCCGGGTCGCGCCGTTGATCCACGCCTGCAGGTGGGCCACCGAGTCGAACCGGTAGACGACGACCCACTCGGGTTGCCGCTCCGTCGGCGGGGACACCTCGGCGCCGAGGTGGCCGGCGTACCGGGACGCGGCGGTGTTGACGTCCTCCTGCCACTTCGCGTATTCGCGCTCCATGCCGGGCCGGACCTTGCGGCCGATGATGACCGTCGCCGCCGCGTCCGGCTGCTTCCCGGTGGTCATCGTCTCGGGCCCGTCGCCGCCGGCCGGCTCTCACCCAGCCTGCTGTAGATCCTTTCCGGCGTGAGGGGCAGCTCGCGGTAGCGGACGCCCGTGGCGTCGTGGAGCGCGTTCGCCAGGGCGGGGGCCACCGGGTTGATGCAGCACTCCGCCATCCCCTTCGCCCGCATGGGCCCGACGGAGTCCGAGGAGCCCACGAGGAGCAGGTCGGTGCGGGGGACGTCGGCGTAGGCGGGGATCCGGTAGTTGCGCAGGCTCGGGTTGGCCATGACACCGTCCGCGTCGACCCGGAAGTTCTCGGTCAGCGCGAATCCGATGCCCTGGGCGACACCGCCGTCCACCTGGCCGCGGACCTGCTCGGGGTTGATGACCACGCCGGCGTCGGCCGCATGGACGCTGTAGAGGATGCGGATCTCGCCCGTCACCCGGTGGACCGCGATGCGGAAGCCCTGGGTGTTGGAGGTGACGCTGCGGGGCGAGCCGTAGGCCTTGCGGGCGGCGGCGAAACGGATGCCGCGGGCCCGGGCCAGGGCGACGAGCTCGGCCAGCGGGACGCGCTCGTCCCCGCAGACGACGTGGTCGTCGTCCATCGAGCACATCACGAGGTGGACGCCCGTGTGCGCGGCGGCGAACTCCAGGACGCGGTCGCGCACGGCGCCCGCGGCCCGGAGCACCGCGTTGCCCGCCACGAAGAGTCCGGCGCTGGCGAAGGCGCCCGTGTCGAATCCCGTGCGGTCGGTGTCGGACTGCACCAGGCGGATCCGCGACGGCGTCGTCCCCAGCTGGTCGGCGGCGATCTGCACGTGCGCGGTCGACGTGCCCTCCCCGAACTCGACCGTGCCGACGGCCAGTTCGTACACGAGGTCGTCGCCGAGCGTGAGCCAGGCCTCGGAGAGGTGCTCGGTCGGCGGCGCGGTCTCGTGCAGGGAGCCGGCCACGCCGACCCCGACGAGCCACTCGGGGCCGGGGGAGGGCTGATCGGCCGTACGGGCCAGGGCGCCGGCGACGAGGTCGATGCACTGGGCGAGCCCGTCCTCGTTGAACATCACGTCGTCGGGGCCTTCGTGCATCGCGACGAGCGGATCACCGGGGCGCACGATGGTGCGGCGGCGCAGTTCGAGCGGATCCATGTGCAGGGCCAGGGCCAGCTCGTCCATCGCGCACTCCACGGCGAAGGCCGGCTGGGTCATTCCGTAGCCGCGCAGCGCGCCGCTGGGCACGGTGTTCGTGTAGACGGAGTAGGCGTCGTACTTCTTGTTGGGGCAGCGGTAGATCATGACCGCGGCGCCGCCCGCGTAGAGCGTCTCGCCGCCGTGGTTGCCGTAGGCGCCCGTGTTGGACACGTTGCGGACCTGGAGGGCCGTGAGCGTGCCGTCCGCCTTCGCGCCGAGCTTGACCGTCAGCTTCATCGGGTGCCGGGGCGAGGCCGTCGTGAACTCCTCCTCGCGCGTGTACTCGAAGCAGACGGGCCGCCCGGTGTCCAGCGCGGCGAGCGCCACCAGGTCCTCCGAGACGACCTCCTGCTTGCCGCCGAAACCGCCGCCGACGCGCTTGCAGAACACGCGGAGCTGGTCCGGGCGCAGCGCGAACAGGTAGGCCAGTTTGAGCTTCGCGATCGACGGGGACTGCGAACTGGTGCGGACGTTCAGCCGGCCGTCCTCCATCCAGGCGATCGAGCCGTGGGTCTCGAGGTGCGCGTGCTGCACGCGCGGTGAGAAGTACGTGCCCTCGTGGATCACGTCGGCCGCGGCGAACCCCATGTCGACATCGCCGACGTGCGAGTGGATCTCCGTCAGGAGGTTGTGCACGCAGTCGCGGACGAACGGGTCCTCCGAGCGGTGCAGTTGGGGCGCTCCGTCGGCCATGGCCTCCTCGGGATCGAAGACCGCGGGCAGCACCTCGTACTCCACGGCGACCTTCCGGCAGCCCTCCTCGGCAGCCCCGACCGTGTCGGCGAGGACGACGGCGACGCGCTGGCCGACGAAGCGGACCGTTTCGTCGAGGATGTATGTGTCGTCCGGATCGACCAGGTGGTCGGTGTGGATCGCCGTGGTGAACCGCCTGCGCGGCACGTCCTCCCAGGTGTAGACGCGGTGCACGCCGGGGACCGCCAGCGCCGCGGACTTGTCGATCGACACGATCCGGGCGTGCGCGTGGGGCGAGTGCAGCACTTTGAGGTGCAGCATGCCCTCCCTGTGCGTGTCCATCGTGAACTCGGCCCGACCGGTCACCACGTCCTCGGCCGCCGGCGCGCCGACGCTCGTTCCGACGGCCCTTCCGGGCGCGGCGCTCTGCACGGAGGCGACGCCCCGCACGGCGTCCTCGATCGACCGGTAGCCGGTGCAACGGCAGAGGTTTCCCTTCAACGACCTTGGCAGGTCCGCCTTCTGGGCCTCGGTGAACGCCGCCGCGGTCATGATCATTCCGGCGGTGCAGAAGCCGCACTGGAACCCCGGGGCATCGCGGAACCGGCGCTGCACCGGATGCAGGTCGCCGGGGGTGCCGAGACCCTCGATCGTGGTCACCTCGCGGCCCTCCGCGCGGAAGGCGGGGGTGATGCAGCTGTGCACCGGTGTGCCGTCCAGCCACACCGTGCACGCACCGCAGTCACCCGCGTCGCACCCCTTCTTGACGCCGAAGTGGCCGAGTGCGCGCAGGAACGTGCGCAGGCACTGGCCGGGCTCCGGTTCTTCGCCGAAGCTCCGTCCGTTCACGAGGTAGGTCATGCCGGGCCCCCGGCGATGAGTTCGCCGCGTATCTCTTCGGCGAAGTGCCGCGTCAGGTGGCGGCGGTGGTCGGGGGTCCCGTTGGGGTCGGCGAACCACATGTCGGCGGGGACGGCGTCGATGTTCTGCCGCAGGGTGCGGGCATCGGGCACGGAGTCGAAGGCGAACCGGATCGGCCGCGTGGTGCCGGCGGTGACGGTGAGCAGCAGATTGCCGGTCCCGGGTGTGTGCGTACCGATGAGGAACACGGTCGACCGGCCCAGGCGGGTCAGGGTGAAGCGGCGGTGAGCGGGGCGTTTCCGTAGAGCGTGTGCCGGAATGCGGATGCGGCGCAGGATCTCGCCGGGCGCGAGGATGTTGCGGTTGTTCCCCGTCACGAAGTCGAGGGCGTCGACGGTGCGCACGGAGCCGTCGGGCGCCCACAGTTCGTAACGCGCCTCCAGGGCCACCGTGAGCGTGATCATCGGTCCGGCGGGCAGGGACATGCAGATGTTCCCGCCGACGGTCGCCGCGTTCCACACCTTGAACGAGGAGAGGAACGCCTCGCAGGACATCGGGATGAGGCCCGCCGCGGTCCAGTCCTTCGGCGGCGCGAAGGCGTACAGGTCGCGGATGGTGCACGTGGCCCCGATCTCGAGGCCGGCGTCGCCGGGGACGAGCGGGTCCCACGGCAGCGACGTCAGATCGACCAGGCGGCGCAGGCCCGGCTGCTCGGCGGAGAACAGCCAGGTCCCGCCCGCGAGCCAGGCGTCCCCCTCGCGCCAGTCCGCCCCCGGCCGGTCGGCCGGCCGCCGCACGACTTCGGTGATGGTGTTGAGGTCCATGGGAATCGATCTCCCTCACGAAGGCGCTCGTGGACTGTACGAGGGAGGACCGGCCCGGTGCGCAGACGCCTTTTCAGCGTACCCAGGAGGGGCGTGCCCCGCCCGGTCAGGAATCCGCGCCAGACGTCTCGCCGGAGACGAAAGCCGCCCGCAGTTCCTCCCGGAGCGACCGCTGGAAGGCCGTCACCAGCGCCTGCACCACCATGGGCTGCATGTGCGCGGACAGCGCCTTCATCGACTCCACCCGCTCCGGATCGCTCTCGCCCTGCGTGAACGGCCCCCACACCTCGTCGCGGAACAGTGCCGTCAGCTCGTGCGCCGCCGCCCTGGTGTGCTCCATCAGCACCGTGCGCGCCGCCAGGATCGTCTCGTGCGCGATCGGTACGTCGAGCAGCGCGACCCCCAGCCGCAGCAGACCCACGTCCACCCGGAAGCCGTCCCCCGAAGCGGCGAGCACGTTCATCGCCGTCAGCCGCCGGACGTCGGTGTCCGACAGGCTCCGCCCCGCCCGCTTCTCCAGCTCCGCCCGTGAGACCTCCTGGGCCGCGTCCGGAGCCCAACTGGCCACCAGGGCCCGGTGGATCGCCAGATCGTGCGCGCTCAGGTCGTCGGGCAGCGCGTCCAGATAGCGCTCGATGGCGGACAGGGTCATGCCCTGGTGCTGCAACTCCTCGATCAGCGCCAGCCGCGAGAGGTGCTCCGGGCCGTAGTGCCCCACACGACGCGGGCCGATCACGGGAGGGGGCAAAATCCCGCGCGTGCTGTAGAACCGTACGGTGCGGACGGTGACGCCCGCCCTGGCCGCCAGCTCGTCCACGGTGAGCATCGGCTCGGGTGCCTGGTCGGCCATCGTCTGCGCCTCGCTCTCTGATCCACAGCTTGGGTTCAACAGTATTGCTGTCGCACCAACGATGTGAAACGGCCAGGAGCTGCCCATGACCACGAACCTGCGACTGCCCGGACGACCCGAGGAGCTCACCCTCCCCGCCCTGCTGGCCCGCAACGCCGCCGAGTACGGCGAACTCCCCGCCCTCTCGTGGCGCGCCGGGCCCGAAGCGGCGCCGTGGACGACCCTCACCTGGAGCGAGGTGCGCCGCCAGGTCGCCGTCCTCGCCTCCGGATACGCCGCCCTCGGAGTCGAGCGCGGCGAGCACGTGCTGATGATGATGGGCAACCGCCCCGAGCACTGGCTCAGCGACCTCGCCCTCGTCCATCTCGGCGCCGTCCCCGTCACCGTGTACGGGACCTCCGCGCCCGAGCAGATCGCCCACATCGCCCGCCACAGCCGGGCCAGGGTCGCGGTCGTCGAGGGCGCCCGCGAGCTCGTCCGGTGGGAGCCGCTGCTGGCCGACGCCGACGTGCCCCTGGAACGGCTGGTCGTGGCGGAGGCCGCGGAGGCCGGTACGCACCGCAGCTACGGCTCCCTGTACGCGAGCGGGGCCCGGCTGCACCGGGCCGACGCCTTCGAGAAGGCCTGGCAGGAGACCGGCCCCGAGGACCCGCTGACCGTCGTCTACACCTCCGGTACCACCGGCGACCCCAAGGGCGTCCGCCTCACCCACCGCAACCTCATGCTCCAGGCGGTCCACCTCGACCGGAACGTGGACCTGCCCGAGCACGCCGAGCACATCTGCTACCTGCCCTTCGCGCACATCGCGGAGCGGGTCCTGGGCATCTACCTGCCGCTGTTGCGCGCCGCGCACGTACGGCTGTGCGCCGACCCGACCGCCGTGGCCGGGGCGGTCCGCGAACTGCGCCCGGTGCAGTTCTTCGGCGTGCCCCGGGTGTGGGAGAAGCTCGCCGCCGGGGTCAAGGCGGTCCTCGGGACCCTTCCCCAGGAACAGCGGGCGGCCATCGAGGCCGCGAACGACCTCGCCCGTGCCCGCGCCGGCCACCGGGAGCGCGGGGAGGCCGTACCGCCCGCGCTCGAAGCCTCGTACGCCACGGCGAAGGAGCGGGTGCTGGACCCGCTGCTGGGCCTGGCCGGGCTGGACCGCCTCGTCTGGACGGCGAGCGCCACCGCCCCGATGCCGATCGACGTGGTCCGCTTCTGGGCGGGCTGGGGGATCACCATCATGGACGCCTGGGGCCTGACCGAGACCTCCGGCGTGTGTACGGTCAACAGCCCGGACGGCTTCCGGCTGGGCTCGGTGGGACGCCCGATCGAGGGGCTCGAGCTGCGGCTCGCCGCGGACGGGGAGATCCTGACGCGCGGCGCGACCGTCTTCGGCGGCTACCTGCGGCCCGACGGGTCGGTGGAGAGCGCGGCGGACGGCGAGGGCTGGTTCCCGACGGGGGACATCGGGCGGCTCGACGAGGACGGGTTCCTCTGGCTGACCGACCGCAAGAAGGAGTTGATCATCACCTCCAACGGCAAGAACGTCTCGCCGGCGCTGGTGGAGAACACCGTCAAGGAGCACCCGCTGATCGGCCAGGCCCTGGTCCACGGCGACGGCCGGTCCTACCTGGTCGCCCTGCTGGTCCTGGACCCGGAGCTGGCCCCGGCCTGGGCGGCGGCCCGGGGCATCGAGGCGGCGTCCCTCGAAGCGCTCGCCGAGGACCCCGCCGTCCGGGCGGAGGTCGCCCGCGCCGTGGAGAGCGCCAACGCGCGGCTCAACCGGACCGAGCAGATCAAGAGGTACCGGGTGCTCACCGAGGAGTGGGGACCCGAATCGGGGGAGCTCACCCCGTCGCTGAAGCTCCGCAGGCGGGTGGTCCGCGAGAAGTACGGACCGCTCATCGACGGGCTGTACGAGGACGGGCAGCGCGCGAAGGCGTGACGCGCGCGACCGCGGCCGGGCCGTGCGACCCGGCCGCGGTCGCGGTCGCACGGCCGACGCGTGCTAGCGCCCGATCACCGGGTAGTGGTCGGAGAGGTTGGCGTACGTGTAGGAGGTGCCCCAGCTGGAGACCGTCCACGGCGCCGACTGCTCCAGGACCACGTTGTTCTCCCAGCCCGCCGGACGGGCGTTGCCCTTGCGGTACAGGACGTAGTCCAGGTCCTCGCGCGGGTCGGTCGGGTAGCGGTACTTCGCTATCGAGTTCATCGCGGTGTCGAAGGAGTACGGGTGGCCCGTGCGCGTGTCCGAGCCGGCCAGGTCCGCGTTGGCCAGCATGGCGGCGAGCTCCGGCGTGCGGGAGTCGACGTTCAGGTCGCCCGCCACGATGACCTGCTCGTTCGCCGGGATGTTCTTCCCGTCCAGGAAGGCGTCGACGGCGCGGAACTGGCGGGCGCGCATCTCCGCCGCCTCGCCCGCGGCGCAGCCCGGGTCGGTGGACTGGGCGTGGGTGCCGACGACGTGCACCTTGGCGCCGTTCACGTTCAGCACGGCGTAGGCGAAGCCCTTGTTGGACCACCAGTCGGCGCCGCAGGCGTCCTTGTAGACGACCTGCTCCTTGCGGACGATCGGCCACTTGCTGAGGATCGTGACGCCGCCGTCCTCCGGGGTGGTGGAGGAGTACGCGCCGCCCGTGGCGTCCCAGCCGGTCTTGCTGCGGCCGACGACCGGGGTCTGGTACGGGTACTGGGCGGCCGAGTTGGCCTTCAGCGCGTCCGAGGCGGCGTTGTCGAAGGCCTCCTGGAGCACGACCACGTCGTGGCCCTGGTAGAAGGAGGCCTTGGGGATCTCCGCGGCCCGGTGGTCCTGGCCCCAGTTCGGGTACAGGTTCTTGCTCATCAGGAACACGTTGTACGAGAGCACGCTGAGCCGCGGGGCGGCGGACTCGGCGGCGGTCGCGGCCGGCGCCGTGGTGGCGGCCAGGGCGCCCGCGGCGACCGCGGCGACGGCAGCGGCGGCGGCCCGGTGGCGGCGGGGAGAGGTCTGCGGCATGGGGAACTCCATCGTTCCTGCGGGAAAGATCGGATCGGCTTCGCCATCCAAGCAGCCGCGGTTACCTCTGGGTAACACCCGTGCAGCGACTTTCTGTCCAGCCCGCGACAACGTGGGGGGGCGCGGGCGCCGACGAGGGCGGGCGGGACGGCCGCGGAAGGCTCGAACCGCAGGTCATACTGGGATTACGGCGAGTTCGACACCTGGGGGCACGTGCATGACCACGACGGAACGTCCGGCCGCGGGAACCGCCCGCGGGGCCGACCCGGCGCCGCCTCCGCCCGGCGGGGTGCTGTGGACCCGCGCCGGGGACGTCAGGTCCCTGCTGACGCTGCCCGCCGCCTTCACCCTCCAGGTCGCGCACCCCGCCGTCGGAGCCGGCGTCGACCAGTACTCGGTCTTCCGCACCGATCCCTGGGGGCGCGGCGAGCGCTCGCTGCGCTCCGTCCAGCTGTGGGTGTACGGCGGGGACGAAGCCGCAGCCGAGGGCCGCAGGGTCCGCCGCGTGCACCGGGAGATCCAGGGCACCGACACCCGGGGGCGCCGCTACCACTCGCTCGACCCGGCCTGCTACGCCTGGGTGCACGCCACCGGATTTCCCGTCGCCCTGTACGCCGGGCGCTATCTGTTCCGCCGCATCAGCCCCGCCAACGAGCGGCAGCTCTATCAGGAGTGGCTCCGGGTGGGACGGATCCTCGGCTTGCGCGACCGGGACATGCCGCAGACCGTGGAGGAGTTCTGGCCGTACTACCGCCGGATGCTGGCCGAGGAGATCGAGCCCACCGCGGTCGCCCGCGAGCTGGTCGCCACCGACGTCGCGCTGCCCCGCCCCGAGGGCGGCGGGCCCCTGGTCCGGCTGCTGCTGCGGCTCACCTGGCCGGCGCTGCGGGCGGCCTTCCTGCGCTTCCGCGCCTTCGTCACCGTCGGGTACATGCCGCCCGAGGCGCGCGCGGCCATCGGGCTGGAGTGGAGCCCGGCCCAGGAGCGCAGGCTCCGGCGGTTCAGCACGGCCGTACGGCTCCTCGTACCGGTGCTGCCGGAGCGGCTGCGGTACCTGCCCATCGCGCGGGCGGCGCGCGCCCGATGGCACGCCGCCGCCCGCTGACGGACGTCAGTGCGCGTCGTGCCCGTCGTGCCGGTGGATCGTGTTCGTCTCCGCGATCTTCTTCCAGGACTTCGGCTCCGCCTTCTGCGCCGGGGCGGAGAAGGACCGGGCCGCGGGGTCCGCGGCCGCGAGACCCAGGGCGGAGGCGTCCGGCTTGCCCGGGGTGTACAGCCAGGTCTCGAACAGCTGGGCCAGCGGCTTGCCCGACACCTTCTCCGCGTAGCGGACGAAGTCGCCGACCTTGGCGTTGCCGTACGCCCGCTCGGCCGGCCAGCCCTTCAGGATCTCGAAGAACTTCTCGTCGCCGATCTCGTTGCGCAGCGCCTGCAGGGCGATGGCGCCGCGGTCGTAGACGGCACCGTGGAACTGGTTCTCCGGACCGGGGTCACCCGGCTTGACCTGCCAGAACGGGTCCTCGGCCGGGCGGACGGAGTAGGCCCAGCCGGCCAGCTCCTGCGCGGTGCCCTCGCCCTCCTTCTCCGACCACAGCCACTGGCTGTACCGGGCGAAGCCCTCGTTGATCCAGATGTCCTTCCAGCCGTCGACGGACACGCTGTCGCCGTACCACTGGTGGGCCAGCTCGTGCACGACCACCGAGACGTTGGCGCCGTTCTGGAACTGGCGCGGCCCGTAGAACGGACGCGTCTGGGTCTCCAGTGCGAAACCGGCGGTCACGTTCGGCACGTATCCGCCCAGCGCGTTGAAGGGGTACGGACCGAAGACCCCCTCCAGCCACTCGGCGACCTCGGCGGTCCGCTCCACGCTCGCCCGCGCCGCCCCCGCGTTGTCGCCGAGGTCCTTGCTGTAGGCGTTGAGGACCGGCAGACCGCCCGCCGTCTTGTCGGTGGTGATGTCGAACTTGCCGACCGCGAGCGTGGCCAGGTAGGTGGCCTGCGGCTTGTTGGAACGCCAGTTGTACCGGGTCCAGCCCAGCCGCGAAGTCTGCGACTGGAGCACGCCGTTGCTGATCGCCTGGGTGCCGTCCGGGACGTTGACCGACACGTCGAAGGTGGCCTTGTCGAGCGGGTGGTCGTTGCTCGGGAACCACCAGACGGCCGAGTCGGGCTCCTGCGCCGCCACTCCGCCGTCGGGCGTGCGCATCCAGGCCGTCCAGCCGTCCACCTTCACCTCGGAGGGCTTCCCGGCGTACTTGACGACCACGGTCAGCGGGGTGTTGCGCGCCAGCGGCTTCGCGGGCGTGACCTCCAGCTCGTGGGAGCCGGAGGTCGCGAACTTCGCCTTGGCCCCGTTGACCCGGACCTCGCTGACCTTCAAGCCGAAGTCCAGGTTGAAGCGGGACAGGTCCTGCGTGGCGGTGGCGAGGAGCGTGGCGGTGCCTTCGAGCAGGTCCGTCTGCGGCTGGTACTTCAGGCGCAGGTCGTAGTGCGACACGTCGTATCCGCCGTTGCCGCTGGCCGGGTAATAGGGATCGCCGATACCCGGGGCGCCCGGACCGGAACTCGCCGCCGACGCCGGGATCACCAGCAGCAGGGAAGCGGCGAGCACGCTCGGGGCGATGACTTTGCGGTGCACGAAGGGCTCCAAGTGGTAGAGGAGACAGATCGGTTCAAGCGCTTGTCGCTCGACCGTATTCACCCTTGATGCCCCACGTCATGTCCATGGCCCCTGCTGTCACACGATCGCCATTCGGCCGTCACAGGCGAGGAAAGGCCGAAAGGCGCGGGTCGGCGGCGCGGTCGGGGATCAGGTCGGCAGGGACCGGCCTACCGGACATACCAAGCAGTCGGTAACCTGCCGCCATGACCCTTCCTCCGCTCGCCGCCCGGCACTGTTGGCACGCCGCGATCAACCCGCTGCACTCCACCGTCTACTTCTCGCCGGACACCACCAAGGAGTTCGCGGGCCTCGGGATCACCGACCCCGTCGCCGTCAACCTCGCCCACCGCTCCGCTGCCATGGGCGCCGTCGCAGCGGGCACGGTGACCGCGACCTTCTACAACTACCGCCACGACCTCATCGCCCGGCACCTCCCCGCCGTCTGGGACACCGCCACGCCCGAGCAGGTCCTCGCGGCCCGGCTGCGCGCCGCCGACGCCACCCTGCGCAGGCTCCTCGGCGACGAGACCGTCGAGTCGCCCGGGCTCGCCGAGGCCGCCGATCTGGCGATGCGCGCCACCGAGGCGTGCACCCGGCACGCCCGTACCCTCTACGCGGCCCACGCCGACCTCCCCGTACCCGAGGAGCCGCACCTGCGCCTGTGGCACGCGACCACGCTGCTGCGCGAACACCGCGGCGACGGCCACCTCGCCGCCCTGCTCATCGCCGGCCTGGACCCGCTCGAGGCTCTGGTCAGCCACACCGCCACCGGCAAGGGCATGGCCCCGAAGTGGCTCAAGGCCGGCCGCGGCTGGGAGCAGTCCGACCTGGACGCCGCCGCCGACCGGCTCCGCGCCCGCGGGATCCTCGACGCCGAGGGCGAGCTCACCGAGCAGGGCAAGGCCGTGCGCGAGAGCCTCGAGGCCGACACCGACCGCCTCGACGCGGCCCCGTACGAGCACCTCGGCGCCGACGGCCTGGCCCGCCTCGCGGAACTCGGCGGCGGCTTCGTGATGCAGGCGGTCACGGCCGGAGCCTTCCCGGCCGACCTGCGCGGCAAGGCCTGACGGAACCCCGGCCACGGCGGTAGGGGCGGCCTTACCGCGCCTTGTCACGGCCACCTGCCACAATTGGCAGCCTTCCAGTGCAAACGAAGGCAGGCGGGACCCGATCGTGACGATGTCCATCGAAGGCAGGATCGCCGAGGAGCTCGGCGTACGGGAGCGGCAGGTCAAGGCCGCCGTCGAGCTGCTCGACGGCGGCTCCACCGTGCCGTTCATCGCGCGCTACCGCAAGGAAGCGACCGAGATGCTCGACGACGCGCAGCTGCGCACGCTCGAGGAGCGGCTGCGGTATCTGCGCGAGCTGGAGGACCGGCGCGCGGCGATCCTGGACTCCGTGCGGGAGCAGGGCAAGCTCGACGCCGAGCTGGAGGCGCGGATCAACGCGGCCGACACCAAGGCCCGGCTCGAGGACATCTACCTGCCCTTCAAGCCCAAGCGGCGCACCAAGGCGCAGATCGCCCGCGAGGCCGGCCTGGAGCCCCTCGCCGAGGGGCTGCTCGCCGACCCCTCCGTGGAACCGGCCGCCGCGGCCGCCGCGTTCGTCGACGCCGACAAGGGCGTCGCCGACCCGGCCGCGGCCCTGGAGGGCGCCCGCGCCATCCTCACCGAGCGGTTCGCCGAGGACGCCGACCTGATCGGCGAGCTGCGCGAGCGCATGTGGGGCCGGGGCCGGCTCGCCGCGAAGGTCCGCGAGGGCAAGGAGGAGGCGGGCGCCAAGTTCGCCGACTACTTCGACTTCGCCGAGCCCTTCACCGCCCTGCCCTCGCACCGCGTCCTCGCGATGCTGCGCGGTGAGAAGGAGGAGGTGCTCGACCTCACGCTGGAGCCGGAGCCGCCGAGCGAGACTTCGGGCCCGTCCACGTACGAGGGCATGGTCGCCCGCCGCTTCGGCATCGCGGACCGCGACCGCCCCGGGGACAAGTGGCTGGCCGACACGGTCCGGTGGGCCTGGCGTACGAAGATCCAGGTGCACCTCGGCATCGACCTGCGGACCCGGCTGCGCGCGGCCGCCGAGGACGAGGCCGTACGGGTCTTCGCCGCGAACCTGCGCGACCTGCTGCTCGCCGCCCCGGCGGGCACGCGGGCGACGCTCGGCCTGGACCCGGGCTTCCGCACCGGTGTGAAGGTCGCCGTCGTGGACGCCACCGGCAAGGTCGTGGCCACCGACGTGATCTACCCGCACGTGCCCGCCAACAAGTGGGACGAGTCCCTCGCCAAGCTCGCCCGCCTCGCGAAGGAGCACGCGGTCGACCTGGTCGCCATCGGCAACGGCACGGCCTCCCGCGAGACCGACAAGCTCGCCGGGGAGCTGATCACCCGCCATCCCGAGCTGAAGCTCACCAAGGTGATGGTCTCGGAGGCGGGCGCCTCCGTGTACTCGGCCTCGGCCTTCGCCTCGCAGGAACTGCCCGGCATGGACGTGTCGTTGCGCGGTGCGGTCTCCATCGCCCGCCGCCTCCAGGACCCGCTCGCCGAGCTGGTCAAGATCGACCCGAAGTCGATCGGCGTCGGCCAGTACCAGCACGACCTGTCCGAGGTGAAGCTCTCGCGCTCGCTCGACGCGGTGGTCGAGGACTGCGTGAACGGCGTCGGCGTCGACGTCAACACCGCTTCGGCGCCGCTGCTCTCGCGGGTGTCGGGCATCAGCGGCGGACTCGCCGAGAACATCGTCGCCCACCGTGACGCCAACGGCCCCTTCCGCAGCCGCAAGGGCCTCAAGGACGTGGCCCGCCTCGGTCCGAAGGCGTACGAGCAGTGCGCGGGCTTCCTGCGGATCCGCGGCGGGGACGACCCGCTGGACGCCTCGGCCGTGCACCCCGAGGCCTACCCGGTCGTCAGGGCGATGGGCAAGACGGCGGGCGGTGAGGTAGCGGCCCTGATCGGCAACACCTCCGTACTGCGCTCCCTGCGCCCCGAGCAGTTCGTGACCGATGCCTTCGGTCTGCCCACGGTCAGCGACATCCTGCGCGAGCTGGAGAAGCCGGGCCGCGACCCGCGCCCCGCCTTCAAGACCGCGACCTTCAAGGAGGGCGTGGAGAAGATCGGCGACCTGGCCCCCGGGATGATCCTGGAGGGAGTGGTCACCAATGTGGCCGCCTTCGGCGCCTTCATCGACATCGGCGTGCACCAGGACGGGCTGGCGCACGTGTCGGCGCTGTCGAAGACCTTCGTCAAGGATCCCCGGGACGTGGTCAAGCCGGGCGACATCGTCCGCGTGAAGGTCATGGACGTGGACATCCCGCGCAAGCGGATCTCGCTGACCCTGCGGCTGGAGGACGAGGCCGGGGCGGAGCGCGGCGCGGGCGCCCCGGGGCAGGAGCGGCGCGGCGGAGGCCGTCCGCCGCAGCAGCGCGGCGGAGGCGGCCAGGGCCAGCGCGGCCAGAGCCAGGGTCAGAGCCAGGTCCAGGGCCAGCGCGGCCAGGGCCAGCGCCAGGGCGGTCAGGGCCAGCGCGGCGGCGCCTCCGCCCCCGCGCCCGCCAACAGCGCGATGGCCGACGCCCTGCGCCGCGCCGGTCTCACCGGACCCGAGGAGCGCCGCAAGCGGTGACCGCTCGCGGTGACCGCATGCATGCGGCCATCCGGCGCGTGAGGGGCTGGTCGGCGATGGCCGAATAGGTTCCCCACCAGGTGACTTGCCTTGCCAACTCCCGTACAAGATCTGTAGGCATGGTGGAACGCCCGTTCGTCACTCGGCGGACGGGCTTCCGCATTTCCCCTCAGGACCGCATTCCCCGAGGCCGCCTTCGAAGGCACAGGACGCCATGCCCATGCCAGCACACGCCTACCGACGCTGCCCGAGAAAGGGTCCGAAGAGGGATCACATGTCCCACCGGCAACTCAGCCTGCGCAAACGATGCGAGAACATTCTCAGCCATCTGGATCTGACCCATCCGTTCTCGCTCGACGCGCTGTGCGGTCGCATAGCCGAGCAGCGCGGACGCCCCATCAAGCTCCACCCGCTGCCCAAGGAGGCGGCGGAGTCGGGCGTCTGCGGACTGTGGGTGGGCACGGCCAGCGTCGACTACGTCTTCTACGAGGCGCAGACCACCCCGCTCCACCGGGAGCACATCGTGCTCCACGAGCTCGGCCACATCCTCTTCGGCCACCACTCGCTGGAGGGCGAGGAGGCCGACGGCGCCGCCCCGATCGTGCTCGGGCGCACCAACTACACCACCCGCCAGGAGCAGGAGGCGGAGATGCTCGCCAGCATGATCCGCATCCGCACGGCGAACGCCGGCCCGGCGTCGGCGGCCCGCGCCCGGAGCACCCTGGCCCGGCTCGAGTCCGCCATGGGTTACGAGCGGGGGAACGATGGCAGCTGACCTGACCGCCTTCGGGAACTGGCTGGCCGTTCCCAGCGTGGTGTGCCTGTGGATCGCGGTCCTGCTGCGCGCCCCGGGCGCCCTGCGCTCCCCGCAGCAGCGCGGCCTGTGGCTGGCCGTGGCCACCGCCGCCGCCGCGATGACCCTGAACCTCCCCGACGTCGTCGCGTACGCGATGACCCGCGGAGCCGGCTACGCGCACACCATCGGCCTCGTCCGCAACCTCATCGGCGTCTTCTCCGCCGGTGCCGTCCTCTACTTCGTGGCCGACGCCGCGGGCGGCCGCCGGCTCCGGCTCGTCTCCTGGACCGCCACGGTCGGGTGGCTCGCCGCACTCGTCGCGCTGGACGTCGCGGCGCCCGCGCACGGCACGCACACCATGCCGCCGGTCGGCGACCCGGTGCCCTCCCTCGCGTACTGGCTGGTGCTGATCTCCGCGCACGTGGCCGCCAACACCCTCTGCGTGGCGCTGTGCTGGCGCTACAGCCGCCGCACCGACAGCCGGGGACTGGCCGCCGGGCTGCGGCTCTTCGGCCTCGGTACCGCGCTCGCCGGCCTGTTCTGGCTCGCGTACCTGCTCAAGGCGCTGTTCGGCAGCACCTGGGCGATGCCCGCCCTGCCGCTGCTGATGAACCTGCACGGTCTGCTGCGGGCCGCCGCCATCCTCGTGCCGACCCTGTTCACGTTCCGCCGGACCGCTGCCGACACCGCCACCGCCTGGCGGCTCTGGCCGCTGTGGCGCGACCTGGTGCAGGCCGTCCCGCACGTGGCCCTCAACAAGCCGCGTGCCGGACGGATCGTGGAGCTGCTGTGGCCGCCGGTCCCGCGCAACCTGCTCGTGTACCGCAAGGTGATCGAGACGCGCGACGCGATCCTGATCCTGGGGGAGTACGTCGCCGCGGGCGCCCTGGAGGACGCCCGCGGCCGCGTCGCCGGGCGCGGGGTCCCCGAGCAGCGGCGCACCGCGGCCGCGCTGGCCTCCGTACTGAAGGATGCGCGGCGGGCGAAGCTCGCCGGAGTCCCCGGGCGGCCGGGCGAGGCGGCCGGACTTGAGCTGCCCGCCGCCATCCAGACCTCGGCCGAGGGCGGGGACCTGGCCGAGGAGGCCCGGTTCCTCGTCGACGTCGCCCACGAGTACACCCGGGAAGTGAAGCCGTCGTGACCACCGTACTGATCACCGGGGCCAGCGCCGGACTGGGCGCGGCCTTCGCCCGGGGCTTCGCGGCCAAGGGCGCCGACCTGGTCCTCGTGGCCCGCGACAAGGAGCGGCTGGAGGCGGTCGCGCGGGAACTCGGCCGGGAGTTCGGCACCGCGGCCGAGGTGCTGCCCGCCGACCTGCTCGACGCGGGGGACTGCGCGGCGGTCGCCGCACGCCTCGCCGACCGGATCCGGCCGGTGGACATCCTGGTCAACAACGCCGGCTTCGGGCTGCCCGCGCCCTTCCCGTACAGCCCGGTCGAGGACGAGGAGCGGATGCTCGACCTGCTGGTCAAGGTCCCGCTCCGGCTCACCCACGCCGTACTGCCGGGCCTGCGCGAGCGCCGCCGGGGCGCGGTGGTCAACGTCTCCTCGGTGGCCGGACTGCTGCCGACCGGCACCTACGGAGCCGCCAAGGCCTGGGTCACCGCGTTCAGCGAGTCCCTGCGGGTGGACATGGAGCCGTACGGCGTCCGGGTGCTGGCGGTGGTGCCGGGCTTCACCCGCACCGAGTTCCAGGAGCGCGCCGGGATGGACGTCAGCGCCTTGCGCGAAGCGGTCTGGCTGGAACCGCGGGCCGTGGTGGACCAGGCCCTGAAGGACCTCGCCCTGCGCCGCCCGCTCAGCGTCACCGGCCGCCGCTACCAGGCATATGCCCTGGCGGCCCGCCACCTCCCGCGCACCTTCGTGGCCCGCAGGATGGCCCGTACCCGCCGGGCCCCGGCGGACGGGAGCTGAGGCAGGCGCCGCCTCAACCCGATGCGCGGCCCGGTGACGGGGCCGCGCACGCCTGAGGTGAGGGGAAGAAACGAATCAGCAGTCGCCGTGGCCGTGACCTCCGTGACCTCCGTGACCTCCGTAACCGTGACCTCCGTGACCTCCGTGACGTCCGTAGCCGTTGTCGTCATCGTCGTCCCAGCCGCCGTGGTGCCCGTAGCCATCGTCGTCCCAGCCACCGGCGACATAGCTGACGTGTTGGGCAGGGGCTGCCGCCGAAGCGGTGCCCGCGGTGGCGAGGGCGGCCCCGCCGGCCATCAGAAGACCGGCAGCGGAGACCGCGAAGAGGCGCTTCGCTCTCTGTGCAAACATGAGGAATTTCCCTTTCCTTCCACCCTCCTCGCACCTCTACGAGGCATGCGGGAGGTGGAACCGCGGCTGCAGGCCAAACATGCGCAGCGCGGATCGGATACAGGGCCGCGGGAAGTGCGGAAGCATATGTCCTGTCACCCCCGGCTGCGTCCAACTCCGGCCGTGGGGGCCTGCTCCGCGGATGCGGCTCTCACTCACACAGGCTAGTCGCGCGCCGGCCGGTCGGCACCTTGGGCGGGCCCTGGTCTAGACCTCGGTGACCCTGCCGTCCTCGACACGGAGGCGGCGGGTCACCGAGACGGCGTCCAGCATGCGGCGGTCGTGCGTGACCAGGAGCAGCGTGCCCTCGTACGCCTCCAGCGCGGACTCCAACTGCTCGATCGCCGGGAGGTCCAGGTGGTTCGTGGGCTCGTCCAGGACCAGCAGGTTGACGCCGCGGCCCTGGAGCAGGGCGAGGGCGGCGCGGGTGCGCTCGCCCGGGGAGAGGGTGGCCGCCGGGCGCAGGACGTGGGCCGCCTTGAGGCCGAACTTGGCCAGCAGGGTGCGGACTTCGGCCGGCTCGGTGTCCGGGACGGCCGCGCAGAACGCCTCCAGCAGCGGTTCGTCGCCGAGGAACAGCCCCCGGGCCTGGTCCACTTCGCCGATCAGGACCCCGGAGCCGAGGGTGGCGGAGCCGGAGTCCGGAGCCACCCGGCCGAGCAGGACGGCCAGCAGCGTCGACTTGCCCGCGCCGTTGGCCCCGGTGATCGCCACCCGGTCCGCCCAGTCGATCTGCAGGCTGGCCGGCCCGAGACGGAAGTCCCCGCGCTTGACCGCCGCTTCGCGCAGGGTGGCGACCACCGAGCCGGAGCGCGGGGCCGCCGCGATCTCCATGCGCAGCTCCCACTCCTTGCGCGGCTCGTCGACGACCTCCAGCCGCTCGATGGCCCGCTGTGTCTGGCGGGCCTTGGCGGCCTGCTTCTCGCTGGACTCGCCGCGCAGGTTCTTGCCGATCTTGTCGTTGTCGCTCGCCTTGCGGCGCGCGTTGCGCACGCCCTTGTCCATCCAGTTGCGCTGCATCTGGGCCCGGCCCTCGAGCGCGGACTTCTTGCCCGCGTACTCCTCGAACTCCTCGCGGGCGTGGCCGCGGGCGCGCTCGCGTTCCTCCAGGTAGGACTCGTACCCGCCGCCGTAGAGGTTGATCTGCTGCTGCGCCAGGTCGAGCTCGAGGACCTTGGTGACGGTCCGGGTCAGGAACTCGCGGTCGTGGCTGATGACGACCGTGCCCGCGCGCAGTCCCTTGACGAACTGCTCCAGCCGCTCCAGACCGTCCAGGTCGAGGTCGTTGGTGGGCTCGTCCAGCAGGAAGACGTCGTAACGGGAGAGGAGCAGCGAGGCCAGGCCCGCGCGGGCCGCCTGCCCGCCGGACAGCGCGGTCATGGGCAGGTCCAGACCCACGGTGAGGCCGAGCTCGGCGGCGACCTCCTCGGCCCGCTCGTCGAGATCGGCGCCGCCGAGGTTCAGCCACTGGTCCAGCGCCGTCGCGTACGCGTCGTCCGCTCCCGGCGTGCCGTCCACCAGGCCCTGCGTGGCCTCGTCCAGCTCCGCCTGCGCGGCGGCCACTCCCGTACGCCGCGCCAGGAAGTCCCGTACCGACTCGGCGGGCCGGCGCTCCGGCTCCTGCGGGAGGTGGCCCACGGCGGCGGTGGGCGGGGAGAGCCGCAGCTCACCGGTCTCCGGGGTGTCCAGCCCGGCGAGCAGCCGCAGCAGGGTGGACTTCCCGGCGCCGTTCACGCCGACGAGGCCGATGACGTCACCGGGTGCGACGACGAGGTCGAGATCGGCGAACAGCGTGCGCTCACCGTGGGCGGCGGTGAGCTTCTTGGCGACGAGGGTTGCAGTCATGATGTGCCGATCCTATCCGGGCGGGTGCGGGCCGCCGGCGATGGCCGGATAGGTGGGAAGCCCGTCATTGCGGCCATGGGGTGCGGCGTCACACCATGAGGCCATGTCGTTGCGAAACGTGCTCGTCGTCCTCTACGACGGGGTGCAGAGCCTGGACGTGACCGGACCCGTGGAGGTGTTCGCCGCCGCGGCCCGGTTCCCGGGGCGCCGCGCCTACGAGATCCGGACGGTGTCTCCGGGCGGTACGCCGGTCCGTACGAGCAGCGGGCTGACCCTGGTCCCGGACGGGGACCTGGACGGTGCCCGGCCCGGCCGGGGGACCACGCTGCTGGTGCCGGGCGGGCGGTACACGGCCGACTTCGAGCCGCGGCTCACCGACTGGCTGCGCGCCCACGGGGGAGACGCGGGGCGGCTGGTGTCCGTGTGCACGGGAGGACTGCTGCTGGCCGAGGCGGGACTGCTCGGCGGGCGGCGGGCGACGACGCACTGGTACGTGTGCGAGCAGATGGCGCGGGACTACCCGGACGTGGTGGTGGAGCCGGACCCGATCTACGTACGGGACGGGCCGGTCGCCACCTCGGCCGGGGTCACGGCGGGCATCGACCTCGCGCTCGCCCTGGTGGAGGAGGACCACGGGCGGGACGTGGCGCTGACCATCGCGCGGCACCTGGTGGTGTTCCTGCGCAGGCCCGGCAACCAGGCGCAGTTCAGCGCGCAGCTGGCCGCCCAGACGGCGCGGCGGGAACCGCTGCGGGACGTGCAGCAGTGGATCACGGAGCATCCGGACGGCGACCTCAGCGTCGAGGCCCTGGCCGCCCGGGCCCGGCTCTCGCCGCGCCACTTCGCCCGTGCCTTCCAGGCCGAGACGGGGGTCACGCCCGGGCGGTACGTCGAGCGCGTGCGGGTGGAGCATGCGCGGCGGCTGCTGGAGGACAGCCGGGAGGGCATCGCCGGGATATCCCGCGCCTGCGGCTACGGCACGCCGGAGGCCCTGCGCCGGGCTTTCGTCAGGACCCTGGGCCAGCCCCCGGCCGAGTACCGCCGCCGCTTCGGCCCCACCGCCGGCCGCTGAGCAAGCTCCCCAGACCCAGACCCAGACCCAGACCCAGACCCAGACCCAGACGACCCAGACCCAGACCCAGACCCAGACCCAGAACCGCCGTCCCGACCCGGGCCGGCGTCGTGATGCGCCCACCGCTCCGGAGGAGAACATGCAGATCGCCGTACTGCTCTACGACCGCTTCACCGCCCTCGACGCCATCGGGCCCTTCGACACGCTCGGCCGGCTCCAGGGGGCCGAGACGGTCTTCGTGTCCGAGCGCCCCGGGCCCGTGCGGACCGACAACGGGTCGCTCGCGCTCGTCGCCGACAAGGCGCTCCACGAGGTGACCCGTCCCGACATCGTCCTCGTGCCCGGCGGACCGCACCCCGAGGTGGAGATGAAGAACCCCGCCGTCCTCCAGTGGCTGCGGGACGTCGACGCCACCACCACCTGGACGGCCTCCGTCTGCACCGGCTCGCTGCTGCTCGCCGCCGCCGGGCTGCTCGACGGGCGGCGGGCCGCCGGCCACTGGCTGTTCCTGGACCAGCTGCCGCGGTTCGGGGCCGAGCCCACCGGCGAGCGGGTGGTCTTCGACGGGAAGTACGTCACCGCGGCGGGCGTCTCCGCCGGGATCGACATGGGCCTCACCCTGCTCGGCAGGATCGCCGGTGACGAGTTCGCCCAGACCGTCCAGCTGATGACCGAGTACGATCCCCAGCCGCCCTACGACGCCGGTTCCCCGGCCAAGGCCCCGGCCGAGCTCGTCGCGCGGCTGCGGGCGGTCAGTCCGCTGTAGGCCAGCGGAAGACGGGCGCCCGGCGCTCCAGGAACGCGGCGACACCCTCCGCGGTGTCGCCGCTTCCGGCCGCCTGCGCCGCCCAGTGGGCGTCCCGGTCCGTCCGCCCGTCCGCGAACTCCTTGGCCGCCGCCTGCGTCAGCTGCGACCGCGAGACCAGAACGCGCGCGAACTCCGCCACCCGCTTGTCCAGTTGGCCCGCCGGCAGCAATTCGTCCAGGAAGCCGGTCCGCAGCGCCCGGTCCGCGTCGATCAACTCCGCGGAGAAGAGGAGGTACTTGGCGGCGGCCGGGCCGACCAGCCGGGCCAGCCGCCTGGTCGAGGAGGCCGGGTAGACGATGCCCAGCTTCGCCGGGGTCACCCCGAACGAGGCCCCCTCCTGCGCGAACCGCAGGTCGCAGGCGGCAGCGAGCTGGCTCCCGCCGCCCACGCAGTACCCGCGGATCGCCGCCAGCGTCGGCTTCGGGAAGGCGGCCAGCGCCTCCTCGGCCGCGACGGCGAGCGCCTGCGGGTCCTCCCCCTCGTCCCCGGTCAGGGAGGAGATGTCCGCGCCCGCGCAGAACGTCGCTCCCGCCCCGGTCAGGACGAGCACCCGTACGGCCGGATCGGCCGCCAGTCCCGGCAGCAGTTCCGGCAGGGCCCGCCACATCGCGGCCGTCATGGCATTGCGCTTGGCGGGGTGCGAGATGACGACGGTGGCGACCCCGTCGGCGACGGTGTGGAGGAGGGCTGCGTCCCGGGCTGCGTCCATGCGCCGGATGCTATCCCGGGGCGCCGATCCTATGATCAAGGGGAGTCCGTCCCGGGGGGTGCGAGGAGGTGGCACGTCCATGGGCGCAGACCGTACCCAGGGCAAGGGCCGGGAGCCGCAGCAGGAGAAGAAGCAGCTCAGCCGCAGCTTCGGGCTGCTGGCCGTGCTCGGGGTGATCCTCGTGCTGGCCGGTCTGGTCGGTCTGGTCTACACCGGCGTGGCCACCCTGACCTCGATGTTCCTCTTCGGCTGGCTGCTGCTGATCGGCGGTCTGGTGGGACTGCTGCACGCGGTCCAGTCCCGCAAGGGCAACTACTTCTGGCTCGCGGTCATCGTCGCCGCCATGAACCTGGCGGCCGGCTTCGTCATCCTGCGCCGGCCCGAGGCGAGCGCCGAGGCGCTGACCATGTTCGCCGCGCTGCTCTTCCTCACCGGCGGGGTGTTCCGGCTCGCCGGCGCGCTCGTGGTGCGCGGCGCGAACTTCGGGCTGTCGCTCGTCCAGGGCGCCTTCGGCGTGCTGCTCGGCGTCCTGATCCTGTCCAACTGGCCGGGGAACAGCCGCTACGTGATCGGAACCTTCTTCTCCCTCGCCCTCCTGTTCGACGGGCTGAGCCTGGTGGCCGTGGGCATGGGTGCCCGGCGCATCCTGGGCTTGGTCAGCGACGACGTGGTGGAGCCGGAGGCCGCCGGCGCGGACCGGGCCGGCGAGGCGGCCGAGAAGCGTCCCACAGAAGATCAGGAACAGTCGAACAACTGACTCTGTCATACGCCATTGGTCAGAAAGTGTCCGATTGGCGCTGACTTATGGTCAGCGGCGCGGGCCGGATCGGGCTGTTCCCCACTCTTGGCGTGTGGAGACGATCGAGCGCCGCGAAGACGGGGGACGGAAGATGGATGTCAGCGGGAATGTCCCGCAAGCCCGGGAGGCGGAGCCAGAGGTCCCGGCCGACCCCCTCGCGTACGAGGGAGTGTGGAGGTTCACGGCTCCCGCGGTAGAAGAATCCGTTCCCCAGGCACGCCGCGCGGTCCGGGACCTGCTCGGACGCCAGGGGGTGGCGACCCGGCAGGACCTCGTGTACTCCCTGCTGCTGATCGTCTCCGAGCTGGTGACGAACTCGGTCCGGCACGCGGCCCTGCTCTCCCCGGAGGTCGCCGTCGAGGTCGCGATCGGCCGCGAGTGGGTACGGGTGGCCGTCGAGGACAACCACCCGTACCGCCCCAAGGCGCTGGAGGCCGATTTCGGCCAGACCGGCGGCCGGGGTCTGCTCCTGGTACGGGAGATCACGCTGGAGGCCGGCGGGGTCTGCGACGTCGAGCACACCTCGACGGGCGGCAAGGTCATCTGGGCGGCCCTGCCGCTCACCGCGCCGGCCGCACCGGCGACCCCCGTCGTGTGAACCAGGTGCCGGCGGGCTACCAGCCCGCGGCATCACCGGTCAGCTCGCGGATCGCGGGCCGCGCCGCGTCCAGCACGGTCATGAACCACGCCGAGAACGGCACTTCGGCGTGCCGCTTCGCCAGCTCCTCGGCGGTGACGAAGGCGGTGTCCCCGACCTCCTCCGGATCCGGCCGCGGAGCCGACTGGGCCAGTCCCACGAAAAGGTGGTTGAACTCCTGCTCCACCAGGCCCGACGCCGGGTCCGGGTGGTTGTAGCGGACCGTCCCCGCCGCCGCGAGCAGCGAGGGCGACAGCCCCAGCTCCTCGTGGGTCCGCCGGGCCGCCGCCGCGAACGGCGACTCGCCGGGGTAGGGGTGGCCGCAGCAGGTGTTCGACCAGACGCCGGGGGAGTGGTACTTCCCGAGGGCCCGCTGCTGCAGCAGCAGACGGCCCCGCTCGTCGAAGAGGAACACGGAGAACGCCCGGTGCAACTGCCCGGGTGCCTGATGAGCGGAGAGCTTCTCCGCCGTGCCGATGGTGTTGCCGGACTCGTCGACCAGTTCGAGCAAGATCGGTTCTTGAGTTCCGGTGCCGTTGGTCGCGCTGTTCGCGGCGGTGGCTGGTGGTGTCGGCATACCCATCCTTCGCTTCGGACTCCGGCCTTCAGTCTGCCGTACAAAAGGGGCTTGTCCGCACTTCGGAGATCCGCGCATGTCTGCCCCCCGTCGCGTGATAAGCGACGGGGGGCAGATCACTTCGCGTCCTGCGCCCGCGGCGTCAGATCCCGAACGGCCCCGGATACCTGATCGTGCCCGCGGGCACCGGAACGGAATCGTCCAGCACCAGCGCCATCACGGCCTCGTCCGGAACCTCGAAGGGCGCCCGGATCCCGAAGCGGGAGGCCGGGACGAAACCGAAGCGCGGGTAGTACTCCGGATGGCCCAGCACGAGGACCAGGAACTCCCCGCGCTCCTTGGCCGCCGCGAGCACGGCCCGCACCACCGAGCTGCCGGCGCCCGAGCGCTGGAGCGCCGGATCGGTGGCCACCGGGGCCAGCGCGAGCGCCCGTACCCCGTCCACCTCGCACACCGTGAGCAGCGCGTGGGCCGCCACCGACCCGTCCGGGCCCTCGGCCACGTACGACAGTCCGGGCACCCAGGCGTCGTCCGCGCGCAGCGCGTCCACGAGATCCGCCTCCAGCGGGGTCTCGAACGCCGCCAGGTTGACGGCCCGTACGGCGGCCACGTCGGCCGGGGTCTCCGGCCGGGCCGGCCAGGCGCCGCCGTCCCCGGCGGTCACCGGGCGCAGGACGTAGCCCGTGTAGCCGTACTCGTGCCCGTGCCGGGCCCGTACGTCGAGCTCCTCGCGGGTGGCGGCGAGCGCGGCCGCCGTCGCCGGGTCCCCGGCGACGGGGTGGGCCCTGACCCGCTCGGCGAGCGGGCCGTAGTACTCGGCCCAGTCCGAGTCGGGCAGGTGGTGCACGCCGAGCACCCGGTACCCGGCGGCCTGGGCGGCCGCGAGGTTGCCGGCGGTGGAGCGCAGAGGGCACTCCTTGTCCCAGAAGGCGCGGGCGCCAGCGGACGGCTCCTCGACGGTCCACTGGCACTCGGTCAGCACCAGGGTGCCGCCGGGGGCGAGCAGCCGCTTCCACCGCGCGAGCGCGGTGTCGAAGCCGATGACGTAGGCGGAGCCCTCCGCCCAGACGAGATCGAAGGAGCCGTCCTCGAACTCCCCGCCGGGGAGCGCGCCCATGTCCGCCCGGACGGTGCGGACCCGGTCGCCGAGCCCGCGGGCCCCGGCAGCCGTGCGGAGCTCCTCGAGGAACGGTGCGTAGAGGTCGACGGCGGTCACCTCCGCGCCGCCGTGTCCGCCGGCCTCCGCGGCGAGCAGCAGGGCGCTGCGGCCCGGACCGCAGCCCAGGTCGAGGACGCGCGGCCGCTCGGGCAGCGGTCCGCACAGGGACAGCAGGTGACGGGTGCTGGCGTCGGAACCGGGAGCCTGCCGGGGCAGGCCGCGGTGCAGAGTGAAGAAAGCCTCGATGAAGGTGTGGTCGGTCAACGTGAACCCTTGAACAGGGGACACCGGCCGACGGGGACTGTCAGGCGATGATCAGGCCCGGCCGGATGCCCGGAGGGAATGGGGGATGCACCGGAGTTCGCTGCGCATGGCCGCGACCACTGCGACGGTCATCAACCCACCTCTTCCCACTCGACACGATCAGGGGCGTGTCCACCGTAACATCCACGCCGTTTGTGGTATCGCGCCGTGATCGTCAATGATGATCACGCCCCGGCCCGGGGCCGGGATATTCGGCTTATCAGGGCGTAAACGGGTGGTGAACCCCAGCTTCCATTCATCCGATAGCCTCTGCCGACGTGCCGCCGCCCCGTGAGGCGTCCCGTCCGGAGCCAGTCCGGACTTCGTTGCAAGGAGTGAGTTCGTCTGCCGACCGTCATCCTCACCGGCCTGCCGGTCCCCGGATCACCGCTCGCTGACGAGCTGCGCTCACTCGGCTTCGAGGTCCGCCCCGCCGCCGGTCCCCAGGACGCCGCCGCCGCCCTGTCGGCCGTACCCGCCGACCAGCGGGTGGCCGTCGTGGACAGCGCCTTCGTCGGGCACGTGCACGCGCTGCGCCTCGCGCTGACCGACCCGCGCTTCGACGCCTGCGCGGTCACCGGCGCCCTCGCCGTCCAGCCCGCCGCCCGCGAGGCACTCGACAAGGCCGCCGCCGCCCCGGGTGACGGTGCGGGCCCCTACGCCGACCGGCTCGCCGCCGCGGTCGAGTCCTCCGGGACCCCCGTCCAGCACCCCGAGCTCGGCACCCTCGTCGCCGCCGTCCCCGCCACCGCGGCGGACCGGGACGCGGCCGTCGCCGCCGTCGCCGCCGTCGACGACGAGGCCGTACGCCTGCGGACCGCCGTGAAGTCCCGCGACGGCTTCTTCACCACCTTCTTCATCAGCCCGTACTCGCGCTACATCGCCCGCTGGTGCGCGCGCCGCGGCCTGACCCCGAACCAGGTCACCACCGCCTCGCTCGCCACCGCCCTGATCGCGGCCGGCTGCGCCGCCACCGGCGAGCGCTGGGGCTACGTCGCGGCCGGGGTGCTGCTCCTCTTCTCCTTCGTCCTGGACTGCACCGACGGGCAGCTGGCCCGCTACTCGCTCCAGTACTCGACGATGGGCGCCTGGCTCGACGCGACCTTCGACCGCGCCAAGGAGTACGCCTTCTACGCGGGCCTCGCCCTCGGGGCGGCCCGGGGCGGCGGCCATGACGACGTATGGGCGCTCGCGCTCGGCGCGATGATCCTCATGACCTGCCGGCACGTCGTGGACTTCTCCTTCAACGAGGCCAACCACGACGCGACCGCCAACACGAGCCCCACCGCCGCCCTCTCGGACCGGCTCGACAGCGTCGGCTGGACGGTCTGGGTCCGCCGGATGATCATCCTGCCGATCGGTGAGCGCTGGGCGATGATCGCGGTCCTGACCGCCGTCACCACCCCCCGGACCGTCTTCTACGCCCTGCTCGTCGGCTGCGCCTTCGGCGCGCTCTACACCACCGCCGGGCGGGTCCTGCGCTCCCTGACCCGCAAGGCGACCCGTACCGACCGGGCCGCCCAGGCCCTGTACGACCTCACCGACTCCGGCCCGCTCGCCGAGCTCCCGCGCCGCCTGCTGAAGGCCCGGGGGCCGGCCGCGAGCTCCGTGTGGATCGCCGCCTTCGCCGCCGTCGCCCTCGTCGGGTTCGCCCTGAGCCGCCCGTACGGCGACCCGGCGCTGATCGCCGTCGCCCTGCTCTACGCCGCGGCCGCCGGCGAGGCCGTCTCGCGGCCCCTCAAGGGCGCACTGGACTGGCTGATCCCGCCGCTGTTCCGGGCCGCCGAGTACGTCACGGTCCTCGTGCTCGCCGCCAAGGCGGACGTCCCCGGGGCCCTTCCGGCGGCATTCGGCCTGATCGCGGCGGTCGCCTACCATCACTACGACACGGTGTACCGCATTCGCGGCGGCACCGGCGCGCCCCCGCACTGGCTGGTGCGGACGATCGGCGGCCACGAGGGCCGGGTCCTGGTGACCACGGTGCTGGCCGCCGTCCTCGCGACGCGCGCATCGGACTTTCCCGTCGCGCTCACGGCCATGGCCGTGGCCGTGGCACTCGTGGTGCTCGTGGAGAGCATCCGCTTCTGGGTCTCCTCCGGAGCACCCGCCGTACATGACGAAGGAGAACCAGCATGATCGGCCTTGTACTCGCTGCCGGTGCCGGACGCCGTCTGCGTCCCTACACCGACACCCTGCCCAAGGCCCTCGTGCCCGTCGGTCCCGAGGGCCAGGAGGAGAGCCTCACGGTCCTCGACCTGACGCTCGGCAACTTCGCCGAGGTCGGCCTCACCGAGGTCGCCATCGTCGTCGGCTACCGCAAGGAAGCGGTCTACGAGCGCCGCGAGGCCCTGGAGGCCAAGTACGGCGTCAAGATCACGCTGATCGACAACGACAAGGCCGAGGAGTGGAACAACGCCTACTCCCTGTGGTGCGCGCGTGAGGTCCTCAAGCAGGGCGTGATCCTCGCCAACGGCGACACCGTCCACCCGGTCTCCGTCGAGAAGACCCTGCTCGCCGCCCGCGGCAACGGCCAGAAGATCATCCTCGCCCTCGACACGGTCAAGAACCTGGCCGACGAGGAGATGAAGGTCGTCACCGCCGACGGTGCGGGCGTCCAGAAGATCACGAAGCTGATGGACCCGGCCGACGCGACCGGCGAGTACATCGGTGTCACCCTCATCGAGGCCGAGGCCGCCGAGCAGCTGGCCGAGGCCCTGAAGACCACCTTCGAGCGCGACCCCGACCTCTACTACGAGGACGGCTACCAGCAGCTCGTCAACGACGGCTTCACCATCGACGTGGCCCCCATCGGCGACGTCAAGTGGGTCGAGATCGACAACCACGACGACCTCGCCAAGGGCCGGACGATCGCATGCCAGTACTGACGAGGCTCATCCCCTCGCCCGTCGTCGTCGACATCGCCAGCGGAGCGATGGACGACCTGGCCGGCCTGCTGGCCGACCAGCGGATCTCCGCGTCCGGCAAGCTGGCGATCGCGATCAGCGGGGGTTCGGGCGTCGCGCTGCGCGCGAAGCTCGAGCCCGTGCTGCCGCACGCCGACTGGTACGCCGTGGTCGACGGCACCATCGACTCCGCGGTCAAGCTGGCCGACGACATAAAGGGCCGCCGCTACGACGCCGTCGTGGGCCTGGGCGGCGGCAAGATCATCGACGTGGCGAAGTACGCCGCGGCGCGGGTCGGGCTGCCGATGGTGGCAGTCGCCACCAACCTCTCGCACGACGGCATCTGCTCGCCGGTGTCCATCCTGGACAACGACAACGGCCGCGGCTCCTACGGCGTGCCCACGCCGATCGCCATGGTGATCGACCTCGATGTGATCAAGGAAGCCCCGGTGCGGTTCATCCGCGCCGGCATCGGCGACGCGATCTCCAACATCTCGGCGATCGCCGACTGGGAGCTCTCCCGCAAGGTCACCGGCGAGCCCGTCGACGGCCTGGCCGCCGCCATGGCCCGTACCGCCGGCGAGTCCGTACTGCGCCACCCCGGCGGCTGCGGTGACGACGAGTTCCTCACCGTGCTCTCCGAGGCGCTGGTCCTCTCCGGCATCGCCATGTCGATCAGCGGGGACTCCCGCCCGTCGTCCGGCGCCTGCCACGAGATCAGCCACGCCTTCGACCTGCTCTACCCGGGGCGCTCCGCGCTCCACGGCGAGCAGGTCGGCATCGGCGCCGCCTTCGCGATGCACCTGCGCGGATCCGACGAGCAGTCCGGGCTCTTCATCGAGGTGCTGCGCCGGCACGGCCTGCCGGTGACCCCGGAGGAGATCGGCTTCAGCATCGACGAGTTCGTCACGGCCGTCGAGTACGCCCCGCAGACCCGCCCGGGACGCTTCACGATCCTGGAGCACCTCAACCTGTCCGCCGCCGAGATCAGGGACGCTTACGCCGACTATGCCAAGACCATCCGTAGCTGAACTCCGGCCCGTCGTTCACCCGGCGGGCGTGAAGGACCGGGTCAGCGGCGAGCACTGGGGCGGTCGCCTCTACATGCGCGAGATCTCCCTGCGCATCACCCGCTACCTGGTCACCACCAAGGTCACGCCGAACCAGCTGACCTACCTGATGACGCTCGCCGGTGTCCTCGCCGCCCCCGCCCTGCTGGTGCCGGGCGTCTGGGGCGCCGTCCTCGGCGTGGTCGCGGTCCAGCTGTACCTGCTGCTCGACTGCGTCGACGGCGAGGTCGCCCGCTGGAAGAAGCAGTTCTCGCTGTCCGGCGTGTACCTGGACCGGGTCGGCGCCTACCTGTGCGACGCGGCGGTGCTGGTCGGCTTCGGCCTGCGTGCCGCGGACCTGTGGGGCGGCGGCCGGATCGACTGGCTGTGGGCGTTCCTCGGCACCCTCGCGGCGCTCGGCGCCATCCTGATCAAGGCCGAGACCGACCTGGTCGGTGTCGCCCGCCACCAGGCCGGCAAGCCCGTGGTCAAGGACGCCGCGGCCGAGCCGCGCTCGTCCGGCATGGCGCTCGCCCGCCGGGCCGCCGCCGCGCTCAAGTTCCACCGCCTCGTCCTCGGCATCGAGGCGTCCTTGCTCATCCTGGTGCTGGCCGTCGTGGACCAGGTCCGCGGCGACCTGTTCTACTCCCGGATCGGTGTCGCCGTCCTCGCCGCCATCGCGCTGCTCCAGACCGTGCTGCACCTGGTGTCGATCCTTGCCTCGAGCAGGCTCAAGTGAGTACGCCGATGCGGCTGGGCGCCGTGATCATCACCATGGGCAACCGGCCCGACGAGCTCAAGGCGCTCCTCGACTCGGTCGCCCGCCAGGACGGCGACCCCGTCGAGGTGGTCGTGGTGGGCCAGGGCGTCCAGGTCTCGGGCCTGACGGACCTGCCGCCGGGCGTCCGCACCGTCGACCTGCCCGAGAACCTGGGCATCCCCGGCGGGCGCAACGTCGGCATCGAGGCCTTCGGCCCCGGCGGCAGTGAGGTCGACGCCCTGCTCTTCCTGGACGACGACGGCCTGCTGGAGCGCACCGACACCGCCGAGCTGTGCCGGCAGGCCTTCGCGGAGGACCCGGAGCTCGGGATCATCAGCTTCCGGATCGCCGACCCTGAGACCGGTATCACGCAGCGCCGGCACGTGCCGCGGCTGCGGGCCTCCGACCCGATGCGCTCCTCGCGGGTGACCACCTTCCTGGGCGGCGCCAACGCGGTCCGCACGACGGTGTTCGAGCAGGTCGGGCCGCTGCCGGGAGACTTCTTCTACGCGCACGAGGAGACCGATCTGGCCTGGCGCGCGCTCGACGCGGGGTGGCTGATCGACTACCGGGCGGACATGGTGCTGCTGCACCCGACGACGGCCCCCTCCCGGCACGCGGTCTACCACCGTATGGTGGCCCGTAACCGGGTGTGGCTCGCCCGCCGCAACCTGCCCGCTCCGCTGGTTCCGGTCTACCTGGGCGTGTGGCTGCTGCTGACGCTCCTGCGCAGGCCTTCGGTGCCCGCGCTCAAGGCCTGGTTCGGCGGGTTCGGGGAGGGATGGACCACTCCCTGCGGACCCCGCCGTCCCATGAGATGGCGTACGGTCTGGCGGTTGACCCGACTGGGCCGACCTCCTGTCATCTGACGAGCCCGCGTCTGGGAACATGGCGCGATCACGGGCTTCGCGCCACCAGCCTGATGCCCCTCCTGCCGCATCTTGAAGACGAAAGTTTCAACTTGTGAGTGACACAACCCACGACGGCGCCCTTGCCACGAGCAGGCGGCCGTCCGAAGACGCGGGGCTGAGCCCCGCGGAGCTCGCCAGGAAGTACGGCCTCTCGGTCAGCGGCGCCCGGCCCGGTCTGGTCGAGTACGTGCGGCAGCTCTGGGGCCGGCGCCAGTTCATCATGGCCTTCTCGCGGGCCAAGCTGCTCGCGCAGTACAGCCAGGCGAAGCTCGGCCAGGTGTGGCAGGTGGCGACCCCGCTGCTGAACGCGGCCGTCTACTGGCTGATCTTCGGCCTGATCCTCCAAGCGGGCCGGGAGATGCCGTCGGGCGTCTACGTCCCGTTCTTGATGATGGGCATCTTCATCTTCACCTTCACCCAGAGCTCGGTGATGGCGGGTGTCCGGGCGATCTCCGGAAACCTGGGGCTGGTGCGGGCGCTGCACTTCCCGCGAGCCGCCCTCCCGGTGTCCTTCTCGCTCCAGCAGCTCCAGCAGCTGCTGTACTCGATGATCGTCGTCTTCGTCATCGCCGTCAGCTTCGGCAACTACCCGCGGCTGTCCTGGCTGCTGGTGATCCCGGTCCTGGCGCTGCAGTTCGTCTTCAACACCGGCCTCGCCATGATCTTCGCGCGGATGGGCTCCAAGACCCCCGACCTCGCGCAGCTCATGCCGTTCGTGATGCGCACCTGGATGTACGCCTCGGGCGTCATGTTCCCCATCGGGATCTACCTCAAGGACCAGCCGCAGTGGATCAGCGACGTGCTGCTGTGGAACCCGGTGGCGATCTACATGGACCTCATCCGGTTCGCGCTGATCGACGACTACGGCAGCAGCAACCTGCCCCCGCACGTCTGGCTCTTCGCAGTGGGCTGGGCCGCCGTGATCGGCCTCGGCGGCTTCGTGTACTTCTGGAAGGCTGAGGAGCGTTACGGCCGTGGCTGACAACACCAAGGGGCGCGTCCCCACCGTGATCGCGGACGACGTCCACATCGTCTACCGCGTCAACACCGGCAGCGCCGGCAAGGGCGCGGCCACCGCCGCGCTCGGCAGGATAATCCGCCGGGGCAAGGGCGACGCGCCGGGCGTGCGCCGGGTCCACGCCGTGCGCGGGGTCTCCTTCACCGCGTACCGGGGCGAGGCGATCGGCCTCATCGGTTCGAACGGCTCCGGCAAGTCGACCCTGCTGCGGGCCATCGCGGGCCTGCTGCCCTGCGAGGCCGGCAAGGTCTACACCGACGGCCAGCCCTCGCTGCTGGGCGTCAACGCGGCCCTGATGAACGACCTCACCGGCGAGCGCAACATCGTCCTCGGCGGTCTGGCGATGGGCATGAGCCGCGAGCAGATCAGGGAGCGCTACCAGGGCATCGTCGATTTCTCGGGGATCAACGAGAAGGGCGACTTCATCTCCCTGCCGATGCGCACCTACTCCTCGGGTATGGCGGCGCGCCTGCGCTTCTCCATCGCGGCGGCCAAGGACCACGACGTCCTGATGATCGACGAGGCCCTGGCCACCGGTGACCGCAGTTTCCAGGTGCGTTCCGAGAACCGCATCCGCGAACTGCGGGAGAAGGCCGGCACGGTCTTCCTGGTGAGCCACAACAACAAGTCCATCCGCGACACCTGCGACCGGGTGCTGTGGCTGGAAAAGGGCGAGCTCCTGATGGACGGGCCCACGGAGGAAGTCGTCTCGGCCTACGAGAAGGCCTCCAACGGCTGACCACCGGAGCCCGCCGCCCCGGCCGGATTCGCGAGGCCCCCGCCGCTCAGCGCGGCGGGGGCCTCGGCGTGTCCCGGCATGCGCGGCCGCTTTCGGATGGTGACATTCGGCGGCGGCATTCCGCGGCGGCACGGGGTGGCGACATTCGGTGGCGCGGCGAATACCCCAGAGGCCTCGGCGGCGTTGTACAGCGTAAGCTGAAGCAGTCCTGAATCGCGGCAAGAGGGGACGATTCCCCGCAGGTGAACGGCCTGCCGTACCCCCGGGGAAACTCAGGCGGCGTGTCCGAAATAGGATGTATTGGGTCGGCAGTGTAGAACGGGAGATGTGACGGCAATGGCTATGGGAATTCTCCGGCCCCCAGGCGCGACGGCCGTCCCCGCACCGGGCGGCGGGCGGTGACCCCGGGGGACGGCATCCGCCCCCGGTCCGACACGGTCCACGCACGCGCCACCCTCGGCAAGGCCGCCGCGGAGAACTTCCCCGTGGCCCCGGCGTTCCTGCCCCGCGCCTGGCGGGACGGCCTGATGGCGGTCTACGGGTACGCCCGCCTCGTCGACGACATCGGCGACGGGGACCTGGCCCCCGGCGGACGCGACGCCGTGCTCCTCGGCCTCGACCCCGCCGCGGTGGACGACCGGCTCGCCGTGCTCGACGCCTTCGAGGCCGACCTGTGGCGCGTTTTCGGCGGTACCGACGGTCCGCCGCGCCACCCGCTGATGCTGGCCCTCCAGCCCGTCGTGCGCGCCCACCGGCTCACCCCCGAGCCGTTCCTCGGACTCATCGAGGCCAACCGCCAGGACCAGCGCGTCGCGCGCTACGAGACGTACGGGGACCTCCTCGGCTACTGCGAGCTCTCCGCCAACCCCGTGGGCCGACTCGTGCTCGCCCTCACCGGAACCGCCACCCCCGAGCGGATCCGCCGCTCCGACGCCGTGTGCACGGCCCTGCAGATCGCCGAGCACCTCCAGGACGTGGCCGAGGACCTCGGCCGGGACCGGATCTACCTGCCCGCCGAGGACATGCGGCGCTTCCACGTCGCGGAGACCGACCTCAAGGCACCGTCCGCCGGCGCGTCCGTACGCGCCCTGATCGCATACGAAACCGAACGCGCACGGGAGCTGCTGAATGAAGGCACCCCCCTCGTGGGTAGCGTGCACGGCAGACTCCGGCTGCTGCTCGCGGGCTTCGTGGGAGGGGGGCGTGCCGCCCTGAGAGCCGTCACCGCCGCCGGCTTCGACGTACTGCCCGGCCCTCCCAAGCCCACCAAGAGCGGCCTGATCCGCGAGGTGGCCGCCGTCCTGCGCACTGCGCCGAGAAAGGGGTGAGCCCGACCGTGGAGGGCCCCACACACGTGTCCGCGCCGGTCCTGGCGGCGTACGGCTACTGCGAGGCCGTCACCGGATCGCAGGCGCGCAACTTCGCGTACGGCATCCGGCTGCTGCCCGCCGACAAGCGGCAGGCGATGTCCGCGCTGTACGCCTTCTCCCGGCGGGTCGACGACATCGGCGACGGCGCGCTGGCGCCCGGGGCGAAGCTGGCGCGGCTCGAGGAGACCCGCGCCCTGCTCGGGCGGATCCGCGCCGAGGAGGTCGACGAGGACGACACCGACCCCGTCGCCGTCGCCCTCGCGCACGCCGCGCGCCGCTTCCCGATCCCGCTGGGCGGCCTCGACGAGCTCATCGACGGCGTCCTGATGGACGTGCGCGGCGAGACGTACGAGACCTGGGACGACCTCAAGGACTACTGCCGGTGCGTGGCCGGGGCCATCGGCCGGCTCTCGCTCGGCGTGTTCGGCACCGCCCCGGGAGTCCCCGACTCCGCGCGCGCCGCCGAGTACGCCGACACGCTCGGCCTGGCTCTCCAACTCACCAACATCCTGCGGGACGTTCGCGAGGACGCGGCCAACGGGCGCACCTACCTGCCCGCCGAGGACCTCGCCAAGTTCGGCTGCTCCGAAGGCTTCCACGGCGACCGGGCCCCGGCCGGCTCCGACTTCGCCGGACTCGTCCACCACGAAGTGAGGCGCGCCCGGGCCCTGTTCGTCGAGGGCTACCGGCTGCTGCCGATGCTCGACCGGCGCAGCGGCGCCTGCGTGGCCGCCATGGCCGGCATCTACCGGCGCCTGCTCGACCGCATCGAGCGGGAACCGGAGGCGGTCCTGCGGGGCCGCGTCTCGCTGCCGCCGCACGAGAAGGCGTACGTCGCCGTGCGCGGCCTGTCCGGCCTCGACGCGCGGACCATCTCCCGTCAGACCACCCGGAGGCGGACCTGATGCCCCCGACCACACGGCCCGCGGCGGCGGGCCTTCCCCCGCACGGCCCCGCCCGGGCAACCCAGGCGCGGGCCGACGCGTCTCTTCCTGCGGGCGCCGGGCGGGCCGCCGGGCCCGGTGCGCTCCTGCCCGAGCGGCACCGGCCGACCGGATCCGAGGGCCACCGCACCACCGGGGAGGATGCATGAGCGACAGCGGCAACCGCGCGGTCGTCGTCGGCGGCGGCCTCGCCGGCGTCACCACCGCGCTCGAACTCGCCGGCGCCGGGCTCCGGGTGACCCTGCTGGAGGGCCGACCGCGGCTCGGCGGCCTCGCGTTCTCGTTCAAGCGCGGCGACCTCACCGTGGACAACGGCCAGCACGTCTACCTGCGCTGCTGCACCGCCTACCGGTGGTTCCTCGACCGGATCGACGGCGCCGCCCTCGCGCCCTTGCAGGACCGGCTCGACGTACCCGTCCTCGACGTCGCCCACGCCAAGGGCCCGCGCCTCGGCCGGCTGCGCCGCAGCGCCCTGCCCGTGCCCCTGCACCTGGCCGGATCACTGGCCCGCTACCGGCACCTGTCCCTCGCCGAACGCGCGAGCGTCGGCCGCGCCGCCCTCGCGCTGCGCCGGCTCGACCCCGCCGACCCGGCGCTGGACGGCCTGGACTTCGCGACCTGGCTCGGCCGCTACGGCCAGTCCCCCCGGACCATCGAGGCCCTGTGGGACCTCGTCGGCATCGCGACCCTCAACGCCACCGCCGAGCACTCCTCCCTCGGCCTGGCCGCCATGGTCTTCAAGACCGGCCTGCTCTCCGAGAACGGCGCCGCCGACATCGGCTGGGCCCGCGTACCCCTCGGCGACCTGCACGACACGCTCGCCCGCAAGGCGCTGGACGCGGCCGGCGTCCGGACCGAACTGCGCACCCGGGTCACCGCCATCTCCCGTGCGCCGGAAGGGAACTGGCGGGTCGACACCGACGACGAGTCCCTCGACGCCGCCACCGTCGTCCTCGCCGTCCCGCAGCGCGAGGCGCACGGACTGCTCCCGGCCGGGGCGCTCGCCGACCCCGACAAGCTGCTCGACATCGGCACCGCGCCGATCCTCAACGTGCACGTCGTCTACGACCGCAAGGTGCTCAAGGCACCCTTCTTCGCGGCGCTCGGCTCCCCGGTGCAGTGGGTCTTCGACCGCACCGACTCCTCCGGGCTCCCCGACGGCGGCCAGTACCTGGCCCTGTCCCAGTCCGTCGCGCACGACGACATCGACGAGCCCGTGTCCGTCCTGCGCGCCAAGTACCTGCCGGAGCTGGAGCGGTTGCTGCCCGCCGCGCGCGGCGCCAAGGTACGGGACTTCTTCGTCACCCGGGAGCGGACGGCCACCTTCGCCCCCACACCCGGCGTCGGCCGGCTGCGCCCCGGGGCGCGGACCGACACGCCGGGGCTGTATCTGGCCGGTGCGTGGACTGCCACCGGTTGGCCCGCGACCATGGAGAGCGCCGTCCGGAGCGGACTGAGTGCGGCACACGCCGCACTGGCCGCGCTCGGCCGCCCCCGCGAACACCCTCTGCAGGAGGCGGCATGACGACCATCAGCACGAACGCAGCACGTACAGGAACAAGAGGAGAGCCAGTGAACCCGGGGAATCCGGCTGTCGAGAACACGGATGCCAGTGTGGGCACCGCCGGAGCGGGCGTGGAGAAGGCGGACACGGTCGCCCTTCTGGAGCGCGGCCGTACGCTGTCGACCCCCGCGCTCCGGGCCGCCGTGGACCGCCTCGCCGCGCCCATGGACACCGTCGCCGCCTACCACTTCGGCTGGATCGACGCCCAGGGCAACCCCGCGGACGGCGACAGCGGCAAGGCCGTCCGGCCCGCCCTCGCGCTGCTCTCCGCCGAGGCCGCGGGAGCCGCCGCCGAAGTCGGCATCCCGGGCGCCGTCGCCGTCGAGCTCGTGCACAACTTCTCGCTGCTGCACGACGACCTGATGGACGGCGACGAGCAGCGCCGCCACCGCGACACGGTATGGAAGGTGCACGGGCCGGCCCTGGCGATCCTCGTGGGCGACGCGCTCTTCGCCCTCGCCAACGAGGTTCTGCTGGAGCTCGGCACCGTCGAGGCGGGCCGCGCGGCGCGCCGGCTCACCACCGCCAGCCGCAAGCTCATCGACGGCCAGGCCCAGGACATCTCCTACGAGCACCGCGAGCGCGTCAGCGTCGAGGAGTGCCTGGAGATGGAGGGCAACAAGACGGGCGCGCTGATCGCCTGCGCGGTCTCCATCGGCGCGGTGCTCGGCGGCGCCGACGACCGTACGGCCGACAAGCTCGAGGAGTACGGCTACCACCTGGGCCTCGCCTTCCAGGCCGTGGACGACCTGCTCGGCATCTGGGGGGACCCGGAGACCACCGGCAAGCAGACCTGGAGCGACCTGCGCCAGCGCAAGAAGTCCCTGCCGGTGGTCGCCGCCCTCGCGGCCCAGGGGCCCGCCGCCGAGGAACTCGCCCAGCTGCTCGCGGCCGATGCCAAGAGCAACGACTTCGAGAACTTCTCGGAGGAGGAGTTCGCGGCCCGCGCGGCGCTCATCGAGGCGGCCGGCGGACGCCAGTGGACCGCCGACGAGGCGCGCCGCCAGCACGCGGTCGCGATCAAGGCCCTGGACGACGTGGACATGCCGCAGCAGGTGCGCGACCAGCTGGTGGCCCTCGCCGACTTCGTCGTCGTGCGCAAGAGGTGAACGCCGCCCGGAAGCGGATATGACTCGCGAGTCGCCGGCCGACGCCGCCGCCCCCGACTGAGGGCGCGCGCGTCGGCCGACGGCAGACCCCAGCACAGCAGAGGACAGACTGCACGAAGGGGAAGCCATGACAGCGACGACCGACGGCAGCGCGGAGAGCGCTGGCGCTGGCAGCGAAACCACCCCGGGCGGTCCGGGCCCGGGCCCGTCCGGGCCCGAACGGACCCGCCCGGTGGCCCAGTACGGCCCGATGGGCGGGACAGCGGGGGTCGGCGGCGCCCGGCCGGCCCGCCCGAGGGCCGAGCCGGACATCGGCCGCGGCGGGGTCCGTGCCGCCACCGCGGACCCGCCCGAAACGCCGGACGGCAACCGGTTGCGGGAGGTGCACGAGGCCGCCGCGCGGGCGACCCGCAACCTGCTGGCGCGGCAGGACGCCGAGGGGTGGTGGAAGGGCGACCTGGAGACCAACGTCACCATGGACGCCGAGGACTTGCTGCTGCGGCAGTTCCTCGGGATCCGGGACGAGGCCACCACCCGCGCCGCCGCCCTCTTCATCCGCGGCGAACAGCGGGACGACGGCACCTGGGCCACCTTCCACGGCGGACCGCCCGAACTCTCCGCCACCATCGAGGCGTACGTGGCCCTGCGCCTGGCCGGTGACGCGCCGGACGCCCCGCACATGGCCCGCGCGTCGGCCTGGATCCGGGCCCACGGCGGGATCGCCGCCGCCCGGGTCTTCACCCGCATCTGGCTGGCCCTCTTCGGCTGGTGGAAGTGGGACCACCTGCCCGAACTCCCGCCCGAGCTGGTGTTCCTGCCCCCCTGGGTGCCGCTGAACATCTACGACTTCGGCTGCTGGGCCCGCCAGACCATCGTCCCCCTCACGATCGTCTCCGCGCTGCGCCCGGTCCGCCCGGCCCCCTTCGCCCTCGACGAGCTGCACACCGACGCCCGGGTGCCCAACCCCGCCAAGCGGCCCGCCCCGCTCGTCAGTTGGGACGGCGCCTTCCAGCGGATGGACAAGGCCCTGCACGTCTACCGGCGGTTCGCCCCGCGCCGGCTGCGCAAGGCCGCCATGGCCGCCGCATCCCGCTGGATCGTCGAACGCCAGGAGAACGACGGCTGCTGGGGCGGCATCCAGCCGCCCGCCGTGTACTCGGTCATCGCCCTGCACCTGCTCGGCTACGACCTCGGGCACCCGGTGATGCGCGCCGGACTGGAATCCCTCGACCGGTTCGCGGTGTGGCGCGAGGACGGCGCCCGGATGATCGAGGCCTGCCAGTCCCCGGTCTGGGACACCTGCCTCGCCGCGATCGCCCTGGCCGACGCGGGCCTGCGCCCCGATCACCCGGCGCTGGTCAAGGCGGCCGACTGGATGCTCGGCGAGGAGATCGCACGCTCCGGGGACTGGGCGGTACGGCGGCCCGGACTCGCCCCCGGCGGCTGGGCGTTCGAGTTCCACAACGACACCTACCCCGACATCGACGACACCGCCGAGGTCGTCCTCGCGCTGCGCCGCATCAGGCACCCCGACCCGGCCCGGGTCGAGGCGGCCATCGCCCGCGGGGTGTCCTGGAACCTGGGCATGCAGTCGAAGAACGGCGCGTGGGGCGCCTTCGACGCCGACAACACCAGCCCCTTTCCGAACCGGCTGCCCTTCTGCGACTTCGGCGAGGTCATCGACCCGCCCTCGGCCGACGTCACCGCCCACGTGGTGGAGATGCTCGCCTTCGAGGGCAAGGCGGGTGATGCGCGGACCCGGCGCGGCATCGCCTGGCTGCTCGCGGAACAGGAGCCCGACGGAGCCTGGTTCGGCCGCTGGGGCACCAACTACGTCTACGGCACCGGGTCGGTGGTTCCGGCCCTCACCGCCGCCGGCATCGCTCCGGCGCATCCCGCGATCCGGCGGGCCGTGCGCTGGCTGGAATCCGTACAGAACGAGGACGGCGGCTGGGGCGAGGACCAGCGCTCCTACAAGGACCGGTCATGGGCCGGAAGGGGCGCCTCCACCGCCTCGCAGACGGCGTGGGCGCTGATGGCCCTGCTGTCGGCGGGCGAGCGGGACGGCAAGGCCGTCGAGCGGGGCATCGCCTATCTGGTGCGGACCCAGGAGGCGGACGGCTCCTGGGACGAGCCCTACTTCACGGGTACCGGCTTCCCCTGGGACTTCTCCATCAACTACCACCTGTACCGGCAGGTGTTCCCGCTCACCGCACTCGGCCGCTACCTGCACGGGGAACCGTTCGCGCCCGCCGGGGCATCCTGATGTCCGCCGCCCGGGGGGACAGAGCGGCGCACCCCGTCCCGCTGCTGGTGGCCTGCGCACTGCGCATCGAGCAGACCGCGCTGCGCAGCGCGGGTCGCGGGGACCACGCCCTGCTCCGGACCGGCATGGGCCCGCGCGCCGCCGAGCGGTCCGTCGGCCGGGCGCTGGAGCGGCCGGGCATGGAGCGGGCGGCCGTCCTCGCGACCGGATTCTGCGCGGGGCTGGTTCCCGGCATGCACCCGGGCGACCTGGTGGTCGCCGAGGAGACCCGGGACCCGCACGGGGTGGTCGTCTGTACCGGGACCCTCCTGCTCGCCGAGGCACTGGCCCGGGCCGCCCCCGGCCGGACCGTACACACCGGCGTACTGACCGGATCCGACCACGTCGTCCGCGGCCAGGAGCGTGCGCAGCTGCGCGCCACCGGCGCCGTCGCGGTCGACATGGAGTCCGCGGCCACCCTGTGGGCCGCCACCCGCGGCGAGGGCCGCTCCTCGCAGGACGGACGCCCGGTTGCGGCCGTCCGGGTGATCGTGGACGCTCCGGAGCATGAGCTCGTCCGTATCGGCACGGTCCGCGGTGGAATATCGGCCTTCCGCGTACTGCGTGCCGTACTGCCCGCGTTTTATGACTGGCACCGTTCTTTGCTGCTCCCCAGGAGGTGAGCCAGATGGCCATGCCGCTGCGCCAGACCATCAGGGTCGGGACGTATTTGCTCGAACAGAAGCTCCGCAAGCGTGAGAAGTTCCCGCTGATCGTCGAGCTGGAACCGCTTTACGCCTGCAACCTGGCCTGTGAGGGGTGCGGAAAGATCCAGCATCCGGCCGGGGTGCTCAAGCAGCGCATGCCCGTCGCCCAGGCGGTCGGCGCCGTGCTGGAGTCGGGCGCGCCCATGGTGTCCATCGCGGGCGGTGAGCCCTTGATGCACCCGCAGATCGACGAGATCGTGCGCCAGTTGGTAGCGAAGCGGAAGTATGTATTCCTCTGCACCAACGCGATGCTGCTGCGCAAGAAGATCGAGAAGTTCACCCCGTCCCCGTATTTCGCCTTCGCCGTGCACATCGACGGACTGCGCGAACGGCACGACGAGTCGGTGGCCAAGGAAGGCGTCTTCGACGAGGCCGTCGCGGCCATCAAGGAGGCGAAGAGGCGCGGGTTCCGGGTGACCACCAACTCCACCTTCTTCAACACCGACACCCCGCAGACGATCATCGAGGTGCTCAACTACCTCAATGACGACCTCCAGGTGGACGAGATGATGATCTCGCCCGCCTACGCCTACGAAAAGGCCCCTGACCAGGAGCATTTCCTGGGCGTCGAACAGACCCGGGAACTCTTCAGGAAGGCCTTCGCGGGCGGCAACCGCAGGCGCTGGCGGCTCAACCACTCGCCGCTCTTCCTGGACTTCCTGGAAGGAAAGGCCGATTTCCCCTGCACGGCCTGGGCCATTCCGAATTACTCCCTCTTCGGCTGGCAGCGCCCCTGCTACCTGATGAGCGACGGCTACGTGCCGACGTACCGGGAACTGATCAACGACACCGACTGGAGCAAGTACGGCCGCGGCAAGGACCCGCGCTGCGCGAACTGCATGGCGCACTGCGGTTACGAGCCCACCGCCGTCCTCGCCACCATGGGCTCCCTCAAGGAGTCCCTGCGGGCGGCCCGGGAGACGATCGGCGGGAACCGGGAGTCCTCGCGAGGACCGGCGTGACAGCGCAGCCACGGGACGGGGGCGGCCGGGGCAAGGGCTTCGACCTCGGCGCCCTGCTGGCCGAGCGCGGCGGGGAGCGGTACGAGCTGCACGCCAGGCACCTCAACCACCAACTGCCGCGGATGCTGCACACCATCGGCTTCGACAAGGTCTACGAGCGGGCCGAGGGAGCCCATTTCTGGGACGCCGAGGGCAACGACTACCTCGACATGCTGGCCGGGTTCGGCGTCATGGGCCTGGGCCGGCACCACCCGGTGGTCCGCCGCGCCCTGCACGACGTCCTGGACGCCCAGCTCGCCGACCTCACCCGCTTCGACTGCCAGCCGCTGCCCGGGCTGCTGGCCGAGAAGCTGCTCTCGTACAGCCCGCACCTGGACCGCGTCTTCTTCGGCAACAGCGGCACCGAGGCGGTGGAGACGGCCCTGAAGTTCGCCCGGTACGCCACCGGACGGCCCAGGATCCTCTACTGCGACCACGCCTTCCACGGGCTCACGGCCGGCTCGCTCTCGGTGAACGGGGAGGACGGCTTCCGGGACGGCTTCGCACCGCTGCTGCCCGACACGAAGATCCCCCTCGGGGATCTGGGCGCCCTGGAGCGGGAACTCCGCAAGGGGGACGTGGCGGCCTTCGTCGTCGAGCCGATCCAGGGCAAGGGGGTGCTCGCCGCCCCGCCCGGGTTCCTGCCCGCCGCGCAGGAACTGCTGCGCCGCCACAAGGCGCTGCTGATCGCGGACGAGGTGCAGACCGGCCTGGGACGGACCGGGGACTTCTACGCGTACCAGCATGAGCCGGGCGTGGAGCCGGACCTGGTGTGCGTGGCCAAGGCGCTCTCGGGCGGCTACGTGCCGGTCGGCGCGACCCTGGGCAAGGACTGGATCTTCAGACGGGTCTACTCGTCCATGGACCGGGTCCTCGTGCACTCCGCGAGCTTCGGCTCCAACGCCCAGGCGATGGCGGCCGGGCTGGCCGTGCTGTCGGTCATGGAGGACGAGGAGGTCGTCGCCAATGCCCGGGCCACGGGCGATCTGCTGCGCGGGCGGCTCGCGGCCCTGGTGGACGAGTACGAGCTGCTGCACGAGGTGCGCGGGCGCGGGCTGATGATCGGCATCGAGTTCGGCCGGCCGTCCTCGCTGGGGCTGCGCAGCCGGTGGGCCGTGCTCCAGGCGGCCCGCAAGGGGCTCTTCGCGCAGATGGTCGTGGTGCCGCTGCTGCAGAAGCACCGGATCCTCACCCAGGTGTCCGGAGACCACCTGGAAGTGATCAAGCTCATCCCGCCGCTGATCGTGGACGAGCGGGACGTCGACCGGTTCGTCGGCGCCTTCCGCGAGGTCATGGACGAGGCGCACGGCGGCTCGGGGCTGATGTGGGAGTTCGGCAGGACCCTGGTGAAGCAGGCCGTCGGCAACCGGTGACGGCCTGCCGGGTCACTGCGGCACCAAGCGGTCTCTGGGAAGCGGGCGCGGAGACGTGCCCCGCTTCCCGGGGACCGCTCGGCCTCAGTCGAGCAGCTGCCCGCGCAGGCGGTCGAGGGCCTGGGGGGTGAGCCCGAGGCCCTGCGCCAGGTAGCGGTCCACTCCGCCCCAGGCCTCGTCGATGGTGTCGAAGGCCGCGGTCAGGTACTCGGCGCGGGCGTCGAAGAGCGGGGCGAGGAGCTCCATCACCTCGGGGGAGCGGGCCTCCTGCGCCTGGCTGCTGCGGCGCACCCGGTAGCGGCGGTGCGGGGCGTTCGACTCCAGGTAGTCCACCACGATCGCCTCGCGCTCGACGCCCAGCGCCAGCAGGACGACGGCGATCGACAGGCCCGCCCGGTCCTTGCCGGCCGCGCAGTGCAGCAGGGCGGGGACGCTGTCCTCGGCGAGGGCGTGCACCAGCCGGCTGTGCTCGGCGGTGCGGTGCCGGATGATCGTGCGGTACGACTGCGACATCCGGGCCGCGGCCTTGCCGTCGCCCAGGATCGAGCGGAGCTGGTCGAGGCCGCCGTCGCGGACCAACTTCCAGAACTCCCGGCCGTCGGCCGGGTCCGAGAGCGGGATGTTGACGTTCCGCACGCCGGGCAGTTCGACGTCCGGCCCCTCCAGGGCGTGGTCGGCGCCGTTGCGGAAGTCGAAGACGGTGTGGAGCCCGAGTGATGCGAGGAACTCTGCATCGGTTTCGGTGGCATGTGCCAGATGTCCGCTTCGGAACAGTCGTCCCGGCCTGACCTGTCGTCCGTCAGAAGTCGGCAATCCGCCCACATCGCGGAAATTGCGCACTCCGGACAGTTCCGGCTCCTGTATCCGCTGGGTCAAAGGAACTCCTCCGGTTCGTGGTGGGACATCTGTCCGAATTGAGCTGGTTGGCTCCAACTTGCCATATCCGGCGGCGAGATCGGACGCGGCCCCGTGAGCCAGATCATACGGTGACCGTGAGTGCCTGATCGCGAAAGCCGAATGGCCCGGCCGGGGCGGTTGTTGACGGCGTGGAATGGACAGAGGGTGACCGGAATTCCGTCGGACCCTCATCCCGGTGATTCCTTTGGGGAATTCATGGCTTGTTCCCTACGGCCTGACTCGATTACCTTCGCGATCGATCCGGGTGGACCGCCTAATCCTGCCGCCTCCCGGAAACCGCACCCGACTATTCACGCGCGCGGCAGGAGCGGGGGAACCAGGTAAGCCGCTGTTCCGGATCTTTCCTCCGGAACGGCTAGGGGTGAAGTCGTATATGTTCCGTTCATGTACGGCCGGACATCTCCAGTCCGAACCCGACAGCTCACCTCGCAGGCGACGGAGAGGAATTCGCCATGCCTGCAAAGGGTAAGCACCGCCGTCCCAAGTCCCGTTCGCTTTCCCGTGGTCTCGCCGTCGCCGGCACCGGTGGTGCGGCTCTCGCGCTGCCCCTGATGGGTGCCGCCGGCGCCGGCGCGGCCACCGCTCCGGCCGCCGCTCCGGCCACGGCCCCCGCCGTGGCCCCGCAGCTCCCGCTCTCGCTCCAGGCCGCTCCCGCCGCCGTGGAGGCCGCGCCGACCGTGTACACGGTCGTGCCCGGCGACTACCTCTCCAAGATCGCCGCGGAGCGCCACCTCGACGGCGGCTGGGAGCGGCTGTACGCCGACAACCGCGAGGCCGTCGGCACCAACCCCTCCCTGATCCACCCGGGCCTGAAGCTGACCCTCGGCGCGAAGGCCAAGGCGGCCCCGGCCCCCGCCCCGGCTCCGGCTCCGGCCGAGCGGTCCTCGACCGGTTCTCCCTCCGCCGGCGAGGGCTCCTCCGGCGAACAGGACGCCCCGGCCCCCGCCCCGCAGCCGAAGCAGAAGCCGCAGAGCAGCGGCTCCTCCACCGAGGCGAAGGCTCCCAGCGGCGCCGGATTCGTGGCCCCGGTCAGCGGTGGGATCTCCACCCAGTACAAGGTCGCGGGCGCCATGTGGTCCTCGGGTTACCACACCGGCGTCGACTTCATCGCCAGCTCCGGCACCACGGTCAAGGCCGTCGGCGCGGGCACCGTGGTCTCGGCCGGCTGGGCCGGCGCGTACGGCAACGAGGTCATCGTCAGGCACGCGGACGGCAACTACTCGCAGTACGCCCACCTCTCCTCGCTGTCGGTCTCGGTGGGCCAGAGCGTCACCGCCGGCCAGCGCCTCGGCCTCTCCGGCTCCACCGGCAACTCCACCGGCCCGCACCTCCACTTCGAGATCCGCACGACCCAGTCCTACGGCTCGGACATCAGCCCGGTGAACTACCTCCGCTCGAAGGGCGTCACCATCTGACGGCAGCCGCCGTCGGAGCGCGAACACACGTCAGGCCGGGGCCCGAGGGGGGTCCCGGCCTGGCGTGTACTTATTCCTTATCCCTCGCGTGGTATAGATCACGGTCCGTCAACCCCTGCTTACGTTGGCGTAGGTCGTGTGCGCGGGTGAAGGATGTCGCTTTGTGGCAGCGACGACGACGACACTCAAGACCATCGGCTCGTACGCGGCGATCGGGGACAGCTTCACCGAGGGCGTGGGGGACCCGGGACCCGGGGATTCTTATCTCGGCTGGGCGGACCGGCTCGCCGTGCTCCTGGCCGACCAGCGTGACGAACACGACTTCCGGTACGCGAACCTGGCCGTGCGCGGCCGGCTCCTCGACCAGATCGTGGCCGAGCAGGTCCCGCGGGCCAAGGAGCTCGCCCCGGACCTCGTGACCTTCTGCGCGGGGGGCAACGACATCATCCGGCCCGGCACCGACCCCGACGACGTGGCGGAGCGGTTCGAGGCCGCCGTCGCCGACCTCACCGGGGCCGTCGGCCTGGTCATGATCACCACCGGCTTCGACACCCGGGGCGTGCCCGTCCTCAAGCACCTCCGCGGCAAGGTGGCGACGTACAGCGCGCACGTGCGCGCCATCGCCGACCGCTACGACTGCCCGGTGCTCGACCTCTGGTCGCTGAAGTCCGTACAGGACCGGCGGGCCTGGGACGCCGACCGGCTGCACCTGTCGCCCGAGGGGCACACGCGGGTGGCGCTGCGCGCGGCGCAGGTGCTCGGACTGGAGGTGCCCGCCGACCCCGACCAGCCGTGGCCCCCGCAGCGGCCGCGCGGCTCGGTGGACGTGACCCGGGACAACATCCAGTGGGCCCGCGAGCACCTGGTGCCCTGGATCGGGCGGCGGCTGCGCGGAGAGTCCTCCGGCGACCACGTCGAGGCGAAGCGGCCGGACCTGCTGCCGCTGTAACGGGCGCCGCAGAGGGGGGACGAGGGCCGCAAGCGGAATCCTTGGGGGCATGTGCGCGTTGGGAAGGTCGTAGACCGACGACCGTCCCGACCCCATCCTCCCAGGAGGCGCCTTGACCGGCTCCCGTCCCCCGCGTCCCCTGCGTCCGCGGCTGCGTGCCCTGCGGCCCGAAGCCTTCGGCGCGGACCCGTCCGGCAAGCGGCTGGAGCGGATCCACCGCTCGCCGAACTTCGCCGACGGCGTCTTCCAGAACCCGCTCGGGGCCCGGACCAGGCCCTCGGGGTCGATGGCGGAGTTCGCCAAGATCTACTTCCACCGGGAGCAGCGGGTGCGGCGCACCCCCGGCGCGCCGATCCCCGTGTACCCGACGACCCTCGCGGAGCTGGCCAAGCCGCCCGCGAGCGGACTGCGGATCACCTGGATGGGGCACTCCAGCGTGCTGGCGGAGATCGACGGGCGACGCGTGCTGTTCGATCCGGTGTGGGGCGAGCGGTGCTCGCCCTTCCCGTTCGCCGGGCCCAAGCGGCTGCACCCCGTACCCGTGCCGCTGGCCTCGCTGGGCCCGGTCGACGTCGTGGTGATCTCGCACGACCACTACGACCACCTCGACCTGCCGACGATCAAGCAGCTGGCCGGTACGGACACGGTGTTCGCCGTCCCGCTGGGCGTCGGTGCGCACCTGGAGCGCTGGGGCGTGCCGGCCGACCGGCTGCGCGAGCTGGACTGGAACGAGAGCACCAAGATCGCCGGGCTCTCGCTCACCGCGACGCCCGCCCGGCACTTCTGCGGCCGCGGGCTGCGCAACCAGCAGCACACCCTGTGGGCCTCCTGGGTGGTCGCCGGGGACGAGCACCGCATCTACCACAGCGGGGACACCGGCTACTTCCCCGGATTCAAGGAGATCGGCGCCGAGCACGGGCCCTTCGACGCCACGATGATCCAGATCGGCGCGTACTCGGAGTACTGGCCCGACATCCACATGACGCCCGAAGAGGGCATGCGCGCCCACCTCGACCTCCAGGGCGGCACGCCGCACGGCACGATGCTGCCGATCCACTGGGGCACCTTCAACCTGGCCCCCCACCCGTGGGACGAGCCGGGCGAGGGAACCCTCACCGCTGCGGCGGGCGCCGGAGCCGCGATCGCCCTGCCGATCCCGGGCCAGCCCTTCGAGCCGGGCGCCGCCGGCCTTCCGGACCAGCCGTGGTGGCGGCCGTTCGTGGTGGGCGGCCACGCCGCGGCCGAAGTGTCCGTCGCGGCGGTGACCGCCGGCCGGGCGGCGGGCGTGATCCGCGAGGAGCCGGAGGCCGTCGGCTCCTGACGGCCGGTCGGCCGGACGGACGGCCGCCTGCCGCCGGGCGGGCCCGCAGCCCGGGGGCCGGGCGGCCGCGGCGGGTCCGGGGCAGGGGGCGGCGCCCCGGCTCTCGGGGGCGCGCGGTCGGCGGGGCATTCGCCGGAAGGCGACCCGGGAGATTCGGGCGGCTGTACGAGCGCTCCACCGGGAGCGGGAAGCACCCCCGGGAACTTCGCCAACTGGGCGTCCGGGGCGGGACGGTGCGGTCTAGCGTGGGTATCCGGTGATCAACACCGGGCCCCGGGATCGCTGGGGGCCGGGCCCCACGTACCGAGGACGCCGATGTCCGGACTCCGCGCCGCCCGCCACGCCCCGTCGAGACACGCCGTCACCGGGCCGGGTCGGCAGATACGCCCCCAGCTGGTCCGCGCCGCCGTCCTGCCCACGCTCGCCGCCGGGCTCAGCGGCGCCGCCGCGGTCATCTTCACCCTCCAGCTCGGCGGAGGAGCCGGGGACCGGGACGCCCGGCTCTGGCCGGTGCTCACCGGCTGCGCCCTGCTCGTCCTCGGGGCCCTCGCCGCGGCGCTGCTCGGCGCGCAGCGCGCCGCCAAGGCCGTACGGGACCGGTGCGAGGCGCTGCGCCGCTCCAGCGTGCGCGGCCGCCAGGAGCTGCGCGGCGTCGCCGACCGGCTGGAGCGCGGCGAGGCTCCGCCCCGTCCGGTGCGGGGCGGCCCGACCGGGCCGCCGGCCGGCGTCGACCCGGCGGTGGTGGACGAGTTCTGGCTGCTGTCGCAAGAGCTGCGCGGGGCCCGTGAACAGGCCCACGCGACGCTCGTACGGCTTGCGGGACCGGCCGCTCCGTCCGACAGCGAGCGGAAGGTCGAGGTCTTCGTCAACCTCGCGCGCCGTCTGCAGTCCCTCGTCCACCGCGAGATCTCGCTGCTGGACGAGCTGGAGGACACGGTCGAGGACCCGGACCTGCTCAAGGAGCTCTTCCACGTCGACCACCTCGCGACCCGTATCCGCCGCCACGCGGAGAACCTCGCCGTGCTCGGCGGCGCGGCCTCGCGGCGCCAGTGGACGCGGCCGATCGACCTGAGCGAGGTGCTCCGCTCCTCGGTCGCGGAGGTCGAGCAGTACACGCGGGTCAAGGTCGTGCCGCCGGCGGGCGGCAGCGTGCGCGGCCATGCCGTCGCCGATGTGGTGCACCTGCTGGCCGAACTGGTCGAGAACGCCACGGTGTTCTCCGCCCCCGACACGGATGTGGTGCTGCGCGCCGAACGGGTCACCGCCGGGATCGCGGTCGAGGTGGAGGACCGCGGGCTGGGCATGCCGGCGGAGGAACAGCACCGGATGAACGCCCTGCTGGGCGACCCCGACCAGATCAGCGTCCGGAACCTGCTCGCGGACGGGCGGATCGGGCTGTTCGTCGTGTCGGCGCTGGCGCGGCGGCACGGGATCGCCGTCGAGCTCAAGTCCAACATCTACGGCGGAGTGCTCGCCGTACTGGTCCTACCGCAGGAGCTGCTGGGCGCGGAGGCGCCGAGCGCCGCCGATGCGGCGGGTGGCTCCCGGGCCACCTCCTGGGGCACCGGGCGCGCGGCTCCGATGCCGCCGCCCCTGGAGCCCGTGCGCGCAACCCCGCCGCGCCCGCAACCGCGCGACCCGCTGCCGGAGCGCGAGCGCGAGCGGGAGCCGTGGCCGGGGGCCGCTCCGACGGCCCCGGCGGGCCCCGCGCACGGGCCTGCACCCGTTCAGGGCGCCGGTGGCGCCGGTGCGGCAGCCCCGGCGGGGTCCGGTCGTGGGCCGGCGACCGGACAGGCATCTGAGCCCGGGCCGGGGGCCGTTGCGTGGGACGGGCCGGCAGCCCCGGCCGGACCGGCGCCGGGTCTCGGGCTTGACTCCGGGAACGGGCCTGCGCCCGGGACGGGACATGGCCTCGAGCCCGGGCAGGCGTCCCTGCCCGGGCAGGCGTCTGCGTTCGGGCCGGGGGCCGCGTTAGGGCAGGAGTCTGCGCCCGGGCAGGTGTCCGCGCCCGGACCGGGGGCCGTTGCGGGGGACGGGTCGGCAGCCCTGGACGGGCCAGCGTCGGGTCTCGAGTTCGTGTCCGAACACGCGTCTGTGCCCGGGCCGGGACACCGGCCGGCGCCGGGTCATGGGTTCGGGGACGGGCCGGGGGCCGAAGCCGTTGCCGGGCCCGGACAGCGGCCGGCGAGCGCGGCCGTGCACGTGCCCGGGCCCCGATCCGGAGACGAGACCGAGTCGTGGCCCGAGTGGGGGTCCGCGCCCGTATCCGCAGCCCCGGCACCGGCCGGGGGTGAAGCGCAGCTAGGGCAGGCCGTGCCGCAGCCGTGGGCCGCCGCGTCCGCATCCGCAGCCGTTGGCGCGGCCCCAGCCGGGACCCGCACTCGGCCCGCGGCCGAAGCCCAGCCCGTGCCGCGGCCCGATGCCGGGCCCGGGCCCGCGCCCGCGGCCGTCACCGTGGCCCCCGCCCCGGCCGAGGCACCGGCACCAACCCCGGTCGGGAGCGGCACGTGGCCCGGGGCAGAAGCGCAGCGGCCGTCCGCGCCCGAGCCGTGGCCCGTGCCCGCAGCCGGGACCGGCACGCCGGCCCGGGCCGAAGTCCAGCCCTGGTCGTGGGCCGAGCCCGGGCGGGCGCCCGCAACGGCAGCGCCGGCCGGGAGCGGCAGCCGGGCCGTCCCCGCAGCACAGCCTGTGCCGGAGGGGCCCGCGGCAGCGGAAGCGCGGCCGCCGTTGCCGCGGCGGCGGGCCCAGCAGCACCTTGCGCCCCAGCTGCGCGAGGCGCCCGCTCCGCGACGGGCCGCGGATCCCGAGCAGCCCGTACACGACCCCGGCCTGATGGCCGCCTTCCAACGGGGCTTCGGCCTCGCCCAGTCGGAGAACCAGGTATGACCCCGACCCCTCACCTCAGCAAGGAGCGCACCCCCATGGGCGGCGAAGTGGCAACGAAGACCGGCAGCCGGCTCTCGGACCTCGACTGGCTGCTCAGCGGCCTGGTGCAACGCGTGCCGTACACCCGCAGCGCCGTCCTGCTCACCGCCGACGGCCTCGTGACCTGCGTGCACGGCCTGGACGCGGACAGCGCCGACCACATGGCGGCGCTGGCGTCCGGGCTGTACTCGCTGGGCCGCAGCGCCGGCGCGCGCTTCGGGGACGGCGCCGAGGTCCGCCAGGTCGTCGTCGAGCTCGACACCGCACTCGTCTTCGTGTCGGCCGCCGGCTCCGGTACCTGCCTGGCCGTCCTCGCCGACCGCGAGGCCGACGCCGGCGTGCTCGGCTACGAGATGGCGATGCTGGTCAAGAGCGTACGACCGTACCTGGCGGCCCCGCCGCGGCGGCCCGTCGCCGACCCGGAGCGATGAGGACCCGCGCGACGGGGGCGTCCGCGAAGGGGGCGTACGCCACGGGGCGGGACACCCCCTGGCTCGACGACTCGGCGGGCCGGGTGATGCGCCCGTACACCGCCAGCGGCGGGCGGACCCGGCCCGGTGTCGCACTCGACCTGCTCTCGCTGATGACCGCGACCGGCGTGCGGCCGCGCGTACCGCTGGGGGCGGAGCACACGCTCGCCCTCCGGCTGTGCGCGGGCGCCGCGGCGGTCACGGTCGCCGAGGTCGCCGGCCAACTGCGGCTGCCCGCTGTGGTGGTGAAGGTGCTCCTGTCCGATCTGATGGAATACGGGGCCGTCATGGCGCAGGCCCCGCGGTTCCCGGGCGGCAGGTCCTTCGCCGCCGATGACCAGTCCCTGCTCCGGGCGGTGCTCGATGGCCTCCACAAACGCTTGTGACGCGCCCGCCCCGGGGTTCGCGCCCGCGACGCTGAAGATCCTCGTCGCGGGCGGTTTCGGGGCGGGCAAGACCACCTTCGTGAGCGCGGTGAGCGAGATCGAACCGCTGAGCACGGAGGAGCTGCTGAGCGACCTCAGCGAGACCGCGGACCCGCTGGACGGCGTCGAGGCGAAGAGCACGACGACCGTCGCGCTGGACTTCGGCCGCATCACGCTCGACCAGCGGCACGTGCTCTACCTCTTCGGGACGCCCGGGCAGCACCGCTTCTGGTTCCTGTGGGAGGAGTTGTGCGCCGGCGCGCTCGGGGCGGTGGTGCTCGCCGACACCCGCCGCCTCGCCGACTGCTTCCCCGCCGTGGACTTCTTCGAGCGGCGCGGGATCGGCTTCATCGTCGCCGTCAACGAGTTCGACGGCGGTCACCGCTACGGGCCCGACGAGGTCCGCGAAGCGGTCGGGCTGGGGCCCGAGGTGCCCGTCGTACGGTGCGACGCGCGCCTGACCAGCTCCGGGACGGGGACGCTGGCCGCCCTCGTCCGCCATCTCCTGTGCACGGCCACAGGGGCCACCGTCAGATCTTCGTCTTCGGAGTCGGGGGAACCGTCATGACGTACTACGAATCGACCGGACACCTGCTGCTCACGCCCGTGGACCGGGAGGCGCCCGCGCGCGTCGTCCGGCTGCGGGAGCTGGGCCTGGGCGAGCGGGCGGACCCCGCGCTGGACGCCTTCGCCCGGCGGGTCGCGGATGTGCTGGCCGCGCCGTACGCGGGGGTCAACTTCATCGGCGAGGAACGGCAGTTCTTCGCCGGGCTGCACCACGCCGCCGAGGCGCCGGCGAGCGACTACCCGGCGCGGGTGCTGGCCCGCGACCACGGCTACTGCCCGCACGTGGTGGTGCGGCGCCGGGCGCTGGTGCTGGAGGACGTACGGGACTTCGCGCGCTTCGCGGGCAACGCGGTGGTGGACGAGAGCGGGGTGCGCTCGTACGTGGGCGCGCCGCTGACGGACCGGCACGGGACCGTCCTGGGCACCGTGTGCGCGGTGGACGTGGTGCCGCGCCGGTGGGGCACGGAGGGCCTCGCCACGGTGAAGTCGCTGGCGGCGGAGCTGGTGGAACTGCTCCACGCCCGGGAGGACCGGCGGCGGACGGCGTAGCACGGCTCTTCCCCCAGCGGAGCCCGGAGCCCGGCTCGGCGGGCGCGGGGCGCGGGGCGCGGCGGATGTCAGTGGCGGGGTCTACGGTCGTGGCATGGGTACCACCGCGCAGGACGTCCGTACGATCGCGCTCTCGCTCCCGGACAGCAGCGAGAAACCGGCCTGGGGCATGCCGACCTTCCGGGTGGGCGGAAAGATCTTCGCCGCACTGGCCGATGACGACACCTCGATCGGGATCAAGTGCCCCAAGGAGGAGCGGGCCGAGCTGATCGCGGCGGAGCCGGAGAAGTTCTTCGTACGCGAGGGCCACGACGACAACTACGCCTGGCTGCGGGTCCGGCTGGGGGCGGTGGAGGACCGGGCGGAACTGCGCTCGATCCTGATCGACTCCTGGCTCCAGGCGGCCCCGAAGCGGCTGGCGGCAGCCCATCCGGAACTCGGCGACGGCGGCGCGGGCGGCGGGGGCTGAGCGCGGCGCGGCGGCACGGAGACCGTGCCGCCGCCGCGATGGCGAGGACAGGATTCGAACCTGCGTCCACCCGGAGAATCGAGCCGGGCGCTCCTCCGCAGAGCTTCCTCGCCGGGTCCGATCCTCGCGGGAGCCGGTCCGGGCGGTCAACTCCATTCTTCGGCGGCGGCCCGCTTGCCGCGGCCCGAGAACACCCCGGCCGACCGCAGGGCGCTCGCCATCAGCGGGTCGCGCACGGCCACCCCGTGCACCAGCTCCGGCGTGGCACGGAAGGCGACGGCCTGAGCCGCCGGGCGGGCCGCCGTCCAGCCGGTGGCCACCGGATCCACCCGGTGCCGCGCGCACGCGGCCTCCACCAGGGCCCGCGGGCACTCGGCCTCGCCCCGGAGCACCTCCCAGGGCAGCGGCAGCTCGGACCACACGAAGGTGTCCGGGTGCAGCCCGCGGCCCCGCCTGAGGTGCCCGTAGGCGACGTCCGCCGCCATCAGCCGGGGCACCTTCCCGGGGCAGTACCGGTCGAGGATGCCGTCCTCGCCCAGCTCGGTGAGCAGGGCGAACCAGTGGTTGCGGGCCGTGGTCCAGGCCTGCGCGGCCTGGTTCCAGGTGGAGGAGTCGTTCCCGCGCCGCACGATCATCGTGCCGCGCTCCAGCGGAGAGCGGTTCCAGGCCTCTTCCAGCACGGCCGCCACCTCGCGCAGCACCCCGTTCCAGTGGACCAGCAGCCGGCCGAGGCTCCGGTCGTCGAGGTGGCCGAGCACCTCCGCGACCGGATGGACATGGGCGATCGCGTACCAGGCGGTGGACTCGGGGGCCGCGCGCAACCGCTCGAACAGGGCCGCGGCCACTTCGTCGTACGGCCTGGGCTGCACGTCGAAGGTGAACCTGCTGCGCATCCTTGCCCGGGCGGTCATGTAGGCGACGAAGGCGGCCGTGCCCGGGTCCGCGGCGAAGACCTCGTACGGCATCCGATGGGCCAGCGCGCCCTTGCCGGTGAGCACGACCTCGCGCCGGCGCTGTTCCGCCATCAGCCGGGCCAGCTTGGCCTCCATCCGCACGAGCAGCCGGAACCGCTTGTTGTACAGGCGCTTGGAGACCCCGCCCAGTCCCGCCTCGGCCCGCTCGGCCCGGTCCAGCCGGTCCGTGCCGAAGTCGTTCTGCCCGTAGGCGCGTTGGATCTCCTCACCGGCCAGCCGGATCACGGCCTCGATCCGGCCCGGATCGTCCCCCGCCTCGTCCGGCAGCGCGGGTACCGCAGGGAAGAGTGCGGCGGCGCGCGCCAGTTGGCGCTGGGCCCCGCAGGGCGCAGCGAACTCCTCCCGCATCGACGTGTATCCGTGCCACAGGCTGCGCAGGGAGACCGCGGTCGCCTTCGCGAGTGCCGTACGCGTGGCGGTGTCCAGGTCGGTGCCCTGGGCGGCGAACAGATCCTGGACAAGGTGCGCGATGTCCTCGGGACGCTTGCGTCGGCCGAGCGAGGCGTGCAGCTCCCGCAGGAGCTGTTCGACCGGGGGGTCTTGGGCGTGCGGCATGCGGGCGAGCCTGCCATCGGGGCGGCCCGTGTTCCACCGGTTATCGCACCGCCGGCTGCAGGAAGCCGGTGATGCGCTCGCGCAGGGAGCGCGGATCCAGGCCGTGGGCCGCGGTGTGCTCGTCGATCGTGCCGTAGCGGCGCAGCTCCGCGCGGCCCACGCCCAGGCCCAGCACCCGGTGGGGCGTATCGGCCAGGGCGTCGTTCGCGGCGGTCGTGGAGGTGCCGGCGAGGTAGGGCTCGACGAGGGCGATGCCGGCCGTGGAAGCGCTCCGGACGGCCTCGCGCAGGCTCGCGTCGTCGAAGGGGCGCACGGTCGGGGCGTACAGCACGGTCAGGTCCAGGCCCTCGGCCGCCGCCAGGACGTTGTCGAGCAGCGGCCCGACGGCGAGGACCACGCCCGCGCGCCCCTCCCGTACGGTCTGGAACCGCAGGCCCTCCACCGGGCGCGGCGCCGCGTTCGACTGCTGGGAGAGCCGGACGTAGACCCTGTCGTCCCCGGCGGCGTAGGCCTGCCGCAGCAGCGCCTCCGCCTCGTCGGGGTGGCCGGGGACGTGGACGGTCCAGCCGTCGAGGGTGTCCAGCAGCGCCACGTCGCCCGGCGCCATGTGCGTGAACCCGCCGGACGGCCAGTCGTAACTGGCGCTCGCGCTCACCAGCACGCCGCCCGTGCCCTGGTGCCCGAAATCCAGCTTGACCTGCTCGAACGGCCGCTCCACGAGGAAGCTGGCGAAGGTGTGCACGACCGGCCGCATGCCGGTGAGCGCGAGGCCGCCGCCGACGCCGACGAGCAGCTGTTCCCGGATCCCGACGTTGATCACCCGGTCCGGGTGGCGCCGCTGGGCGGGGAGGAACCCGTCCATGCTGATCTCGGCGAGCACGAGGGCCAGCCGGGGGTCCTCGTCGAGCAGGCGTGACGTGACGGAGATGAATCGTTCCCGCATGGTGTCCATGTAGATCTCGGCTCCCCTGTTCCCTCTGCTACTGCTTCTTCTCGACACGGGCGACCACGACGTGCGGCCGGCCGGGGTGCGGCGCGGTGAAGGCGGCGTGGAGCGCGGCGTGGTCCCGCCCGTCCACGGTGGCCGTGGACCATCCGGCGGCCTCGAAGCGGGCCGCGATCCCGCCGGGCCAGCCGTGCGTCGCGGAATCGTTGTCGATCACCACGGTGTGCAGCCCCTCCAGCCCCGCGGAGCCCGCGTACGCGAGCGCCTCGTGGTTGCTGCCCTCGTCCAGCTCGGCATCCCCGATCAGCACCCACACCGCCGGCTCGGCCAGCCCCTGGGCGCGCAGCCCGAGCGCACTGCCCACGGCGAGCGGCAGCCCGTGCCCGAGCGACCCGCTGCCGATCTCCACGCCGGGTATCAGGGTGCGGTCCGGGTGGTGCCCGAGCGGCGACGCGTACGACCCGAAGCCGGGCAGCCACTCGACGGGGAAGAACCCCTTCGCGGCGAGCACGGCGTAGTACGCCATCAGCCCGTGCCCCTTGGACAGCAGGAACCGGTCCCGCCCGGCATCCCCGGCGGTTCCGGGCGCCACCCGCAGCACCCGGTCGTAGAGCACCCACAGCACGTCGAGCGTGGAGGTGGCGGCGGGCCCGTGCTTCTCGGCCCCGGTCATGAGGCCGATCAGCCGGCCCAGGTCTTCGTAGCGGAACTCAGCGTCCGCGGTTGCCTGCGTCATGCATCGATCGTGCAACCTCAAGCACGCTCGAGGTCAAGAAGATCCCGGCCCGGATCGGTGACCGGAAAGGCGCGCGCGGCCACCCCGCGAAGTGCGGTATTGTTCTCCTGCGCGTTCAACCAGGGGAAACCCCAGGTCAGCGCGCATCGGGACGTGGCGCAGCTTGGTAGCGCACTTGACTGGGGGTCAAGGGGTCGCAGGTTCAAATCCTGTCGTCCCGACTCGAAAGAGTCGCAGGTCAGGGGCCGTTTCAGAGCAATCTGGAGCGGCCCCTTGATCGTTCTTGCGGTGTCAGCGGCCGGGGATCGCGAAGGGCAGTTCTGCTGCTTGAAGTGGCTCATGTGTAGGGCGGTCCGTAGGGTGATCCTGCCTCGGCCGTCCCGCGTCCGCCCACGCCGCCGCCAACGCCGTTCCGGTCGGCCACGGCATGGGAGCGGACGCAGGCGAGCTCCCTTCGTCGCGTGGAACATCCTGCTCGACGAAGGGAGCCTCGAACCATCGACGCTACGCGTCGGCCCCCAATGTCCCGGGTACGACGTCGCCGAGTGTCACAACGAATTGCCCGTGTGCCGCCGGCGTCGTGCGGAAGCCGAAGCCTTCAACGAACGCCCGCAACTTCCTTCCTGACAGTACGCGTGCGTAGCTTGCATCCCCGAACGTCTTCTGGAGCAGGATGCCGAGATGCAGGGATGTGACGGTCGCCGATCCTGATGCGGACGACACCAGATGGTCGATCACAAGCCGGTAGGCCTCGGGCTCGTCCGTGCCTGCGATTGAGTGGGCCCTCTCCTGGATGTCTGGGGGCACGGCTAGAGCCTGAGGGGTCGGAGCGTCGCTGCCCCGTTGAGAGAACGCCACTTGCGAGGGCAAGGGGGGAGGGGTGACCTTGACCGTTCGGATCTCCGCGTCAGGGCGCCGCAGGAGCCGGGCTTCCTCGGCTACCTGCACGCGCCATGCCCGAAGTCCGTCCTGCGCGAAACCGAGGTCGAATTCGACGACCTTGTTGATGTCCCTGTGCTTGAGGAAGTCCTCCCTGGGCACGAAGAACGCCTCGATGTCCCCGTCTTCGACCGCGAGCCACCCTGCTTGCTGGCCCTCGATCTTCCTGACGACGCCCCGCACCCGTCGGCACACGCCTTCGGAGTTCTCCCAGTCGTAGGTTGTCGGCTGGCGCTCCCCGAGGTCCGAGAAGTGAGCGAGGCGAGGCCCCCCGTTTCCGTCCTTGTCAGACCCTTCCTTTGCGACCCACTCGTAGCTGAATGCCTTGCGGCGGCCTTGCATCAGTTGCTTCGCCTCCGCCAGGTGGTGCTCCACCGCGTCCTGCTTCAGTTCGTCGCCGTTGAGCCACCGCATGAAGCGCAGAACGTACAGGTAGTAGCGGCAGACCGGGCTGGGCCGGGAGGATGCGATGGCGGAGAAGCGGTCGAGGGCGGTGAGCTCGTCGTACTCGGGAAGCCGGCGGTAGCACCGGAACCACAGCTGGAGGTCGTGCTCGGAGAGGTCGCCCGTTTCGTCGAAGGCAGCGTCGTAGAACTCCACCGCGGTCCGGAACACCTCCGGGGAGGTTTCCCGCCAGTCGTCGCTGTGCTCGCGGAGCAAGGCCCTCGCCAGGACCAGAGCCACCCGCGAGTGGCTCCGTGACGCGACGATCAACTCGCGCCACGCACTGACCAGGCTCTGCACCCCGCCGTGCAGGTCGTCGAGGCTCACCTTGCAGGAGCTGAGATAGGAGCTGTCCTGATGGTCGGGTCGCGCCAGTTCGCACTCGTCCAGCAGCAGCTCGGCGATGCTCAGCTGCTCGCTCGCCCAGTCTGCCGCCGGCCCCCCGGCTCGGATCAGGTCGATCAGGTTCTTGTGGCGTGAGATGCGGCGAAGGTTGGTCAGGACGGTGACGATCATCTGGACGGGCGTCACGTAGTTGTGTTCGTCGATGCCGTTGAGCTGCCTCGCCCTTCCGAAGACCTGGAGCGCTTCGGAATACCGGTCCTGGATGAGGCCGATGGCCTCGTCCTCCCGACCGGACTTGCTGCCGATCGGGCCGAGTTCGTCCCTCACCCACTCGCGGTGCAGCATCGCCAACGAGTGGAACGGAACCGGGTCCAATTCGTCCGACAGCTCGATCGCCCTTTTGATGAACGTCTCTGCCTTGCCGTCCAGGTGGCCTCGCACAGAGAGGTGGAAACGCCCCAAGTGAAGCCAGAAGTGCGGTTCGCTCGGGCATCGGCGCGTGAGCTCCTCCAGTACCCGGTACGCCTGATCCTTGTTTTTGAACTCGTGAATGAACTCGGCGAACCTCTGAGAGTTCGCCGAGGGCCCTGACCACTTGTCGCGCCGAATGAACAGATCCTGAAGGATGTCCTTCGTCCACTCGTTGTCCGGACCGAGATGACCGGATACCTGGCCGATGAACTCTATGGCCGTGTTGGCCAGCAGGAACTCCCAGGACCTGTCCGTGCGGTCGGAATCCAGGGTGGCCTCCAGGACCTTCTCTGCCACCGACGGGTGCAGGATCCGAACCTCCTCGTCATTCTCGACGATGAGGTGGCGGAGGTCCTCTCCGAGCGTCGACCTGAGGTCCGCCTGATACGCCGCCGCGGAGGCAGCCTGCCCTCCCCAGGCTCCGGTGAGCCAGCGCCGGACGAGGAAATAGGGGAGCCCGTTCTGCGTGAACCGGGTCACGAGCGACAGATAGCTGGCGACGTGGCGCTGCAGGTCGCTGAAATGGGCCACGTGAGCGTCCACGTAGCGGCGGGTTCCCTCGAAGTCCTCCTCGAAGGCGGACAGGCCGAAATAGAACGGGGACAGGTGCTGAGCCGGGGCCGAGCCCGGAATGAGGCGCTCCACGGCCGCTCTTGCGCGGGGGGAACGAGCCCGGGCTCCGAAGATCGCCCGGAAGTCCCGCGCCTCCTGTGCGGACAAGGGGTCTTTGAGGTAGAACTTGTTTTCGCTCTTGTTGCCGTTGTCCGAAGCCGAGCCGCTGGAACGCTCATTGGACCGGTTGCCCCGTGTCACCCAGAGAAGGACAGCCGGCGTATTGCGTTCGTGGAGTTTGTAGTAGAGGTCTTCGCGCTCGCTCTGTTCGAGGATGGCGCTTTCCACCACCACCAGGACGGACTCCTTGGTGGCCCGGTAGATGTCGTCGATGCGCTCGACGGTCTGCTGGCTGTAGTGGTGCAGGAGAACCACGGGGTGATCGCTGTACAGGTCCCAGGCGATCCGCCGGGCCAGTGTCGTACCTCCGGCCCCCGGGCTGTGGAAGATCTCGAAGGTGGCGGAGCCGTGCTTCGTGAGCACCCGGCTGACAGCTTCGCTGATCACGAGTTGCGTATCGCGCGGCACGTCCAGGCCTGCATCCAGGTCCACCCAGCTGGCAGGGCGGCCGCGCCAGAACTCGTCGACCGGTTCCTCGCCCAGTTGGTCGACGAGGATCTGGGAGTGGAGCACGACCAGATCGGCCGCCAATCGCACCAGTTGGTCCTGGTCGAAGGAGACGGGACCGTCCTTGCCCGGCATGGTGGCCAGCCGGTCCGTCCGGGGGATCGCACGCGACCTTCCGAAGGCTTCGAGCAATGCCTGGAACTCGCCGCTCCCGCCGGCCACGTGGACGAGCTCCGTCTGTTCATAGCGGATTTCGGTGTCCTCGACGACCCGCTCGGAACGCTGGTCCATTTCACTGCCGGAGGAAATGCAGAGAACGGCCGCAGCCCGGTTCACGCTTGCCCCGCTGAGCCGACCAAGGACACGCTGCACGATCGGCTGGTGGGACCTCCGCCAGGCCCGAAAGTCCGCTGGAGCCGCCTCGCCTCGGCTTTCCCAACCGCCCGCCATGATCCAGGTGACGGTGTTGCGACCGGAGGAGGGCGCCTCGTGCAGGCCGAACATCACGGTCTGCCGCTCGGCGGTCTCGGGTTCGAAGTGACCCGCCAGACCGCGTCGTTCGCTCTCCGGGCTGAGGTCGACGATCACCGTCCACGCCGACGCGAGCAAGTGGACGAGCTCAGGATGATCGACACCGTCCTCGACGATGAGGATGCGGTCGTATCCGCTGTGCGCCGCCGCCAGGAAGGGCGCGAGCTGCTCCGTCAGCGCTGCGATGTCCGTCGGTGCCGCCGGGGCCGGTACGCAGTGCTGCGGAGAGCGCGGGGACTGGGCTTGTTCGAGTACGTGCTCCCGCAGTTCGGGATGGTATTCCTTGAGGAGGTTATGAGTGATCCAGCCGGCGAGCTGGTACGCCGTGACGCGGTCCCTCTCGGGCATGTTCTTGGCCGCGTAGTTCAGTGCTGCGCCGAGACGGGCCAGTAGGTACTGGTGGGTCAGCGAATCCACGCGGCCGGACTGGAGCCGATCGATCGTTGCCTGCGTCCCGTCCCGTACGGCACGCACGGCGCTCACCAGCCCCTGCCACTCCAGGCCGGCTGTGCTGGGAAGACCGTCGCATTCCTGGAGCACCGCGAGCGAGACCGGCCGACGGAGCCGAGACTGCATGCTGATGAGGGCGGCCGTCTCCAGGTATGCCTGGTCGTACAGCAAAGGCGTCTGCTGGTCCCAGTTGACGTCGATCAGCCAGTACGAGTCCCGGTAACTCCGGGTCGCGTCCAGAAGAATGTTTCGGAGGTGGAGATCGCCGTGGTTGAAGCCCATCAGGACCATGTCCGCGCGGCCGGTCAGGTCGTTCTCGTGGTCCAGTACGGAGATGGGGTCGGGTAATACCTCACCGTGGAAGACGAACGTGCTGCCATTGATCCCGGCCATGTGGCGGGTCTGCCGCAGCGCCTCCCCACGCCGTGCCCGGAGGAAGTCCTCGCCCAGCCAGGCCTCCAGAGTCCGCCCGGCCGGCATGCGCGCCCCTGCACACCCGTCCAGCTGGGCTTCGAGCAGCTCGGCGCTCACCTTGCGGCACGCTGCGAGAAGCCTGGGGCTGTGGGCCACTTCGGCCGCCCCCACGTTGCGCAGGCTGCCACCGGCGATCTCGTAGACGTCGACGCGCAGGCCGTCACCGTCTGCGGAGAGCCGCAACCCCGGCACGTGCGTGGCGGCGAAATCACCCAGCGCCGCGACGAAGTTGTCGTGGGCTTCATGCTGGCGGTGCTTGCCGTCGGCAGACACCTTCACGATGAACTGGCCGTCCAGTCCACCGGGTCCGGCCCCCATGAAGTCACAGCGAGCGACAAGTGCGTCGGTGTAGCCGTCGTTGAGTTCTTGCAAATACGTGATGGACACGTTCGCGCCCAACTCGCTCTGAATGATCTTGTCCGCGCTCTGGCGCAAGGACGACTGCCGGGCCCGATGGGCGGCGTCCTCATGATCGGAGGCATTGCTCATGCGCACAGATCGTAAGGCTAGCCCGCTGGTGCGGTGGGGTGAATCGGAGAGCCAGTGACCCAAAGATCGAAGCTGGGTGCCGACTGGCGCTTCGCCGTCGCCGCCGTCCTCCAGGGCCTGGGCTGGACCGCGTTCATGACCTTCAAGATCACCTCGGTGGCCTTCCGCCAACAGCTCTGCCCGGAGCCGCTGCTGGGCCGGATGACGGCAACGTTCCGCTTCGTGGTGTGGGGATCCATGCCCCTCGGCGCGCTCATCGGAGGCATCCTGGGACAGTGCTTCGGCGCCCGGACGGCCCTGTGGGCCGGGGCCCTGGGCGAACTCCTCGCCGTGCTCCCGCTCCTGCTCCCGCTCCTGCTCCCGCCGCTGCGGACCGCACGTGAGCTCCCCGGGTAGCGTCGGCCCCGTGCACTATCACCACGTCAACGTCTTCACCGGCCACCCCTACAGCGGCAACAGCCTCGCGGTGTTCCCCGATGCCGATGCGCTCACCGGCGCACAGATGCAGACCATCACCCGGGAACTGCGGCACTTCGAATCCGCCTTCCTGATCCGCGACGGCGCATCGGAGCGCACCCGGCGGGCGCGCGTCTTCGACCTCACCGGGGAACTGGACTTCGCCGGCCACCCCCTCATCGGCGCCGCCGCCGTTCTGCACGCCCTCCACGGCACCGCGAACCGCGAGGCCTGGACCCTGCACCTGCCGGCCCGGACGGTGGAGGTCGCCACCGAACGCCGCGGCCCGGGCCGGTACGCGAGCCTCCTCGACCAAGGCACCGCCGACTTCCTCGGCCGCCCAGACCCGGACGGCCTCGCCGCCCTGTTCGCCCTCGAACCGGCCGACCTGGACCCCGCCCTGCCCCCGGAGATCGTCTCCACCGGCCTGCGGTACCTGGTGCTGCCCGTACGCGGCGACGCCCTGGCCCGCGCCCGCATCACCGCGCCGCTCGACGTGCCCCTGGCCCGCCTCGGCGCCCAGTTCGCCTACCTCCTCGACGCCGCCGCCCTCGAGGGGCGGCACTGGAACAACGACGGAATCCTCGAAGACGTCGCCACCGGCAGCGGCGCGGGCTGCGCCGCTGCCTACCTGCGCAGCCACGGGCGCATCGGGCCCGGCGAACAGACCCTCCTGCACCAGGGACGCTTCACCGGGCGCCCCAGCGAGATGACCGTCAGTGCGGACGGCCACGGCCGGGACATCCGCTCCGTGCGCGTCGGCGGCAGCGTCGCCTTCGTCGCGGACGGGCGCCTCCACGAGCTCCCGCCGGTGTAGAAACCGGCACCAGTGGGCACCGCAGGTGCCGTCGGGGTGTCAGCGCCGGGTCTGGATGAAGCCGATCTTGTCGATCTCGTCGCCCGAGCGGCCGTGGAAGCCGGTGATCTGCCAGCCCGGGGGAGCGGTGTGGGTGGCGCAGTCGGGGGTCGTCGTGCCGCCGGCGAGGGTGCGGCCGAGGTTCGTCGTGAACCTGGCGTGGAAGATCCTGGTGTGGCCGTCCTTCTGCGCGCGGCACAGGTGCGCGGTGGTCAGGTACTCACCGCTGCCCAGCGTGAGCGAGGAGGCGGCGCCGCCGGTGCTGCCGTGGGCGAGTGCCGTGCCGTCGTCCAGGGTGATGCTCATGCCGTCGATCCGGGCGCCGGCGCGCAGGGCGATGGTGGTGGCGCGGGCGCCGGCGGAGACCCGGTCGATGTCGTTGAAGTGGTCGCCGTGCGGTCCGCCGAACTGGTCGCTCAGCTGGAAGGCCGGGTTGCGGGACCAGGAGAAGCCCACCGCGACCGGGTCGTGGTCGGAGAGCATGAGTCCGTCGCCGGTGAGGTACGAGGCGTGCTCGTTGTTGTAGGAGGAGGCCTCCAGCGAGACGAGCTTGCTGCCGCGGTAGAGGACCTTGTCCACGACCTCGCAGGTGTTGGGCACGGTCGGCAGGGACTGGTCGCAGACCAGGGCGTCGCTGCCCTTGGCGGGCGGGATGCCGCCGCGGACCAGCTCGACCCAGGGGTCCGAGAGGTGGTTGGCGGCGGCGAACTCGGCGATGGTGTCGCCGGTGCGGGTGTAGCGGGTGTTGGTGTCGCCCATGACGACGACCGCGTTGCCCGCCGAGCGGGTCCTGATGAAGGCGGTGAGCTGGTTCAGGTTGTCGGCCCGTGCCGCCAGGTCCCCGGCGCTCGTTCCGGCGTTGGTGTGGAGGTTGTAGAAGTCCACGTACACGCCCTCGGCGAGGCGCTCCCGCATGAAGGTGAAGCCCTTCGGGGTCAGGCAGTCGCCCGAGTCGAACTGGCACGACCCCCAGCGCACCCGCTCGAAGTCGTCCTCGTCGTACGGGATCCTCGACACGGTGTTGAGCCCGCTGCCGAGGCCCGCCCCGCCGCTGGTGGGCGTGCGGTACGGGTGGGTGGTGTCGGCGGCGTACAGGCGGGCGTGGTAGTTGAAGTCCTCCTGGACGTGGACGATGTCGTACGGCGCGATGCGCCGGCCGATCTCCGTCGTGCTCGGTTCACGTGGTGTCGGGGCGCTGGAGAGGCTCTCGGGAAGGCCGGCGACGTTGTAGGTGAGCACCCTGAAGGCGCCCGAGTCGGCGGCCGACGCCGGTGGCGCCATCGCGGTGAGTCCGGCCAGAGCGGCTACCGCCGCCGTCAGGCAGGCGAGGAGTCTGCGCATGGGTGTCTCCTGGTGGGTGGAGGGGGAGCCGGCCGTGGTGCGGCGCCGGCCAGGCCGGGCGGAACCGTCCGCCCGGCCTGGCCGGCAGCTCCTTCGACGTGCGGATCAGGCGCAGGCGCTCCCGTTCAGCGCGAAGGCCGTGGGGGAGGGGTTCGCGCCGGTGAGGGTCCCCTGGACTCCGAAGCTCGCGGTCGCACCGGGGGCGATCGCCCGGTTCCAGTCGGCGTTGCGGGCGCTGACGTTGGTGCCGTTGTGGGTGACGGTCGCGTTCCAGGCGCTCGTGACGCGCTGGCCGCCCGGGTAGGCCCAGGTCAGCTGCCATCCGTCCACGGCCGTCGGACCGGTGTTCCGGACGGTGACGGTCGCCGTGAAGCCGGTGCTCCAGGCGTTGTTCACCGTGTACGTCACCGCGCAGGCCGCGGTGGGCGGTTCGCTGGTGGAGGTCCGCTCGGCGGCGTAGGCGGCGAGCCAGGCCAGAGGGGCGTTCCAGTTGACCGCCACCTCGTTGGTGGAGTACGAGCCGATGTCGTCGACGTAGCAGGCGGCCGGGGCGCAGCCGGTCAGCTTCTCCTGGGCCACCGGGTCCTGGAGCGCGCTGTTGGGCCCGCCCGCGAGGGACCCGGCCGGAGGGTGGGGCAGGGAGGCGTCCAGCTGGTGTGCCCAGAAGCGGTGGTGCTGGTTCTGCGCGGACGTCTCGCCGTAGCCGGTCACGTAGGACAGGCCGAGGGCGTTGCGGCCCAGCAGGTAGTCCAGCGCCTCCAGCGCGCCGGCGCGGTAGCGGGCGTCACCCGTCAGCTCCCCGGCGACGGCCATGACCACCGCGTCGTTGGCGACCTCGCCGTTCGAGCCCCAGAAATACCCGTCCGCCGGGACCGGCACCGCGTATCCCTGGTCGGCCATCCTGGACAGGTAGCCGTCGGCCGCCGCGGTCACCGAGGCCCGGACACGGGCCACTTCGGAGGCAGGCAGCCCGTTGGGGACCGTGGCCAGGACGAGCCGGCCGAGCGCGGCCGTGTCCGCCCAGCCGAAGCCGTACGGGCTGAAGGCGCCGGCGGAGGTGTGCCAGGACGAGGAGGTGACCGCGTCCCGGTAGGCGCTCTCGCCGGTCGCCGCGTACAGCTCGGCGGCGGCCCAGTAGAACTCGTCGGTGACCTGCGTGTCCCCGTAGGCCCCGCCGCCCGTGCCGTCCGAATCCGGCGCGTACACGGCCGGGTTGGCCTGCGCCGCCGTCCAGGCCCGGCGGGCGGACGACAGGCAGCGGTCGGCGTACGCGGAGTCGTACGGTCGCAAGACCCGGGCGCACTGCGCGGCGGCCGCCGCGAGGTTCAGCGTCGCCGCCGTGGACGGGCGGTGCAACTCGCGCGGCTCGGCGTCCTGTTCGGGCCGCATCGGCATGCCGGTCCAGGCCGCGTCATGGACCTTGTGGAAGGCCATGCCCGCGTACGGCTTGCCCTCGGGCACCTGCATGCGCATCAGGAAGTCGAGCTCCCACCGGGCCTCGTCCAGGACGTCCGGTGTTCCGTTGCCGCGCTCGGGGACGCGCAGCGTCGAGTCGCCGAGCGCCGCGTCCTTGCCCGCCCGCTTGGCCCGCTCGAAGGAGTTGACGACCAGCCAGGTGGAAATGCCGCCGTTCACCACGTACTTGCCGTGGTCGCCCGCGTCGTACCAGCCGCCCCGGACGTCCTGGGCGTAGTCGCACACGGTGGCCTGGCAGGGGACGGAGACGTCGCCCTTGTTGGGCGCGACGTTGAGGTGTCCGGCGGGGCGGGCGTAGGCGGAGCCCACCAGAGAGGCGTCGATCGCGATGCCGCTGCGCTGGTGGTGGAAGAACGCCATCGAGTCGGCGCGCAGCGCGTCGTAGAGGTCCGCGCGGATGTCGAACGGCGCGCTGCTGCTGCCGTCCACCGCCAGGACGTATCCCGAGCCCGTGCTCCGGTACGAGGAGAAGTCGGCCACCTGGACCGACTGCCCGGACGGCGCGTCCGCGCCGCGCGGGACGGTCGATCCGGAGGCGACCACGGTTCCGGACGCGTTCCGCAGCTGCCAGGTGAGCGCCTGCGCCGCCGTGGTGGCGACGGTGGCGCGCTTGGGCCCGTCGGGCAGGTAGCCGACCTGGTTGACGCGTACGGCCGTGGTCGCCGCCGCCGCGGCGGACACGCCCGCGGCGGCCGGTGCGGTCATGAGACCGCCGAGGAGGAGAGCGCCCGACAGCAGGGCGGCGGAGAGGCGCACGGGGCGACGTAACGGCGGGATGGCTCCGGGCATGAGCGGCTCCTGTGTGTCGTCGTGGGTGGTCAAGAGGGTGTGCTGGTCTGGGTGAGCAGGCCCGTCCACCGGGGAAGACGGAGGTGGTCGCCTCCGGCGCGGCCGGCGAAGGGTTCGTTGTCCGGGGCGGCGAGGGGCGTCCAACCGCGCTCAGCGGTTGAACGTCAGCCGCGGTGCCGCGTTGCGGGCGAGCGTGTGGGCCTGGTCGGGCCACCAGGTGCCGGCGGGCGGGTCGACGATGCCGTACTCGGGGTCGATGGCGCCGCCGGTGTTGCGCGTGCAGCTGCCGTCGGACTCGCCGGGGATCTTGATCCACAGATAGGCGTCGACGAGCGGGACACCGGTGTCGGCGGTGGGGCGCGGGCCGAGGCCGCGGCCGGGCGCGTTGCACCAGGCTTCCGGGTCCCCGCTGTACTTGCCGGGCTCCGGGGTCCAGGCGCCCAGACCGTTGCGGCTGGTGTCGATGACGAAGTGGTGCAGCGCGTCGGCGGGCGGGGTGCCCGCGTTCTGGTCGAACCAGGCGTCGGTCCAGCGCCAGGTGGTGGGGTCGGCGGAGTCGACGGCGTTGCCGGGGGCGCCGTCGTTGGGCGCGGCGGGCGAGTAGTACTGACTGGCGCACCAGTCGGTGTGGCCGCGAGCGTGCTCCGGTCCCTCGGTGGCGAACCACATGCACTTCGCCATCCAGGTGCCGTACCTGGCGTTGTGGTCGGTGGGGTGGGTGTTGGACACGTTGAGGGCGAAGCCGTCGCCGTACCGGACCCCGGCGTCCAGCAGCCGCCGCGCCATGTCGCCGACGGGCCGCCACAGGACGTTGCCCGCGTCCAGGTAGACCGCGGTGCGGGGCCTGGACTTGATGGTCTTGACGGCGTACTCGAGATCGGCGATACGGGTGGCCGTGAGTTCGCCGGTCGGGTCCACGTCGGGCCCGCAGTCCCTGGGAAGGAGGGCCAGGCCGTCGGGCTCGACCACGACCGCGGCCTTGCTGTCGCCGATCCCGGCGGCGAAGGCGTCGATCCACTTCCGGTAGGCGGCGGAGGACGCGGCTCCGCCGCTGGAGTACTGCGTGCAGTCCCGGCCGGGCACGTTGTAGGCGACCAGGACGGGGGTCCGGTTCACGGCCCGGGCCTTGCGGACGAGTTGGTTCGCTTTGACCCGCACCTCCTCGGGCGTGCCCTCGGTGAACCACTCGGCCTGCGGCCAGCTCGCGGCCTTGGCCATGTTCGCGGCGTTCGCGAAGTCGCCGTTCGCGAAGTCGACGAGAGTCTGCTTGGCGGCCTTGCTGTGCGGGTCCACGTAGAACTTCGTGGCCGGGGTGATCGCGTCCGCGGTGGGTGCGGCCTGTGCCTGCCCCTGAGTCGCTGTGAGGACGGCACAGGCCGCGAGCGCCGCGATGGCGGCGATCGCACGGCGCCGTAGGCTGCGTGGCTTCATGACGGCTCCTGGTCGAAGGATGGATGAGCGGCAAGCCGGTGGTCCCTGTGGCCGCTCGCGGGGCGGGAAGGTGCCGGGCCACAGCAGTCCGGAGTCAGTAGCCGTAGATCATCTTGTAGGCGGCCTCGGGGAGGAACTGTCCGGCCGAGGAGCCCGCTCCGACGCCGCAGTTGCCGTCGGACTCGCCCGGGGCCTTGATCCACAGGAGCATCTCGGCGCCGCCTCCCCGCTGCGTGGGGGTGCCGATGCGGCGACCCGCCGCGTTGCACCACTCGCCGTTGGAGCCGTTGCCGTTGCGGCTGGTGTCGACGACGAACGGCTTGGTGTAGCCGTAGCGAGCGCCCAGTTCGCTGTTGACGGCGTTGCCGTAGGCGGTGTTCTGGGCGGTGGTGTAGTAGTTGGAGATGTTGAGGGAGAAGCCGTGGGCCTGCCGGAGGCCGGCTTCGTGGAGGCGCTGGGCCATCGTCGCCGCGCTCACCCAGCCGGGGTTGCCGGCGTCGAGGTAGACCCATGTGTGGGGCGCCTGGCGGTTGAACTCGGCGAGGGCGCCGGTGATCATGCCTTCGCGTTCGCGGATCTGGGCCTGGTTCATGCAGCCGTAGTCCGCGATGGCGTCCGGTTCGAGGATGACGACGGCCGGGCGGTCGGCGATCCCGCCGGCGAACTGCGCGATCCACGTCGCGTAGGCGGACGGGGAGGCGGCTCCGCCCGAGGAGTGCCCGCCGCAGTAGTCGCGGTGGTAGATGTTGTACGCGACGAGGATGGGCAGCTTGTCCCCGGAGTCCGCCGCTCCCGCGTACGCACCCGTGGCGGTGCCGATGGTGCCGCTCCAGGAGCCGAACCAGCGGGCCATCGGGGTATTGGCCAGGGACGCGTTGATCGCGGGTGCCCGGCCGTCACCGGGGTTGGCGGCGACCCACTGCTTCGCGCTGGAGTTCGGGTCCACGTAGAACCCGCTGGTCATGGTGGTCGGGTCGGCCGCGTGTGCGGACGGCGCGACGGCGAGCGCCAGTGGCAGCGCGAAGACGGCTGCTGCGAGGGCGCGGATTCGGCGGCGCATGGCTGTACCTCGGTTTCCTGGCGGCGGATGCGCTGCACGCTCTCGTCCCGAGCGGGCGGCGCACTGGGGAAGTGCGGTGGTACGGCGTCCCGTGTGCCGGTGGCTCTCCGACGGGGACGACGACACACCTCGGACCTGCGAAGACGCTTGGGAGCGCTCCCATTGGTAGCGGTCCCAGTGAGCACTCCGCACGCCTGGGGTTGTGGCCGGTATCGTGTGACGCCTTGCCCGACCTGTCAAGTACCGCCGCGTAACGCGCACTTCACGCGACGGCGGGAAGGGTTTACAGTCCTGAAACTGGAAGCGCTCCCAGTTTTCCGGTCCTCGAGCACTCGCGCCTGTTCACTTCGCCCGACGGGCCGGGCGGGGGACAAGGCCGGGGGCGCGGCCGTCGGGCCGCGAGAGAACGGGACGGGTTCATGGCGGAAGGTGTGCTGCGCCGGCAGTCGACACTCGACGAGGTGGCCGAGTTGGCCGGTGTCTCGCGGTCGGTCGCCTCCCGTGTGCTCAACAACGCCCCGCACGTCAGCCGCGCCAAACGGGAAGCGGTCGAACGGGCCGTCCACCGACTCGGCTACGTACCGAATCCGACCGCCCGCGCGCTGGCGACCCGGCAGACCGGCGCGGCCGCCCTGGTCGTCTCGGGAGAGGATCCGTCGATCTTCGCGGATCCGTTCTTCGCCCAGGTGATCGTGGGGGCCTCGGCTGCCCTGGAAGACGCCGATCTGCACCTGATGCTGTGCTTGGCCGCCTCCGACCGGGGCCGCAGGCGTGTGGAGCAGCTTCTGCGGTCCAAGGGCGCCGACGGCGTGATGCTGATGGCGCTGCGCGAGGACGATCCGCTGGCCCGTATGGCCGAGGAGGCGGAGATGCCCGTCGTGTTCGGCGGGCGTCCGGTCGGCTTGGACCCCCGGTGGTACGTGGATGTCGACAACGCCGGTGGAGCGCGCGCGGCGACCGAGCACCTGATCTCGGCCGGCCGGACCCGGGTGGCCACGATCTGCGGGCGTCCGGACACCGAGGTCGGGCGCGCCCGATATCGCGGCTACCGGGATGCCATGCTGGCCGCGGGCCTCGATCCGTACCCGCCGGAAGCCGGGGACTTCACCGAGTCCAGCGGAGCCGCCGCCATGGCCGCACTGCTGGCCAGCCATCCCGACCTGGACGGGGTGTTCGCCGCCAGCGACAACATGGGGGCCGGGGCGCTGCGCACGCTGCGTGCGGCCGGCCGGCTGGTCCCCGCTGACGTCGCCGTGATCGGCTTCGACGACCTGGCCGCGGCCCGGATCGCAGATCCGCCGCTGACCACGGTCCACCAGCCCATAGAGGGTCTCGGCCGGGAGATGGCGCGCATGCTCGTCGCGCTCATCAACGGACAGGACCCCACTCCGCTGATCCTCCCCACACGCCTGGTGACCCGCGCCAGCGCCTGACCTGCGGCTCGGGAGGCGACGCCGGCGGGGCCGAGGCCCGGATGGTCAGCCGGGCGGCCTGCCCGCGCCGACCAGCTGGGCGGGGTGGACGGGGTCGGTGACGTGCTGGTGGGTGTGGCACCAGCCGCCGGAGACTTCGGCAGCGCCGGCCAGGTGCGGGTGCTCGGGGGCGAGATCGGTGTGGACGTGCGGGACTTCGGCGCCGTCACCGGCCGGCCACAGCCTTACGGCGAGCACGGCGGCCGCGAACGCGATCGAACCCAGGGCGATGACGGCTGCTTGGAGTCCGGCGGCCGCACCCAGCCAACCGGCCAGCGGATAGGTCAGCAGCCAGCACGCGTGCGAGAGGGAGAACTGAGCGGCGAACGCGGAGGTGCGCTCCTCGGGCGGGGCCGAGCGGCGGATCAGCCGCCCGGTCGGAGTGAGCACCATGGAGCACGCCGCACCGAAGGCCGCCCACGCACCGAGGAGGGCGGGCCAGCGCCAGCCGCCGCCTCCGGCAGCGGTGATCCCGCCCAGGGCGGCGAACACCAGCGCCAGCAGCAGAGCCCCGCGCAGCATGACCGCGCGGTCGGCGATCCGGCCCAGGACGCGCGGGAGGAGCAGGGCAACCGCCATGGAGCCGGCGCCGTACGCCCCGAGTGCGAGGGCGACATCGCCGGTGCTGCGGGAGAGGTGGTTCCGTACGTACACGACGGTGTTGACGGTGACCATCGCGCTCGCGGCGGCGACGGCGAGGTTGAGGAAGAGCAGGGACCGCAGGCGCGGGATGGTGAAGAACAGCCGGCTGCCCGCAGTGGCCTTCGTGTACGCGCCGCCCTGGCGCCTGGGCGCGGGGGCCGGTTTGGGCAGAACGGCCGAGACGACCAGGACGGCCGAGGCGAGGAATCCGCCGACGGTTCCGAGGAAGAGCCAGTTGTAGCTCATGAAGGTCAGCAGGGCGGCCGCCAGCGCCGGGCTGAACAGGCTCTCCAGGTCGTAGGCGAGCCGGGAGAGGGACAGCGCCTGCGTGTAGTCGCGCTCCTCGGGAAGGATGTCGGGGATGACGGCCTGGAAGGTGGGGGTGAAGGCCGCCGACGCGGCCTGCAGGGCGAAGATCAGGACGTAGACCTGCCAGACCTGATCGACGAACGGCAGCGTCAGCGCCACCGCAGCACGGATCAGGTCGGCACTCACCATCAGGGCCCGGCGCGGGATCCGGCCGGCGAGCGCGCCGACCACCGGGGCTATGCCCACGTACGCCACCATCTTGATCGCCAAGGCAGTGCCCAGCACGGACCCGGCCTGGGCGCCGGCGATGTCGTAGGCGAGCAGACCGAGCGCGACGGTGGCCAGGCCGGTGCCGATCAGGGCGATGGCCTGGGCGATGAAGAGGTGCCGGTAGGTGCGGTTGCGCAGTACGGACAGCATGCGGAGTCCTTCGCCGGGCGGAGGGGCTACCACTCGACTGTACCGTCATGTGCGCATCTGCGCACATGACGAAGAAGGGATCTGCGGGCGAGCTGGTTTCCGGTCGCGGAGGCCTACTCTGGCCTCATGTCTGTGAGCGAATCTGTCCCACCTGCGGTTCATGCGCATCTGAGCGCCCCGGACAGTGCCCGCCTGGCGGAGGCTGCCGAGGTCTTCGCCCTCTTGTCGGACGCCACCCGGCTGCACCTGCTGTGGCTCCTGGCCCAGGCCGAGTCGGACGTCGGCTCGCTGGCCGAGCAGTGCACGGCCTCCCGGACCGCCGTCAGTCAGCATCTGGCCAAGCTGCGGCTGGCCGGCCTGGTGGAGACCCGCCGTGAGGGCCGGTACGTCCACTACCGCCTGAGCGACGGCCACCTGCGCCGACTCGTGCTGGAGGCGCTGAGCCACGCCGACCACCGCGTGACCGGCGAAGCGCCGCACGACTGACCGTCTGCGGCGCATCGGCTGACGGCTTGGGTGCACGCAAAGCGCGTGTGAAGAAGCGCCTCGGAACGCAGGCGAGTGGCTCGGTCCTTCCCGTTCCTCCCCGCTTCTGTACGTCGCCCGCACGCGGGGACTCTTTAGGGGGCTGGGTAGAGCGAAGGTTCGGATATGCCGGCCGTCTCATTCCACGGCGCCGCACATGTCCTCTCGCCGAGTATGGGTCCTGTCATGACGGCCTGTTCCTTCTGGTTCACCTCAACTCCCCTTCCTCCGTTCGCTTCGGCGACCGCAAGAGGAGTGGTGAGGGCTGCCGCGCGGGCACTGTTCGCCGCCGACACCGCCTGCTCGTGGTTTGTGAGCGCGGTGCAGGAGGGGCTGGGCTCCTTGGCGGTAGGCCTGCGCGCTCTGTTCGTCCCCTGGATCACCCCCAACGCGCAGGATCCACGGCCGTTCGCCGGCCCTCGAAACAGCCAGACGGGTACATCCCCTCACGAAGTCCGCCTGGCCGACGCGGTGGTGCGCCGAGGGCCGCCTCGGCGTCGCCGCCCGTGGCCGCCTGACGCTTCGGCAGCCGTGCGGCCCTAGGCGCCCACACAACCCGACCCGCTTCGCCATCGAGCAGGCTCGGCTGAGGGAGAACCCTCCCGGCTCGCGACGACGCCGAGGCCATGCCTGAGCGCCCGTTGTCCTCGGCCCGGCCGTGACCCACCACTCATGTGCCGGCAGATCGGCCACGGCCCCGTAAGCAATCCGAGCAGCAGGAGCTCAAGTGACCACCCAGCGCATCAACGTGATCCAGCCTGCCGAGATGAGCCCGGCAGACGTAGAGCTGTGGAGCGAGCTCCGGGCGACGACGGCACCCGTGGCCAATCCCTTCATGAGCCCGGAGTTCTGCCAGACGGTCGGCCGTGTCCGGCCGGGTGCCAGGGTCGCGGTGGTGCGCCAGGACGGCGAGCCCGCCGGCTTCTTCCCCTTCGAGCGCGGCCGGTGGGGCCGTGGCCGCGCGATCGGCCTGGGCGTCTCCGACTGCCAAGGCGCCGTCCTCCACCCTGACCTGCACGTGGATCCGCACGAGCTGCTGCGGGCCAGTTCCCTGACCGTCTGGGAGTTCAACCATCTCGAAAGCGGCCAGGACCTGTTCTTCCCCTTCGCGACCGGGCGATTCGCCTCGCCCGTCATCGACCTCACCGGCGGCTACACGCCCTACGAAAACCTGCTCCGAACACGCTCCCGCAAGTTCCTGAAGTCGACGCTGGCACAGGACCGCCGCCTGGGACGGCAGGTCGGACCGCTGAAATTCGTCTTCGACGAACGGAACCCGGCGGCCTTGCGGACGCTGATGGCGTGGAAATCTGCGCAGTACCGCCGAACAGGCCGACGCGACCGGTTCGCCCAGCCCTGGATCAGCAACTTGGTGCGCATCCTCGCCGAGACCAACGCACCCGCCTGCTCGGGCGTGCTATCGGTGCTCTACGCAGGTGACAGGCCTGTCGCCGCCCACTTCGGACTGCGCTCCCGCACCGTCCTGTCGTGCTGGTTCCCCGCGTACGACCGGAACTTCGCCACGTTCTCCCCCGGCCTTGTCCTCTATCTCCGCATGACCCGGGCGGCCGCCGACGCCGGCATCGAAATGCTCGACCTCGGCAGGGGGGACGCCGCCTACAAAGACTCCCTCAAAACACGCGAGCTCACGGTGCACGAAGGCGCCCTCCTGCGGCCCGGGCCCGGTGCGGTGCTCCACTGGCTCAGCCGCGAACCGTCACGTGCTGTCCGCCGCTTCGTGCGAGAGCGGCCCCAATTCAAGGCCGCAGCCGTACGCACCCTGGAGACCATCGGCAAGATGCGCGACACCCGCACCTGAACCCGGTCGACGACCTGGCCCGCCGACTGTCAGTACCGGCTGCGACGATCGAAAGATGACTGATCGTTCTGCTCGGATCACCGACTACTGGGACGCCGCTGCGCCGGCGTTCGACGACGAGCCCGACCACGGACTGCGCGACCAGCAGACCCGTGCCGCGTGGGCCCGGCACCTCAACTCCTGGCTGCCTTCCGACCCTGCGGCCGTACTGGATGTGGGATGTGGCACCGGCTCGCTCTCCCTGCTGGCGGCCGAGGCCGGCCACCGGGTCACCGGGGTCGACGTGGCACCGCGCATGGTCGAGCAGGCACGCCGGAAATTCGAGAGCAGCGGATTTCACGGCAGCTTCCTCGTCGGTGACGCCATGCGGCCCCCGACCGATGAGCAGAAGTTCGATGTCCTGCTGTCGCGACACCTGTTGTGGACCCTGCCGGACCCGGAAGCCGCACTGCGCGAGTGGGTTGCCCGCCTGCGGCCCGGCGGTCGGCTGGTGCTGGTCGAGGGCCGCTGGCGTGAGGCCGGCCAGAGCGGCATGCCGTACGTCGCCGGCGCCGACTCGCTGCCATGGCACGGCGGAATCGGCGCCGGCGACCTCGCTGCGGCCGTACGTCCGCTCGTTGCCGACCTGCGCGTCGAACCGCTCAGCGGCGAACCGGACTTGTGGGGGCGGCCCGTAGACGATGAGCGGTATGCCCTGATCGCGACCATGTGACCGGACAAGGAAACGACCCGTCCGCGCCGGCCTGCGGAGCGGGCAGTGACAGGGAGAGCCGCAATCCGCCGGTGGCCCGGGGCGGGAATGCGGGGACAGGAGTCGGCGGCCCGTCGGCAGCCGGTATCCACCCTTGTTTGGGGGTGGCCCGTTCGGGCAGGCGCGGTGGTGAGCGGTGGACCGCTTGCGGGTGCACGCGGACCGGCCGGGACCGCGGGGTGCCGCCACTCCACCGTGGGGAGAGGCCTGCGGCCCCACGTCAAGGAGGAAGCCATGAGCAAGAAGGTCCGAGAGATCATGACCGGCACGCCGGCCGAGGTCGGCAAACTCAGCTCCCTGCACGAGGCCGCCCGCCGGATGCGGGACGACGACATCGGCGACGTCCTGGTCATGGATGACGGCCACCTCGCCGGACTGCTCACCGATCGGGACCTGGTCGTGCGCGCCATGGCGGACGGATTGGACCCGGAACAGACGACGGTGAGCGAGATCTGCAGCAGGCAGATGGTCACCATCGGGCCCGACGAGGACGCGGAGCGGGCCGTGGAACTGATGCGGGAGCACGCCCTGCGCCGACTCCCCGTCGTCGAGGACGACCGCCCCATCGGCATCGTGTCCCTGGGCGACCTCGCCATCGACCGCGACCGCCACTCCGTACTCGCCGACATCAGCGCGGCCCGGCCCAACACGTGACGGGGGAGGGAGGGGCCATGGCGACCGACGTACCCGGTGCCGCGGCCCGAGGCGGAGCGGCGGACGCGCTGATCGCAGCATCGGCCGGCGCGGAGCTGCTGGTCGTGGCTCACGATCGACCGGATGACCGGATGTGCACCATGACCGGAACGAACAGCGGCCCGCCTACCCATCCCTTCCCGCGGGACCCGGGAGATCCGCATCCAGCGCCTCCCACTCACCCCTGGCCGGGAGATCCCCAGACACCGCGACCGGTACCGAAGCCCGTGCCGGGCGGACCGAATCCGCTGCCCCCGGCACCGCCGCAGCCGGGTCCGTCGCGGAAGGGCAGCAGCCATCGTGCGCGCGGGGTGCTTCACTGAAGAGGAGAGCAGTGGCGAACTCGGTGGTCACCGGGACCGCTGCCAGCGGTGACAGGCGGTGACCGCCGTGGACGGTACGGACTTCTCGGATCTGCTGAGCTCACTGCTGGACGTCTCCCAGCGGGTCACCCCCGCCGAGCTGCCCGAGCTGGTGCAGGACACCACCCGGAAGCTGGGTTTGCTCGACGCGGTGATCTTCCTGGCCGATGTCCAGCAGATGAGGCTCACCGCGCTTACCGGAGCGCATGCGCACGCTTCTGGTGTCGCCGACGGTGACGCGGGTCTGCCGGTGGACGGCACCCTCGCCGGCTGGGCCTACCGGACCGGGGCCACGGAGCTGACGTCCGGATCCGAGCTGGTGATGTGGATCCCGCTGGTGGACGGCGTCGAGCGGATCGGAGTCCTGCGGCTCACCGCCCCGGCGTTGGATGCCGACAGGCTGGAGCAGTGCCAGTGCCTGGCGGCACTGGTCGCCAAGGTCGTCATGTCCAAAGTCGGCTTCAGCGACATGCTCATGCGCAGCATCCGCACCCAGCCCATGACCCTCCAGGCCGAAATGGCCTGGGCGTTCATGCCGCCGCGGACCATCGGCACGCGCAGCGTCACCTCCAGCGCCGTGCTGGAGCCCGCCTACGAGATCGGCGGCGATGCGTTCGACCACAGCCTCACCGCCCGCACGCTGCACGTGACCGTCGTCGATGCCATGGGGCACGACCTCGCCTCGGGGCTGTGCGCAGCGGTGGCGCTGGCCGGCTGCCGCTCCACGCGGCGTTCCGGCGGCGACCTCACGGACATCACCGCGACGGTCGACGAAGCCTTGAACCAGTGGCTGCCCGAGCGGCTGCTCACCGCGATCTTCGCCGACCTCGACGTGGAAACGGGCGATCTCAGCTGGGTCAACTGCGGCCATCCGGCGCCACTTCTGATCCGTCGCCACCACGTGGTGGCCGGCGCCCTCCAACGCGAAGCCCAACTCCCGCTCGGCATCAGCCCCCACCATGCCCCACGCGTGCCGAGCATCATCCATCACGCCCACCTGGAGCCGGGCGACCGGATCCTCATCCACACCGACGGCGTCACCGAAGCCCGCTCGGATACCGGCGAGCAGTTCGGAGAGGAGCGGCTGATCGACACCGTCGTACGTGCCACAGCCGCCGGCGAGGCCGCCCCCGAGGCCCTGCGCCGCCTCGTACGCGGCATCCTCGACCACCACCACGGCCACCTCCGGGACGACGCGACCATCCTCCTCGCCGAATGGCACCCGCCCTCGGAAGGAAAGGCCGGGTGAGCATCTGCCCGCGAGGGACGAGGGCGGCGCCCGCGGCCGGCGCGGCAGGCGGGCTTGCCGCCCGCCGCGGCGGGTAGCCGCCTGGCAGGAGCCGCTGCGGAGGAGGCGCACCATGAACGCGTCCGTTCCCCTGATCACCACGACCAGTGGCCAGCTCCTGATCCCCGCCGACCAGGTCACCTCCCTGCTGCGGCGCCTCGCGGTCGGCTGGCTGCACGCGGTGTACGAAAGCGAGGCGCAGCTCGATCCGCCGACGACCCTCGGCCTGGCCGCCATGCTGGCGGAACTCGCCGACCGGATCGACGCGGAATGCATCGCGTTCCTGCCGGTCCGAAGCGAGTACGACGGGTGACAGCGGGATGTGCCCGGCCGGGCACGGAACGTGCCGCAGGCATGGGAAGCGGGTGCCGGCGCTGACCGGCTGGCCGTATCCGTGCCCGGAGGGAACTGCTTTCCCTCCGGGCACGGGACCACCGTCGGCTTGCCCCGGGACGGCCGCTTCGCCGGGATCGCCGCCATCTCGAACCAAGCGGTCAGTCCGCTGTCGGCTCCGGTGCGAGGAAGTGGAAGCCGGGGTGCGGGTGCATCAGGAAGTCGTGGTGCGAGATGTTCCAGGCGTAGGCGCCCGCGAGGGCGAAGGCCACGCGGTCGCCGGCGCGCAGGCCGGGGGCGGGGACGTTGCGGGACAGCAGGTCCTTCGGAGTGCAGAGCTGGCCGGTGAGGGTGACCCGGTCCGCCGTGGCGGCCGGCCGGGGCCAGGGGTGGGGCCACTCGGGCACGGGCAGGACCGTGCAGGGCTGGTCGTGGCCCTTGGTCGCCGGGGTGCGCATGTGGTGGGTGCCGCCGCGGACCACGGCGAACTCCTCGCCGTGGCTGTGCTTCACGTCCAGCACCTCCGTGGCGTACCAGCCGCAGTAGGCGGTGAGCGAGCGGCCCGGCTCGATGCGCAGGGTGAGGTCGGGGTGGGAGGACATGAGGCGGGCGAGGCCGGCTCCGTACGCCGTCCAGTCGAAGCGCTGCTCCGGGGCGGCGTAGTCGACGCTCATGCCGCCGCCCACGTTCACCTCGGCCAGGCGGACGCGGTGGCGGGAGGCGAGGTCGGCGGCCCAGGCGACGACCGATTCGGCCACCGCGAGCTGCTCCGCGGCGTCGAGGCCGCTGGCCAGGTGGGCGTGCACGCCCAGCAGCTCGAGCTGCGGGCAGGTGCCGTCGGTGAGCAGGCGGACGGCCGTGTCGGCCTCGGCCGGGTCGAGGCCGAAGGGGGTGGGGCGGCCTCCCATGGCCAGCGAGCTGCCTTCGAGGGAGGCGGCGGCCAGGGGGAGGTTGAAGCGCAGCAGGACTCCGGGGACCGGCCCGTCGCCGGGGGCGGTGCGCGCGGCGAGGGCCGCCAGCACGCGGAGTTCGTGCAGGCTCTCGACGTGGAAGCGCTCCACGCCCAGTTCGAGGGCGGCCGCGAGCTCGGCAGGGGTCTTGCCGGGGCCGCTGAAGGCCAGCGGGCGGCCCGGCACCGCCTTGGCCACATGGGCGAGTTCGCCGCCGGAGGAGACCTCGTAGCCGTCGACGTACGGGCCGAGGGCGGCCAGGATCTCCGCCTCCGGGTTGGCCTTGGCCGCGTAGTACAGCTCGACCCGCTCCGGGAGCACGGCCCGGACGGCTGCGGCGTGCTCGCTCAGGGCGGTCAGATCGTAGAGGTAGGCGGGGAGGTCGGTGCTGTCGAGAGTGAGGAGGCGCTCGCGCACCGCAGGGGTGGGGGTGGTCATCGGGCGCTCCGGAGGTCGTGGTCGAGGTCGTCGTCGGCGTCGTGCTGCAGCGCCTGGGACAGCACGTCCTCGGCGAGCGGAGAGGCGAGCCGGACGTAGCCGGCATCGCGGTCGGCCTTGCGCTCCCAGCGGGTGAGCAGGTTGGCCTTGGCGGGCAGCGGCACCCCGGCGAGCAGGGCGGCCAGCCGCGGCGGGCAGCCGTTCAGGTCGGCGTACCTCTGGAGGGTGGCGCGGACCTCGGCCCACAGCGCGGCCTCGGACTGCGGGTGCAGGTCGGCGAGGGCGGCGAGCACCTCGGCGACGTGGTTGACCAGCAGGCAGTACACGACCCGGTCCCAGCCGCGCTGGGCGTCGTACGTCATCGGGTCCGCGACCTCGGCCGGCAGGGACGCGAGGAGCTCCGCGTGCTGCTCGGGGACCAGCTTGGTGCCCTCCAGATCGCGGAACAGGACCTGGGCCGGCATGCCCTCCCCGTCGACGCAGACGACGACGTTCTGCAGGTGCGGTTCGAGGACGAGTCCGTGGTCGAAGTACGCGGCCATGACCGGCGGGACGAGCAGCTCGAGGTACGCCGTCCACCAGTCGAGCGCGGACTGCGCGGAGGAGTCCGCGAGCAGGCGGGAGATGTGCCCGGGCCCGGTCGGGTACTCGTCGGCGACGGCCGCGGCGAGCAGCGGGGTGGTTCCGGGCATGAGCCGGGCGAGCAGCCCCTCGCGGACGATCACGCCGAACCCCTCGAGGAGGGAGCGGTCCGGGGCGCCGTCGGGGCCGGGCAGGGCGAGGCTGCGGTAGGCGGGCTCGCGGAGCATGGCGGTGCAGGGGAAGCGCGTCTCCAGGTCCGCGAGGACCGGGGCCAGCAGGCGGGTCAGGGCGACCGCGCCGGAGAGTTCGTAACTCGCGTTCTTCCGGAGGCAGTTGGTGATACGGATGTTGAGGCTGAACTTCAGGAAGGTGGCCCCGTCGTACAGGGTGCGCACCGAGGCGGTGGCGGCGAAGGGCTTGCCCGCGAGACCCAGGTCCAGAATGTCGCCCCGGTCGAACGCCGCCCGGAACTCCGGGTGTTCGCGCAGCATCTCGTACTGCCACGGGTGTGCGGGCAGCAGCCGGTAGCCCTCGGGCACATCGGCGCGGAGCTGGTCCAGGGCCTGCGCCGCACCCTCGGCGGCGGTCTCCTGGGCGATCAGGTGCTCGCGGACGGCGAGGTGGCGCAGCTGGAAGGAGGCGCCGGTCTCGGGGGCGTACGCGAGCCAGGAAGCGGTGTCGCCGGTGCGGGCCTTGGGGGTGGGGTGGAAGCGGTGGCCGAAGAGGAGGGACTGCTCCGACTCCAGGTAGGCGGCGAGCCCGTCGCCGTCCCCGACCACGGTGCCCGTGGCGGGCCGCTCGGCGCGTACGGCGAGCGCGGCCGACACGGCCTGGTGGCTGGAGGCGATCTGCTCGAGGAACTCCTCGTTGCGTACGTCGGTCCGCAGGGCCAGCTCGTCCTGGACGTACTCGGCGAGGCGGCGCCAGCCGACCTCGGCCCAGCCGCCCTCCCGCTGCTCCCGCACCGGTCCGGTGAAACGGTGCGCGCCCAGCAGCGACGTACGGCGCAGGGCGGCGCGCAGGAGTACTCCGCGGCGGGGCAGCCACAGCGCCAGGTGGCCGTCCGCGACCGCGGTCTGGTGTTCCGGTCCGGACAACTCGCGCAGCAGGCAGTTCAGCAGGGTGTGCGCGACTGCCTCGTCGGCCGTGGGCAGCCCGGCCGGAGCGGCGGAGGTGGCGACGGAGGCGGTACCGAATGCATCGGTCAGGGACATCAACGGCTCCAGCGGGTGCGGAGAGAGCGGGGGGAGCGGAGGTTCAGGGTCGGCGCGGCGGTGGCGCAGACCGTGAGCAGCGCCACGGCGGTACCGGTCAGCACGGGCGCGGTCGGTCCGTACAGGCTGTTGCCCGCGGCGGCTGCGAGGCCGGCGACGACCGCGCCGGCCTTGGAGAAGAATTCGATCGAGCCGAACAGCCCGCCGGGCGCACGGCCCTTGGCGCACTCGGAGGCCATCACGGAAAGGCAGACCAGGCCGAGGGTGAGGCCCGCGCCCAGCAGCAGGCGGACGGCGACGAGCGTGGCGAGCGAGTGGGCCAGCCCGTGCCCGGCCAGCCCGAGGGCTATGCAGGCGAAGCCGAGCACCACACCGAGGCGGGGGCGCCGGTGGAAGGACGAGTGCACCCACATCGCGGCGGCGAGGTAGCACAGGTGGGGCAGGGCGAAGAGGACGCCGGAGACCACCGGGGAGGTACCGGGGATCCGGTCCTCGATGAGGGAGATCAGGTAAGGGAAGGAGATGACCGTGGAGAAGACGAAGGCGAACTCCAGGGCGTACAGGCCGTGCAGGGAGGTGGTGCGCTCCGTGCGGGCGTCTTCCTCCTGCTTCCCGGCCGCCGCGGCGCCGGCCGCCGGATCGCCGGCGGCCTGCTCGCGGGGCTCCGCCGGCACGCCGCGGGATTCCGGCAGCGCGGCGATCAGCACGGCGGCCGTCAGCGGAAGGACGGCGAGCAGGGCGTACTGGCGGTGCGGGGACAGCCAGGGCGAGAGGCTGCCCACCACGATCGGGGCGAAGACCAGCGCGGCCCGGGCGGCGCCCTGCATCAGGGTGAGCGCTCTGGACAGGTCCGGGCCCTGCAGCGCGGCGCCCAGGTAGCCGTTGGAGGCGGCGAAGGTGCCGCCGAGGATGCCCTGGAGGACCAGGGCCACGGTGAAGGCGGCGATCGAGTCGGCCCAGCCGGCCAGCACGAAGGAGAGCGCCAGCCCCAACTGGGCGCGCAGCAGCAGCCGCTTGCGGCCGAACCGGTCCGCGAGCCGGCCCCACAGGGGGGCGCCGACGGCCGCGAAGACGGTGGGGACGATGTAGAGCACCCCGGCCCAGCTCGCGTCGGGGTCACCGAGCTCCGGGAGGATCTCGGTGAGGAAGGGGGGCAGGCCGAGCGCGGCGAAGGAGGCCACGAAGTAGCATCCGGCGACCGCGTGGACCTGCCTGCGGCCGAGGGTCGGGCGGGGCTCGGGGACGGTGTCGGCCGCCGCCTCGCGCCGGTCCGGGGGAGCGCTGGCGCTCACTGGGAAACCTCCGGCCGCAGCAGGTAGTTGGGGCCTGTGGTGTAGTGCTTGTTGATGTCGGCGGCGCCCGAGCGTTCCTTGCTGAGCAGGGTTCCGGCGCTGACCATCGCCTTGACGGGCAGCTGCGCGGCGTCCAGGACGTGGGCGCGCAGCGTGGCGCCGGGCCCACCCGGTCCGGTGCCGAGCCGTTCGACGGCCTCGGTGAGCCGGTCGCGTACGAGGTCCAGCAGGGCGCCCGTCTCGGCGCGCCCGTGCCGGGCCAGCCCGAAGGCGTACGAACCGGCGCACAGGTGCAGGGTGATCGTCGTGAACAGGTCGGTGAGCGGGCGGTCGTCGTCGCAGAAGGCGCGGGCGTCGTCGAAGCCGAGCGGGGCCTCGGCGCCGAGCGTCGCGCGGACGCGGGCCGGGTGGACGCGGGGGCCGTCGTCGTCCTTGAACAGGAGCCGGACCCGGGTGTCACCGGCCGGACCGCGGTCGAGGACGAGGGAGACGTTCTGCTGGTGCGACTCCAGGGCGATGCCGTAGCCGAACAGGGTCGTCTGCCAGTCGAGGAGCAGCCGCAGGTAGGCGTCGAGCAGGGCGATCGGGTCGCCGCCGTAGAACCGGTCGGCGAGGTGGTCGATCAGCAGCCGGCCGCCGGGGGCTTCGGCGAGCAGCGCCGCGAGCGGGGTGACGACGGAGTTCTCGAGACCTGCCGGGTAGCGGCGGCAGAGCGCGGCGAGGAGCTCGTGTCCGGCGTGGGCGTAGACGGTCTCGTCGGCGTGCAGGATCACGCCCTGGAACCGCGGTTCGCGCGCGACGACGGCTTCTATCAGGCGCTGGCCCGCGACCCCGTCGGCGAGGAAGCCGGGCCGGATGATCCGGCGGTTGCGCAGTCCCAGGGTGGCGGTGGCCATCGGGACCTTGATGTGCAGGGTGGGGTCGTCGGTGACGGCGACCGTGCGCATGGACAGCGTGGGGACGACGTCGAGGTACGGGCGCTCGGCGAGGACGGCCCGGTCGGCCAGGCCGGCGGCGCTCAGCGCCTCGCGCAGCGGGGCGCCCACGGTGAGCGGGTGGACGGGCAGGGCGAGGTGGCTGTGGTCGAGCTCGGGCAGGCCGAGCGCGCCCGGCGTGGGCCAGGCGGAGGGCAGCGCGGCCGGGCCGCCGGCCACCGTGAGGTCCCGCTGCGGCACGGCGATCCAGCGCAGCGCGAAGCGCGGGTGGAACTCCGGTGCGTAGGCGCGCAGTTGGCTCTCGTCGAGGCCGGAGCGGCCGCGCGCGGTGGGGTACACCGGGTGGTCGAGGCGCGCGGCGAGGGTGTCGTACGCGAGCCCGCCCGTGAGGCCGGTCCAGTCGGCGGGGTCGGCGCCGCGTCCGGAGGCGAGGGTGGTGGCGGCCAGGACGGCGGCGACCTCCTCCGCGGTCTCGGCGTGCAGCCGCATGGTGGCGAGGGTCTGGCGGCACTCTTCGGCGAAGGCGTCGAAACCGCCGCGGTCGACGGGATCGGCGAGCTCGCCCAGGGCGTCGAGGACCTCGTCGTGGGTGGTCAGTTCGCGGCCGTCCGACTCCCGGGTGAGCAGCGGCAGCCGGGCGGCGTACACGCTCTGGTAGCCGTCTTCGACGACCGGCAGGAGCAGGGCGTCGCCGTCGTCCGCGGGCAGTCGCAGCCAGCGGCCGTCCGCGCGGTCGACGGCGGTGGTGCGGGTGCGCAGGCCGACGACGTCCTCGCGCAGGAGCGCACCGAGGACGCGGAGCAGCAGCTCCGCCTCGGTGGCGTCGGCGTCCGTGGCGTCGGCGTGCGTGGGGGTGGCTTGCGTGACGGTGGCGGCCTGGGCGGTGGTGGTCACGGGGTGAACTCCCAGCGCAGGCCCGCGAGGTAATCGGCGGCGACCCGTTCGACGGTCTTCTGGTCCTGGCCGAAGGCGCGCAGCACTCCGACGTAGTCGCGGTTGGTCTGGTACAGCTCGTGCCGCTCTCCCACCGCACGCAGCGGCCGGTACGTCAGTTCGACGCCGTCCACGGTGAGGTCGGCGGCCTCGGGCGCGGCCGTGAGCGTGCCGGCGCTCTGGGCGCAGGGGTAGTCGACGACGGCGGCGCCGTCCGTGCGCGCGCCCAGGTCGGCGGGCAGCGGCTCACCCAGGTGGGTGCGCAGGACGTGCTCGAAGAGCGGGATGTCCAGCAGCCGGGTCAGGAGCAGGTCCATCTGGTCGCCGATGGCCCGGTAGTTGACCTCGATGATGCGGGCGCGGCCGTCGTGCACGACGAACTCGGTGTGGCAGATGCCGAACCCGACGCCGAGGGCGTCGAGCTGGGCAAGGACCTGCTCGACCACCGGTTCGGGGTGGTTGGGGACGTAGACCAGCTGCTCCTCGATGAAGTACGGCGGCGCGGACAGCCGGGTGTGGAAGCCGCTCAGGACGTGGCGGACGTGTCCGTCGCCGAGCGTCTCCAGGGTGTACAGCTCGCCGGTCAGGTACTCCTCGACCACCAGGGACGCCTGCGGCCGGCGGGCCTGGATCTCCTTGCAGCGCAGGACGAGTTCCTCGGGCCCCTCGACCAGCACCACGTCCTCACTGGCCACGCCTTCCCGGGGCTTGACCACGCACGGGTACGGCACGTCCAGGGCGGTGAGGCCGGTCGGGTCCTGACCGGCGGACAACTCCGTCGACCACACCGCGTCGAGTCCGCTCGCGGTGAGGTGGCGGCGCATCTCGGCCTTGTCCTTGACACGCAGCGTCGTGCGCCAGTCCTTGGCGGGGAGGCCGAAGTAGTCGGCCGCCTGGGCCGCCTGGGTCTGGAGGTGATCGCTGTTGGTGAACACCGCGTCGGGCGCGTGGTGGGTCGATATCCGGGTGATGACCGCGCGGAAGTCGCGTACGTCGCACTCCAGGACCTCGACGTCCGGCGCCACCGACCGGCGGTGCGCGTCGGGCTGGTCGGTGAGGACGGTCACGTCGAGGCCGAGCCGGGACGCGGCGGGGAGGAACCCCTCGGTGACCGAATCCGTGGGGTTGAGTGCGAGCAGGTACAACCGCATTGGGCTGGGCCCCTTCCGAAATCGTGAGCAGTGGGGGTGGCGGTGACTGTTTTCCGGCACGCCTCAGAGCCGACGGATTCCCATCCACCGGCGAAGGTCAGCTTAGGTTAGCCAACCCTTAGTCTCAACTCAGGCTCGAGTGGCGTGGCGTGGCCTGATGTCGTGATCCTAAACCATTGGGTTAAGGTAAGCCTTACCTACTCTCCCGTAACCGGAGTTTCCGTGCCGCACCTGATCGAGAGCCGATGACCACGGCCCCGCGCATCGCGTCGCCCGAACGTCCAGACCTGGATGGCGCCGCCATGCTCGCGCGCACCTACGGCCGCCTCGCGGCTGTCTGCGAGGCGTTGGACGTCCGGGTGGCCACCGCTGCCACCCGGCCCGGACGGTGGGTCAGCGGCGCGGAACTCGCCGAACTCTCGGAATCGACGGAACCGACGGAACCGGCCACGGGCCAGGCGGCCTTGGATGCCTTCGTCGCCGCCGAGGCCGCCCGCATCCGGGCGGGGCACGGGCATGACCCGCGCCCCGACGTGGCCGCGTCGCGTGCGCTGCACGACTACCTCTGGTCCGTCAGCCTGCTGATGAGCGGCGCGTGGTACCTGGAACGGCGCGTACCGCGCATTCGCCCCCGCGAAGTGCGCGTGGACCTCTCGACGGGCGCTTTCGAGATCGTTCCTGCGGCCGGATTCGCTTGCCTGCCCGGCGATGCGGCGGCCCGCCTGCCGGGCGCCCGCGTGGTGGCCGACGAGGAGGCGCTGCGCGCCGAACTGCGTGCGGCCGTCGCCGATCACGTACGGCCGCTGCTGGCCGCGATCGGGCCGCGGGTCCGGCGCCGGGACCGGGCCCTGTGGGGCATGGTCGCCGACGACCTCGTCTCCGGGATCTGGTACCTCGGCCGCGTCCTCGGCGAGGAGGAGCAGGCCGTACGCGCGGCGACCGATGTGCTCCCGGCCGCGATGGCGCCCTTCCCCGGCGGCGCCGACTTCAGGCGGCTCGCGGGCCGCGCCGGGCACTCGCATCCGACCCGCACCCGCCTCGGCTGCTGCATGTACTACACCCTGGACGCGGCCCGGGCCTGTACGACGTGCCCCCGGACCTGCGACGCGGAGCGGCTGCGCCGCATCGAGGACGAGGGCTGAGCCGGCGGGCGAGCCCCGCACGTCCCCCGTACACGCCAAAGGGTCGGCCCCGGCCGCGTACTTCATCAGTACGCGGCCGGGGCCGACCCGTCGGGGAAGAGCGGCGCCGCCTACTTGGCGGGGTCCACCTGGAACGCCTTCGCCAGGTCGTCGAGGACCATGTCCGCGCCCTGGAGGGAGACCGAGGTCATCCACATGGAGTCCTCGACCTCGTGAACCTGGTTCTTCTGGACCGCGTTCAGGCGCTGCCACAGCGGGTTGGCGAGGAACTTCTTCTTGCGCTCGTCACCGCCGGAGAAGGTGGTCATGAAGATGTGGTCCGCATCGGCCTGCTGGATCTGCTCCTCGCTGATCTCGATGTTGAACTTCACCTCGTCGCGCTGGTTCTCCGGCCGCGTCAGGCCCATGTCGGTCAGGATGATGCCGCTGAAGGTCTTGGGCAGCATGATGCGCGTCGGGCCGTCGAGGAAGCGGACGATCGAGAAGGTGGGCTTGCCGCCGTCCTTGCCGCCGCCCTTGGCGTTGATCGCGTCACCGATCTTCTTGGCACGGGTCTGGTACGCCGTCAGCTTGGCCGCGGCCTTCTCCTCCTGACCCAGCGCCTGGCCGAGGAAGGTGATGTTCTCCTTCCAGATCGGGCCGGTGGTCTTGACGAACACGGTCGGCGCGATCTGGCTCAGCCGGTCGTAGAAGTCGGCGTGACGGACCGTCGCCGAGACGATGAGGTCGGGCTTGAGGGCCGCGATCGCCTCGAGGTTGGGGTTGTCGAGCGGGCCGACGTCCTTGGTTTCCTTCACCGCGTCACCGAGGTAGGCCGGGAAGCCCTTCTGGTCGCGGTACGATCCGATGCCGCCGACCAGCGGGGTGTCGAGCGCGACGACCGCCTCGACCAGGCTGTTGTCCAGCGCCACTACGCGCTTGGGCTTGGCCTTGATCTCGGTCTGGCCCTTGTCGTGGGTGACCGTGCGGGGGAAGCCGGCCGACTCGGCGGCGGCCGACTTCGACGACTCGGCGGCCGGCTTCTTGTCGTCGCTGCTGCCACCGCAGGCGGCCAGCGAGAGGGCCAGGGCTGCCGTGAGAACGGCAGCGGCGATCCGGCCCGGCCGGCGACGCTGAGTGAAGGTGTTCATCGGTTCTCGGTTCTCCAGAGGGAACATGTGTTGTTAGGTAAGGCTTGCCTGAGTAAATGCGTGGTGAAGACTAGCGGCTCTTCGTGGCCAAATCCAGACGGGGGGTGCGCGATAGATTCGGTTAGGCATCCCTTACCTTGTGTGGGTGTCTCTTAAGCCCGTCACCGCCGACGCCGCCGCGGTCTCCGCCCCAGCTGTCCCGCCGCCCCGGCGCGTTCTCTCCCGGACGTTCGTACTCACGGCGCTGCTCGCCCTCATGGCCGCCATGGCCTGCGCGTCCCTCGCGATCGGCACCAAGGCCGTGCCGCTGTCGGACGTCGTGGCCGCGATCTCGGGCAGTGACGCCGGCGACGCCGTGGTGGTACGCGAACTGCGCATGCCCCGTACGTTTCTGGGACTTCTGGTCGGCCTCGCGCTGGGCGCCGCGGGCGCCGTGGCCCAGGACATCACCCGCAATCCGCTCGGCGACCCCGGCCTGATCGGCATCAGTGCGGGCGGCTCGTTCGCGGTCGCGGCGAGCATCGGCATGCTGGGGCTGACGAGTTCGTACCAGTACATCTGGTTCGCCTTCCTGGGCGGGGCGCTGGCCGGGCTCATCGCCTACGCCGTCGGCGGCACCGGCTACGGCGGCGCCACCCCCGCCAAACTCGCCCTGGCCGGCGCGGCCGTGACCGTACTGCTCGACGCGGGCACCAACACCCTGATCCTGCTCGACGTGAGCACCCTGGACCAGTACCGCTTCTGGGCGGTCGGCTCGCTGGCCGGACGCGACGCGCAGCTCGGCATGGAACTGCTCCCGTTCGTCATCGTCGGACTCGCCCTCGCCCTCGGGCTGAGCGGCCGGCTCAACAGCCTCGCCCTCGGGGACGACGTGGCCAGTTCGCTGGGCACCCCGGTCAAGTCGACCCGCGCCCTGGGCGCGCTGGGGGTCGTCCTGCTGACCGGCGCGGCCGTCGCCGCGGCCGGCCCCGTGACGTTCGTCGGCCTGGTCGTCCCGCACGTCGTACGGGCCTTCACCGGGCCCGACGCCCGCTGGCTGGTGCCCTGTTCGGCGCTGGGCGGTGCCTCGCTGATGCTCGCCGCCGACGTGGTGGGCCGCATGGTGGCCCGGCCCGGCGAACTGGAGGCGGGCGTGGTGACCGCGCTGCTCGGCGCGCCGTTCCTCGCGCTGCTGGTCAAGCGCGGCAAGCTCAAGGAGCACACCCGATGAGCACCATGAGCCGTCACAAGACCGTGCGCCGGCTGAAGATCGAAGCCGGACCCGTCGGTGTGGCCGTCCGGCCCCGGGTCGCTCTCGTGGTGCTCGCCCTCGTGCTGACCGGGTTCGCGGGCCTGATCGCCTCCGTCTCGCTGGGCACGTTCGCGATCCCGGTCGGCGACGTACTGGGCGCCGTACTCGGCACGGGCTCCGGCGCCGCCGACCTCATCGTCCACCAGCTCCGGCTGCCGCGCGCCCTGACCGCCCTGCTGGTGGGGGCCGCGTTCGGACTGGCCGGCGCCGTGTTCCAGGCCGTCACCCGCAACCCGCTCGCCAGCCCGGACCTGATCGGCATCGCGGCGGGCGCCGGGGCCGGCGCGGTGGGCGCCATCCTCATCGGCGGAGTCACCGCGGCGGGCGCCGGAACCTTCGCCGCGGTTCCGTTCGGGGCCCTCGTCGGCGCCCTGCTGACCTCGGTCGCCATCTACCTGCTGGCGTACCGGGACGGCACCATCACCGGCTACCGCTTCGTCCTCGTCGGCCTCGCAGCGAACGGCGCCCTGATCGCGCTGACCCGCTGGATGCTGGCCCGCGCCGACATCGACCAGGCCTCCCGCGCCATGGTGTGGCTGACCGGCAGCCTCAACGGGCGCGGCTACGAACACGTCCAGTGGGCCGGGCTGGCACTGGCGGTGCTGCTCCCGCTGACCCTGGCGCTGGCCCGCCCGTACCAACTGCTCCAGTACGACGACGACACGGCGCGGAGCCTGGGCATCCCGCTGCGGCACGCGCGGATCGCGCTGCTGGTCCTCGCCACGTGCCTCACCGCGCTGGCGACGTCGGCGGCCGGGCCGATCGCCTTCGTCGCCCTGGGCGCCCCGCAGATCGCGCGGCGGATCTCCGGCACCGCCGGGATCCCGCTGGTCACCAGCGCGCTGACCGGAGCGGTCCTGCTCATCGTCGCCGACCTGGCCGCGCGGCTCGTCATCGCCCCGACCGAACTGCCCGTCGGCGTGCTCACCGGCGCCGTGGGCGCCCCGTACCTACTGCTACTCCTCGCCCGTACCAACCGGGCCGGAAAGGGAGGCTGACATGACCGCCGCGCTGACCGAGACCCAGCCCACCGGCACCTCTCCCACCGCGCTGCACGCCTCCGGGCTGCGCCTGGGGTACGGCGACCGCATCGTCTCCGAAGACCTCGACCTCGACATCCCGGCCGGGCAGGTGACCGCCCTGGTCGGACCGAACGCCTGTGGAAAGTCCACCGCCCTGCGGGCCCTGGCCCGGCTGCTCAAGCCGGCCGGCGGCGCCGTCCACCTGGACGGCGAGGACATCGCGGGCCTGTCCGCACGGGAGTTCGCGCTGCGGCTCGCCCTGCTGCCGCAGACCCCGAGCGCGCCGGACGGCATATCCGTACGCGACCTGGTGGCGCGCGGCCGTACCCCGCACCAGCGGTGGTGGCGGCAGTGGTCCTCCTCCGACGAGGCGGCGGTGGACGCCGCCCTGGCGGCGACGGGCTCCGCGGAGCTGGCGACCCGTTCCATCGACGAACTCTCGGGCGGCCAGCGCCAGCGCGTGTGGATCGCGATGGCGCTGGCCCAGCACACGCCGGTCCTGCTGCTGGACGAACCGACGACGTACCTCGACCTCGCCCACCAGGTCGACGTACTGGAACTCGTCGCCGACCTCAACCGCACCGAGGGCCGCACGGTGGTCATGGTCCTGCACGAGCTCAACCTGGCCTGCCGCTACGCCGGACACCTCGTCGCCATGCGCGACGGCCGGCTGATCGCCGCCGGTCCGCCCTCCGAGATCGTCACGCCCGACCTGGTCCGCGAGGTCTTCGGCCTCGAGGCCGCGGTCATCGAATGCCCGGTCGCCGGTACCCCCCTCGTCATCCCGATGGGCGGACGCCGCACCGAGATCGCCTGACCGCCCTCCGGGGCGGACCGGGCCGTGGCCCGGCCGCCCCCGGAGGAACCGGAGGAAGGCGTCAGGAGGACTGGTCCGTCAGGATCGCCGGGTCGGACAGGCCGGCCGCGCCCGTTTCGACCTTGCCCGCGAAGCGGCGCAGGAAGTCCGGTGCGCCGGACGCGGTGACCGTCACGTCGTACCAGCGTCGCGTGTTCTTCAGCGGGACGCTGTACGTGACGGTGGCGCCACGGGCGACGGTCAGCTGCTTCGGGCCGCCGCCGTAGGCGTTGGTCACGGTGAGCGCGGCGGTTGACCCGCCTGCGTTGGTGCAGGTGAGGTCCAGGTTGCCGGTGGCGGCGTTGTGGCGGGCGGTGACCTCGGGGCCGGGGGTGGTGCCGGGGTTGCGGAAGCCGCGCAGGAAGCCGTTGGGGCCGTGCACGGTCAGGTCGGTCACCCCGGCCGAGTAGCGGGTGTTCCAGGCGTCCGAGATCGACGTGCCGGCCCCGGTGGTGTAGGTCCACGGCGCGTCGGTGCGGTTGCCGGAGGTGACGTAGAACTGTGCGCCCAGGTGCGGGCCGCCGCCGAACGTCAGCCGGAACGCGCCCTCGGCGGTCAGCGCCGCACCGTCCACGTACGGGGCGTACTTCAGCGCACGGGTCGGACGCAGTCCCTTCTCCTGACGGGGCATGGAACCGACGGCCGGGGCGGGAGCCCTGAAGTCGGGGTGGCGCTCGCGGTCCTGCGGCTCCCAGGCGCCGGTGTCGGGCAGCTGGACCGCGCTGGTGTCCTTGCGGCCGAAGTCGAAGGCGGAGGTGAGGTCGCCGCAGACGGCGCGGCGCCAGGGCGAGATGTTGGGCTCGCGCACACCGAACCGCTGCTCCATGAAGCGGATGATGGAGGTGTGGTCGAAGGTCTCGGAGCAGGCGTAGCCGCCGGTGCTCCACGGGGAGACCACGAGCATCGGCACGCGCGGGCCCAGGCCGTACGGTCCGGCGACGTAGCCCGCCTTGCCGGGGAAGACGTCCAGGGCGGTGGGCGTGGTCGACAGGCCCTGGCCGGCGTCGGCGGGTGCGTACGGCGGGACGACGTGGTCGAAGAAGCCGTCGTTCTCGTCGTAGGTGATGAACAGGGCGGTACGGGCCCACACGTCGGGGTTGGAGGTGAGCGCGTCCAGCACCTGCGCGATGTACCAGGCGCCGTAGTTGGAGGGCCAGTTGGAGTGCTCGCTGAACGCCTCGGGTGCGGCGATCCAGGAGACCTCGGGCAGGGTGCCGGCGGCCACGTCCGCGCGCAGCCGGTCGAAGTAGCCCTCGCCCGCCTTGGCGTTCGTGCCGGTGCGGGCCTTCTCGTAGAGCGGGCTGCCCGGCTCGGCGTTGCGGTAGTTGTTGAAGTACAGGAGCGAGTTGTCGCCGTAGTTGCCGCGGTAGGCGTCGTTGATCCAGCCCCAGGAGCCGGCGGCGTCGAGGCCGTCGCCGATGTCCTGGTAGACGTTCCAGGAGATCCCGGCCGCCTCGAGCCGCTCGGGATAGGTGGTCCAGCCGTAGCCGGCCTCGGCGTTGTTGAGGACCGGGCCGCCGCCCGAGCCGTCGTTGCCGGTGTGGCCCGACCAGAGGTAGTAGCGGTTCGGGTCGGTGGAGCCGATGAACGAGCAGTGGTACGCGTCGCAGATGGTGAACGCGTCGGCGAGGGCGTAGTGGAAGGGGATGTCGTCCCGCGTCAGGTAGGCCATGGTCGTGGGCGTCTTGGCGGGCACCCAGTTGTCGTACTTGCCCTTGTTGAAGGCGCTCTGGCCGCCCGCCCAGTCGTGGTTGAGGCCCTGGAGGAACTCCATGCCGAGGTCGTCGGACGGCGGCCGGAAGGGCAGCGTCTCCTTCGTGCCGTCGGACTGGTGCCAGACGGACTTGCCGCTGGGCAGGGTCACCGGGCGCGGGTCGCCGAAGCCGCGGACACCGCGCAGCGCACCGTAGTAGTGGTCGAAGGACCGGTTCTCCTGCATGAGCACGACGATGTGCTCGACGTCGGCGATGGTGCCGGTGGTCCCCTGCGCGGGGATGGCGGCGGCGCGCGCGATGCTCTCGCCCAGCATCGTCAGGGCGGTGGCGCCACCGGCGAGCTGCAGGAAGCGGCGGCGGTTGAGTTCTGCCATGGCGGTATCGACCTCTGCGGGTTGAGGGGTGCTTGAGCGTCCCCAGCACAACGCGCCCGGGGGACCGAACAGGGAGCCTGACGTGACGGTTCCGGGTACACCAGCCGAACGGCAGTCGGATGTCGGAGGAGTTCGGCCAAAGACGGAGCGGGGCGGGCCGTGGGGGCGCTGCAGGCTGTTGCCCACCGCGCCCGCTCCCCTACAGTGCGTGATGCCCGCACCGGTCCGTGACGACGGACAGTCGCCGAACAGGAGCAGAACCGTGGTCATCCACGCCCGCCCCGGCCCCCTCCCGAGCCCGTCCCCGGCGGGCCGCCCGGTCCCCGAGCTGGACCCCGCCCTCATCGGGCAGTGGCAGGCCGGGGGAGGGGACCTCATCGACCTGTTCGCCCAGGCCCGCGAACGGCTCGGCGGCGTCGCCGGGCTCCGGCTCGGTCCGCGCCCGACCGTCCTGGTCACCGATCCCCGGGCCGTGCAGCACGTGCTCGCGCTCCACCCGGGCCGGTACGTGAAGCGCTCGCACCGTGCCCGACTGCTGATCGGCGACGGCATGCTGGCCGCGACGGGCGAGGCCTGGCAGCGGCAGCGGCGGCTGCTGCAGTCCCAGTTCACCGGACGGGGCATGCGCCGCTACGAGCAGCGGATCACCCGGGCCGCCCGGACAGCCGCCGCGCGCTGGGCTTCGTACGCCCGGACCGGACAGGTCTTCGACGTCGGGGACGAGATGCGCCGCTTCGCCCTGGACACCATCTGGCGGTCCCTGACCGGCCATCCCCTCGACCCCGGTACGGAGCGCGAGCTGGCAGCCGTGCCCGCCGTGGTGGCCGCGCTGCCCAGCCTGCCCGCCGAGGGCGCCGCCGCCCAGGGGGCCGTCGCCGCCGACCTGGCCAGGATCGACGCCGTGGCGGGCCTCGCGATCGCCGCCGCCCGCGACGGCGAGGCGGGACCGGACGGGCCCGGCCTGCTGCACGTCCTGATCGAGGCGGCCGGTACGCGCCCCGAGTACACCGACCGGCTGATCCGCGACGAGCTGGTCACCCTGCTGGTCGCCGGTCACGAGACCACCGCCTCGACCCTGACCTGGCTCCACCTCCTGCTGGACCGGAACCCGCAGGCAAGGGAGCGGGCCCTGGCCGCGGGCGCCGAGGGCTCACCTGAGCGGAGCCAGGCCGTCCAGGCCCTCGTCCACGAAACCCTGCGCCTCTATCCGTCCGCCTGGATACTGCCGCGCTGCGCCGCGGAGGGCGACATCCTCGCCGGATATGCGATCGAGGCCGGCACAGACGTGCTGGTCTGCCCCTACCTCACGCACCGGGACCCGGAGCTCTGGGAAGACCCCGAGCGGTTCGACCCGGGGCGCTTCACCACCCCGGGCCGACGCCCCACCCACCCGGGGAGCTACTTCCCGTTCGGTGTCGGGCCCCGGGCCTGCCTGGGTCTGCAGTTCGCGCTCCGGGAGTCGACGGTCCTCCTCGAGCACCTGCTGCCTGCCCGCGTCCCGCACTTCCGGTCCGTTCCGGACAAGGCGGCCTACGGCATCACCGTCCGCCCGGACGGCCCGACCCCCGCGACGCTGGGACACTAGGGCCTGCCTGCGGTTATCGCGCAGGGTAAGGGCGTGGTCGCGTTGCGCGGAATCCTTTTACCAGCATCGATTTCCGGCGTCAAGATACGTATTCCAGGGGCATGACTCAGCTTCTCCATCCGGGTTTATTTGAAGCAAGCACCGACGGTGAATCCCACCGAAGGACGAGCCAAACGATTCACATCCCGAATGGAGAAAATGATGAAGATTTCCCGCAAGCTCGTAGTGGCCGCAGCCTCCATCGCCATGGCCGGCGGTGTCGCCCTGCCGGCCACCGCCATGGCGGCCCCGGTGCCCCAGTCGGCCCAGGCCATGCTGAGTGCGCCGCATCTGCTGACGGACAATACCCCGAACACGCCGAATACCCCGAACACTCCGGGCGGTGGGAACAACACCCCCAACACCCCGAACACCCCGAACACTCCGGGCGGTGGCGGTAACAACACCCCCAACACCCCGAACACCCCGAACACTCCGGGCGGTGGCGGTAACAACACTCCGAATACCCCCAACACCCCGAACACTCCGGGCCGTGGTGGGAACAACACCCCCAATACTCCGAACACCCCGAACACTCCGGGCCGTGGCGGTAACAACACCCCGAACACCCCCAACACCCCGAACACCCCCGGCCGTGGCGGTAACAACACCCCCAATACTCCGAACACCCCGAACACTCCGGGCCGTGGCGGAATCAACACCCCGAACACGCCCAACACCCCGAACACCCCCGGCGGTGGGGGTAACAACACCCCCAACACCCCCAACACGCCCAACACCCCTGGTGGTGCCGGAGCCAACACCCCGAACACCCCCAACACCCCGAACACCCCCGGCGGTGGGGGTAACAACACCCCCAACACCCCCAACACGCCCAACACCCCCGGTGGTGCCGGAGCCAACACCCCGAACACCCCCAACACCCCGAACACCCCCGGCGGTGGGGGTAACAACACCCCCAACACCCCCAACACCCCGAACACCCCCGGTGGTGCCGGAGCCAACACCCCGAACACCCCCAACACCCCCAACACCCCGGGGTGACGCACCCAACACGTGACGGCGCCGCGCAGTGGAGACACTGCGCGGCGCCGCCGCGTGTGGTGAAGAGTCGAATCGGACAGGCCTCGGTCTCGGGCCGGTCCTATGGCGCTTTCAAACGCCGGGGGTGTTCGGGGTGTTCGGCGTATTGGGCGTGTTGGGCGTGTTCGGCGTGCCGGGGCTGTTCGGGGTGTTGGGGGTGTTCGGGGTGTTCGGGGTGTTGGGCGTGCCGAGGCTGTTGGGGGTGTTGGGGGTGTTCGGCGTATTCGGGGTGTTGGGCGTGCCGGCGCCGTTGGGCGTGTTCGGCGTGTTCGGCGTGTTCGGGGTGTTGGGCGTATTCGGCGTGCCGGAAGCGTCGAGGGCGTACGCCGCGTAGGGCGCGTACGGCGCGTACATGGCGTACGGCGCGTAGGGCCCGTACGGGTTCTGCAGTGACGTCGTCGTGGCAGCGGCGGCAGCGGCGGCGGCCTGCGGAAGCTGAGGCAGTTGCGGGAGCCGGGGCAGTTGCGGCAGCGGCGGCAGTTGCGGCAGTCGAGGCAGCCCGCTCCGCACGGCGATGTCCTGGGACGACCGGCCGCCGGGGCCGCCTGCTTCATCGGCGTGAGCGCTCCCCGCGCCCAGGGCGGCCAGACTCCCCGCCGCCACAGCGGCGATCAAGACCTTGTGGAGCTTGTGCATCAATACCCTCCGTGCCTCTGCTTTTCGAACGTGCCCGATCACTTGCTGCAAGCACTCGATCACTAAAAGTACCCGCTGGGTGGGATCCGTCCTTGCCGCCGAGGACGCGTCGCCCCTGCATCACCCATTCGTTCTCCTCTCACGGGCAGTTGGCAGGGTGATCATGTGATCAATCGGCGGGCCGTTCGCGGCGAAAAAACACGTGGACTGCGCGGGCGCCGTCGCGGGACACTGCGGACCTTGTCCTTCTGGTCCGACAAGGCAGGGTTGGGATGGGATCGCCCGAATCGCACGAAGGTTCGCCGGGCAGGGGCTCCGTGCTCCTCGCGCTTCGTTACTACGCAAGGGAGTTGGCCCGACTTCGGTGGCTGACGGCTCCCGCGATGCTGTGCCCGGCGCTGGGCAACATCGGCATCAACTACATCGCGCCGCTGGTCGTCGCGAAGCTCGTCGGCCGCATCGCGGGGGACGCCGATACCGACATCGGCTCCATGCTTCCCTACGTCCTGGCCTTCGCCGGTGCCCTGCTGGCCGGTGAGGTGTTGTGGCGCATCGGATTCCACTGCCTCAACCGCGTGGATGCCCGCGGCATCGAGCACCTGTACGTGATCGGCATGGAGGAGCTGTACGCCAAGGACGCCGCGTTCTTCCACGACAACTTCGCCGGATCGCTGACCAAGCGCGTCCTCAGCTTCGCCTCCCGCTTCGAGGAGTTCGTCGACACGCTGACCTTCTCCGTCATGGGCAGCTTCGTGCCCCTCGTGTTCGCCTCGGTGGTCCTGTGGCAGTACGACCCGCTCCTCGTGGCCGGGCTCCTGACCCTGATCGCGTTCACGGGGCTGTGCGTCGCACCCCTGATCCGTCGCCGCCAGGTGCTCGTCGCCCAGCGCGAACGGGCGATCGCCCGGGTGTCGGGCCACGTCGCCGACAGCCTGATGAACATGGACACGGTCCGCGCGTTCGCCGCCGAGGAACGCGAGGCCGCCGAGCACCGCTCCCGGGTCGCGGAGTCGCGGCGGCTCACCCTGCGGTCGTGGGACTACGGCAACCTGCGCATCGACACGGTGGTCGCGCCGATGTCCGTACTGACCAACGTGCTGGGCCTGCTGCTCGCCGTCGCGCTCGGCGCGGGAGAACACGGCGTGGAGGCGGTGATCGTCGCCTTCACCTACTACGCCAGTGCCACGCGGATCATGTTCGAGTTCAACCAGATCTACCGCCGCCTGGAGAGTTCGATGACGGAGGCCGCTCAGTTCACCGAACTGCTGATGCGACCGCCGACCGTGCTCGACCCGGCATCCCCGGAACCGCTGCCGTCCCCGGCGGCGGCCGCCGATGTGCGGTTCGAGCAGGTGACCTTCGCCCACGGGGGCGGGAAGCCGCTCTTCGAGGGCCTCGACCTGGCCGTGGCCGGCGGGACGAAGATCGGTCTCGTCGGCCGGTCCGGCGGGGGCAAGACCACGCTCACCCGGCTGCTGCTGCGGATGACGGACATCGACGCCGGCCGGATCCTGATCGGCGGGCAGGACATCAGCAAGCTGTCCCAGGCCGACCTGCGCAGCCTGATCGCCTACGTGCCGCAGGACCCCGCGATGTTCCACCGCACGCTGCGGGACAACATCGCGTTCGCCCGGCCGGGCGCCACCGACGCCGAGATCCGCCGCGCGGCCGAGGCGGCGCACGTCACGGAGTTCGCCGACGCGCTGCCGGACGGGTTCGACACCATGGTGGGTGAGCGCGGGGTCAAGCTGTCCGGCGGACAGCGCCAGCGGGTCGCCCTCGCCAGGGCGATCCTGCGCGACGCGCCGATCCTGCTGCTCGACGAGGCGACCAGCGCCCTGGACTCCGAGAGCGAGGTCCTCGTACAGGACGCGCTGTGGCGGCTCATGGACGGGCGGACGGCGCTCGTGGTGGCGCATCGGCTGAGCACGGTGGCCGGCATGGACCGGCTCGTCGTCCTCGACCGCGGACGGATCGTCGAGCAGGGCTCGCACCAGGAACTGCTCGACGCGGACGGCGCCTACGCGAAGCTGTGGCAGCACCAGTCGGGCGGCTTCCTCGACGACGCGCCCGCGCCGGCCGACCGGCATTGAACCCACCGTGCGGCGCTCACCCCGACGGGCGGCCAGCGTGGAGTTCCAGGGGGCCCGTCCCCGTGGCGCGCGCGGTGAGGGCGGCCTTGATACGGCGCCGGAGGGAGGGTTTGACCAGGTCGCGGAGGTCCGCTGGGGAGACCGTGCGCCAGGCGAGGAGCTCCGCGGGATCCAGCCGGACGCGGCCGAGGGCGCGCGCGTCGAGGACGCCGCCGTCATAGAGGAAGCGGACACGCGCCAGGCGGCCCGGTTTGTGGGACCAGTCGACGGCCAGCAGGCGTCCGGGGGCGAGGTCGAGGCCGATCTCCTCCCGGACCTCCCGCCGGGCGGCGGCGCGCGGAGTCTCGCCCAGGTCGCTGTCGATGCCGCAGCCGGGCAGCTGCCAGCGACGGGTGTTCCCGTAGGCGGGCCGCACCAGCAGGATCCCGCCGCCGGAATCGGTGAACAGCACGCTCGCCGCGGTCGTGGCCTTGGGGCGGCTGGCGCGGTGACCGGCGGCGTCGAGGGCGCCCGCGTGCTCCAGGGCGCCCCGGTCGGCCGGGTCGAGGCCCGCCGGGGAGCCGGGCTGGGGCACGCCGTCGACCAGGTGGGCCAGGGAGCCGGTGTGCAGGGCGGCCAGTGCGGCGCGCAGCCGGGGCGCGATCCGGGCGGGCAGGGCCGCGCAGGCCTCCTCCGGCCGGAGCCAGTGCGCCTCGACGATCTCGCCGTCCGGGAAGGAGATCGCGGCGGCCTCCTCGGGTCGCAGCGGGCCGACGAGGTGGACGTGCACGACGAGGGAGCGGCCGAGTCCGCCGGGCGGGCAGGAGTCCACCGCGAGCAGCCGGCCGACCGGCAGGCCGAGGTCCAGCTCCTCCTTCAGTTCGCGCGCCAGCCCTTCCTCAGGGGTCTCGGCGGCCTCGACCGTGCCGCCCGGCAGTTCCAGATCCGCCTTGTACGAGGTCGTCAGTACGAGCACCCGCCCGCGCGTGTCCATGACGATCCCGGTGGCTGCCACGAGCGGGGCGGGCTGGGCGGCGTAGTACGCCCGCACCGCGTCGGGGGAGGGGCGGTCGGGCACGGCGGGCTCCAGTGGTCGGTCGGTCAGGCGCGGGCCAGCAGCAGGCCGCCCATGGTCACCATGGTCGCCGCGACCAGGCCGTCCAGCACCCGCCACGCGGCGGGACGGGCCAGCAGTCCGCCGAGCAGCCGGGCGCCGTAGCCCAAGGTCCCGAACCAGGTCAGGCTCGCCAGCCCGGCTCCGATGCCGAAGGCCCAGCGCAGGTCGCCCCGGTCGGCCGCGAGGGAGCCGAGGAGCAGCACGGTGTCCAGGTAGACGTGGGGGTTGAGCCAGGTCATCGCCAGGCAGGTCAGTACGGCCCGGCGGCCCGACCCGGTGGCGGCACCCTCCGCGCTCAGGGCGGCGCCCGGTACGGGCCGCAGCACCCGGCGGGCGGCGAGGATCCCGTAGCAGATCAGGAACCCGCCCCCGGCCAGTCCGACCGCGGTCAGGGCGGCGGGCCAGGCGGTGACGAAGGCTCCGACACCGGCGACGCCGAGGGCGATCAGGAGCGCGTCGGACACGGCGCAGATGGCGACCACGGCGAGGACCGCCTGGCGGCGCGCGCCCTGGCGCAGGACGAAGGCGTTCTGCGCGCCGATGGCGACGATGAGGGAGAGTCCGGTGCCGAAGCCGGCGAGGGCCGCCGTGATGATGCCGTGTGTCATGTCTTCGACCGTAGGCAGCGCTGCCGGTTCAGTACAGCTAAAGGTTTTTACGTACCATTAGCGCTCGTGATGGACGAGCTTCCCCTGGACCAGGTACGGACGCTGCTGGCGGTGGTGGACGAGGGCACCTTCGACGCGGCGGCGGCCGCGCTGCACGTGACCCCGTCCGCGGTCAGCCAGCGGGTCAAGGCGCTGGAGCAGCGGACCGGGCGGGTGCTGCTGATGCGGACGAAGCCGGTGCGGGCGACGGACTCGGGGGAGGTGGTGGTCCGGTTCGCCCGGCAGCTTGCGCGGCTGGAGCGGGACGCGCGGGCCGAGCTGGGGATGGCCGAGGGGATGGGCCCGGTGCGGCTGCCGATCGCGGTGAACGCCGACTCGCTCGCGACCTGGTTCATGCCGGTGCTGAGCCGGGTGCCGCAGGATCCGCCGGTCTGCGTCGAGTTGCACCGCGAGGACGAGTCGCACACGACCGCTCTGCTGCGGGAGGGCCAGGTGATGGCGGCGGTGACCTCCTCGCCGGACCCGGTGGCCGGGTGCAGCGTACGGATGCTGGGACTGGCGCGGTACCTTCCGGTGGCGAGCCCGGAGTTCGCGGCCCGGCACCTCACGGGGGCGCTGGAGCAGGACCTGCGGCGGGCGCCGACGATCGTCTTCGACCGCAAGGACGAACTCCAGGACGTCTTCGTACGGTTGCTGACGGGGGCACGGGCCGGGTCGCGGGCGGTGGACGCCGGACCGGTTCGGCACCACGTACCGACCTCGGAGGGGTTCCGCGACGCGGTGGTCGCGGGCCTGGGGTGGGGGCTGGTGCCGGAGCAGCAGGCGGGGCCGCTGGTGCGCACGGGCGAGCTGGTGCTGCTCGCGCCCCGCCGGCCGATGGACGTGCCCCTGTACTGGCAGCAGTGGAAGCTGGACTCGCCCGCGCTGTCGCTGGTGGCGACGCTGGTCGCGGAAGCGGCCGGGGAGGCGCTCCGCAGGCCTCCGGCGGGCACGTCCTAAGCTGCGGGGCAGGCGGTCCTGCCCGATCGGCCGGGCGGCTCGGCTGCCGGGCCGCAGCATCGAGTGGGCCCGTCCCCCGGGGCGCTCGCGGCGCCGACGGACTCGCGGCGCGATGGCAGACTGGCCGCTGATCAGCCGAAAGAGGAGCACGTCGTTGTCCATGTTCAGCACCTTCCGCCGGGTCGTGCGCCGCGGCTACCGTCGCGCCGTCGACCTCAGCCACCCCGCCCGCTCCCCGCTCGGCAGCGCCGTGGTCAACTGCGTGGTCTACCGGGACGGCGCGCGCCAGGACGGCTGCGCGGAGGTCGAGGAGGCACTGCGGAGGGTCCGCAAGGCGGGCAGCGGCTTCGTCTGGATCGGCCTGCACGAACCGGCGGAGTCGGAGCTCGCAGGGCTCGCCGAGCTGTTCGGCCTGCACCCGCTCGCCGTCGAGGACGCCGTGAACGCGCATCAGCGCCCCAAGGTGGAGCGGTACGACAACACGCTGTTCTCCGTCTTCAAGACCGTGCGCTACGTCGAGCACGAGGAACTCACCGCGACCAGCGAGGTGGTGGAGACCGGCGAGCTGATGGCCTTCACCGGTGAGGACTTCGTCATCACCATCCGGCACGGCGGCCGCGGCACGCTCGGCCCGGTCCGCGAGGAGCTGGAGGCGTCCCCGGAGCACCTGGCCCAGGGGCCGGCGGCCGTGCTGCACGCCATGGTCGACCATGTGGTCGACGACTACGTGGCCGTCACGGACGCGGTGCAGAACGACATAGACGCCGTCGAGACCGCGGTGTTCAGCGAGGCGGGCGGGCGCGGCGACGCCGGCCGGATCTACCAGCTCAAGCGTGAACTCCTGGAGCTGCGGCGGGCGGTGGCGCCGCTGGGCCGCCCGCTCGAGCAGCTGGCGACCCAGCCGATACCGGTGATTCCGGCCGACTTCCGTGCGTACTTCCGGGACGTGGCCGACCACCTGACCCGGACCACCGAGCAGATCGGCGCCTACGACAACCTGCTCGATTCCATCCTCCAGGCGCATCTGGCGCAGGTGACCGTCGCGCAGAACGAGGACATGCGCAAGATCACGGCGTGGGCGGCGATCGTCGCCGTGCCGACCATGGTCTGCGGGGTCTACGGCATGAACTTCGACCACATGCCCGAGCTGCGCTGGACGTACGGGTACCCGCTCGTGCTCGGGGTCATGGCGGTCGCCTGCTTCGTCATCCACCGAGGCTTCCGGCGCAACGGCTGGCTCTGAACCGGCCGAGGGGGTTCCCGGGGCTTGAGATGCCGTCAAGTCTGGTAGTAAAGTTTCTTAACGAAACCGGGAAGCCTCAACTCCCCTCTGGAGGCCTTGTGTTCACCCCCCGCCGCAGGACACTGGCGATCGGTGCCGTGCTCGGCAGTGCGCTCTTAGCCCTACCGGTGACGGCCCAGGCGACCGCCGTCGACGCCGCCGCCTCCGCGAAGGCGAAGGCGAAGACGGAGGCGGCCGCCGCCGTCGGGCTCGACGATCCGGCGAAGAAGGAAATCGCCATGAAGCTCGTCTCCAGTGCGGAGAACTCCTCGCTGGACTGGAAGGCGCAGTACAAGTACATCGAGGACATAGACGACGGCCGCGGCTACACGGCCGGCATCATCGGCTTCTGCTCCGGTACCGGCGACATGCTCGACCTCGTCGAGTACTACACCCAGGTCAAGCCGGGCAACGTCCTCGCCAAGTACCTCCCCGCCCTGCGCCGCGTCGACGGCACCGACTCCCACTCCGGCCTCGACCCGAACTTCACCAGGGACTGGGCGAAGGCGGCCCGGGACGCCGAGTTCAGGAAGGCCCAGGACCGCGAGCGCGACCGGGTCTACTTCAACCCGGCGGTCAAGCAGGGCAAGTCCGACAAGGTCGGCACCCTCGGCCAGTTCATCTACTACGACGCCATCGTCATGCACGGCGACGGCACGGACTCCACCAGCTTCCGCAACATCCGGGCGCGCGCGCTGTCCAAGGCCAAGCCCCCGTCTCAGGGCGGCAGCGAGACCGCGTGGCTGGGCGCCTTCCTCGACGCCCGCGTCTGGGCGATGAAGCAGGAGGAGGCGCACAGCGACACCAGCCGCGTCGACACCGCGCAGCGGGTCTTCCTGCGCAAGGGCAACCTGAACCTCAACACCCCCCTGGACTGGAAGGTGTACGGGGACTCCTTCCACATCGGCTGAGGCGAGCCCGGCCGGGGCGCGGCCTCGCAGCGCGGTAACGATGTGGACACTGATCAACGCGGGTTCCGTGGTGCGGAGTAGGCCTGTGAGGTGGACGATCCGGACTTCCCGGGACACGGCGCCGCTCCGCACCCCGGCCACCGCTCATCCGGTGCCGGATATCGTGCCGTGTGGCCGAATTTGGGCCCTGGGGAAGTGGCTTGACCCCGCTGTAAGGGGGGCATAAGTTCTGCCCCGGCTTGCTCCAGCAGGACGGGCCGCACTTCCGTCCTCTGGGGGGACCCCGTGAACCACTACACCGACGTTCTGAAGAAGTACGCAGACTTCTCCGGCCGCGCCCGCCGCCAGGAGTACTGGATGTTCTCCCTCATCCAGTCGATCATCGCCATAGCCCTGGTGATCCTCGACTTCGTGCTGGGGACCCTCCCGATCCTCACCGTCGTTTACGCCCTCGGCACCATCCTGCCGAGCCTTGCGGTCACGGTCCGCCGCCTGCACGACATCGGCAAGTCCGGCTGGTGGTACTTCATCGGCTGCGTCCCGTTCATCGGCTTCATCTGGCTGCTCGTCCTGACGGCCACCGCCGGTCAGCCGCAGCCGAACGAGTACGGCGCCGACCCCAAGGGCTACCACGCCTGACCTGGGACTTGACCCGCAGTGCCTGAGCGCCGCCCCGGCCGGAGACAGCCGTGGGCGGCGCTTTCGCCGTTCCCGGGGCCCCGCGTGACCCGGATCTCCCCCGGCTCGTGGCAGGGGGCTGTCCAGACCGGCCCGATCACGAGATATCTTGATGTCGAGCAATGTTGCAGACGAGAGACGCAGACTGTGGAGCGGAGCATCCGGTGACTGACTCGACCATCATCTACACGCACACTGACGAGGCCCCGGCCCTCGCGACGTATTCGTTCCTGCCTGTGATCCAGGCGTACGCGTCGACGGCCGGTGTGAATGTCGAGACCCGTGACATCTCCCTGGCCGGTCGGATCATCGCCAGCTTCCCCGAGCACCTCGAGGAGAGCCAGCGGATCGCCGACGCCCTCGCCGAGCTCGGCGAGCTGGCGAAGACCCCCGAAGCCAACATCATCAAGCTTCCCAACATCTCGGCCTCGATCCCGCAGCTCAAGGCCGCGGTCGCCGAGCTCCAGGGCCAGGGCTACGCCCTCCCGGACTACCCGGACGACCCGAAGACCGACGAGGAGCGCGAGGTCCGCGCCCGCTACGACAAGATCAAGGGCAGCGCCGTCAACCCGGTCCTGCGCGAGGGCAACTCCGACCGCCGCGCCCCCGCCTCGGTGAAGAACTACGCCAAGGCCCACCCGCACCGCATGGGCGCTTGGGTCCCCGACTCGAAGACCAACGTCGCGACCATGGGCGAGAACGACTTCCGCTCCACCGAGAAGTCGGCCGTCATGGCCGAGGCCGGAACGCTGCGCATCGAGCACGTCGCCGCCGACGGCGCCACCACCGTGCTGCGCGAGTCCGTACCGGTCCTCGCGGGCGAGGTCGTGGACGCGTCCGTCCTGCACGTCGACGCGCTGCGCACCTTCCTGAACGACCAGATCGCCCGCGCCAAGGCCGAGGGCATCCTGTTCTCCGTGCACCTCAAGGCCACGATGATGAAGGTCTCCGACCCGATCATCTTCGGCCACGTGGTCCGCGCGTTCTTCCCGAAGACCTTCGCGAAGTACGGCGAGGCCCTCGCGGCCGCCGGCCTCTCCCCGAACGACGGCCTCGGCGCCATCCTGAAGGGCCTGGACGGCGTCCCGAACGGCGCCGAGATCAAGGCCTCCTTCGAGGCCGAGATCGCCGAGGGCCCGGCCCTCGCGATGGTCGACTCGGACAAGGGCATCACCAACCTGCACGTCCCGAGCGACGTCATCGTCGACGCCTCCATGCCGGCCATGATCCGCACCTCCGGCCACATGTGGGGCCCGGACGGTGCCGAGGCCGACACCCTCGCCGTCCTCCCGGACAGCAGCTACGCCGGCGTCTACCAGGTCGTCGTCGACGACTGCCGCGCGCACGGCGCGTTCGACCCGTCCACCATGGGCTCGGTGCCGAACGTCGGCCTCATGGCCCAGAAGGCCGAGGAGTACGGCAGCCACGACAAGACCTTCGAGATCGCCGCCGCGGGCACCGTCCGCGTCGTCGACGCCTCGGGCGCCGTGGTCCTGGAGCAGGAGGTCGCCGCCGGTGACATCTTCCGCGCCTGCCAGACCAAGGACCTGCCGATCCAGGACTGGGTCAAGCTCGCCGTCACCCGCGCCCGCGCCACCGGCGTCCCGGCCGTCTTCTGGCTGGACGAGGGCCGCGCGCACGACGCCCAGCTGATCGCCAAGGTCAAGACGTACCTGGCCGACCACGACACCGAGGGTCTGGACATCAAGATCCTGTCCCCGGTCGAGGCCACCGCCTTCTCCCTGGAGCGCATCCGCCGCGGCGAGGACACCATCTCGGTGACCGGCAACGTGCTGCGCGACTACCTGACCGACCTCTTCCCGATCCTGGAGCTGGGCACCAGCGCCAAGATGCTGTCGGTGGTCCCGCTGATGAACGGCGGCGGCCTCTTCGAGACGGGCGCCGGCGGCTCCGCCCCGAAGCACGTCCAGCAGCTGGTCAAGGAGAACTACCTGCGCTGGGACTCGCTCGGCGAGTTCCTCGCGCTGGCCGTCTCCTTCGAGCACCTCGCCACCACCACCGGCAACGCCCGCGCCCAGGTGCTGGCCGACACCCTGGACCGCGCCACCGGCAGCTTCCTCAACGAGGACAAGTCGCCGAGCCGCAAGCTGGGCGGCATCGACAACCGCGGCAGCCACTTCTACCTCGCCCTGTACTGGGCGCAGGAGCTGGCCAAGCAGACCGAAGACGCCGAGCTGGCCACCGCGTTCGAGGCGCTCGCCAAGACGCTGGGCGAGCAGGAGCAGACCATCGTCGGCGAGCTCATCGCCGTCCAGGGCTCCCCGGCCGACATCGGCGGCTACTACCAGCCCGACGCCGCCAAGGCCGCGGCGATCATGCGCCCGTCCGCCACCTTCAACCAGGCGCTGGCCATCCTCGGCTGACACCTGTGGTCCACGCGTGACGTGCTCCGCCCCGGCCGGCCCCGTGCCCGGCCGGGGCGGACCCGTGTCCGCGGTCTTCCGGAACCGCTGGCCGGGAGGTGGGGCCTGCGCTAACGTTCACCGCCGGTGATCTGTGGGGGGTTCTGTGGCACGCCGTTCCGACACGTCCTGCGGCGGCATCGGCTGCGCCGCGCTGCTGCTCGTCCTGTTCGTCCTGCCCACCGTGGGGTACCTGCTGGCGGTGCCGCTGGCGCTGCCCGACCTGCTGGCGGAGCAGACGCCGCCGCAGGAGCTGCGGGGGGCCGGGCAGTACCTGATCACGTACGCCATCCCGGTCGTGGTGGCCCTGGTCCTCGCGTTCTTCGCCGGCCGGCGACGGCGGTTCGTGTGGTGGCTGGTCCCGGCCCGGGCCGCGGCCCTGCTGGTGCTCGTCGCCGTGGCGCTGTGGTGGACCGAGGGCAAGGTCGGGGACCATCCGCTGTGGAACGTGCGGGCGACGGCCGAGAGCATGGCCGCCGGGCTCGTGGCCCTCGCCTTCGTCGCCGCCGTCCGCCGGTGGGACACCTCCCGCGCGGACACCTTCCGCGGCGGCCCGCGCAGGCCCGCGACCGTACGCACCCACCGGCCGGCGCCGGGGGAGATCTGGCTGGCCATGGTGCCGCTGCGGGAGGATCCCACCCGGCAGCTGCGGCACTACTGCGTGGTACTGGCCGCCCACGCCGACCATGCGGAGGTGGCCCAGATCACCAGCAAGGACAAGGACGGGCGCTCCGACTACCTCCCGATGCCGAACGACGGCTGGGACAAGGTCTCCGGCCGCCCCCACTGGGTGGAGTCCGGGCGCCCCCCGCGCCGGGTCGAGTACCCGCTGTTCCTCAAGTCCCGGCCGCAGGGCCACTGTCCGGCCCCGGTGTGGCACCAGCTCAGCCGGCAGGCGGGCTGAGGTTCCGCACGCCTCACAGCCGGTGGACCCGCTCCTCCTCGAAGGCCAGCGGATGGCGGCCGGCGGCCAGCAGCCGCAGGCCCGGCGCGCGGGACAGCAGGTCCCGCAGCCAGTCCAGGGCCGCCGGGGTGAGCCGGTCGCTGCCGTCGAGGACGAGCAGCATGTCGCGCTCGGCGAGCCAGGAAGCGGCAGGGGCCGTCCCGTACGGCAGGACGGGCATGCCCGGAACGCAGCCCAGGGCAGCCGTCATCTCCCGCACGCCGAAGGCGTGGTCCAGGTCGACCACGGCCACCCCGTCGTAGAAGTTGGACGAGAGCCGCCGGGCGATCTCCCGTACCAGCAGGCTCCGCGGCTCGCGGAACCTGCCCGTCACGGTCAGTACGCGCCCCCGCCGGACGGCGGTCAGCAGCCGCGACATCTCGGCGGATGTCGCGGGCAGTGTTCCGGACGCCGCCGCGGACGCCCCGGATTCCCCCATCGGCACGATGCCCCCCATTGCATGCGTGACCAAGTGCGGCTAGAGGGTTGTTTCAAGCCGCATGACGACGATTATGCGCCGCTTGCGCCGTAAGACCAGGGGAACGTCGTATTCCTGCGAAGGCACCTGCCGACCCGCAGGTCAGGCCCACGCGGCGCGGTGCGGGGCCGCGGGAAGCCGGCGGCCCCCGCCGCCCCGCGGGTCCGGGGCGACCGCGCCCGCCGCCGCGGACCGGCGGTGCGCGTGGTGGCGTACGAGGTCCTCCTCCCGGTAGCGCCGCGTCTCGGCATGCCAGACGGCGATGCCCGTCATCCACTGCTTCAGCTCCTCGGCGCTGCGGTCCAGGGCCGCCCGGGCCGCCGCGTCCAGGCCGTGGTCGGCATACATCACGGGGAGTTCCTTCTCCACGACGTGCTCGAACTGCTTCATCCGCGAGGTCATCAGGTCGTTCGCGATGCGGAGCGCCGTCGGGTAGTCGCACTGGAAGAAGGTCTCCGCGACGAGCACGAAGTTGTGCAGCTCGCCCTCGTACTCCACCTCCTTCTGGTACGAGTACACGTCGTTCATGACGGCCGAGTAGTCGCAGGCGGCCTGGTACATCGACTGCATGGCCGAACTCTCGTAGACCTCGTCCGGCACGACGTCCATGTGCGCCAACCGGGCGAGCGCGGTGGTCATCGGCGAGCCGAAGGTCAGCCGGCGCATCTCCAGGTAGTCCACCGGATCCGGCACCCGGTTGTGGAACTGGTTGTCCAGCTCCCAGTGCCAGCTGTCCACCATCTGTTCCACGCCCGCCCGGAACAGCTCCCGGCCGCGCGGAGGCATCGGCGCGGCCGTACGCCGCCACAGGTCGGCCAGGCCCCGTTCCATGGCGTTCGACGGGGGTGGCGGAGCCGAGAGGTCCAGCGGCATGCAGGCGAACAGCCGCTGGGTCTGCTCCTTGGCGGCGGCCAGGCTGCGGCTGGTGCCGAAGACCAGCGGGTACAGGTCGTCGGCGTACGTGCCCCAGCTCAGCCAGCCCGCGCTGATGTCCAGCGCCTCCGCGGAGGCCTCCGGGTCGATGCCCGCCGAGCACAGTGCGAAGTCGTAGTCCCGCGCCTTCTCCTCCCACCACAGGCCCTCGTCGAAGAAGCCCATCCGCCGGTTCCACTCGATGAGCCGCTCCCGGGCGCCGGCCAGGTGCGGATTGAGGACGTTGCGGTACGGCAGGTAGAACTCCGGGATCACCGAAGGACCCACCCGGTGCGGGACGTTGCCGTGCCGGCGCACCCGCTGCGCGCCGCCGGTCAGGCCCAGCAGCGCCCTGATGTTGGCACCGGTGGTCCCCAGCCCGGTCGGGCCGCGCAGCCATCCCGGCAGCCCCGTTTCCGCCGGCCCCGTCTCGTTCCGCCCCGGACGGCTGTTCATGTAGCGGCTGGAGCGCATGTGCCACTCGTGGCCGCCGGACTGCCAGTCCTGGAGCCCGCGGGCGTAGGTGAGGACCGCGAGGATCCCGGCCGGGTCCAGGGCCTTCTCCGCGAACAGCACCGGCAGTTCGGTGAAGAAGGTGCTCTCGAACTGCTGGAGCCGCGAGGTGAGCATGTTGTTCAGCTGGTCGGCCGCCTCCTGGGTGGTGCAGCCGAAGAACCGCTCCAGGACCAGCACGCCGTTGCTGAGCTCGCCCTCCTTCCCGATCTCCCGCTCGTAGGAGAACAGGTCGTTGCGGAAGTGCACCGAGTCGGCGAAGCAGTCGCGCAGGACGCGCAGCGCCCGCTCCCCGGAGACGGAAGGGGGCACCTCCGCGCCCACCGCGTGCTCGATGATCCCCGCCGACCAGGGCGCGCCGCCCACCTTGCGGCGCTGTTCGACGTACTCCATCGGGTTGGACACCCGGCCGATGGTGATGTTGTCGAGCTCCCACAGCGACTCGTGGAGCAGGTTGCGGGTGCTGACGGTGAACCGCGTGATCCAGTCCGCCGAGTGACCGGGCACGGTACGCCGCCACAGGTCGGCCAGGCCCGCCTCCACCGGATTGGCCGGCTCGGGCATCGGCGCGCCGGGGTCGGCCGGCATGAACGGCGCCAGCCGCTCCAGCGCGTCCCGGCCGGCCGCCCGGTCGCCGGAGCGCTTGAAGCGCTCCAGGAACCAGTCGTCGAAGAAGAACACCCACACGTACCAGTCGGTGACGAGCGAGAGCGTCGGGCCGTCGCACTCGGGATGGGTGTAGGCGCACAACAGCGCGTAGTCGTGGGCCTCCAGGTCGGCCGGACCCCAGACGCCCGAGCCTTCCAGCATCCCCAGCTCCGCGGCCCACGTGCGGGTGTGCGTCCGGGCCTCCTCCAGGTGGGGGTTGAGGCGGGCGGGATGCGGGAGGTAGAACTCGGGCAGCTCGAAGGGCTGCCGGGAGACGTTCTCCTGCCGAGCGGTCATGTCCTGGACCCCCTCAGATATCGAAGCTCAGTCGTCGAAACGCGAGATCTCGACGTTCTCCAGCACCCCGACGGCGTCGGGCACGAGGATCGCGGCCGAGTAGTAGGCCGTGACCAGGTAGGAGATGATCGCCTGCTCGTTGATGTTCATGAAACGGACGGACAGGCCCGGCTGGTACTCGTCGGGCAGCGCGACCGGGTGCAGCCCGACGACCCCGTCGTTGTCCTCGCCGGTGCGCAGGACCAGGATCGAGCTGGTCCGCTCCGGGGTCACCGGGATCTTGTTGCAGGGCAGCAGCGGCACCCCCCGCCAGGACGGGACCCGGTTCCCCTGGAAGTCCACGCTGTCCGGGTACAGGCCCCGCCTGCTGCATTCGCGGCCGAAGGCGGCGATGGTGCGCGGATGGGCCAGGAAGTACTGCGACCCGCGCCGGCGGCTGAGGAGTTCGTCCATGTCGTCCGGGGTCGGCGGCCCGGTCCGGGCGTAGATCCGCTGCTCGTAGTCGGCGTTGTGCAGCAGCCCGAACTCGGCGTTGTTGACCAGTTCGCTCTCCTGGCGCTCCTTCAACGCCTCGATGGTCAGGCGCAGTTGCTGCTCCGACTGGTTCATCGGCTGGTTGTAGAGGTCGGCTACCCGGGAGTGCACGCGCAGCACGGTCTGGGCCACGCTCAGCTCGTACTCGCGCGGGCTGAGGTCGTAGTCGACGTACGTGCCGGGCAGCATCACCTCGCCGGTGTGTCCGGCGGACAGGTCCACGGCGTCGCTGCCCCGGCGGCCGACGCGCTCCGCCTCCAGATAGGCCTCCGCGTGCCGGCGCAGCGCGGCGGAGCTGTTCAGGGCCGCGTCCCAGTCGCCGCGGTTGAAGGTCATCGTCACCACGTCGGTCTGGGCGCGGGCGGTGAACTCCCAGCGGGCGTCGGGGAGCGGATGGTGGCCGAAGTGGTCGCCGTCGCTGAGCACGTCCAGGCTCGCCTCGTCCCCGTACGCGCCGACGCCCAGCCGCTCGATGCGGCCGTGGGCGATGAGGTAGATCTTGTCGACGGGTTCACCGTGCCGGACGATCACGTCGCCCTTGCGGAACTCCTCCTTGACGAACCGGTCGGCGATGGCCTTGACCACCTGGTCGTCGGGGAAGTTCCGGAGCATGCCGAGCTCGCGCAGCATGGCCGGGATGACCCGCAGTTCGGAGCCGGTCTTCACGAAGGTGATGCGCCCGTCGCCGAGGGTGTAACTGACCGTGCGGTTCACCCGGTAGGTGCCGCCGCCCGTCTGCACCCACGGAAGGATCCGCAGCAGCCAGCGCGAGCTGATCCCCTGCATCTGCGGCGCGGACTTGGTGGTGGTGGCCAGGTTGCGGGCGGCCTCGGTGCTCAGGCTCTGCCGGGCGGCGGCGGTCAGGTGCTCGGCGCCCACTTCGGCGCTGGGGTCGACGGACATGGCGGGCCTTCCTCTCGGTCGGTCTTCCTGTGGGCTGCGCGGATGCTCGGCGCGGGGGCGGCCTGCCGGTCAGTGCTCCCGCCGGGTGATCAGCTCGCACAGCGACACCAGCTCGGCGGTCGCGGCCGGATCGGGGACGGCCTCGGCCAGGCACTCCAGCGCCCCCGCCGCCCGTACGGAGGCCTCGTGCTGCGCCCAGTCCCGTCCGCCGGCGGCTTCGACCAGGGTCGTCGCGCGGGCGATCCCGGCTTCGCCGAGCGGGCGGGTGCCGTCGTACAGGGCGGCGAGTTCGGCGCCGGCGTCGGTGCCCGAAAGCAGGGCCGCGACCACCGGCAGGGACTTCTTGCGGGAAGCGAGGTCGGCGCCCACCGGCTTTCCGGTGAGCTGCGGATCGCCCCAGATGCCGAGCAGGTCGTCGATCAGCTGGAACCCGATGCCGATGCCGCGCCCGAAGGCGTCGAGGGCAGCCGTGACCTGCGGCGCGGCGCCCCCGTACAGTCCGCCGAGGGCGCAGGCGGAGCCCAGCAGGGCGCCCGTCTTGGCCTCCGCCATGGCCATCACCTCGGCCAGGGTCACCGCCGCGCGGGCCTCGAAGGAGCAGTCCTCGTACTGGCCCTCGCACAGCTCGACCACGCAGTCCGACAGCCGGACCACCGCGTCGGCCCGGTCGGCGACCAGCCGCACCGCGAGCGAGGCCATGGCATCGCCCGCGACGATGGCCTGGGCGCTGCCGAACACCGTCCACGCCGTGGGACGGTGACGGCGCGTCGGGTCCCGGTCGATCACGTCGTCGTGCAACAGCGTGAAGTTGTGCACGAGTTCGGTGGCCGCGGCCGCCCCGAGGGCGTCCTGCTCGCGGCCGCCGACCGCCCGCGCCGCGGCCAGCACCAGGGCGGGGCGTATCGCTTTGCCCGCCCCGGCGGCGGCCGGGGCACCGGTGGGGTCGCGCCAGCCCAGGTGGTACTCGGACACCGCCCGCACCCCGCCGGGCAGCGAGCGCACCGCCGCGCGCAGCAGGGGCTCCACGGCCGCCCGGCTGCGGCCGAGGACGGCGGTGGCGGCGGGGTCGTGCTGCACGTGCGGGACCTGCTGCCCGTGCGGGGCGGGGTCCACGTGCGGGGCGTGCTTCACGTGCGGAGTCATGGGGCGTACGCACCTCCTGCGCGGCGGGCCGAGTGCGGGGGCGGGGGCGGCGTGCGGGAGTGACCGGAAGGAACGATCCCGCTCCGTGTGATCTGCCGTGCTCCCGTACGCCATGGCCACACGGTGTGACCGCACGCCGCCGAGCGCACACGTCTTAGTTAGGGGCAGGACGGCCTCACCCGGTACATCCGCCTCCGCCCCTCCGTGTTGAATGTCCGACCGCGTTGAATGGATGGACACGTGTACGAGCTGGGCGGTCCTGATGGCCAAGCGTGAACCCAACGGACGACTCCGCACCCTCCTCACCGACGCGCGCTGGAGCGGGCAGGACTTCGCGCGCGCCGTCAACTCCGTGGCCGCCGAAACCGGCCTCACCCTGCGTTACGACCGGACCTCGATCTCGCACTGGCTGGCCGGCACCCGGCCGCCCGCACACGTCGTCGCGCTCGCCGCCGAAGCGCTGAGCCGGCGCACCGGGCGGCGGATCAGCCCGTCCGACACCGGGCTCGCCCGGCCCGCCGGCGCCCGGGCGCGCGAGCGCCCCGACGCCGAACCGCAGGGCACGGACGTCCTGGCCCTGCTCGGCGAGATCCCCGTCTACTCCTCCGCGTGGCGGCCCCCGGGCTGGCCGCCGCCCGGCGGGGCCGGAGCCCCCGCGCGGCCGTCCGGGCGGATCGGGGCGGAGCACGTGGAGGCGGCCGAGGCCGTCCTACCGGTCTTCCGCAACGCCGACATGACGTTCGGCAGCGGCCTGGCCCGGCCCGCCCTGACCCGCTACCTCGCCACCACCGTGGCGCCGTGGCTGCGGGCGGGCGCCGCGCCCGCCGTACGGCACCGGCTGCTGGGCTGCGCCGCGCGGCTCGCGTACACCGCCGGGTTCCTGTGCTTCGACGGCAACCAGCAGGGCGTGGCGCAGGCCTACTACCGGGCCGGGCTGCGGCTCGGCCAGGAGGCGGGGGATCCCGGGTGCTGGGCGCCCGTGCTCCGCGCCATGAGCGTGCAGGCCCACCACCTCGGCCACCGGAAGCAGGCGTGGGAGCTGGCCGAGGCGGCCGCCCGGGAGGCCGGACGGCTGCCCGCCCTCCAGGCCGCCTTCGTCACCGGGCAGCTCGCCGTCGCGGAGGCCGCCTGCGGTGACCGGCGGGCCGCGGTGGCCCGCCTGGCCGAAGCCGAACGGCTGTTGGAGCGCTCGGACGGGCAGCGGGTGGCCATCGGCGACTACCACCACGCCGCGCTCGCCCATCAGCAGGCCGAGGCGCTGGCCGCCCTCGGGGACGTGCGCGGTGCGATCGCCGCGCTCGGCACCTCACTGCGCCGCCGGCCGCCGGGCGAGCGGCGGGCGCGCGCCGTCACCCTCGCCCGGCTCGCCGAACTCCACCTGAACCAGGGCCATGTGGAACGGGCCTGCGCCACCTGGCACGAGATGCTGGACGCGGTGCCCCAGCTGGACTCCGCGCGGGTGGACGACGCCCTGCGCCGGCTGCGCGGCCGCCTCCAGCCGGTGCGCGGCAACCGCACGGCGCGGGCCCTGCTGGCCCGCGCCGGCGCGCTCGCGTGACAGGTGGCTCAGGCCGGTCCGCGGTAGCGGGGGGTCGTGGCGTGCCACTCCTTCGCTCCGCCCATCCAGTTCCAGACCCCCTCCAGGAAGCGGCCCAACGCGGGTGAGCCGAGGGCGGCCAGGGCGGCCGACTCCGCCTCGACCGTGCGCATCACCTCGTCGTGGATCGCCGCCGTGCGGTTCACCGCCTCCTGGAGGGAGCAGTGCTCCTCGGCCGCGATCAGGCGGGGGAGGTTGGTGTCGGCGGGATCCTCCCGGGCCATCGAGTACAGGTCGTTGAGCAGGCAGGTGGCCACGCCCGCGTACATGTACGTACGCCGTACCCGGGCGTCCGCGAACTCCGGCGCGGGCACCTCGTAGCCGCCGACCGGATCGGTCAGCGCCATGCAGGGGAAGAAGCCGTTCTCGTACCGGTGCACCAGGTACTCCCAGACCGGCGGCCGGCGGCCGGACATCCGCCACTCGGCCTCGTGGTTGTAGCCGACGAACATCACGGCCAGCTGGTAGCGCAGGCGGGTCACCTGGGTCGGGGAGGCGAACGAGGCGAGGTGCTCCAGGCTGGAACGGAAGGCGCGCAGCACCGGCTCGGCCGCCACCCGCTCCTCGAACCAGCGCTCGTAGCCCGCCGGCAGGCGCACCGGATCGACCACGGCGTGCGCGAGCGCCGTGCGCAGGCCGAGCAGGCCGGGATCCGCGTCCTCGCCCTCGTCGGCCCAGTGGTCGTCCACGGACCACTCGGAGAGGCCGCACTTGGCGGCCGCGAGGAGCCGGTCGGGGTCGTCGCAGTCCGGGTGCGCGAGCATCATCAGGCGGCCGAAGTGGCAGGCGCGCAGTGCGTCCAGGCGGCCCGCGTAGATGCCGGTCTCGGCGGCCCACAGGACGAGCCGGTCGTTGACGGCGTCGGCCAGCGCCGGGTCGTCCCGGACGGCGTCGGGGCAGTACAGCGGGGGGATGACGATTCCGGTGTCCACGTCCCGGTCCGGGTCCGTGTCCTTGCGCGCGCACCGGCCGCCCGGGCCGGTGCGCGGCGGCGCGGTGCCCAGGTAGCTGCGGCCGTCGAGCAGCCGGCGCAGGACCTCCGCCGGATCGGAGCCGGCCGCGCGGGCACGGCCCGGGGCAGGGGCGGGGGCGCGGTCCATGGATCCTCCTGCGGGTCGGCACACCCACCCATGGAGCGCGGGCCGCAGCCGGATCCGCCAGCCCCCGCGGCGCCCGGGCCTGTTGAAGATCCGGGGGCGTTGAAAGCCCGTACGGCAGTGCGTGCACCCGCCCCCTCGTACAGGCGTGCAGGGCTTCAACCGGCCGGGATTTTCAACAGGCGCCCGGACCGGTCCGGCTACCGCAGGCGACGCCCGGCACCCCACCGTGGGCGTGCAGCACGCTCCGCGCGACCGACGCAGGGAGGAACCCCGCATGACCGCAGAGGCGCAGCCACCCCTGACCCCCGCCGACGACCGGCAGCTGAGCCTGAGCACCGCCGCGGCCCGCAACCTCGCGACGACCACCAAGTCCGTGCCGCAGATGCAGGGCATCAGCTCCCGCTGGCTGCTGCGCATGCTGCCCTGGGTGGACCTGGGCGCGGGCACGTATCGTGTCAACCGCCGCCTGACCCATGCCGTCGGGCGCGGCCGGGTCTCCTTCGTCCAGGCCGGCGCGGACGACGTACGCATCCTCGCCCCCACCCTCACCGAACTGCCCACCCTCAAGGGATACGAGGACACCGCCGTCCTGGAGGAGCTGGCCCTGCGCTTCGTCAAGCGCGACCTGCGCGCCGGCGACGTGCTCGTGGAGCCGGGAGCCCCCGTCGACGAGGTGTTCATCATCGCCCACGGCCGATTCGAGAGGCGGGCCGAGGGCAAGTACGGCGGCGCCGAACTCCTCGGCGTGGTGGCCGACGGCGACCAGCTCGGCGACGACGCCCTCGGCCAGACCGACCCGCGCTGGGGGTACGGCGTACGGGCCGCGACAGCCGGGACCGTCATGGTGCTGCGGTGGAGCTCCTTCCAGGAGGTGCTCGGCCGCGCGGCGAGCCTGCGCACCCACCTGGAGCAGTACGTCGAGAACGGCCGCCGCCCCGTCAACCGGCGCGGCGAGGCCGACATCGAACTCTCCTCCGGCCACGCGGGGGAGGCCCAGCTGCCCGCCACCTTCGTCGACTACGAACTGCGGCCACGCGAGTACGAACTGAGCCTCGCCCAGACCGTGTTGCAGATCCACACCCGAGTAGCCGACCTCTACAACGACCCGATGAACCAGTTCGAGCAGCAACTGCGCCTGACGGTGGAGGCGATGCGCGAACGGCAGGAGTCCGAACTCCTCAACAACCGCGACTTCGGCCTCCTGCACAACGCCGACTACGGACAGCGCATCAGCACCTGGTCCGGCCCGCCCACCCCCGACGACATGGACGACCTGCTCAGCATGCGCCGCGGCACCAGGTTCTTCCTCGCGCACCCCAAGACCATCGCCGCCTTCTTCCGCGAGTGCAACAAGCGCGGCCTCGCCCTGGACACCGTGGAGGTCCACGGCAAGCAGGTGCCGTCCTGGCGCGGCATCCCGGTCCTGCCCTGCGGCAAGATCCCGGTCGTCGGCGGCCACACCAGCTCGATCCTGGCCCTGCGCACCGGCGAGGACAACGGCGGCGTCATCGGCCTGCGCCCGGCCGCGATCCCGGAGCAGATCGAACCCGGCCTCAACGTCCGCTGCATGGGCATCGACCAGAAGTCGGTCATGTCCTACCTGGTCAGCTCCTACTACTCGGCGGCGATCCTCGTCCCCGACGCCATCGGAATCCTGGAGAACGCCGACATCGCCGCCACCCGCACCTAGGCCGTCCCCGCCGGTGGATAGATCCGAAGGAAAGGGCGTCAGAAGTACAGGACTTCCGCTCCCGCGGCGCAGGTGCCCACGTAGATGTTGCCGTCGCCGCCGCGGTACAACAGGCACTCTTTGAGCTCGATACGGCGCACGTTCCCCGCGAAGGTGTACTCGCCGATGCCCACGACCGCCTGGTTGCCGCGGGTGTTCCAGACCTGCACGTCGCGGGTGCCGCCGTCCGAGTACACCGCGTGGATCTTGAGCGCCGCGCCCTTGCCGTCGCTCGCCGTGTCCTTGAGCTCGCCGCGCAGGTGGACCCGGCCGTCGGCTGCCTTTCCGTAGTCTCCGTGCGCCCAGGCGCCGCCGATGTCACCGCCGGTGCCGGTGACATCGAAACCGGAGCCGGCAGAGGCCGGCCCCGCGGCCAGCAGCAGCGCGGCCGGGACCGCGGCAAGGGTCAGGGCGGCCTTCGTCGTGAGCTTCATCGTTCCTCCGTCGTCTGGTCCACGTCGCACGGGACGGCGGAAATGTAGCCCCGGCGGCGGAGCCGTCTCGACCCACCCAGGGTTGGTCTTCGGGCCCACCACGGGGGTAGCCGGCCTACCCCCTGCGGTGTACCCGGCCGGGCCCAGCGTCGTATTTCGGTTGACCTGGGACCCGGTCCGATCCCGGGAACGGTTGTCCGGAAGCCGGTCATGGGCTCTACTGCTGTGCAGCCCCCACCGGGGGCCTGTGCGGGGGAGGGACCAGAAGATGAGAGCGGACCGGCGGACGGACCGGCGGACGGACCGGCCGGCATCGCACCGGCGCCGAACGGGATTCCGCGGCCGCAGGCCGCTGTTGACCCTGCTCGTCTCCGCCTTCCTCCTCGTCGGGGTGTGCGCGGCCACCCGAATCGCCTGGGACCCCTTCGGCGCGACCTCCGCACACGGCGGTTCCGCCCCGGAGATCAGCGTCCCGTGGTCCACCGGCCCGGGCGCCGGGCCCGCGCCCGGCGACCCCGGACCGGCCGCCCCGCCGTCCGCCGGAACCCCGCCGCCGGCCAAAAGCGCGCCCGCCAAGGCCGACCCGGGGGGTGCGACGGACCCCGGGGCGGCGCGCCCCGCCGGCGCCCTGCCCTTCGACATGCCCCAGCCGGCCGCCCTGCGCTCCGGCGCGGCGGGCAAGAAGCTGGTGTTCGCCCACTACTTCACCCCCTACCCGCTGTCCCTCGACAACGCGCGCGCGGACGGCGACTACTACACCCGCCACTACCTGAACCCGGACGGCGAGAGCGGCAAGCACGGGACGTACGGCGGCCTGCTGCGCGACCGGCCGCTGCCCGTCGAACCGAAGTCCGGCGACTGGGAGTACGCCAACCTCCAGCAGGAGGTGCGCACCGCCCGCGCGGCGGGCATCGACGGGTTCACCCTCGACGTGCTCTCCTTCTCCGGGCGCAACTGGGACCGATGCAACCTGCTGATGGCGGCGGCCCGTTCGGTGGATCCCGCCTTCAAGATCATGCTGATGCCCGACATGACCTCGCTGAAGACCGACGACCCGGGCGTCCTCGCCGACGCGATCGCCACGCTCGGCTCCGCCCCGGCCGCCCACCGGCTCCCCGACGGCCGGCTCGTCGTCTCCCCCTTCAAGGCGGAGGAGAAGAGCGCCGCGTGGTGGACCGAGGTCCTCGAGGTCCTGCGGTCCCGGCACGGCGTCCGCACCGCCTTCGTCCCGCTCTTCCTCGACTTCGCCGCCCACAACGGCGCGTTCGCCCCCATCAGCCACGGCTTCTCCGAGTGGGGCAGCCGCAGTTACGTCGGCCAGGAGGGCAACACCCGCGACGTCCGGCGGGCGCACGACATGGGCAAGATCTGGATGCAGCCCGTCTCGGTCCAGGACGCGCGCCCCAACCAGGGCATCTACGACGAGGCCGGCAACACCGCGACCCTGCGCTCCACCTGGACACACGCCATCGAGGACGGCGCCGACTGGGTGCAGCTCACCACCTGGAACGACTACTCGGAGGGCAGCCAGTTCGCGCCCTCCCTGCACAACGGGTACGCCTACCTGGACCTGACCTCCTACTACCTCACCCGGTTCAAGACGGGCGGCTGGCCGAAGATCGTCCGGGACACGCTGTACCTCACCGCCCGCACCCAGTTCGCGGCCGCCGACCCGACGGGCGACCAGTCGCTGCTGATGGCGCCGCGCAAGGGCAGCGCCGCGCCCCGGGACACGGTGGAGGTGCTCAGCTTCCTCGCCGAGCCCGCGGTCGTCCGCACCTCCGTCGGATCCGCCCAGGACACCCATCAGGCCCCCGCGGGGCTGCACTCCGAGCTGTTGCCGCTGAAGGCGGGCGCCGCCTCGGCCGCGGTGGTGCGGGACGGCAAGGCCGGTGCGGAAGTGCGGCTGCCGTACCCGGTGGACCGCACGGTGGAGGTCCAGGACCTCCAGTACTACGCGGCGACCAGCGGCCGGGAACGCTGACGGAGCCGCAGCCCCGGCCGCGGCACGGGGCAGGCCACCCTGTCGCGATTGGCCTTGTCGGGCCGGGCGCCGCCCTTGCATGATCCGGAGCAGCCCGCCGCACCCGTCACCCGGAGGCACCGTGACCGAGCCCGCCACCCCGACCGCCTTCCCCGGCGGCAGCGCCCTCTTCCGGCTGGATCCGGCCATCGCCCACCTCAACCACGGCTCCTACGGCGCGGTCCCCGTCCCCGTCCAGGAAGCCCAGGAAGCGCTGCGCACCGAGGCCCACGCCGACCCCGACGCCTTCTTCAACGGGGTCGGCGACCGCCTGGCCGGGTCCCGGGGCCGGATCGCGGCCCGCCTTGGGGCGGATCCCGAGGGGATCGCCTTCATCTCGAACGCCACCGAGGGCGCCAACCTCGCGCTCGACGCCATCCCGCTCGCCGACGGCGACGAGATCCTGGTCACCGACCACGGCTACGGCACCGTGACCGCGGCGGCCGCCCGCCGCGCGCCCGTCACCACGGTGGCCCTCGACCCGCGGCTGCCCGACGAGGACGCCGTGCGCGAGGTCGTGCTGGCGGCGCTCACGCCCCGCACGAAGGTGGCCCTGCTCGACCACGTCAGCTCGCCGACCGCCCGCCTCGTCGCAGGCCCCCGGCTCCTCGCGGACCTCGCCGCGCGCGGGATCACCACCGTCGTCGACGGCGCCCACACCCCCGGCACCCTGGCCGAGCCGATCGCCGCCGGAGCCGACTTCTGGTTCGGGAACCTGCACAAGTGGGGCTACGCCCCGCCCGGCAGCGCCCTCCTCGCCGTGGCCCCCGCCCACCGGGCCCGCGTCAGGGCCCTGGTGCCCTCCTGGGAGGACCACCGGGGCTTCCCCCGCTCGGTCGAATACCGGGCCACCGCCGACTACACCGGCTGGCTGGCCGCCCCCGAGGGCCTCGACCTGATCGACCGCCTCGACGCCGCCAAGGTGCGGGCCCACAACAGCGAGCTCGCCGCCTACGGCGCGGACCTGCTCGCCCGGCTCCCCGGGTTCACCGTCCTCCCGCACACCCCGGGCCTGCCGATGCGCTCCCTGCTGCTCCCGCCCGGCCTCGCCGAGACCCAGGAGGCCGCGCGGGCCCTGCGCGAGGAACTCGCGTCGAAGCTCCGCACCCGGGTCCTGGTCTGGCCCCGCCCGGGCGGCGGGGGCCTGCGCGTCTGCGCGCAGGTCTACAACCACCCCGAGGAGTACGAACGCCTCGCCGCCGCCCTGCCCGCCTTCCTGTCCCGGTGACAGGCCGAGGTCCTAGGCGCGCCGGAGCAGGTAGGTGTCCATGATCCAGCCCTTGCGGGCGCGGGCCTCGGTGCGCAGCTCCTCGATCCGCCCGGCGACGTCGGCGAGCCTGCCCTGGACCAGGATCTCGTCCGGGGTGCCGACGTAGGCCCCCCAGTAGATGAACAGGTCCTGGTCCAGGTGCGCGGTGAAGGCGTGCCGCGCGTCCAGCATCACCACCACGTCGTCCACGCCGTCCGGCCAGCCCTCGGCCAGCCGGCGCCCGGTGGTGATCTGGACCGGCCGCCCGACCCGGTTCAGGTTGGTCCGGTGGCGTGCCAGCAGCGCCGAGACGCTGCTGATGCCCGGGACCACCTCGTGCTCGAAGGCCACCCGGCCCCGCTCCAGCACCTCGTCGAGGATCGCGAGCGTGGAGTCGTACAGCGAGGGGTCGCCCCACACCAGGAACGCCCCGGTCTCGCCCTCCGCCAGATCCTCCGCGATGAACCGCTCGAAGAGCTCCGCCCGCGCGCTGCGCCAGCCGTCCACCGTCGGGGTGTAGTCGGCCGGGGTGCGGTCCCGGTCCGGGTCGCGGCCCTCCACCAGCCGGTGGCCGGGCCGGGCGTGCTCGTCGAGCATCGCGCGCCGCAGCCCGGTCAGGTCCGCCTTCTCCTCGCCCTTCTCCAGGATGAGGAATGCGTCCGCCGCGCCGATCGCCCTGACCGCCTGGAGGGTCAGGTGGTCCGGGTCGCCCGCGCCTATGCCGATCACTGAGAACTTCTTCACGGCGCTATTGTGCCCGTCGGGCGCGCCGCCCTGTTCGCCGGTCGTGCGCGGTCACGCCCGGCCGACGCCGCAGCGTCCCCAACTCCGGCCCCCCGGCGCACAATGAGGGCATGTCATCCCACATCGCCCTCACCGCCCTCGTGGTCCACGACTACGACGAGGCCGTCGACTTCTACACCCGCGCCCTCGGGTTCGAGCTCGCCGAAGACACCCCGCGCCCGGACGGGTCGCGCTGGGTGGTGGTCCGGCCGCCCGGTGCCGAGGAGTCCGCGCTGCTGCTGGCCCGGGCCAAGGACGAAGCCCAGCGCTCCCGCGTCGGCGACCAGACCGGCGGCCGCGTCGGCTTCTTCCTGTACACCGACGACTTCGCGCGCGACCACGCCCGGATGACCGCCGAGGGCGTCCGCTTCCTCGAGGAGCCCCGCCACGAGGCGTACGGCTCCGTCGCCGTCTTCGAGGACCTGTACGGAAACCGCTGGGACCTGCTGGAGCCCGCCGCGTAGGCCCCCGGGCGGTCAGGCGGGGCCGGGCCGCCCGGTGAGCACGGGAGCTTCGCCCGCGGCGTCGATGTGCTCCCCGGCCGCCACCCGCCCGGCCAGCTCCCGGGCCCATCCGACCAGCCCCGCCACGTCGATCCCGTACGCGTCCTCCCGCCCGGCCAGGGCATCGGCCCCGCGCCGCAGCAGCCGCGCCCCGCCCACCGCGTTCCCGCGCGCCGCGTGCGTCAGCCCGACCGCGAGCTGCGCGAGCCCCCGCCAGAGCGGGGCCGCCTCCTCGGGCCCCGACTTCCAGGCGTCCTCGAACACCTCGTGCGCGTGGAACGGCATCCCGGCGTCCAGCAGCCGCTGCGCCTCCCCGACCGTCTCCGCGGGCGGGCGCACCACCCCCTCGGGCTGCCGCTCCACTCCGGCCTCCCCGTACGGCAGCGGCCGCCCCAGCCCGTCCCTGGGCCGCGCACTGCGCGCCCGCCCCTCGCCGTCCCGATCCCGAACCCGATCCCGATCCCGTGCGTTCACCACCTCATCTTCGCCCCCGCCGATTACCGGTGCATGAACACCCCTCGGCGTGGGGTAATGTTCTGCATGTGCCGCCGCGCAGGGGGAAACCCCAGGTGGAAGGCACAACGGGACGTGGCGCAGCTTGGTAGCGCACTTGACTGGGGGTCAAGGGGTCGCAGGTTCAAATCCTGTCGTCCCGACTTTTCGAAGTCGCAGGTCGTGGGGCCGTTTCGGAGCAATCCGAAACGGCCCCGCGGTCGTTTCGGATCCGTTCCGCAGTGGCGTCCCCCGCCGCCGCGCCCGGCCCCCCCCGAGGCGGATCCCCGCGGCGTCAGGGCAGGTGCAAGAACAGGACGGAAGGGTGATGCCGGATGGTTCCGGGAGCGGACAATGAGCGCTTCACCGTCGCGGTGCAGACCGTGGACGGAGCCGTCGTCCTCGAGCTGGCGGGGGAGCTGGACCACGACACGGCCCAGCCCCTGCGGGAAGCCCTCGACGCGGCGGCTTGCCGGGGTAGCCGGCTGCTGGTGGACCTGACGGGGCTGGGATTCTGCGATTCCACCGGGCTGAACGTGCTCCTGCAGAGCAGGCTCACGGCCCTGGAGGCCGGCGGCAGCGTGGAACTCGCCGGACTGCGCGGTTCCGTCGCCCGCATGTTCCGCATCACCGGCGCCGACGGGGTCTTCCCCGTGTACACCGATGTGGCGCAGGCGCTGAGCGGGGCGGACGGACCGCCGGGTTAGTGCCTCCGCCAGACGCGGTGGGCGGGTACGGCTACGGCACGTCGACACGAGGAGTCAGAGCGTCATGGAGCAGCGGGGGTCACCCGACCGGACCTGGTACCTGGTACTGGACGGGGCCACCGATGTCGTGACGCGCAGCCGGGACTTCGCCCGCCGGGCGCTGACCGCCTGGCACTGGCTGCCGGCCGCCACCCAGGAGGACCGGGACACGGCCGACGACGTGCTCCTGCTGGTGTCCGAGGTGGTGTCCAATGCCTGCCTGCACGGCGGCGGGCCGGGAGCGCTGCTGCTGGACTGCGACGACGAGCGGCTGCGGATCGAGGTGACCGACGGGAACCCGGCCCCGCCGGTCCCCGTGCGGGCGGGGCCGGGTGCCAAGCGCGGACAGCCCGGCGGGCACGGGCTGCTGATCATGGACCGGCTGGCCCGCAGCTGGGGCTCCCGGCCGGGTCCGGACGGCAAGTGCGTGTGGCTGGAGGTGGCCGCGCCCGCAGGGGTCAGGAGCCCGGGGCCGTGATGATCTCCCGGCCGGCGCCGACCTTGCCGGCGCGCGGGAACTGCCGCGCCGGCGCAGCGGGCCATCCTCAGGGGCGGCCGTAACGCAGCAGCACGACGCCGTTGCCGAACGTACGGGTGCCCTCCAGGCGCAGCGGCACCGGGCCGCCGTCGACCGGCGGGAAGAGCGGCTTGCCGCGCCCGATCCGCACCGGGTGCACGTAGATCCGGTACGCGTCCACCAGATCGTGGCGCAGGAACGCGGCGGCGATCCCGGCGCCGCCGAGGCACAGGTCACCGCCCGGGGCCGCTTTGAGCGCGGCGACCTCCTCCGGCACGACCTCCCGGACGATCGTGGCGTTCGGGCCGACCCGCTCGAGCGTGCGCGAGTACACGTACTTCGGCTTGTCCCGCCAGATGCCCCCGAACTCGGCCACCGGCCCGGCGTTCGCGGGGTCGTCGTCCACGGTCGACCAGGAGGCCTCCATGAGCTCGTACATCACGCGGCCGTGCAGGAACCCGCCCATCGCGCGGGCCTCGTCGTTGGCGTGCTGGTGCAGCTCGTCGTCGACGACGTGCCAGTCGATCTCGCGCTCAGGACCCTCGATGAATCCGTCGAGGGACACCGACATCCAAAGGATGATCTTCCGCATGCCGGTCCACGTTACATACTGACCGGTGTGAAGACCCACGATGACACCGTCCTGTTCGACATCGAGGGCCGGACAGGGGTGATCACCCTCAACCGCCCCAAGGCCCTCAACGCGCTCACCCACCCGATGGTGCTGCGCATGGCCGAAGCGCTGGCGGCCTGGGAGGCGGACCCCGCCGTCCACCAGGTGCTCGTCCGCGGCGCCGGTGAGCGGGGGCTGTGCGCGGGCGGTGACATCCGGGCCATCCACGACGACGCCAGGGCCGGGACGACCGCCTCGGCGGAGTTCTGGCGCGACGAGTACCGCCTCAACGCCCGCATCGCCCGCTACCCCAAGCCGTACGTCGCCCTCATGGACGGCATCGTCATGGGCGGCGGAGTCGGCGTCTCGGCCCACGGTGGCGTCCGCGTCGTCACCGAGCGCTCCCGCGTCGCCATGCCCGAGACCGGCATCGGCTTCGTCCCCGACATCGGCGGGACCTGGCTGCTCGGCCGCGCGCCCGGCCGGCTCGGCACCCATCTCGCCCTCACCGGCGCCGCCGTGGGCGCCGCCGACGCGCTGCTGTGCGGACTCGCCGACCACTTCGTCCCCGCCGCGCGCCTTCCGGAGCTGACCGCCGCCCTCGCCGCGGACCCCGTTCACGAGGTGCTGCCGCGGTACGCCGCCACTCCTGCGCCCGGGGAACTCGCCGACCGGCGGGCATGGATCGACCACTGCTACGCGGCGGACACCGTCGAGGAGATCGTGGAGCGGCTGCTCGCCGACGGCGACCCGGCCGCCAAGGAGGCCGCCGAGACCGTCCTGGCCAAGTCCCCGACCGCGCTGAAGGTCACCCTGGCGGCCCTGCACCGCGCCGCGGCCCTCGGCTCGCTGGAGGAGGTGCTGGTCCAGGAGTTCCGGGTCTCGTGCAACGCCCTGGCGTCGCCCGACCTGGTGGAGGGCATCCGCGCCCAGGTCGTGGACAAGGACCGTACGCCGCGCTGGTCGCCGCCCGCCCTGGCGGACGTGACCGGCGCGGACGTGGAGCGGCACTTCGCACCCCTCCCGGGCGGCGACCTGGTGCTGTGACCGGAAGGGCCGGCGAACCCTTTCCGTCCGTGGCACCAGGCGTCTAGCGGTAGCCGGTGGTGTCCGCCGGGCGGCCCGGGTCCTGCACCTCGACCATGTACCGCCAGCAGTCCGGGCGGCTGCCGTCGAGATCGGTGAAGCCGTAGACCCCGGCGAGCTGCCCGCTGGACAGGGACTGCCCGTTCCAGCGCGCCCGCTCCGGGTCGGCGGCGAGCGCCGCGACCGCCCGGCCGACGTACGACGGGGTCTCGGAGATGGCGAAGTGCGGGACCTTGTCCAGGGCGTCCCGCCAGTTCTCCTCCGTCACACCGAAGTTGTCGAGCATCATCTCCGAGCGGAGCCAGCCCGGGGTCAATGCCACCGCCGCGGCCCCGCGCGGCCCCAGCTCGTGCCCCAAGGCGAACGCCATGCGCAGCACCGCGGACTTGGCGAGGTCGTAGAAGAACGACACCCGGTAGTTCCGCGCGTTGTACTCGGCGGTGCCGTCCGTCATCTCCACCACCAGCCCGCCCGGCCGGCGCAGCAGCAGCGGCAGCGCGAAGTGGCTGGTGACGGCGTGGGTCTCGACCGCGAGGCGCAGCAGCCGCAGCCCCTTGTCCAAGTCGTGCTCCCAGACCGTGCTGTCCCACTCGAAGAGCAGCTCCCCGCCCCAGATGTCGTTGACCAGGACGTCGAGGCGCCCCTGCTCGCCGTCGATCCGCCCCACCAGCGCCTCGACCTCACCCGGAACCAGGTGGTCGGCCACCACCGCGATGCCGCGGCCGCCCGCCGCCGTCACCAGCTCGGCCGTCTCCTCGATCGTCTCCGGGCGGTCGTACTCCGAGCGCCCGCCGCGGGAGCTGCGCCCCGATACGTACACGGTCGCGCCCTGCGCGCCCAGCTGGACCGCGATCCCCCGGCCCGCGCCCCGCGTCGCCCCGGCCACCAGGGCGACCCTGCCTTCGAGTGTGCGCTGCGCTTCCGCCATGCGCCCGACCCTACGACGGCCCGCCCCGCTCCCGCCCGCCGAACACGGCGACCGCCGCCAGCGACACCAGCAGCCCCCCGGCCGCCATGCCGAGGGCCGGGCCCGGACCCCACAGCGTCCAGGCCGCGCCGAACAGCAGGGACCCCGCGAACCGGGCCAGCGCCTGGGCCGTCTGGAGCACCGCGAGGCCCGTGGTGCGCAGCCCGGCCGGCAGCAGCGGCCCGGCCGCCGCCATCAGCACCCCGTCCGTGGCCGCGTAGAACAGGCCGAGCAGCACGAGGACCCCGAGCACCAGCGCCGGCCCCGCCGGTACCGGAGCGAGCAGCAGCAGACAGGCGCCGAGCAGCAGCACGTGCCCGCCGAGGAACACCCGGCGCCGGCCCAGCCGGTCGGCGGCCCGGCCCGCGGGCAGCGCGGCCAGCAGGAAGACCGCCGCCGTGCCGACGGGCAGCAGCGGGAAGTACGCGGCCGGCAGCTCGAGCCGGCGCTGCAGCAGCAGGTAGAGGAAGGCGTCGCCGACGGTGAACAGGCCGAGCACGGCGGCGGTCGCGCACAGCCTCCGCAGCCCGGGGATCCGTACGAGCGTGCGGACGGGAGGCAGCGGGGCACGGGCGGCCGGTGCGGGCGCGGGCGCCTCCCGTACGAACAGGACCAGCACCACCACTCCCAGCAGGGCGATGCAGCAGCTCACCGTGAACACGGCCGCGTACCCGTCCACCACCACCCACAGCACCCCGAACGCGGCCAGCGGCCCCAGCAGGGCGCCCGCCGTGTCCAGCGCCCGGTGCACCCCGAAGGCGCGGCCCTGGTCCTCCGGCGGGCAGGAGAGCGAGATCAGCGCGTCGCGTGGAGCGGTGCGCAGGCCCTTGCCGGTCCGGTCGGCGGCGAGCACCGCCGCCACCGCCCAGGGGCTGGTGGCCGCGAGCAGGGCCGCCTTGCACGCGGCGGAGAGCGCGTAGCCGGAGCCCGCCACGAGTTTGCGCCGGTGGGTGCGGTCCGCGAGCCGTCCGCCCGCGAGGCGCAGCAGCGCCGTGGCGCCCTGGTGGAGCCCGTCCAGGGCGCCGAAGGCGAGCGGGGACATGCCGAGCCCGGCCATCAGGTACAGCGGCAGCACGGCGGTGACCATCTCGGCCGAGACATCCGTGACCAGACTGACCACGCCGAGCGCGAACACCGTGCCGGGTACGGCCCGCAGGGGGCCGCTCGGAGCCGGGGTGTCCCCGGCCATGTCCGCGGCCCGGCTGGTCGACAGGTACACGGATGCCTCCCTGAGGCGACTAGAACCAGGTGACGGTGAGCGGGAACCCGGCGGTGACCGTCGCGCCCGCGGAGTCGGTGGCCGTGGCGGTGATCTGGAGGGTGCCGCTGGCCCACGGCTTGCCGCTGATCCGGCCGGTGCCGGGGTCGACGGTCAGGCCCCAGGGCAGGCCGGTGGCCGCGTACCGGATCGGTGGCTTGCCGCCGGTGGCGCTGAGCTGGATGGTGCAGGACTGGTTGAACTTGCAGGTCTGCGGGCCGGGATCGGCCAGCCTCAGGTCACCCGCGGTCGGTGTCGGGGTCGGGGTCGGCGTGGGTGTCGGGGTGGAGGTGGGCGTCGGGGTGGGGGTGGGCGTCGAGCCGCCGAACACCTCCGAGATCGGCTGGACGTTGGCCGCGTTGCCCGCGTGCGTCGTACCGAAGAGGTCCTCGAAGGTCCGCAGCAGGTTGTAGTGGTTGAAGGCGGTGGCGTACTTGCCCGTCTTGACGTGCGCGCCGTAGAACACGGTGGCGATCTGGTTCGACCCGAGGAAGTTGTCCTCGTCCCAGGTCAGCACCAGCAGGCTGTTGTTGGCCTTCGCCCACTGCGCGTACGCGTCGATGTTGTTCTTCGTCCAGGTGTCGCCCGTGCCGACCGAGCAGGAGTGCATGTCGTTGCACTGGTTCGGCACGATGAACGACAGGTCCGGCAGCGCCGCGAAGTTGTTCTGCGGGAACTGCGCCCAGGTCTTCCCGGTGTTCAGCGGCACGTTCTTGAAGGCGAACCACGGGTTGTGCTTCTGCGCGTACTGGCCGTTCGTGCAGGCCGTGGACCCCTCGCTCGGCAGGTCCTCGTTGTACGTCGCGAAGGTCTTGCCGGCCGCGATCAGCTCCTGGCCGAGGTTGGGCGCCGTCATCGACTGCGGGGTGTAGCAGCCGTCGCCGGTGATGCCCTGCGTGGCGCCGGAGAAGAGGTTGAAGTAGTTGGGCTGGCTGGGGTGGGTCAGCGCCTTCATGCCGGTCAGGCTGGCGCCGCCGTTCGCCAACTGGTTGATGTACGGGGCGTTCGCGCTGCCGATGATCTCTCCGTACTGCTTGTTCTCGTACACGACGACCACCACGTGGTCGTACGAGGGCAGCGCGGCCGCGACCGACCCGGTCGCGGAAGGGGTTTCGGCGGCCTGGGAGTTGGCGACGGTGAAGGCGCCCAGCAGGCCGAGCGCGCCGAGTCCGGCCACGAGCGCGGACCACCGGGCCCGGCGTCTCGCGTCGGCCCTGGGTGAGGGGGTGGGCATGGGGGATCCTCCTTGATGGTCATTCCTCGCGCCGGGCCGCGCCGGCCACGGCGATGTTCAGGAAGCGCGGTACGGGCCGCTCCCGGTCGCGGAAGTCCTCCGCGACCGCGGCCCGCACCGCCGTCAGTCGTGCCTCGGGCAGCAGCACCAGCGCACTGCGCCCCGGCTCCTGCCCGGGCGGCCAGGCGCTCAGGGCCCCGGCCCGGCGGGCGCAGGCCACGGCCCGCGCCAGCTCGGCCGGCCGGTCCGCGGCCTCGCCGCGCACGGCCACCAGCACCAGCCGCGCCCCGGACGCCGCCGGGTCGAAGGGGACGTACCGCTGTCGCCGCCGGGGCCCGGCGCCCAGCAGCAGGGCCTTGCCGGGCCGGGCGAACAGGACCGCCCGGCGCAGGGAGTCGTCCCCGTCCGGCAGCGCCGCGGCCAGCAGCCGGGCCAGCTGCCCGCGGTCCGGCAGCACGCCGGCCGCCGTGTGTACGTCGGCCACCGCCAGGGCGACGGCGCAGTCGGCCGGCTCGGCCGTGGCCAGCCCGGCGGCCGCCGTGAGCGAGCCCTGCACGTGCAGGTCCGTCCCGCCGCGGCCGAAACCGGCCCGGGCCAGCGCCCGCAGCACGGCGTACGGCCGGACCGCCCAGGCGGGGGCCGCGGGCGGCGGCCCGGACAGGGTCAGCGGAAGATCGCAGCTGTCGGCGGGGTGGCCCAGCGAGCTGAGCCGCACCAGGCCGTCGGTGCGCGGGGCCGCGGCGGCGGCCGTCGGCCAGCCGGCCGCGGCGACCAGCCCGGGGGACCCGAGGTGGAAGGCGTACGGGGCGCTCCACACGGCGGCCGGCGGCAGGCCGTGCGCGGCCTCCAGGGCGTAGGCGACGAGCCGGAACAGCGGATCGGCGGTGGCCCGCCGGGCCAGGTCGCCTCCCGCCGGGTGGGCGGGCCGGGCGTTGCCCGGGTGGGCGGCGGCCGCGCCGACGGCGGCCGGGCGCGCGCCTGCGGCGACCGGGCCCGGCGGGGACGGCGGTACCGGGGCGGGGCCCGTCACCGGACGTCCTTGCGGGCCAGGATCCGGTAGGCGTTCCCGCCGTCCGTGACCCGGGCGGCCGCCGACCGCACGGCGTCGAGCACGGCCGCGCCGGCGAAGCACGGCAGCGCCGCCACCCGTACGAGGCCGGCGAGGGCCCGCGCCCGGGGCGTGGCCGGGGGACCCCACGGCCGGTCCGGGTCCGGGGCCAGCCGGGCGGCGGTCAGCGCCACCGCGCCGAAGAAGTCGTTTCCCTGATGGGCCGCGCCGTGCTCCTCGACGAGGACGGTGAACCCCCGGTCGGCCAGCGCCTCGCGCAGGTTCACGGCCGGGACCAGGTGCTGGTGCTGCGGCTGGAACCAGGGCAGCCACGCCCCGCCGAGGAGGTCCGCCATGCGGGACTCCGGGTCGGGCACCTCGACGGCCAGGAAGCCGCCGGGGGCGAGGACGGCGGCCGCCGCGTCCAGTTCGGCCAGCGGATCCCTGGTGTGCTCCAGGTAGTGGTACATGCTGACCACCTCGTACCGGCCCGCCAGCTTCGAGGCGTACTCCGGGAACTGGCCCTGGTAGCCGGTCTCCACCCAGCCGCGGCGCTCGGCCCCGAGGACCCCGTCACCCATGTCCAGCCCGTCGAACCGGGTCTGCGGCCAGACCTCGCGCGCCGCGTTGCAGAAGTGCCCGTGCCCGGTGCCCACGTCGAGCCAGGACTCCGGACCGGCAGCGTCGACCTGCGCACGGAGCATCTCGGCGCGCCCCCGGTAGGCGGCGCCGAGCCGCCCGAAGACCGTGCCCGCCCCCTCGCCGCCCCGCCCGTCGTAGAAGTCGCGGTAGTAGAACTCCAGCCCCTCGGGACTCAGCCGGGGGTTCTGGAAGACGTGCCCGCAGTCCTCGCAGCGCTCCAGAGCGAACCGGCCGGGCTTGCCCTGGAGCAGGTCGGGCACCCGGACCCGGACGGCGAGCCGCCCGCTCCCGCACCAGGGGCAGTCCGGGCGGCGCACCTCCAGGAAGCGGCCGGTGCCCGCGGCGAGGTCCGCCCGGTAGGCGGCGGCCCGGCCGGAGTCCGCCTCCTCGCCCCGGCCGCGGCGGGCCGCCGCGGCCGTACGCAGGGCCGCGCCGAGCGACCGTACCGGCCGGGCGGCGGTGGCCCGGGCCAGATCGGCGGGGCGCAGCGGGGAGCGCGGCCCGCCGAGGGCCAGGTACGGCTGGAGCCAGTACAGCCCGGCCGCGGCGGCGCCCCACCGGCCCTGGCGTACGACGACGCCCGCCAGCAGCGCCAGCCCGGCGAGCTGGGCCGCGGCCAGCGCACCCGGCGGCAGCCCCTGGGCCCGCAGCTCGGCGGCGCGCGCGGGCCCGGTCGCCTCGGGCTGCGGTCCGCAGCTCAGCGCGGGGGCGATGGCCAGGCCCGTGGCCCCGGCGGCGTACTCCTTCAAACGGCGGGTGAGCGCGAGGAGTTCCGCCGGGCCGGAGGGCGGCCCGTCCGGATCCACCCCGGCCCGTGCGAGGACCTCCTCGGCGGCCAGCACGGCGAACCCGGCGCCGCGCCCCTCGCCGAGCCGGTCCCGCCGGTAGCGGGCGGGGTCGACCAGGCGCAGCAGCCCGAGCGCCCGCTCGGCGGCCAGGTCCCCCGGCACCAGGTCCAGGACCCGCAGCCCCTCCCGCTCGGCGTGCGCGCAGGCGGCGAGGAGCGTGGCCGCGTCGGCCTCGACCCCCCGGGCGGTCAGCAGCCGCCACCCGGCGGCGCGCGGAACCCCGGTCGCCTCGGCCGGGGCGACCGGCAGCACCGGCACCGCCCGCAGCCGGCGGCCGGCCCGGACCGTGCCCGCACCGAGCGCGGCCAGCAGGACCACCGAGGTCCACGGGACCCGGGGGATCGGGGGTGGCGTCATAGGAGCTTCTCCAACCGGTCGGCCGCGGCGGCGGCTCCGCCCGCCGCGGCGAATGAGGCCTGGATCCGCCGGGCGGACCGGCGGGGGCCGGGCTCGTCCAGCACGGCCGTGAGCGCGTCGCGCAGTTCCTCGGCCCGGGTCCTGCCGAACCGCAGCCGGACCCCGGCTCCGGCGTCCACGACCTGGCGGGCCACGATCGGCTGGTCGTCGCGGATCGGCGCGACCACCAGCGGCAGCCCGAACGCGAGGGCTTCGCACACGGTGTTGTGGCCGCCGTGGCATACCACCGCGTCCAGGTGGGGCAGCAGATCCAGTTGCGGGACGCGCTCCTGCAGCAGCAGGTGCCCCGGCGTGGAACCGATCAGCACGGCGGGCGCCGCGAGCACCATCTGCACGTCCTCCGCGAGGTGTTCGGCGGCGCCGAGCACCGCCGCGTAGAACCGGCCGCCGGCCTCCTGGTTGAGGGTGCCGAGGGACACCAGCACCCGCCGGCGTGCCGGGTCGAGCCGCTGCCAGGGGAATCCGGGGGCGGCCGGGCGGGCGCCGAAGGCCGGGCCGACGAAGGCGTAGTGCGGCGGGAACGCTTCGGCCGGGCCGACGAGTTCCGGGGTGGAGAAGACGAGGACCAGCCGGTCCGAGAACCGCGGATCCCAGCGTGAGGCCACCGGTCCGAACTCGGCGAGCAGTCCGCGGACCTGTTCCGCGACCCACTCCCCGACCTTCGGGAAGTCCGCGAAGGGCCGGGTGAGTTCCGCCGAGGTGCTGGCGGACGTCGCCCAGGGGATCCCGAGCTGTTCGGCGACCAGCGGTCCGGCCAGGGCCTGCTGGTCGGCGACCAGTACGTCCGGCTCGAAGGCGCGGACGGCGTCGGCCACCCCCGGCGCCATCGCCCGCGCCAGCGGCACGAGCGCCTCCTCCCACAGGAACCGCAGCGCCGCGACCCCGCGCAGATCGCGCCAGCGTGCGTGCAGCGCCGAGTAGCCGCCGCCCGCCTCCTCGCCGGCCGGCAGGATCCGGGCCTGCGCGGGCAGCAGCCGGGCCAGTACCCCCGAGGGCCCGGTCCAGGCGATCTCGTGGCCCCGGGCGGCAAGTTCGGCCCCGACCGCCACCGTCGGATTGACGTGCCCCGCCAGCGGCGGAACCGTGAACAGCACCCTCATGGCACCAGCGCTCCCACCCGCGTCGCGTGCGTGTCCCGCGGCTCCCGTGCCGCCGGACCCGCCGACGCGTCGAGATGGGCGAGTACGGCTTCCCGCAGCACCCCGCTGGTCTCCTTCAGTACGTCGTGCCCCAGGCCCGGCAGGATCCGCAGCACCCCGTGCGGTGCGTGCAGGGCCAGTTCCCGTGCACCCGGGACCAGTTCCGAGTGCTCGCCGCACACGGTCAGCAGGGGGCACCGCAGCCTGGCGTAGTCGGCCGGGGCGAAGGCGCGGCCGGCCGCCATGTCGTCGATGAGCGTGGTGCGGTTGAGCAGGTCGTCGGCGATCGCCGTGAGGTTGGCGGCCTTGCGCAGCCGCAGGGTCCGCAGTTCGGCGGGGACCGGACTGTCCTCCAGGCTGAGCGCGGCGGCCGACAGGGTGTCCACCATGTTCTCCACCCAGGCCCCGCTGAGCGGGGGCTCGAGGAGCGTCAGCCCGGCGACGAGATCGGGCCGGGCCAGCGCCGCGTGCAGGGCGAGGGTGCCCCCGTAGCTGTTGCCGACCAGGTGCACCGGCCGGTTGCCCAGACCCAGCGCGCCGAGCAGTGCGAAGAGGTCCCGTACGGCGGTGCGGCTGTCGTAGCCGGTGGCCGGCCGCTCGGTGCGGCCGTGGCCGCGCAGGTCGTACAGGACGGTCTCGTGCCCGGCGCGGGCCACCGGCACCGCCAGCGGGCAGTAGAAGGAGGACAGGTTGTCGACGGCCAGGCCGTGCAGGAAGACCACCACGGGCCGGGCGGGGCGGGCGGCTTCCGCGGTGGCGGGGAGCCGCTGGACGTGGAAGCGCAGCGAGTTGGCGAGGACGAAGGCCATGGCGGGCTCAGCCCGCGGAGGCGGCCGGGGCGGCCCCCGAGCGGGCGAGGGAGGCATGGGTGATCCGGCCGATGTGCGCGACGAGGTCACCCACGGACATGGCGAGGATGGCGTCCATGTCCTTCTCCGCCAGGAACTCCATCAGGTCCACCCCGGCGCCGTAGCGGTGGTGGAGCAGCTCGGCGAGGGCGACGAACTCGACGCTCTCCAGCGCCAGGTCCTCGTTGAACGTCGTCTTCATCGTGACCTCCTCCGCGAGGAGGTACTCGTCGCCGACGATCTCCACGAGCATTCCGGTGATCTCGGCGAGGATGTCAGGTGCCATGACGGGTCTCCGTGAGGTGGAAGGGGACGGGGGACGGCGCCGCCGTTTCGTGGGCGGTCCAGGCGACGACGTGGTCGAGCGGATCGGTGGGGACGAGGGCGGTGCGGACCGGGTACGGGTGCCCGCCGGGGGAGCGGACCAGCAGCGCGCCCGAGTCCGGGTCCTCGGCCACCCGCCAGTCCCGGGGGCGGCCGCCGAGCCCGCTGCCCTCGGCCTTGGCGGCGGCCTCCTTGGCGCACCACACGGCGGTCAGGGCGGCCGGCAGGCCGGTGCCCTCGCGGGCGGCCAGCCCTTCGGCGAGCCGCAGCTCCTCCGGTCCGAGGGCGATCCGCACCAGCGCGTCCGGGTCGGCGGTGACCTGTTCCACGTCGATGCCGACCGCGCGGCCGGGGCGTGCGAGGGCGACGGCGATCCGGTCCTTGTGGGCGATCGACAGCCGCAAGCCCCGGGTGAGCGGGCCCTCGGCGCGCGGCCGGCCGGCCGGATCGTTGGCGATGGGCACCTCCGCGGGGAACACCGGCCCGGCCCCGCCGTCCCACAGCACCTGGCGCAGCGCGTCCTTGGCGGCGATCCGGCCCAGCAGCCACGGGGCCCGGGCGCGCGGCGACAGCCGCTCGTACGCCACCCGCTCGGCGGCGCCGAGATAGCGGCGCATCACCAGCTCCTGCGAGGCGGGATCGGTCCAGCGGCGGCGGGCCAGGCACCAGCCCTCGGGCCGGGGTTCGCCGATGCCGCACACCTCCGGGGTGAACTTCATCGGCCAGACCCGCTCGTCGGCGCCGAACCGGCGGTACGTCCACCCCTCGATCCGGGCCCACACCTCGCCGGTGGCCCGGCGCAGCTCGAGGTCGCCGCGCACCGCGGTGTCGTGCACCGCGCGGATCCGGGCCGTGGCGGCGACCAGGTCCAGCGGGGCCGGCGGGGGTCCGGCGAAGCGGATGCGGTCCACGGTGGCGGGGAACACCAACCGGTCGGCGGGGAGCCGCAGTTGCATCCAGTGGCCGAAGAGCTGGCCGGCGGCGTCGAGCAGCGCACCGGGGTCGGGCAGCGCCCGCAGGACCCCTTCGATGCCGTCCGAGCCGACGCTCCGCACCTCGTGCACGGCGGCGAAGCGGGGGCCGTGGAACATCCACCGGTCCCGGTAGAGGGCCTCGGCGCTGACGGGGGCGGGCCGCGGATCGCGCAGGGGTGCGGTGTCGGGCGCGGGCGGCCGCGCGTACCGCTCGCCGAGCAGTACGACCACCGAGGCGTACGGGCCGAGGGTGACCCGCGCCCGGCCGGGCCCGTCGCCGAGGACGGTGACCTCGACGTCGACGGCCGGTTCGACGGCCAGCCAGCGCAGCGCCCGTACGTCCTCGTAGCCGACGACGCGGAGACCCGGCGGGGCGTGCCGCAGCGCGGCCTCGGCGGCCAGCTCCAGCATGGTGGTCATGGGGACGACGGGGAACCGGTCGGAGTCCTCGGGCCAGCCGTCGGGCTGGAGGTACACGCAGTGGTCCCGTACGTACGGCAGCGCGGCCAGGGACAGGTGCAGGCGTTCCTTGCCCGCGGGCCTTCCCCGATCGGAGTGACCCGGGGCCGGCGCGGCCGCCGCAGCCGTGGTCCGCGCAGCCGACCAGGCCTCGGTCACGCTCCGGGCGGCCGCGCCGGTGTCGGCGAGCACCGCGTCCAGGGCGGACAGCAGGACCGGCCGGGGGCCGCCGGGCGGCTCCGTCGGTGCCGGCAGTGCCGGCGGCGTCAGCAGTCCCCCCAGGGCAGCCCGGGCCGCCTCGCCGAGGCGAACCAGCGGAGACCCGAGGTCCAGCGGCACGCCATGGCCGGTGGCGGTGGCGGTGGCGGTGGCGGTGCCGGTGCCGGTGCCGGGTGCGGGGCTGGTGGGTGCGGGAGGCGTGCCGGGGCGGCCGGCGGCCGGGCGGGCCGGTCCGTGGGCCGGGGCGCCCGCCGGGCCGGTGGCGGGCTCGGCGCCGGTCAGCAGGTCCCAGCGCGGGGCGTGCCCCTCGGCCCAGAGGGCGGCGCAGGTACGGCTCAGCGCCGCCAGCCCCGGGAGCCGGGGGGAGGAGGTGGACACCGACAGGTGGGGGCGGTCGCGCAGGGTGTCCTCGACGAAGCCCGGCAGGCTGCCCGGGCCCAGGGTGACGAAGCGGCGCACACCCTCCTCCTCGTACAGCCGCAGCGTCAGCTCGCGGAAGCGGACCGGCTCCAGGAGGTGGCGGACCACCAACTCCCGTACGTCACCCGGCGCTGCGGGGAACGGTGTGCACGTGGTGGCCGACCACACCGGCAGGGTCCCCGCCCGCAGCGGCAGCCGCTCGAAGGCGGCGCGGACCTGGCCGAGGTACGGCTCCCACATCGGCGTGTGGAAGCCCGAACGGAACGGCAGCTCCTGACCCAGGACTCCCTCGCCGCGCAACCGCGCGATCGCGACGGCCACCTGGCCGGGATCCCCGCAGATCACCGACTGGTGCGGGCAGTTGTCGTGGCTGACCACCACCCCGTCCAGACCGTGCAGGGCGGCCTCGGCCCGCGGCGCGCCGCAGCCGAGCGCCGCGTACACGAGGTCCGGCACCCGCAGGTCTCCCGGGCGCAGCGATTCCAGGAACGTGTCGGCCGCCTCCTGCGGATACATTCCGGCGGCCACCATCGCCGCCCATTCGCCCAGGCTGTGGCCCGCCAGCACATCGGCCTCGATGGCGAGCCCGGGCAGGACCCGGGCGAAGAACCGGCCCGTGGCGATCGCGTCCACGGCCCGTTCCACCAGCGACGTGCCCCGGGTGAGCCGGGGCGGCGCAGACCCGAGCCGCTCGGCCACGTCGTCCACCACGGGCGCGAACTCCGGTTCCAGACCCGGGAACAGGAAGGCCGTCCGGCCGCCCAGCGGTTCCGGCGTGAACCACACGTCGCCGCGCCCCCGCCAGGCCCGCCCGCGCGCCACCGCCTTCGCCGCCAGCGCGAGCCGCTGGGGCGTCGGCCCGAACACCGCGAGCCGGCAGGGCCCGTCGCCCCCGGACACCGGTGAGCCCGCCGCCAGCCGGGCCGACAGCTCCGCCGCACTGTCCCCGGCCAGCAGCAGTACGCCGCCCCCCGCGGGCGCCCCCACCGGCGCGGCCTGGGCCCCCACCGGCAGGAACCGGCGGCCCACCGGGCGGGCGGCCGCCCCCGGAGCCTCCTCCAGCACCACGTGCGCGTTGATCCCCCCGAAGCCGAACGCGTTGACGCCGGCCCGGCGGGGCATCGGCCCGCGCTCCCACGGCTCCGCCGCCGTCACCGGCCGCATCCGCGTCGCCGCCAGGTCCGGGTGCGGCTCCTCCAGGTGCAGCGTCGGCGGCAGCACCCCCTCGTGCACGGCGAGGGCCGCCTTGATGAGCCCGGCCATGCCGGAGGCCTGCATGGTGTGTCCGAGCATCGACTTCACGGAACCGAAGCCGATCCCCCTTCCGCCGTCGACGGGCGGCCCGAACACCTGGGCGAGAGTCTCGAGTTCGGCGGCGTCCCCCACCGGAGTCCCCGTGCCGTGCGCCTCCAGCAGGCCCAGTGCCCCCGGGGCCCGCGGATCCAGCCCGGCCTCGCGCCAGGCCCGCTCCAGGGCCCGTACCTGACCCGCGACCAGGGGGCTCATCAGGCTCGCCGCCCGGCCGTCCCCCGCCACCCCCGTACCGCGGATCACCGCGTACACGCGGTCGCCGTCCCGCTCCGCGTCCGCGAGCCGCTTCAGCAGCACCACCCCGGTGCCCTCGGAGAGCAGGGTCCCGTCGGCCCGCCGGTCGAACGGCCGGATCCGCTCGCTCGGGCTGAGCGCCCGCAGCTGCGTGAACACGCTCCACAGCGTCGCGATGTGGCAGTGGTGCACCGCCCCCGCGACCACCGCGTCGCAGCGCCCGCCCGCCAGCAGCCCCACCGCCTGGTCCACCGCCAGCAGCGAGGAGGCGCAGGCCGCGTCCAGGGTGTAGGCGGGGCCGCGGAAGTCCAGCCGGTTCGCCGTGCGGGCGGCGGTGAAGCTCGGCACCAGGCCGATCGAGGCGTCCGGGCGCTCCGGGCCCAGCGCCTCCTGGAAGGCGGAGCGCACCGCCGCGATCCGCCGCTCGCCGAGCTCCGGCGCGACCTCCCGCAGGGTCTGCGCCAACTGGTGTGCGGTGCGGACCCGTTGGTCCAGCCGCGCGGTGGCCACCCCCATGAACCCGCCGCGCCCCAGCACCACCCCGATCCGGGAGCGGTCGGCCGGCAGCCGGTCCTCGCCGCCCGCGTCCGCGATGGCCTCGGCCGTCGCGTGCAGGGCCAGCATCTGATCGGGCTCGGCCCCCTCCACGGCGGCCGGCATGATCCCGAACCGGGTCGGGTCGAAGGCGGCGAGGCCGTCGACGAACCCGCCGCGCCGGCAGTAGAACCGGTCGCCCGCCGCCGGTCCGGCGGCGCCGGCCGGGTCGTAGTACACCTCGGGGTCCCAGCGCCCCGGCGGGACCTCGCCGATGGAGTCCGTACCGGCGAGGAGATTGCGCCGGTAGGCGGCCAGATCGGCGGCCCCGGGGAACACGGCGCCCATCCCGACGATCGCCGCGTCGGTGGGACGCGGACCGCGACGCAGCGGCTCACTCATCGCCGTCGGCCCCCTCCGCCATCAGGACCACCTGTACGTCGGTCCCGTGCGCCAGTTCGTCCAGGAACGCGGCGGTACCGGCCTCCGGCGCGATGAGCGGGATGCCGCGCCGGGCGTAGGCGCGCTCCAGCTCGGGTGTGACCATCCCGCCCGCGTCCGCCGCCCAGGGGCCCCAGTCCACGGACAGCACCCGGCCCGGGAAGGACTCCGCCCAGCTGCGTGCCAGGCCGTCGAGGGCGTCGTTGGCCGCCGCGTAATCGCACTGGCCGCGGTTCCCGTAGACCCCGGCGACGCTGCCGAACAGGGCCAGGAACCGGGGCGCGGGCCCCGTCCCGTGCTCGGCGGCTGCGGCGGCCAGGTGCCGGGCGCCGGCCACCTTGGTGGTGAACACCTCGGTGAAGTCCGCCGGTTGTTTGTCGCGCAGCAGGCCGTCGCGCAGGATCCCGGCGCCGTGCACGATGCCGTCCAGCCGGCCGTGCCGCTCGCGCACATCGGCCACCACCGCCCGTACGGCCCGCTCGTCCGTGACGTCCGCGCAGTGGTAGCGGACCGAGGCCGCGGCCGTGGCCAGGGCCGCGAGGGTGTCCCGTACCTCGCGCGCGGCGAGGATCCGCGAGGCCGCCGCCTCGATCTCCGCGGGCGTGCGCAGCCCCGTGGCGATCAGCGCGGCGCGCAGCGCCACCCGGTCGGCGGCCTGCCCGAATTCATCGGGCTCCGCGGGTGGTTCGGGCGTGCGTCCGAGGAGTTCGACGTGGCATCCGGTGGCGCGGGCCAGCGCGAGCGCGGTCCGGGCGGTGATCCCGCGGGCCCCGCCGGTGAGCAGGACCACCGAGCCGGGGCCGAGCGGCGGGCCGTCCCCGGCCGGGGCGAGCGCAGCGGGAACCGGGCGGCGGGTCACGCGCGTTCCCTCGGCCGTGTAGCCGACCGAGGCCGGCCCGTCGGCCGCCGCCGCGCAGCTCAGCTCGGCGAGCAGCTGCGCGGCAACCTGTTCGGAGGCCTCCTTGGGGTGCACGTCCACGGCACGGATCAGCGTGCCGGGGAACTCGAGGGCGGCGCTGCGCGCGAAGCCGTGCAGACCGGCGCCGGGGATGCCGGTCGCGGTGACGAGCAGCAGCCGGGGCGTGCCGCCGGCCAGGGCGTACCGCAGCCCGGGGAAGACCTGGGGGAGGACGGGCTCGGCGCCGGACCGCAGGGCCGTCAGGTCGACGATCCCGTCGAACCCGGGCCCGGCCTCGGTGAGCGGGTGCGCCTCGGCCCCGTACGTCCGCAGGGCCGCGCAGAGTGCCGGGGCGAGGCCCTGTCCGTCCTCGACGACCCCGATCCGCAGGTCGCGGAGGGACTCCGGGTCCCCGGCGGGCACCGGTAGGGGCACGGTGTCCACCCGCAGTCGGGCAACCGGCACGGCGGGCCCCGCCGTTGGCGCTGCCGCGTACGGAGCCGGTGCGAGGGCGGGTCCCGGTGCCGCGCCCTGCTCCGGGGCCGGTGCCGCCGCCGCTCCCTGCACCTGCACCCGCTCTTGCTCCCGTGCCGGTTCCGGCTCGCCGGTGTGCGAGGTGACCCAGTCCACGATCCCGCGCAGGGTCTTGATCCGCGACAGCTCCTCCACCGCGGACTCGGCGGAGCCGCCCGGGCCCCGGGGCAGCCCGATCCGGTCGGCCAGGGCGCCGATGATCTCGACCCGCTTGATGGAGTCGATGGACAGGTCCGCCTCCAGGTCCAGCCCCGGGTCGAGCATGTCCCTGGGGTATCCGGTCCGGGTGTGCACGATCTCCAGGACCGCTTCCATGACGTCCTCCGGGGACCGGACCGCCCGGGCGGCGGCCGGCTCCGCCGGGAGCGGGCCGCCGGACTGCGCAGCGCCCCGGCCGTCGGCTCCGGGCCACGGATCGTGGGCGGAGTCCGGCGCGAGCACGGGCCGGGCCTCGGGCCGCGCGTCGGCCGTTCCCGTACGGACGGCCGGGCGCGGGGCGCCCCCGGACGTGCCCAGGTAGCCCAGCAGCACGTCCCGCTGCGCCTCGACCAGCTCACGCGCGCCGCGGAGGTACTCCAGCACCGCCTCTTCTCGCCGGTCGCCGGCGGGCGCCGCCGCGGGAGCCACCGCCACCCGCTGGGCGGGTCGCAGGCCCCCGGCCACCGGTGCGCCGTCGGCGGTGCGCACCAGGTGGCCGTCGACCAGCCAGCCCGGCCGGCGCGGCGCGCGGTCGGGCAGGGCGGCGGTCCGGCCGCGGAACAGCGCCTGCGGCGCCACCGGCACGCCCGCCGCCGCCAGTTCGGCCAGCGCCGTGACCAGCCGGACCAGGCCGTGCTCGCCCGGCACGTCCAGCGGAACCACGGTGTGCGGCCGCTCGCCGAGGATCCGGGACGCCAGTCCGGACAGGACCCGGCCGGGCCCCGCCTCCACGAACGTGCGGACACCGGCCGCGTACATCGCCTCGATCTGCTCGACGAACCGGACCGGCTCCGCGACCTGGCGTGCGGCAAGGCCCCGTACCCCTTCGGCGGAGGCCGGGTAGGGGGCGGCCGTCGTGTTCGACCAGACGGGGATGCCCGGCCCGGAGACGGCCGTCCGCGCCAGCTCCCCGGCGAGGGCGGTCGCCGCTCCCGCCACCACCTCGCTGTGGAACGCGCAGGCCACGGGCAGGGGTTCGGCCGACAGGCCCGCCTCGCGCAGGGCCGCCACCGCCGCCGACACGGCCGCCGTCGGCCCCGAGATCACGCACTGCCGCGGTGCGTTGTGGTTCGCCACCACGCACCCGGCCCGCGCGGCGGTCTCCCGTACCTCCTCCGGCGCGGCCGACACCGCGGCCATCGACCCCGGATCCGTTCCGGCGGCGGCCAGGATCGCCTCGGCCCGGCGGGCGCTCAGCCGCAGCAGGTCCTCCGTGTCGTAGGCCCCGGCCGCCCAGAGCGCGGTCAGCTCCCCGTACGAGTGCCCGGCCACGCAGTCCGGCCGGACGCCGAGGCCGGTGAGCAGCCGGTGCGCCGCCGCTCCGGTCAGGCCGAGGGCGGGCTGGGCGACCCGGGTGTCGGTCACCGCCGCGCGCTGCGCGGCCCGCTCCCCGGCGGTGAACGCCGCCGGGGGGAACACCGCCGAGACCACCGCGGCCGGAGCCGCGTCCAGGAGCCCGCGCAGCGCGGGGAAGGACGTGAACAGCTCCCCGAGCATTCCGGGGCGTTGGCTGCCCTGCCCGGGGAACAGGAACGCGACCCGGCCCGGATCCGCGGATTCCTCCCGTACGTGGACCCCCGCGCCCGCCGTGAACGCCCGGGCCTGCTCCAGCCGGGCCGCCAGCTCGTCCGGACCGGCGGCGACGACCGCGACGTGTATCGGGCCCGAGCCGGTGGCGGCCGCCTCCGCCGCGAGATCGCGCAGTGCCCACGGCCGCCCGGCCGCGTCGTTCTCCTCCAGCCGGGCCGCGAGCCTCGCCATGGCCCGGCCCGCCGCCCGCCGGTCCTCGCCGCGGAAGCAGAACAGCTCGGCCGGCCACTCCTCCAGGCCGTGGCGCGGCTCCTCGGAGCCGGCGTAACCGGCCAGCACCGCGTGGTAGTTGGTACCGCCGAAGCCGAAGGCGCTCACGCCGGCGATCCGCCGCTCCGGGGGCACCGCCCAGGGCCGGGCCTCGGCGTCGAAGGCGAAGGGGCTGGTCTCCGGCCGCCAGGCCGGGTTGGGCGTGTCGATGTGCAGGGTGGGCGGCCGCACGCCCGCGTGGACCGCCCGGGCGGCCTTGATCAGCCCGGCCAGCCCGGCCGCGCACTTGGTGTGCCCGAGCTGCGATTTCACCGAGCCCAGCGCGCACGAGCCCGCGGCGGCCCCGTGTTCGGTGAACAGCTCGCTCAGCACCGCCAGTTCGGTGCTGTCGCCGACCACCGTGCCGGTGCCGTGCGCCTCGACCAGGCCCACCTCGCCGGGGGAGACGCCCGCCCGGGCGTAGGCCCGCTCCAGGGCCCGCCGCTGGCCCTCCGGCCGGGGGGCGGTCAGGCCCAGGGACCGGCCGTCGCTGGAGGCGCCGACCGCCTTGATCACCGCGTACACCCGGTCGCCGTCCCGCTCAGCGTCCGCGAGCCGCTTGAGCACCAGCGCGCCCACGCCCTCACCGAGCGCGATACCGTCGGCGGCCGCGTCGAAGGGCCGGCAGCGGCCGGTGGGGGACAGGGCGCGCACGGAGGCGAACATCAGGTAGTCGTTGATGCCGTTGTGCACGTCCGCCCCGCCGCAGATGACCATGTCGGAGTCACGGTCGCGCAGTTGGCGGCAGGCCAGGTCCAGCGCGGCGAGCGAGGAGGCGCAGGCCGCGTCGACCGTGCAGTTCGCGCCGCCGAGGTCGAGGCGGTTGGCGACCCGGCCCGCGATCACGTTGGCGAGGATCCCGGGGAAGGAGTCCTCGGTGAGCCGGGGCAGTTGCCCGTCCAGCTCGGGCGGCAGCTCGCCCAGGTAGGCGGGGTGCAGGGCGCGCAGCCCGTAGGCGCCCGCCAGTTCGGTGCCGGCCTCCGCGCCGAAGACCACGGAGGTCCGGGACCGGTCGAACTCCCGGCCCTTGCCGTACCCGGCGTCGCCGAGGGCGCGCGCCGAGATCTCCAGGGCCAGCAGCTGGACCGGTTCGATCCCGGAGAGGGAGGCGGGCGGGATGCCGTGCGCGAGGGCGTCGAAGGGCACCGGGCCGAGGAAGCCGCCCCAGCGGGAGGGGGTGCGCTCACCGGCCCGGGCGGGGTCGGGGTCGTAGTACAGCTCCGGGTCCCAGCGCTCGGCCGGCACCTCGGTCACCGCGTCCGCCCCGGACAGGATCCGCGCCCAGTAGGCGGCGAGGTCGGGCGCGCCCGGGTAGGCGCAGGCCATCCCGACGATGGCGATGTCGAGGGGGTCCGCGGCCGGTGCCGGCCCGGCCGCCGAGAACGCGCGGGCCCGCCGTTCCAGAACCCGCGTGGCCCCCTCGGTCACCTGGGCGTGCAGCGCGGCAACGGTGGTGGTCGCGGACCGCAGGGTCGCGGCCTGCCCGAGCATGAACAACCCCTCGGCGTACTGCTGCTCCTCGGGCACGGCCTCGAGCACGGAGCCCTCCGGCCGGGTCCGCCCGGCTCCGGCGGTACTGGCCCCGGCGGTGCCGGCGGTACCGGGCCCTGCCGTACCCGCGGCGCCGGCCGGGCGGGCCCGGCGCAGCCCCTTGCTGGCGATGCGGAGCCGGCCCAGGTTGAGGCCCTCCAGCTCCTCCCAGACGAGGCGCGGCTCGGTGCCGCCCTCCACGAGCCGGCGCCGGGCGGCCTCGAAGGTGTCGGCGTAGGGGGTGGCCGCGCAGCGCGTCGCGTGACCGGGGGCGGTGTGCAGCAGCACGGTCCGCTCGCAGTCCAGTGCCGCCCGCTGGAAGCCCGGCAGCACCGCGCCCGCGGCCACCGCCTCCTCGGTGAACAGGTACGCGGTGCCCATCAACACCCGGACCCGCGCCCCCCGTTCGGCGAGCGGGGCGGCCGCCGCCACCGCCATCGCGGCCGAGCGCGCGTCGTGGATCCCGCCCGCGAACAGCACGTCCAGGGCTTCGGGTTCGGGGCAGGACAGCAGCAGCTCGATCTGCTCCTCCCACAGCGGGAACGAGGCGCGCGGCCCGACGTGGCCGCCGCACTCCAGCCCCTCGAACACGAACCGCCGCGCGCCCTCCGCGAGATACCGCTCCAGCAGTCCGGGCGAGGGCACGTGCAGATGGGTCCGGATGCCGGCCGCCTCCAGCGGGGCCGCCTGCGCCGGAGTGCCGCCCGCGATGATCGCGTACGGGGGGCGGGCCTCGGCCACGGCCGCCAGCTGCTCCGTGCGCAGCTCGGCCGGGGCGAATCCGAGGAGGCCCACGCCCCACGGGCGGTCGCCGAGCCGCTCGGCGCTCTCGGCCAGCAGCCCGCGCACGTCCGGGCCCTCCATCACGGCGAGCGCCAGGTAGGGGACCCCGCCCGCGGCTGCCACCGCCTCGGCGAAGGCCGCCTGGTCGCTCACCCGGGTCATCGGCCCCTGGGCCACGGGGAGCGGCTGCGCGAGCGGCCGGGCCCGTATGGCAGCCGCCAGGTGGCCGGAGACGGCCGCCCGGACCGCCTGGAGCACTCCGCCGGTGGTCCGGTGGCGCGCCGCCAGCCGGGCGGCGGCGGCCCCGTCCTGTCCCACGGGCAGCAGCTGGGTCCGCAGGTCCCGGGCGCCCAGCAGGGCGGGCACCGGTACCGGCCCCTCGGGCGGGATCAGGTCGGGGCGGGCGAACACCCGGTGCCCGTCGGCCAGCCGGGTCTCGGAGCCGTCCATCGCCCGCAGCGCCGCGGCCACCTCGGCGGGCAGGCCCGCCTCGCCCTCGGCCGTCAGCGCGAGTTGTACGTCGAGCAGCACGCCCGCCGCCCCGCCCGCGACGGCCGCGGCCGCCGTGTGGGGCCCGATCCCGCCGTAGGCCCGTACCGGTACTCCGGCCCCGGGGTCCGCCAGCAGCTGCTGGAGGAGCACGAAGGTGGTGGCTGCGCCCACCCGCCCGCCGGCCTCGTGGCCCTTGGCGACCAGCGCGTCCGCCCCGGCGGCCACGGCGTCCGCGGCCTCGGCGCGGCTGGTCACCTCGGCCCACACCCGGGGCCGGCCGGCCGCCGCGGCCCAGGCGGCCACCTGCTCCGGGGAATGGCACGCGGGGTCGGCGAGCAGCACGGTGTCCACCGCGGGCGGCAGCTCCCCGGGGCCGAGCGGACAGCCCGCGGGCACCCGTACCCCGTACCGGCCGCCGCCGCGCCCCCCGCTGCCGCTGCCACCGCCGGCACCACCGCCGCTGCCGCCGCCGAGCCGGCGGGCGAGCTCCGCGAAGGCGCGCCGCGCGGCGGCCGGGTCCCGTCCGAGGTCGAGCAGCCCGAGGGCGCCGGCGCGCTCGGCGGCGGTCACGATCCGCGGATGGGGTTCCTCGAACGGGGTCACCGCGACGACCAGATCGCGGGCGTCGGCGGACTGCGGGGGCTGGGGGGTCACGGGCGCTCCTCTTCCAATGCTGTGTGACATGGCGCAGTACAGAGCGGAAGAACGGAAGAAAGTGAGAACGGGGGGTGCGTCGGTCTCGCACATCGGCCGGGCGGCCCGCCACCGGTACGGCGGGCAAGGGCTGTCCTTCGGAGCAGGCCCTAGAACAGCGGTCAAACACCCTCACGCCGCGATGCATCGTGCGGTGGCCGCCCCGCACTGTCAACAGCCATGCGGAATACGGTGCTTCACGCTATCGGCCCGCCTGGACCACCCGGCGCGCATCCCGGGCGGACCCCCGGCAGGCCCCCTCCGAGCCGGTGGCCTGGGGCGATTCCCGCCGGGCCGGGCCGACCCCGCCGCGGGGGTTCGTGGCGGCGCATCCCCCGGGTATGCCGCACCGGCATGCCTCACCGCCGACCGGGCATGAACGCCGCGCCGCGGTCCGGTGGTTGTTCACCCTACGAGCCCTTACAGGTACAGCCTCACGCGGTTACCGTCCGGTCATGACGCCCACGCTCGCGCAGCTGCGCTATCTCGTCGCCGTCGCCGACTGCCGGTCCATCACCGGCGCCGCCGCCTCGGTCTTCGTCGCCCAGTCCGCCCTGTCCCGGGCCGTCCAGGCCATGGAACGCGATCTGGGCGTGGAACTCCTGGCCCGCCGGGGAAGGGGGGTGGACCTCACGCCGGAGGGGGCCCGGGTCGTCCGGCTGGCCCGCACCGTGCTCAACGCGGTGGAGGCCATCGACGACATCGGGACCCCGCACGGCAAGGACACCCGGGCCGCCCTCAGCCTCGTCACCACGCCCACCCTGGCCCTCGACCTGGCCTCCGACCTGGTCGCCGCCTTCACCGAGCGGCACCCCGGCGTGGACGTCCGGCTCCAGCAGCACGACAGCCGCGAGGCGCTCGTCCAGGAACTGACCCAAGGCCGCTCCGAGTTGGCCCTCGTCGACCTGCCCATCGACAAGGAGCTCTCCACCCACTTCATCCAGGAGCGCGAGGTGGTGCTGATCTCGCCGCTCGGCTCCCGGCTGCCGCAGCCACTGCCGTTCCGCATGCTGGACGGGCTGCCGATGGTGCTGCCCACCCCGGGCACCGGCCGGCGCACCGAGATGGAAGCCATGTTCAGCTGCCTCGGCGTGCGGCCCGTGCCGGCCCTGGAGGTCGATGAGCGGCTCGCCTGGGTGACGGGTGTGACCGACGGCCGCGGATCCCTCATCTGGTACCGGGACGTGGTGTTGAGGGCCTTCGGCAGTCGGGCGGAGATACGTTCCTTCACTCCACCCCTGCTGCGTCCCGTGGGCATCGCGCACGCCCGGCGGGCCCTGAGCCGCGCCGCCCGCGCCTTCATCGCCCACGCCGGGCACAAGGCGCCCGTACGGGAACCGGTGCGCTGACCGAGGCATGCCGATGCGGCATTGAACGATGCTCGAACGGGAGGCGATGCGACCTGGTGCCGCCGGCTGATGTCCCGTCACATGGTGGGCATGTCCCGAGCCCTCACACCCCACCGGGCCGCCGCCCTCGCGACCGCGGCCCTCGCCACGATCCTGCCCGGCGTCGCCTGGATGGCCAGCGCCGGCGCCACGGCCTCCGGTGCCCTCACCCCGCCCGCCGCGACGTCCGCCGACGCCCTCGCGCCGGAGCGCATGTGCACCCTGCCCGGCGGCCTGGCCGAGCTCAGCGGCCTCGCCATGAGCCGCCGCCACCCGGGCGTCTTCTACGCCGTCAACGACAGCGGGAACAGCAACCAGGTCTTCGCGATCGACTGCACCGCCGCCACCGGCCGGCTCGTGGCCACGCTGACCGTCTCGGGCGTCGGCAACACCGACTGGGAGGGCCTGGCGATCGGCAAGGACGCCACGGGCGGCCCGACCGTCCTGGTCGGCGACATCGGGGACAACTTCAGCGGCCGCGCGGAGATCTCCGTACACGCCTTCGCGGAGCCCGAGCGGCTCGCCAACGCCACCGTGACGCCGGTGACCTACCGGTTCGCCTACGCCGACGGCAAGCACGACGCCGAGTCCCTGCTCGCCGACCCCGGCACCGGCAGGATGTACATCGCCAGCAAACTCATCGGCTCGGCGGGCCAGTTGTACCAGGCTCCGCTGCCGCCGGTGACCGGACAGGTCAACACCCTCACCGCGGTCCGGCCGGGCCCGGTGTTCGCCACCGACGGGGCGTTCTCGCCGACGGGCTCCTCGTACACCCTGCGCAGCGGCGGACCGATGGGCGCAAACACCGCCTCCGTGTACGACACCTCGGGCACCAAGCTGGCGGACGTGGCCCTGCCCGCCCAGTCGCAGGGCGAGACGGTGACGTACGCCGACTGCGCGAACCTGCTCGTCGGATCGGAGAACGACACCCAGATCTGGCGGGTGCCCCTGCCGCCGGAGGCCACCCCGGGATGCGGCGCCACGCCCACCCCGACGCCCACCCCCACCCCCACCCCGACGCCGACGCCGACGCCCACGCCGACCCCGACCCCGACGCCCACCCCGACCCCCACCCCCACCCCGGGTGATCTGAAGCTCGCCAACCCCGGCCCGCAGACGTGCAAGTTCAACCAGCCCTGCAGCATCCAGCTCGCCGCCACCGGCGGGAAGCCCCCCGTCCGCTACGCCGCCGCCGGTCTGCCCTGGGGCCTGACCCTGGACAGTGCCACCGGACGCATCACCGGCAAGCCCTGGGGCAGCGGCACCGTCCAGGTCACCGCCACCGCGACCGACTCCACGGGAGCCACCGCCGGAACCTCCTTCGCGCTCACCCTCAACTGGTTCTGAGACACGGCGGGGCGGGCTTGTACAACCCGCCCCGCAAGCCGCACTGTTGACCGAGTTCCGTACACCAGGTCAGGAGAACCGGCTTGTCGTCCCCCCTCTCGTCCGCCCCGCACGCCTCGGACACCCCGTACGTGATCGACCCCGCCGGCGGCTGCCCGCACGCCCTCAACGCCCGGCTGCGCGCCGAGGGCGCGGTGGCGGAGGTCGTCCTGCCCGGCGGGGTCCCCGGCGCGGTCGTGCTGGGTCACGAGGCACTGAAGGAGTTCCTCGCCCACCCCGACGTGGCCAAGGACTCCCGGCACTTCCCGTCCCTGCACGACGGCACCATCCCCGCGGACTGGCCGCTGCGGGTCTTCGCCAACGCCCAGGGCATGCACACCGCCGACGACGCCGACCACCGCCGCCTGCGCTCGCTCGTCGGCAAGGCCTTCACCGCGCGCCAGGTGGAGCGGCTGCGGCCGCGCGTCGAGCAGCTGACCGCCGAACTCCTCGACGACCTGCAGCGGGCCGCGGCCGAATCCCCCGACGGGACGGCCGACCTGCGCACGCACTTCGCCCTGCCCCTGCCGATGAGCGTCATCTGCGAGCTGCTCGGCGTGGATCCCGAGCACCGCGGCCGGCTGCACCACCTGTCCAACACGGTGATCATCGCCACCGACACCACACCGGCCGAGGTGATGGCGGCCGTACGCGAACTGGTCGAGCTGATCGGCACCATCGCGGCCACCCGCCGTGCGGACCCCGGCGAGGACCTCACCAGCGCCCTGATAGCCGCCCGCGAGGGCGACGGCGACCGGCTCAGCGAGGCCGAACTCATCGGCACCATGCGGCTGATGCTCGTCGCGGGCCACGAGACCACCCTCAACCTCATCAGCAACGCGGTGCGCGCGCTGTGCACCCACCGCGACCAGCTCGCCCTCGTCCTCGAGGGGAAGGCCACCTGGTCGGACGTGGTGGACGAGACCCTGCGCTGGGACGGCCCGGTCAGCTGGTTCCCCTTCCGCTACCCCACCCGTGACGTGACCGTCGACGGAACCGTGATCCCGCGGGGCACCCCCGTCCTCGCCGGCTACACCGCGGCCGGCCGGGACGAGGCGTTCCACGGACCGGACGCCGACCGCTTCGACCTCGCCCGCCCCACCGCCGCCCGCAGCCTGTCCTTCGGGCACGGAGCCCACTACTGCGTGGGCGCCCCGCTCGCCCGCCTGGAGGCGACCATCGCCCTGGAGCGGCTCTTCACCCGTTTCCCCGACCTGGACCTCGCCGTCCCCGAGGGTGAACTCCCGCACCAGCGCAGCTTCATCGGCAACAGCGTGGAGGCACTGCCGGTCCGCCTGACCCGCGCCGCCCAGGACCGGTCCTAACCCGGACCCGGCGGCGACACCTCCGTACTCAGCCAGCCCAGCGCGTCCGGATACATCCCGGTCCACGTCCGGAAGTTGTGGCCGCCGATCGGACGGACCAGGGTCTTGACCCGGACTCCGCTGCCCGCCGCAGCCTTGGCGAAGGCCTCCAGCTGCTGCGGCGGGCTGTCCTTGTCCTGCTCCGAGGTGGCCAGGAACAGCCCGACGTCCGCCTTCTTCGTGTGCGCGACCAGCCACATCGGGCTGTTGCGCTCCCGCAGCACCCGATCGGGCAGCACCTCCGGGTCGCCGGTCAGCGGATCGGGGTCCAGGGCCGCGCCCGCCCGGAAGGCCCCCGGGTACTGCAGCGGCAGCTTGGCCGCGCAGAAGGCCCCGGTCGAGACGCCCATCAGCCCCCATCCGGCGGGGGAGGGCAGCGTACGGAAGTTCCGCGCGACCAGCTCGGGTACGTCCTGCGCCAGCCAGTCGGCGATCTTGCGCTGCGGGGTGTTGCTGCAGTCGGTGTTCACCCCGCCCGGATAGATCTCCGGGATGACCAGGATGAAGGGGTGCGCCGCGCCCAGCTCCACCATCTGGGTCAGCGCCCCCGGCATGCCCCCGAGGTCGATCCAGGTGCGCGGCGTGCCCGGGTGGCCGTGCAGCAGCATCAGCACGGGGAAGCGGGTGCGGTCCGCGCCCGGCGCGCTGTACTCGGGGGGAGTCCACACGATGACCTCGCCGGCGAGCTTCGAGTGGGAGCCGCGGAAGAAGGTGGTCTGGGTGCCGTCGCCGTTCTGGGTGAACCGGGCCCGGCCCACCGGCGGGCCGGTCATCGCCCCGGCCTCCTGCCCCGCGTCGGTGCCGAGGAGGTCCTCCCAGGAGGAGTAGAGCCCGTAACTGCCGTTGATCCAGGTGGCCACCACGCCGATGGCGGTGAGCTGGCACAGCCCGATCATCAGCACCCGCACCGGCCACCGCACCCACCCCGGCCCCGGGATCCGGTTCCACAGGAGCAGTGCGGCGAGCACGGCGAGCACCGTGGCGGCGATCAGTGTGACGAGGAACGACGTACTGGTCAGCTCCACGGCGCCGGGCTCCTGACGTACGGGACGGGGCTGAGGCACATGAGATGAACGAGACGAGATGCGCAGGATGTCGCGATTGCCGGGTCAATCTACCGGCGGCGCCGCCGTGAGTCAGCCCGGCGCGACGCGCACCGTCACCGCGTGCCAGCCGGTCGCCCCGTCGGGCAGCGTCCCGACGCGCTCCCCGGTCTGGACGGCGCCGGTCCCGTCCGTGGCGCGGACCTCCAGCGTGTGCGAGCCCGCCGTCGCCTCCCACGGCCACACCCACTGCCGCCAGGTGTCGAGGCCGTCCGCGGCCCCGAGCCGCGCCTCCTGCCAGGGGCCGCCGTCCACCCGTACCTCGACCCGCTCGATGCCCCGGTGCTGCGCCCACGCCACCCCGGCGACCGCCACCCGGCCCGGCACGAGCGACGTGTACGAGCGCGGGGTGTCGATCCGCGTCTGCGTCTTGACGGGGGCCTGTTCCGCCCAGGAGCGGCGCACCCAGTAGGCGTCGTACGCGGCGAAGGTGGTCAGGCGAAGCTCGCTCAGCCACTTGCAGGCGGAGACGTACCCGTACAGGCCCGGTACGACCATCCGGACCGGGAAGCCGTGCGCGAAGGGCAGCGGCTCGCCGTTCATCCCGACGGCCAGCAGTGCCGCCCGGCCGTCCATGACGGTCTCGACGGGCGTGCCGATCGTCATGCCGTCCACCGAGCGCGCCACCAGCTGGTCGGCGGGGCCGCCCGCGGACGGAGGCCGGACCCCCGCCTCGCGGAGCAGGTCGGCGAGGCGGACGCCGAGCCAGCGGGCGTTGCCCGCGTACGGGCCCCCGACCTCGTTGGACACGCAGCACAGGGTGATGTCGTGCTCGACCACCGGGCGGGCGAGCAGCTCCCGCAGGTCGAGGGTGAGCGGCCGGGCCACGCCCTCCCCGTGGATCCGCAGCCGCCAGGTGTCGGCGTCCACGCGCGGCACCACCAGGGCGGTGTCCACGCGGTAGAAGTCCTGGTTGGGAGTGAGGAAGGGGGAGACCCCGGGCACCCGGAGGTCGGCGCCGGCGGGCACCGGCGGCGCGGGCACGGTGGCCCGGGGGAGCCGGAAGCGGGCCCGGGAGGCCGTCGCACCGGCGGAGCCGTACGCGCCGAGGCGCCGTCCGGCGAGTGCGGCCCCGGCCGAGACCGCCAGGGTGGCGGCGACCAGCCGGCCGAAGCCGCGGCGGTCCATCGCCCAGGCGCCACCGGGCGGCGATCCCGACGGGCGGGGACGCCGTACCGCGGTCACGAGCAGCCACAGCACCCCGGCCGCGGCCAGCCCGGCCGCCAGCGCCGGCAGTGCGTCCCGCGGGCCCGCCTCCGGCCGGCCGAGCGCGGCCGCCGCCCCCAGCAGTCCGAAGCCGCCCGCGACGGCGAGCCCGGCGGGGAGGCGGCGCAGCGCCAGCATCCCCGCCCCGGCGGCGACCAGGGCCAGGATCGCCAGGATGCCGAGCGTCAGCACCAGCTTGTCGGCGGTGCCGAACTGCCGGATCGCCCACTCCCGGACGGCCGTGGGCGTGGCGTCGACGACGGCCGCGCCGACCGCGGCCACGGGGGAGGACTCGGGCCGGACGGCCGCCGCCGCGAGCTCGCCCACGGCCAGCCCCGCGGCCGCCGCCACCAGCCCGCTGAGGGCGCCGAGCAGCCGCTGCCGATGCCTCCGGTCTGCTGTCACACGGCCAGTGTGACGCGCCCCCGCAAGCTCCGCGCACCTCGCCGCGCACCGTGTCGGGGGCCGGCTCCGCCCGTCAGTGCACCGGCGCGGGCGGTACCCAGCGCCCGGTGCGGGGCGGCTTCACCCCGTACTCGGTCTTCAGCTCCTCCGGGATGGCGTGGTGCATGACCCGGCCCCGGGTCAGCGCGGACAGCTCCAAGCCGGAGAGCAGCGAGCCCGCCTTGTCGAGCGCCCACTCCGCGTAGGGGCTGCTGTCCTCGATCGTCTCCAGCAGGCCGAGGAACACGGGCACGGCCTTCGCCGCCGTGTCCCAGGGAGTGCGCGGGATCTCCAGCCAGTCGCCGATGGTGTCGCCGACGAGGTAGCGGACGGTGGCGGGCACCATCGGGTCGAAGAAGGTCCCGGGGACCACGTCCTCGTACATCCGCATCAGCTGGGAGTTGAGGCGGACCCCCTCGGGCGAGGGGCCGAGGTTGCGCAGGAGGTAGAGGTCGCAGTAGTCGCGGGCCTCGGAGAGGTTCTCGGGTACGGCCGACATGTCGCAGCCCAGCATGGCCCCCACGACCCGCCAGGCGTAGAAGTAGGCCTCCGCCCCGTCCTCGCTCATGTGGATGCCGAGCTGGTGCATGGCGTCGAGCACCAGCAGCGAGAAGCAGACCTGACCCCCGATCATGTCCTCCTGGCAGATGGGGAGTCCGTCCCTCTCGACGTCCCAGTGGCCGCCGTGGCGCAGGTGGTGGCGGACCGCCGCGTGCAGCAGCCGCACCTTCTGCGCGGCCGGGATGAACTTGCTGCCCTCCGCGAAGGAGTTGGTCTGCATGAGGTAGGTGACGAACTGCCCGGTGTTGGCCATCCGGCGCGAGGGGTACGCGAGGGAGTGCGTCGAGGAGAGCAGCCGGGAGAGCCTCGGGATGGCGTACGTCGCGGGCATGGCGGCGAACGACAGGCCGGTGTTGATGTGGGCCGCGTTGTCCATGAAGAACAGCCGGGCCTGCTCCATGACGTCCCAGTCCACCCAGCTCGGCGGCAGGGCGGTCGCCTCGAAATAGGCCCGCGCGGAGGCCGGGAGCTGCTCGGGGAGCTTGTCCCCGGCGGTGGTGAAGAACCGCATCAGCGTGTTGAGGTCGCCGACCTCCTTGCGGTGGAACATGGCGGCGACGGTCTCGTCGGCGAGCGGATCCCCCTGGGTGAGCAGGGCGTCGAGTGCGGCGTCGTCGTAACGGGTCTTCGGCGAGGCGCTCTTGGTGGTGTTCACGTCGGTTGTCCTTCTCGTGTCTTCGGGGGCGGGACCGGCCGGCCGGGGGCGGTGACCGCGGCGCTGACGGCAGCGGCGGTCGCGGCTACAGCGACCGCTCGGCCGCGGTGCCGGCCAGTTCGTGCAGCGCGGACCGCGCCTCGGCGGGCATCGGTACGGTGTCCAGCGCGCCGGTGGCCCGGACGATGCGCTCGCGGATCATGTCCTCGACCTGCTGCCGGGCTCCGCACCGCTCCATCAACTCGCGGACCGCAGCGGCCTCTTCGAGGCCCAGCTCCGGGTTGCCGACGAGTTTGGCGAGCAGCCGGCGCTCGTCCGGGCCGGCCGCCGCCACCGTCAGCGCGAGCAGCGCGGTGGGCTTGGCGTCCCGCAGGTCGTCGAGGTTCGACTTGCCGGTCCTGGCCGGGTCGCCGAAGGTGCCCAGCAGGTCGTCGCGCAGCTGGAAGGCCTCGCCGAGCGGAAGCCCGTAGGCCGAGAAGGCGTCCAAAAGGGCGCGGGATCCGCCGCCGAGGGTGGCGCCCAGGTGCAGCGGCCGCTCCACCGTGTACTTGGCCGTCTTGTAGCGGGCGACCTCCAGGGACTCCGCCACCTGCGGTTCGCGGGCCGGCTTCGCGTCGGTGCGCAGCACCTCCAGGAACTCGCCCGCCATCGTCTCGCGCAGCAGCGTGGACCAGAGCGGCACGGTCCGCGCGAGATAGGCCCCGGGCAGGCCGCAGGAGGTGAAGACGTGGCCCGCGTATCCCATCAGCAGATCGCCGAGGATCATCGCGAGGGCGGTGGAGCGCTGACCGGCCGCGGCGAACGCGGCGTGCGCCGTGGGCTGCCCGTGCCGCGTCCGGCTGTCGTCGATGATGTCGTCATGCGTGCAGGCCGCCGCGTGAACGAGCTCCATCGCGGCCGCGGCCCGGATCACCCCCTCGCAGTCGGGCTGCCCCGCCGCCCGCCACCCCCAGTACAGGAACGCGGCCCGGATGCGCTTCCCGCGCGCCAGGGAGCGGCGCAACTGCTCCGACAGCGGGGAGAGCTCGGCGTGCAGGCCGAGCAGGGCCCGCTCCTCCTCGTCGGCCAGCCGGACCAGCACCTCGTCGATGCGCTCCTTGAAGCCGGTGTGGTCATGCACAGGGGCGGCCCTCGGCGGCGACGCGCTCGGCGGCCCGCCGGGCCATGGTCTCCAGGTAGTTCTCGTTGCCCACGCCTGCCCGGCGGGTGGCCAGTTCCCCGCGCTTGCGCAGCTCCACCACCCCGTCGGTGAGCAGCTCCCGCAGATCGGAGCGGCGCATCACCTGCTGCGCCCGGTCGGCGGACTGCCGCAGCTGGTCGAGGGCCAGGTCGGCCACCCCGGCGGCGAGCAGCGTCAGCAGCTCCAGGGGCGCGGCGGCCGGGGAGGGGGTCGCAGGCCGTTCCTGCTGCGGCCCTTCCTGCTGCGCCCGCTCCTGCGCGGAGTGCTCGTGTTCGGTCTGGGACATGTTCGGTGAACTCCTGCTCGCGTCCTGCCGTCATGGCATCGGAAGGGGCGACCGCCGGATCGCTCCGGTGGCCGCCCCTGATCGTTTCCGGGCCAGTGAACCGAGTGATGCTCCCGCGAGGCGATCCGCGGGGTGGGTTCTCCCTCGCACGAGTACCGAGATTCCCACGGGAGGGTGACGATCACCGGATGAGGTGATCGTCACCGCCGGCCGTGGTGTACGTCAGCCGGCCGCCGGCAGGAACGCGGCGATCCCGGACGCGAGCGCGTGCGGATCCCCGCTCGGGCCGGCCGGATGCCGGGTGGTCCGCCGGGCCCACTCCTCCTCGAAGGCGTGCCAGTCGATCGTCCGCGGCGCGGTCCGGCCCACCAGCGCCTCCTCCAGCGAGTCGAAGTACGCCTTCCACCGCCTGGCGTACAACTCCGATACCAGGCCGCTCCATTCGCGGTTCGCGTAGTCGTGCAGGAAGCCGTCCTCGCTCGTGCCGCGACGTCCCCACACGCTGAGGATCGAGCGCGCGTCGTACTCGTACCGGTCCTGTTCGGCCGTGTCGGCACCCCACGAGCGCGCCCCCGCGAGCCACCTGCCGAGCAGGAAGTTCGGATCGGAGCCGGTGACCGCGTCCAACTTCCGCTCCGCGTCCTGCCATTCGGCGGTCAGCGCCCGAAAGCGGGCCAGGTCCTTGGCCTCGTACGCCGCCTTGATCTTGGGGAGCAGCACCCGCGAGTGGTTGGCGAGCGCCTGCCGGGCGGTGTCCACCAGGTCGAAGCGGTAGGCGCTGGAGCCGCGCAGCCGCGGATCCACCCGGAGCAGGTGGTCCAGCGCCCGCCGGACCGCACCGGCCGGATAGCGCATGGACTTGGGGCTCCAGTACGCCGCTCCCGCCGCGGTCAGGCTCGGCCGGGCGGTGAACAGGCTGTCCTGCGACTCCGACCACAGCCCCGACGAGGTGCTGTACGGCCCCTTGCGCAGCTCCTCCCAGGCCGCGGCGGCCTCGGCGTCGGGCCGGCCGTAGCGGCGGGCCGCGAAGCCGGCGAACCACTGCCGCTGGTCGACCGGCCCCGGCTCCCAGGCCAGGTCGGTGAAGAGGTCGAAGGCGGCCGGATTGGTCCCGGTGCCCTCCGGCAGGTAGGCGATCCCGGCCAGGGCGCTGTTGCTCTTCGCCCGCCAGGGCCCGAACCGCTCGAGCCACACGGAGGTGTTCGCGCCGATCGTGGTGTGCCCGCCGAAGTTGTAGATGGTGCCCATCGCGTACGGGGCGCCGCCCCAACGCGCCTCGCGGTCCAGCCGGTTGTACCGGTCCGACAGTCCGTCCAGGATCAGCACCTTCGAGGTGTCCACCCCGGCGAGCAGCTCCGCGGTCGGATCGTCCTGCCAGCCCAGCACCGCCCACAGCGCCCCGGGGTGGGCTGCGTGCAGGGCTGCCTGGATGGCCCCGGCGGCGGACTTCACGTCCACCGACCCTGTCCGGCCGCCCTCGTGCAGCGGGCTCATCCGGTACATCGTGCTGTCCCCGAACACCGCCCGCTGCTCGGCGTAGTACGCGGCGGCCAGTTCTCCGAACGCCGGAGAGGCCGGGTCGAGCCAGTCCGGGCGGTCGAAGCCCGCCCAGTCGCCCTGCGGCACGGTGGCGGACCCCGGGTTCCGGGCGGCGAACCCCGGCGGCACGGTGCCGAAGTAGCCGGGCAGCACAGGGGTCATGCCGAGGCCGCGCAACTGCTCCGCGATCCGCCCGCCCAGCTCGGCGCGCTCCCGCATCAGCCGCTCGGAGACCGGCCCGCCGAAGCCGCTCAGGTTCTGCAGCAGCCACCAGCTCTGGTGCCCGGGGCCGGGTACCCACTGCCGCAGCTCCTCGGCGGAGTAGCCGAAGCCCTGGAGCGCCCGGTGGTACGGGTACTCGGCGCCGACCTGCACGAACACCTCGTTGATGCCGTGCAGGGCGAGCAGGTCGATCTGCCGCTGGTGCTCCTCGAAGGTGCGGTACGGCCCGGAGTACCCGTCGTCGGTGTCGTTGAGGGCGTACCGGTGGGGCACGAGTGCGCTGCGGGTGACCGGAGCGGCGACGCCCGGCAGCTCGGCGGGCAGCATGCCGATGCTGTCGCCGGGCCAGCCGATGTCCGCCCCGGCGACGTGCTGGAGGTACCAGCCGACACCGGTGAGCAGGGTGGCGCCGGTGCTGCCGCGCACGGTGATCGCGCCGGGCGTCCCGGAGACCGTGAAGGCGTCGGTTGCGGCCGCCGTGTCGGGTACCAGGGTGAACTGCCCGGCGTGGCGCGGCAGCAGCCGCTCCAGGGCGGCCCGCGCGGGCGCGACGTCAAAGCCGCCGGGCCGCGGCACGCCGGCCCGTGCCCGCGCGGGCGTGCCGGGCCTCGCGTCGGTCCGTACCTCGGCCCGCGCGTCGTTCGGTACGCCTGCGGGGGCCCGTACCCCGGCCCGCGCGGGCGACCCGGGGCCCGGGGCGGCTGCCCCGGGAGCCGCCGCCGCGCCGAGCAGGGCGAGCAGCACCGCGGGGACGGCGGCGAACGCGACGGGCCCGGAGCCGGACGGGGGCCCGCCGGGCGGCGTGCGCTTCGATTGCGTCATCCTCGGCCCCGTCAGACCGGGAGGGCCCAGGCCTGGTCGACCCGGTGCTCGCCGCACGGGGCCAGCCGGAGCCGCTCGGCCGGGGCGTCCGGGGTGGCGGCCGCGTCGGGAGCCGTCAGGCACATGCCGCTCGCCGCCTCGACGAGGGCCCCGCCGCGCCGGTGCGCCCAGGTCTGGCCGGGCTGCTGCTCCTCGGCGGGCGCGCAAGCGGCCAGCTCCACCCGCCCGTCCTCGCCCGCCGACAGGCACCGGCCGGCCAGCCGCAGGCTCGCGTCGTGGCCCAGGACCCACCGCTGGTCGGGTGCCCCGGTGCACGCCCCGAGCACGACCGCGCCGACACCCGTGGTGTTGGCACCGTCAGCGCACTTCGCGCCGTTCCCGACGATCTGCCCGGTCGGCACCGGCTGGGCGCAGCCGCGCGGGGTGAGCCGCCAGACCCCGGTGTCGTGGGCGCCGACGCGCCCGGTCAACGTGTCGGAGACCTCCCGGCGTTCCCCGCTCCACAGGTCCCGCGCGTCCGCCGTGCACGACGGCAGCCCGATCTCGTCGAGGGGCACGTTGATGTTCCGTGCGGCGCCCGAGCGGTTGAGCACGGCCACCGCCCGGTCGCCGTTCGCGAGCGGCCGGACGAGGATCTCGAAGGTGGCGTTGGAGGAGACCACCGCGCCCTGACGGCCCATGGGGTCCTGGTCCAGTGCGATCAGCCGGGTGTTGCCGAGGGCGGCGAGGCCCTCCGGGGTGAGCTCGGAGACCTCGGAGGACAGGATGAAGGGGGCCGCCATCATGGCCCACAGGGCGACCTGGCTGCGGCTCTCGGCCGCGCTCAGGCCGGGAGCGCCCGCGATCAGGAAGTCGGGGTCGTTCCAGTTGCCGGGGCCCGCGTAGCGGCCGAGCCAGCGGTTGTAGCCGTAGTTGCCCAGCACCGAGCTCCACCGGGAGGCGGCCGGGGCGGCCGGCTTGTACACCGTGATGTCCCGGCCCTCGCGCCACAGCTGACCGGTCTCGCCGACCCAGCCGAGGACCTTGTGCCAGTCGGAGCCGCCCCACTCGCCCTGCTGGAAGTAGGCGGGCGCGGAGGCCGACAGCACCATGTCCCGGCCGCTCGCGCGCAGGGCCGCGGCGACGGCGTGGTAGGCGTCCCGGTAGGCCTGCTCCTTCGTCTTGCCCTCCGGCACCCACAGGTTGCAGCCGTCCATCTTGACGTAGTCCACCTTCCAGGAGGCGAACTGCCGCGCGTCCTGCGCGTAGTGGTCCGCGCCACCGCCCTGGGGCGCGCCGCTTCCCGGATACTTCTCGCAGGTGAGCGAGCCGGCGTCCTGGTAGATGCCGAACTTCAGGCCCTTGGCGTGCAGGTAGTCGCCGAGCCAGGCCATGCCGTGCGGGAACTTCGCCGTGTCGACGACCAGCGCGCCCTGCGCGTCGCGGCTCTTGGTCATCCAGCAGTCGTCGACGGTCACCGTGTCGTAGCCCTTGGCGGCGAGCCCGGTGGACACGAGGGCATCGGCGTTCGCGACCACCGTGGCCTCGTCGATGTCGCACATGTAGTGGGCCCAGTTGTTCCAGCCCATGGGCGGGGTGAGGGCGAGCGGGGTGTCCGAGGTGGCCGTGGGCTCGGCGCCCGCGGGGGCGGGGGAGAGCGCCAGGGCGAACAGGGCGGCCGCGGTCAGACAGGGGAGCGAGGCGCGCAGGCGAGGCGGCACGGATTCTCCTTGACGTGGGGACGGGCAGTCGTGCGCCCAGTGCAGCGAGGCGACTACCCGCTGTCAACGAAAGTCGGCTGATATCCGCCATTGACCAGCAATATGGCCGCAATCGATGTCACACCAAAGAGGCTCCAGGGAGCGGGGGCGGATATGATACGTCGTATGTTACGGTGTATCTCATGCCGAGGAGATCATCCGCCCTGGACCAGGCCACCCCCGGGGCGATCGCCGTCGCCGCCCTGCGCCTCCTCGACGAGGAGGGGCCGGCCGCCCTGAGCTTCCGCGCCCTCGCCGACCGGCTCGGCGTCTCCCACGCCACCGTCCAGCGCCGCTGCGCCGACCTCGCCGGACTGCTGGACCTGTGCACCGAGCACCTGGCCGCGCAGCTGCCGGACATCGCCCCCGGAACCGACTGGGCCGACGCCTGCGAACAGCGGTTCGGCGCGCTGTACCGGCTGCTCACCGCCCACCCCGGGCTGCTCATCCTGCGCGGCGGCCGGCCGTGGCTCGGGCGGCAGCTGCTCGCCCGCCTCGTCGAACCCGCCCTCGCCGACAGCGTGGCCGCGGGGATGACCGCCGCCGAGGCGATGACCGTCTACCGCCGCATGTACCTGCTCACCCTGGGCAGCGCGGCCTTCGTGGACCACCGGGATCCGGCCGCGGCCACCGCCGCCTCCCGGGCCGCCCTCGCCGCCCTGGACCCGGAGCGGTTCCCCGTGCTCTCCGCGGGGCTGGCCGACGTACTGCCGCCCCTGACGGACCACGAGGTGTACTACGGCGCCCTGCGCCAGCTGATCGAGGCCGCCCGGCCTGCCCGGCCCGCCGGGCCCACCACCTGACTGGGGAGACAGGCCATGCAACCTGCACAGCAGCTCGACTACGCCGCCGTACGCGCCGCCGCCGACCGGATCGCCGGATCGGTACGCCCCGTCGCCGTGGCCCCCGCGGCCGACGGGGTCTGGTACGCCCTGGAGCACCTCCAGCACACCGGGTCCTTCAAGGCCCGCGGCGCGCGCAACTTCCTCGCCGCCCACCACCGGGCCGGCAGCCTCCCGGCCGCCGGGGTCACCATCGCCTCCGGCGGCAACGCGGGGCTCGCCTGCGCCTGGGCGGCCCGCGACCAGGCCGTGCCCGCGACGGTGTTCCTGCCCGCCAACGCCCCCCGGGTGAAGGTGGAACGGCTGCGCGGGTACGGGGCCGAGGTGCGGCTCGTCGGAGACCGGTACGCCGAAGCGCTCGCCGCCTGCGAGGAGTTCGCCGCGGACAGCGGGGCCCTGAGCAGCCACGCCTACGACCACCCGCTCATCGCCGCGGGCGCCGGAACCCTGCTCGACGAGATCCGGTCCGCGCTGCCCGGACTGGACGCCGTGGTCGTCGCGGTCGGCGGCGGCGGACTCTTCGCCGGGGTCGCCACCGCCGCGCGCGAACACGGCGTACGGGTGATCGCCGCCGAGCCGGAGAACTGCCGCGCCCTGAACGCGGCCCTGGCGGCGGGCCGCCCGGTGGACGTCGCCGTGGACTCCGTCGCCGCCGACTCCCTCGGGGCCACCCGGGTCTCCGCGGACGCGCTGGCCGCCGCGCAGCACGGGACCGTACGGTCGGTCCTGGTCCCGGACGAGGCGATCACTGCCGCCCGGCGGGCGCTCTGGGAGGAGCACCGGATCGTGGTCGAGGCGGGCGCGGCCACCGCCCTGGCGGCCCAGCGCGCGGCGTCCGAGCCGCTGGGCGAGCGGGTCGCCGTCATCCTCTGCGGGGCCAACACGGACCCCGGGGACCTGGTGCTGCCGTGACCGACCGGGCCTGAGCTCGAACGACGATCGTCGCGGCAGCCGACGACTTTCGAGGACAGCCCCGGGCCCCGCCGTTTGCGAAGGTCGGAGTGTCCGGGCGAACGACCGCCGCCGGACACGGAACGACACGGACACGACACGGAGGAACGGGCGTGGCACAGCGCAAGGGTTGTCTGATCGGCTGCGGGGTGGCGCTGGTACTGGGCACGGGCCTCGCCGTGCTGGCGGTGTTCGGCATGGGGAAGGTCCTCGACATGGCCGACAAGACCCTGGTCGACCCCAAGGTCTACGAGGCGGTGAAGACCGGCGACGCGGAGGGCGAGGTCCGGGCCAAGCTCCCGTCCGGCGACTCCTTCGTCAAGAGCGCCCTGAAGGACGGCGGCCCGGTCGAACCCGAGGGAAGCGCCTGCTCCTGGTACATCTCCAGCGGCGACACCAAGAACGGCAAGGAGACCGTGCTCCGGTTCTGCTTCAAGGACGGCAAGCTCGCGGAGAAGACCGAGTACCCGATGAAGTAAACCGCATTAGTTTCGGCTTCGTTATCGAATCGATATCACCGTCAACTGCCTTTGGGCTAAAGCGCATTAGCGCAGGTCGAGCTGGGCGCCGTGCGGGTCTTCCGGTGTCCCGGTACTGCTGTCGCGGCATTCCGGACCAGGGCATCACCGGCCACGCGGGCCGCTGCCTCATTGACGAGGTCTTGAATCCCGACGACCGTGGGCACCGCCTCCGGCAATGAGGCCGGACTTCTGCGAAGGCGGCGACGATGACACGTTCGGCCCCGACCTGTTCACAGCCGACCCGTACGGCCGTTGCCCTGCTGGTGGCCGGCGTCCTCCTCTCGACCGGCGCCTGCGGGCTGAGCGGTGGCTCGGGAGAGCTGGAGGAGGCCGAGAAGACGGGCAGAGTGGCGGGCGAGATCACCTTCCGCACACTCCAGTTGAAGCCCGCGTTCACGGCCTACGTGCAGGGCGTCATCGACGGGTTCGAGGCCAAGTACCCCGACGCGAAGGTCAAATGGGAGGACGTTCCGGGCGACGGCTACAACGAGAAGCTCGTCGCCGACGCCCAGGCCGGCGCCCTGCCGGACGTGGTCAACCTGTCCACCGACTCCTTCCAGCTCCTCGGCGACCGGGGCATGCTCGCCGACGTGGCCAAGCTCGACGGCGCGCTGGCCAAGGAGTACGTACCGGGCGCCTGGGAGCAGTTCAAGCTGCCGGGCAAGGGCGACGGCGTCTACGCCTACCCCTGGTACGTGACCCCGGAGATCCTCACCTACAACAAGGAGCTCTTCGCGAAGGCCGGCCTGGACCCGGCCAAGCCGCCGGCCACCGTGGAGCAGTTCTTCGACTACGCCGAGCGGATCGCCGCCACGTCCGGCGGCCGCTACGCCGCCTTCATGGCCGACCCCAAGGGCCGGCTGCCCGGGGACTGGCAGAAGATGGGCGTCCCGATCCTCGACGCGAAGGGGGAACGGTTCACCTTCGACACGGACCGGGCCGTCGCGTGGGTGGAGCGGATGAAGGACCTGTACGCCAAGGGCGCGATGCCCAAGGAGTCCCTCCTCAAGTCCGACGACATCAACCAGCTCTACGGCGGCGGGAAGCTCGTCTTCGGCCCCGGCTCCCCGGGGTTCGTCAAGGACATCAAGCAGAACGCCCCGCAGGTCTACGCGAACACCCGGGTCGCCGGCGCCGTCACGGGCACCCTCGGCCACATCGGCATCTACGCCCAGTCCCTCGGCATCAAGAAGGACACCCGACACCTCGACGCGGCGGCCGAGTTCGCCAAGTGGGTCACCAACGGCCCCAACCAGGTGGCGTTCTCCAAGAAGGCCACCATCTACCCGTCCAACGCCCAGGGCCTCGCCGACCCGTACTTCGCGGACAAGGGCGACGGCGAGGACGCCGAGACCCTCGCCCGCGCGGTCGGCGCCGAGCAGCTGAAGACGGCCGAGCTCGACGCCAACACCCCCGTCCAGTGGACCAGCCAGGTCGGCGACGCCGTCGTCCGCGAGATGCAGAAGGCCATCAAGGGCGAACAGGACCCCCGGACGGCCGTCAGGAAGGCCCAGGAGGAGGCCAACAGGCTGCTCGCCGACGCGGCCCGGAAGTGACCCGCGCGGTGCGCCACCGAGCCTGGTGGACCCCGTACCTCTTCCTCGCCCCCGGCCTGCTGATGGTGACGCTGTTCAGCCTCTGGCCGTTCGTGAACACCGTCATCCTCTCCTTCACCGACGCCCGGATCCTGCGCGGCGGCACCTTCGTCGGCTTCGGCAACTACACCCGCGCCTTCGCCGACCCCGACTTCTGGACCGCGACCGGCAACAGCGTGCTGTACCTCGCCGTCGTCGTGCCCTGCCTGGTCCTGCTGCCGCTGGCGCTGGCCGTCCTCGTACAGACCAAGGTCCCCGGCATCGGCTTCTTCCGCTCCGCCTTCTACACCCCGGTGATCGCCTCCGCCGTGGTCGTCGGCCTGATCTGGCAGTGGGTGCTGCGCAGCGACGGCCTCGTCAACACCGTCTTCCGGCAGCTGCGCATCGTCTCCGAACCGGTCCCGTTCCTGACCGACAGCACGATGCTGCTGGTCTCCGCGATGATCGTGACCGTGTGGAAGGGCCTCGGCTACTACATGGTCTTCTACCTCGCGGCCCTCGGGAACGTCCCCGCCTCCCTCTACGAGGCAGCTGCCCTCGACGGCGCCGGCCCCGTCCGCCGCTTCTTCAGCATCACCGTCCCCCAGGTGAAGCCGATGATGCTGCTGGTCGGCACCCTCTCCGCCATCTCGGCGCTGCGCGTCTTCACCGAGATCTACATCCTCGGCGGCGAGAGCGGCGGCCCCGGCGGCGGCGCCCGCACCCTGCCCTTCCTCATCCGGCAGGTCGGCCTCGGCTTCTCCGGGGAGACCGGTTACGCCTCCGCCGTCTCCATCCTGCTGTTCCTCCTGACGCTCGTCTTCAGCCTGCTCGGCCGCCGCCTGTCGAAGGGGGACGAGACGTGAGACGCCCCTGGATCGGCCTCACCGGCCGGTACGCCACGCTGCTCCTGATGCTCGTGATCATGCTGGGCCCGATCGTCTGGCAGTTCCTGACCTCGATCCGCGGCCGCACCGAGAACGTCTACGACGGCGTCCTGCCCTCGCAGCCCACCCTCGACAACTACGTCCGCGTCGCCGAGTCGTTCCCGCTGCTCCAGTACGTCGGCAACACCCTCGTCGTGGCCGTCCTCGCCGTCACCTCGAACCTGCTCTTCGCGGCGATGGGCGGCTACGCCCTGTCCCGGCCCGGCTGGAAGGGCCGCAAGGCCGTCTTCACCGTGCTCGTGGCGACCCTGATGTTCCCCTTCGAGTCGGTGATGATCTCGATGTTCCTCACGGTCCGCGAGATGGGCCTGGTCGACACCCTCATCGGCGTGTGGCTGCCGGGCGCCGTCTCCGTCCTGAACATCATGATCATGCGGGCGGCCTTCCTGGCCGTACCCAAGGAAGTGGAGGAAGCCGCGGTCCTGGACGGCGCGGGCGAGTGGACCCGCTTCACCCGGGTGTTCCTCCCCGCCGCCAAGGGGTCGCTGGCCGTCGTCTGCATCACCGGTTTCATGGGTGCCTGGGACGACTTCCTGTGGCCCCTGCTGGTCCTCACCAACAGCGAGCACTACACCCTCCAGCTCGGCCTGAAGACCCTGGCCGGCGCCACCACCGTCAACGACCAGCGGCTCATCGCCGCGGGCGCCATGGCCGCGCTCATCCCGATGATGCTCCTCTTCTTCGCCCTCCAGCGTTTCTTCTTCAAGGGCGTCGGAGAGGGAGCCGTCAAGACCTGAACCGCCGCCTCCGCGCCCTCCCGCCGCCTCCCCGCTCTCCCGCCCCTCCCGTGTCCCGACCCCTCTCCCTCCTGGAGCAGCCGTCATGCACGACGACCGCAGCATCACCGAACACCGCCTCCGCCGGGTCCTGAAGGAGCGCATCAAGCCCGCCGTCCACTCCGGTTCGGTCCCGCTGGCCCTCGCGCGCTGGGATGCCCCGGGCGAGCCCGTCCCCGTCGCCCAGGGCCTGGCGGCGGCGTACGAGCCGTGCGCGGCCGGCGAGCCGTGGGGCCCGGCCTGGGGCACCACCTGGTTCAAGGTCACCGGCACCGTCCCGGCCGGCTGGGCCGGCCGTACGGTCGAGGCCGTCCTCGACCTGGGCTTCGACCGGATGATGCCCGGCTTCCAGTGCGAGGGCCTGGTCCACCGGGCCGACGGCAGCGAGGTCAAGGCGCTGAACCCGTACAACGACTGGGTGCGCGTCGCCGACCGGGCGGAGGGCGGCGAGCGCGTCGAGTGGTACGTCGAGGCCGCCTCCAACCCGGTCCTCGTCGAGCACACGGCCACGTACGAGGGCGACCGGCGGACCAGCGGCGACCAGCCCCTCTACCGGATCGCCCGGATGGACCTCGCCGTCTTCGAGACCGAGGTCTGGGAACTGGTCCAGGACCTGGAGGTCCTCCACGACCTCATGACACAGCTCGACACCAAGGACGCCCGGCGGTACGAGATCCTGCGCGCCGTCGACGCGGCACTGGACGCCGTGGACCTGGGGGACGTGCCCGGCACCGCCGCCGCCGCCCGCACGTGCCTGGCCGGCGTGCTCGCCGCCCCCGCCCACGCCTCCGCGCACCGGATCAGCGCGGTGGGCCACGCGCACATCGACTCCGCGTGGCTGTGGCCGCTGCGCGAGACGGTGCGCAAGGTCGCCCGCACCTCCTCCAACATGGTCGGCCTGATGGACGAGCACCCCGAGTTCGTCTTCGCCATGTCGCAGGCGCAGCAGCTCGACTGGATCAAGACGTACCGGCCCGAGCTCTTCGAAAGGATCAAGAAGAAGATCGCGGACGGGCAGTTCGTGCCGGTCGGCGGGATGTGGGTGGAGTCCGACACCAACATGGTCGGCGGCGAGGCCATGGTCCGCCAGTTCCTCTACGGCAAGAAGTTCTTCATGGACGAGTTCGGCATCGAGACCCGCAACGTCTGGCTGCCCGACTCCTTCGGCTACACCGCCGCGCTGCCGCAGATCGTCAAGCTCTCCGGCTCCACGTGGTTCCTGACCCAGAAGATCTGCTGGTCCCAGGTCAACAAGTTCCCCCACCACACCTTCTGGTGGGAGGGCATCGACGGAACCCGGGTCTTCACCCACTTCCCGCCCGTCGACACCTACAACTCCGACCTGGGCGGTGCCCAGCTGGCACACGCCGCCCGCAACTACCAGGAGAAGGGCCGCGGTTCGCGCTCGCTGGTGCCCTTCGGGTGGGGCGACGGCGGTGGCGGGCCCACCCGGGAACACCTGGCCCGCGCCAAGCGCCAGCGGAACCTCGAAGGCTCCCCGCGGGTCGAGGTCGAGCGGCCGGACGCCTTCTTCGAGAAGGCCCATGCCGAGTACGCGGACGCGCCCGTCTGGGCCGGCGAGCTCTACCTGGAGCTGCACCGCGGCACGTACACCTCCCAGGCCAAGACCAAGCAGGGCAACCGGCACAGCGAATCGCTGCTGCGCGAGGCCGAGCTGTGGGCGGCCACCGCCGCGGTGCGGGTACCGGGGTACGCCTACCCGTACGAGGACCTCGAGCGGATCTGGAAGACGGTGCTGCTGCACCAGTTCCACGACATCCTGCCCGGCTCCTCCATCGCCTGGGTGCACCGCGAGGCGCGCGAGACGTACCGGTCGGTGCGCGAGGAGCTCCAGGGGATCACCCTGGCCGCGCAGACGGCACTGGCGGGGGAGGGCGGGCAGGCCCTGGTCTTCAACTGCGCCCCGCACGCCCGGCGCGGCATCCCGGCCGGCGGTGCGGGCGTTCCGGCCGGGGCGGGACAGCCGGTCACGGTGGAGGAGCGCCACGGCGGCGGCCACGTCCTGGCCAACGGCCGGCTGCTGGTGGAGATCGACGGCCGCGGGCTGGTCGTCTCCGCGTACGACCTGGAGGCGGGCCGCGAGGCGGTCGCGCCGGGCGGCGCGGCGAACCTGCTCCAGATCCACCCCGACTTCCCGAACATGTGGGACGCCTGGGACATCGACGCGTTCTACCGCAACAAGGTCACCGACCTGGTCGCCCTGGACGCCATGGAGGTCACCGAGAGCGGCCCCTCGGCCGTCACCGTCCGGGTCACCCGCTCCTTCGGCTCCTCGACGGCGGTCCAGTCGCTCACCCTGCGGTGCGGGGCCAAGACGCTGGACATCGTCACGGACGTGGACTGGCACGAGACGGAGAAGTTCCTCAAGGCGGCCTTCCCGCTGGACGTGAAGGCCGAACGGTCCGCCTCGGAAACCCAGTTCGGGCACGTCTACCGGGCCACCCACACCAACACCTCCTGGGAGGCGGCCAAGTTCGAGATCTGCGCCCACCGCTGGATCCACGCGGAGGAGCCCGGCTGGGGGGTCACCCTGCTCAACGAGTCCACCTACGGGCACGACGTGACCCGCGACATGCGGGCCGACGGCGGCCAGACCACCACGATCCGGCTCTCCCTGCTGCGCGCGCCCCGCTATCCCGACCCGGAGACCGACCAGGGCGCCCACACCCTGCGGTTCGCGCTGGCGCCGGGTGCGGGGATCGGGGACGCGGTCCGCGAGGGCCACGCGCTCAACCTGCCGGAGCGGGTGGTGAACGGCGCGGGCCCGGTCGCCCCGCTGCTGGCCGTGGACAACGACGCGGTGGTCGTCGAGGCGGTCAAACTCGCCGAGGACCGCGGCGGCGACGTGATCGTCCGCCTCTACGAGTCCCGCGGCGGCCGTGCCGAGGCCGCCCTCGCGCCGGGCTTCCCGGTCACGGCGGCGGTCGAGAGCGACCTCCTCGAGCGCCCCCTGCCGGGCGACGCCGTCGCCACCCCGTCCCCGGACGGCACGGTCGCCCTGCGGCTGCGCCCGTTCCAGATCGTGACGGTGCGCCTGCGCCGTGCCTGATCGGCCCCAAGGTCTGTCGTCAAGGCATCCCCAACGGAGTCGAACATACGGCCGAGACCAGTTCGAGCCGGAAAATGTGGTCCAGCGGCGCCTGGGCGGCCACGCAGCGTAGTTCCGGACACCGGCGGTGCCGCGCCGTCCCGACGGCCGCGGCACCGCACTTGTTGATCTTGGCCCCGAAGATCAAGGAAATGGTTTTCCCGGGACAGTGGCCCGACGCGCGGACGCGCCGGCCGAGCGGGATCAAGTGCCTGGTCAGCGGCGTCTGTCCGGTTGTCGCCCGGTGGCGAGTTCGGCCTGATGATCATCAGCTGCCGGATGCGTAGCGTCACCGATCGGCGACACAGGGAGGGCTGAAGAACATGGGCGACAGCAGTATGAGGAACGAAGTAGGCACCGCCTACATCAACGACGTTTTCATGCGCCACCCATTGACCACGCGGAACCAGGAGGAACTCGACGTCGCGGCCAGGGCCGCGGGCATCCTCCAGCGGAACCAGTTGCGGAACAAATTCAAGCGGACCCCCCAGGGCGGGGGCAAGCAGATAGACCCGATCGGGTTCTCCCTGAACAAGGTGCGCTACGGCGGCTTCCCCGAGGAAGAGGCGACCGCGCAGGAGCGCGGCTGGCGCGCGTTCATGAATGTCGGCGTACCGGTTGTCGAGGAGCGGAGCGACATCCAGCAGCCCCCTCCCGACATGATCTCCAAGCAGACGTACATCAACGGAACCGACCCGATCAAAATCACCGTGACGGACACGGTCGAATTCTCGATCTCGAACACGATCAGCTGGTCGCTCCAAGGGGAGGTGAAGCTCACCTTCGGGGCGAAGTCCATCGCATCGCTCCAGCAGCAGCTCGCGAAGAGCATGGAGATGAAGCAGTACCAGAAGACCACCCTCCTCAACAGCAAGGACAACCAGGGCGTCAACACGGAGTCCCAGACGGAGGCGACGGGCAACACCACGGCCACGAGTTCCGTCACCGGCACAGGGGAGTTGTGGGGAGAACTCCTGCTCGGGATCACCGGATCCGTCAGTGGTTCCCTGACCACCGAATGGAAGCACCAGTCGTCGGTCAGCTTCGAAGTCATGAGCCGGGCGGACGTGATGGCCACGACGCGTCGCCAGATCCGCCAGTTCGACTATGAATTCCCCGTCACCTTCGGCGGCTGGGTCGCCTTGTACTATCCCGAGCCGGTGGAGGTGGCCGAGACTCCGTCGAAGGCCCCCGGCCCGAAACACTCCAGGGTCATCGCCTGGAAACTCGGCGAATCCGCCCTCGATGCCGCCCGCTTCGACCTGGCCGACGAGGGAAAGCGGTTCCTGCAGAAGGGGACGGCCGAGATCGTCGCTGTCCGTACCGGAGAACACCGGGTTTTCCAGCCGGAAGTGCTCGACTACCAGAACCAGAAGCAGCCCCTCTAAGGGCTCGGGAGGGGAATTCATGTCCTTCAAGAACATCTTTGACAACGGCGGGGACGAGGCCGGTTCCGCCGACAAGTCCGCTCAGGCGCTGGGCAAGGACACTCCGGGAGCCGGGGACGTCTCGGAGGCCGTGCGCAAGCTGGAGAGCGAGCGGGACCCGTGGCTCGTGCGCCAGACCGCGCACGGGGCGTTCGACGTCATGGGCTTCCTGGGCCCGCTCTTCCAGAACGCCCAGGGCATGGCCGCCGCGCAGCGCCAGGTCTCCGAAGACCCTGGCTCGGCCTCCGCCATGGCCTCGGCCGGCACGAAGGCCTTCGGACCGCCGCAGGTGAGCATCGGCGAGGCGGACATGCCGAAGCTCGAAGACCTGTCGGAGCTCATCGGCAAGAAGAAGAGCCACGCCCTCATCGCGACGGGTCTGGGAACGTCCGAAGGCCTGGCGGTCGACCCGTCGTCGAACACGGTGTACGTCGCCGACCGGGGCGGCCAGAAGCTGTACGCGGTGAAGGTCGGCACCGGCGCCCAGCGCGTGGTCGCGAGCGCCCTGGGCGAGGTCGGCGATGTGCGGGTGGACAGCCAGGGCGGCACGGCGTACATCGCCGACTACAGCGGTGCGCGCCTGCTCGCGGTGGACCTGCAGAAGGGCACTTTCCGCAAGGTCGCCGACGTACCGTACGCGTACGGCGTCGCGCTCGACGCGGCGGGCAAGGCCTATGTCGCCAGCTGGCTCGACGGGCAGCTGTTCGCCGTCGACCTGCAGGGCGGACAGAAGCAGGCGATCGCCCCAGCCCTGGGGCAGGGCACCGGCGGAGTGGAGCTGGACGGGCGGGGCAAGGCGTACGTCGGACGCAAGGACCACGGCGGCCACCTGTACGAGGTCGACCTGGCCGCCCGCACCTACCGCGTCGTGACCAGCCTCACCGGGGCGAGCACCATCCGCGTGGCCCTCGACGGCGCCGGCCGGGCCTACACCATCGACCACCTGAACGGCGGGCGCCTGCACGAGATCACCCTCGCGGACGGCGCGCAGCGCGTGGTGGCCACCGGTCTGGGGACCTGCGAGGGCCTCGCGCTGGACACCGTCAACGGCTGGATCTACGTCAGCAACCGTGAAGGCCAGCTGTGGCAGATCAGCCAGCGCGCCACCCAGGCCCTGGGCGGCGTCGGCAAGGTCCTGCCCTAGGGTCCGACGACCCGTGCCCGCTGTGGCGGCGTGAACTCCGCCACAGGGGGAGCGGGCCGGGCCCGGGGGCGCCGCGGTTTCGGGGCGGACCGCCGCCGCCGGGTTATGCACTTAGTTGCAAAACTGCTTTCCCCTCGCTAGAACAGGGTCATCACCCCCGCGCGAGGAGGCGCCCCCCATGTCCCAGAGCCGGTACCCGCACCTGCTGAGCCCGCTGGACCTCGGATTCACCACGCTGCCGAACCGCGTGATCATGGGCTCGATGCACACCGGCCTCGAAGAGCACCAGGGCGGCTTCGAGCGCCTCGCCGCCTTCTACGCCGAGCGCGCCCGCGGCGGCGCCGGCCTGATCGTCACCGGCGGCATCGCCCCGAACGACGCCGGCCGCCCCTTCGAGGGCGGCTCCCGCCTCACCACCGAGGACGAGGCGGCCGAGCACCGGGTGATCACCGAGGCGGTGCACGCCGAGGGCGGGAAGATCGCGATGCAGATCCTCCACTTCGGCCGCTACGCCTACCACAAGGACCTGGTCGCCCCCAGCGCCCTCCAGGCTCCCATCAGCCCCTTCGTGCCGAACGAGCTCACCGACATCGAGGTCGAGCGGACCGTCGAGGACTTCGTCCGCGCCGCCCGCCTCGCCAAGCTCGCCGGTTACGACGGCGTCGAGATCATGGGCTCCGAGGGCTACCTGATCAACGAGTTCATCGCCGCCGCGACCAACAAGCGCACCGACCGCTGGGGCGGCGCGTACGAGAACCGCGTGCGCTTCCCGCTGGAGATCGTCCGGCGCACCCGCGAGGCCGTCGGCGAGGACTTCATCGTCATCTACCGCCTCTCCATGCTCGACCTGATCCCCGGCGGCTCCACCCTGGACGAGGTCGTCCACCTCGCCAAGGAGATCGAGGCGGCCGGCGCCACCATCATCAACACCGGCATCGGCTGGCACGAGGCCCGCATCCCGACCATCGCCACCTCCGTGCCGCGCGGCGCCTACACCTGGGTCACCAAGCGGCTGATGGGTGCGGTATCCGTCCCGCTCGTCACCAGCAACCGCATCAACACCCCGGAGATCGCCGAGGAGTTGCTCGCCGACGGCCGCGCCGACCTGGTGTCGCTGGCCCGGCCCTTCCTCGCCGACGCCGACTTCGTCGCCAAGGCCGCGGCCGGCCGCTCCGAGACCATCAACACCTGCATCGGCTGCAACCAGGCCTGCCTCGACCACACCTTCAGCGGCAAGATCACCAGCTGCCTGGTCAACCCGCGCGCCTGCCACGAGACCGAGCTCGTGCTCTCCCCGACGAAGCTGAAGAAGCGCGTCGCCGTGGTCGGCGCCGGCCCGGCCGGACTCGCCTGCGCGGTCTCCGCCGCCGGCCGCGGCCACGCCGTCACCCTCTTCGAGGCCTCCGGCCACATCGGCGGCCAGCTCGACATCGCCCGCCGCATCCCCGGCAAGGAGGAGTTCGAGGAGACCATCCGCTACTACGGCCACCAGCTCGTGGAGAGCGGCGTGGAGGTCCGCCTGAACACCCGCGCCGACGTGGAGACGCTCCAGGGCTACGACGAGGTCGTCGTCGCCACCGGAGTCACCCCCCGCACCCCGGACATCGAGGGCGTGGACCACGCCAACGTCGTCAGCTACCTCGACGTGCTGCGCGACGGCGCCCCCGTCGGCGAGCGCGTCGCCGTCGTCGGCGCCGGCGGCATCGGCTTCGACGTCGCCGAGTACCTCACCGACAGCGGTGAGGGCGCCTCCCAGGATCCGGCCGTCTACTTCCGCCACTGGGGCGTGGACACCTCGTACACCGGCCCCGGCGGACTCACCGCCGCCGAGCGCCCCGCACCGCCGCGCCAGGTCCACCTGCTCCAGCGCAAGGCGACCAAGGTCGGCGCCGGCCTGGGCACCACCACCGGCTGGATCCACCGGGCGGAGCTCAAGCACCGCGGAGTGGTCTCCGTCGCCGGGGCCGCGTACGACCGCATCGACGACGAGGGCCTGCACATCACCGTCGACGGCGAGCAGCGGCTCGTACCGGCCGACACCGTCGTCCTGTGCACCGGGCAGGAGCCGCGCCGCGACCTGTACGAGGCGCTGCGCGCGGCCGGTGTCGAGGCGCACCTGATCGGCGGCGCCGACGTGGCCGCCGAACTCGACGCCAAGCGGGCCATCCGCCAGGGCACCGAACTGGCCGCAAGCCTGTAGCACCTGAACGGTCCGAACGAAAGGGATTGTGGCGGTCCGGCCGGGCCGCCACAATCTCCCGGTGACGTTCTCACCCGCAGACGCAGACAAGATCCTCGCCGACAACTTCGCCCCCTGGGTGCTCGCCCTGGGCCTGAGCGTCCAGGAGACCGGCGAACGGCACGCCGTGCTGCGGCTGCCCTGGTCCGACACCCTGGCCCGGGACGGCGGCGGCCTCTCCGGCCAGGCCCTGATGGCGGCCGCCGACACCGCCACCGTCATCGCGATCTCCAGTGCGCGCGGCGCGTACGGGCCCATGACCACCGTCCAGCAGTCGACGAGCTTCCAGCGCCCGGTGACCGGCGCCGACGTCCTGATCCGCGTACGGGTCACCAAGCTCGGCCGGCGGATGGCCTTCGCCGACATCACCATGACCCCCGAAGGAGCCGCGGAGCCCGCCGCAACCGCCTCCACGGTCTACGCCCTGCTGGGCTGATCCCCTTCCGCGGCCCCGCCCCCGGCCCCGTTCGCCACCGGCAGCCGGACCACCAGCCGGGCTCCCCGCGGGGAGTCCCCGGCGGTGAGGGTGCCGCCGTGGTGGGCGGTCAGGTCCCGGGCTATGGCGAGGCCCAGGCCGGCCCCGCCGTGGTCGCGGCTGCGGGCGTCGTCGAGGCGGGTGAAGCGCTCGAAGACCCGTTCCCGGACGCCCGGTGGGATCCCGGGGCCGTCGTCGGTCACCTCCAGCACGGCGGTCCGGCCGTACGGTCCGCCGGTGGTGCGCAGGACGACGTCCACCCGCCGGGCGGCGAACCGCTGGGCGTTGTCGACCAGGTTGGTGACCACGCGGGCCAGCCACAGTTCGCTGCCCTCCACCCGGATGCCGGCCGCCAGCTCCGTGCGCACGGGCACGCGGTCCCCGAGGCGGGCTTCCACGGCGTCGCGGACCACGGCGCCCAGGTCCAGCCGGGCCGAGGCCATCGGCTGGGCGGCGTCGATCCGGGCGAGCAGCAGGAGGTCCGAGGAGAGCTGCTGGAGCCGCTCGATGTCCTGGAGCGCGCCGCTGATCAGTTCCGGCCACAGTTCCGGGTCCCGGACGGCCAGGGCCACCTCCAGCTGGGTGCGCAGCACCGTGATGGGGCTGCGCAGTTCGTGGGAGGCGTCCGCGATGAACCGGCGCTGGCGGATTCCGGCGGACTCCAGCCGGTCCAGGGTGGTGTTCATCGTCTGCGCCAGCCGGGCCACCTCGTCATGGGTGGGCGGTACGGGGACCCGGCGGTGCAGGTCCCGGTCGCTGATCCCGGCGACCTCGGCGCGGATCGCCTCGACCGGTGCGAGCGCCCGGCCGGTGACCCTCCAGGTGACGAAGGCGACGGTGGCGAGGAGCAGCGGACCGCCGACCGCGAGCGCGGCGGCGGTGGTGTCGTCGGCCGCGTCCACATCGCGCAGCGAGGTCCCCACGAAGACGGTGACCATGCCCTGCGGGGTCTCGGTGGTGACCTGCACGACCCGCTGGCGGTGCTCGCCGCCGAGCGGGCCGGTCTGCCAGGTGTGGGATTCCTTCCCGGGCCGCAGGGGTTTGACGGGGGCGAGCGGGAAGTCCCCGGCCAGGTTCGGGTAGGCGCGCAGGACCCGGCCGCGGGCGTTCACCACCTGGACGAACTCGACGCCGTGCAGGGTCGGCCGCATCGTCTCGAGGTCCCCGGAGGCCGCCAGCCGGGCGACGGTCTCGGCCTGCCGAGCGGCGTCGCGCTCGGCGTTGCGCAGCAGATTGGCCTCCAGCAGTCCGAGGAGGGCGAAGGAGGCCAGGGCCAGGGCCGCGGCGACGACCGCGACGGCGCCGACGGTGGCGCGGGCCCGGACGGTCGTGGGCCACAGGCGGCGCAGCGGACCCCGCTGGATCAGGCCGCGCAGGCCGTCCAGGTGTCGGAACCGGCGGCGGGGCAGTGCGGGCTCAGCCACCGTCGGCCGCCAGCCGGTAGCCCGCGCCGCGTACGGTCTCCAGGGCGGCGCGGCCGAACGGCGCGTCGATCTTGCGGCGTACGGCGCTGATGTGGACCTCGACCACGTTGGGATCGCCGGCGAAGGCGATGTCCCACACCTGCTCCAGGATCTCCCGCTTGGGCACCACCTCGCCGGGGCGCCGCGCCAGGTATTCCAGGACCGCGAACTCCCTGGCCGTCAGCCGGATCTCGGTGTCACCGCGGGAGCAGCTGTGCCGGGCCGGGTCCAGCACCAGATCGCCGAAGCGCATGATCTGCGGGCCGCGGCGGCCTGTGCGCCGGGCCAGCGCGCGCAGCCGGGCGACCAGGACGAGGTAGGAGAAGGGCTTGGACAGGAAGTCGTCGGCGCCGGTGTCCAGGGCCTCCGCCTCGTCGTACTCGCCGTCCTTCGCCGTGAGCATCAGGATCCCGGACTCGTTCCCGGCGGCGCGCAGCCGCGCGCAGACCCGGTAGCCGTTCAGGCCGGGCAGCATGATGTCGAGCACGATCAGGTCGTAGTCGTGCTCGGTGGCCATCCACAGCCCTTGGAGCCCGTCGTGGGCCACATCCACGGAGAAGCCCTCCGATTGGAGTCCCCGCTGCAGGGCCACGGCCAGCCGCCGTTCGTCCTCCACCACCAGTACGCGCATGCCGACCAGGGTCTCAGGCCCGGTCCGCGGCCGGCTGAAGAGGTCTTCAGCTGACTTCAGGTGGGCTTCAGCATCCGCTCCGCATGCTCTGCAACGAGCCGGGTGCCGTGCCCGGTTGTGCCTGAGGAGTACCGGTATGTCTGAGTCTTTCCCGCCGTCCGAGCAGCCCGCGCGGCCCGAGCAGCCCACGCCGCCCGTGAACGCCCCGGAGGCAGGTGCGCCGCGCAAGCGCGTGGACCTGGGGCGTCTGGTGCCCCGGAGCAAGGGCGCCCGCTGGGCGGCGCTGGGCGCGGCCGTGGTGATCGTCGGCGGTACGGCGGTGGCGGTGGCCGTGGACCAGCACCACGACGCGCGGATGGCCGGTCCCCGCTTCGCCTGGGCCGAGGCCGACCACGAGGGCGGGAAGCGGCGCGGCCCCGCAGGCGGCGGCGAGCACGGAGAGCACGGCGAGCGCGCGTTCGGCGGGCCCCGGCACTTCAAGGACTCCCAGCACCCCATGGACCCGAAGGCCCTGAAGGAGATGCGGGAGATGAGGGAGGCGGCCCCGGAGCCGGGCGCCGGAGAAGCGGGTCCGGGAGGCTCCGCGAAGGCGGCCCCGGCGCCCCTGCCGTCGCTGGCGATCGGAACGGCGGCCGACAAGGCGGCCGGGGCCGTGGACGGCGGCAAGGTGGAGAGCATCCGCGTGGTCGCCCAGGAGGGCGGCGGCAGCGCCTGGCTGGCCGTCGTACTCGGACCGGACGGAGTCCGCCACGCGGTCACGGTCTCCGGCACGGACGGCGCCGTCACCAGCAACGTCCCCGTCACCCGGCGGTAGTCGGATCGGTTCGGCCGATCCGCGACCGGGTACGGCACGAACAGGCCGCTGTTCTCGTCGACGGCGAGCGCGCGGCCGGCGCCTCGGCGGCTCCGGCGGGCAACCGGCCGGGCGGGCGGGGCGGGGGACCGCCACCACCGCTCCCGCCCCCTCGCGTTAGTGTGCGCAGGTGAGCTTTCATGTCGTTGTAGGTTTTGGACCCGCCGGCGCCGCCACCGCTCGGCTGCTCGCCGAACAGGGCCACGCGGTAAGGGTCGTCACCGCTTCGGGCCGCACTCCGGAGCCCGGGATCGAACATGTCGCGCTGGACGCGAGGGACTCCGAGCGGCTGACCGAGGCCGCGAAGGGCGCAGCCGCGCTCTACAGCTGCGCCGCGCCGCCCTACCACCGCTGGGCCGGCGCATGGCCGCCGCTGAGCGCCTCGGCCTGCGCGGCGGCCGAGGCCACCGGGGCCGTACTGGTCATGCTGGGCAACCTCTACGGGTACGGTCCGGTGGCCGGCCCCCTGACCGAGGGGCTGCCGCTCGCGGCGACCGGCCCCAAGGGGCGGGTGCGCGCCGCGGCGTGGGAGCAGGCGCGGACGCTGCACGAACAGGGGCGAATCCGGGCGGTCGAGGTGCGCGCCTCGGACTTCTTCGGGCCCGGCGTCACCGAGGGCGGCCATCTGGCCGCTCGGGTCGTGCCGCCGCTGCTGCGCGGCAAGCCGGTCTCCACCCTCGGAAACCCGGACGCTCCGCACAGCTGGACCTATCTCCCCGACGTGGCCCGGGCGTTGGTCGAGGTCGCGGGCGAGGAGCGGGCCTGGGGACGGGCCTGGCACGTCCCGACGGAGCCCGCGCGGTCCGTCCGGGAGATGGTCGACCGCCTCGCCGCCCAGGCGGGGACGGCCCCGGTCGCGGTGCGCAGGCTGCCGCCGGCCGTTCTGGCCGTGGCCTCGGTCTTCTCCCCGCTGCTCCGCGAACTGAAGGAGATCCGCTACCAGTTCGACCGTCCGTTCGTCGTCGATTCCAGCGCCTACGAAGCGGCGTTCACCGTGCGTGCCACCCCCCTCGACCAGCAGGTCAAGGCGACCCTGGACTGGTGGCGCGAGCGGGTGGCGCACACCGGATGACATACGCGCGTCGGCCCGGCTGCGAGAACAGCCGGGCCGACGCGTCGCGTGGTGCAGACCCTCAGGGCCATCGTGATCCGCCCCGCCGTCCGCCCCCTCCCGTCCCGGGCCCCGCGGGCTCCGGGCCGTGCGGTGTGGAAGGTCAGCTCTTGGCCAGGGCCTCGAGCGCGATGTTGAGTTCGAGGACGTTGACGCGGGGCTCGCCCATGAAGCCGAAGGTGCGGCCGGTGGTGTGGTCCGCGACGAGCTTCTCGACCTGCTCGACGTCGAGCCTGTTCTGCTCGGCGACCCGGTGGACCTGGAGCTCGGCGTACTCCGGGGAGATGGCCGGGTCCAGGCCCGAGCCGGAGGAGGTGACGGCGTCGGCCGGTACGTCCTCCGGCTCGACCTGGTGGCCGGCGGTGGAGTTGCCGGCGGCGACGGCGTCCTTGGCGGCGATCACCTGGGCGCAGAGGGTGCCCTCCTCGGCGTCCTCGGTGCACGTGCCGCCGACGGCGCCGTTGTCTGCGGACCGGTTGGTGGCGCCGGAGAGGATCAGCGAGTACTGCGTGTTGACGCTGTTGGAGCCGAGGCCGTTGGAGGGACGCGGCTGGAACCACTTCGGGTCCGGCCTCGCGGCCTCATCCGGGTCGTCCGGGTTCTGCTTCGGCAGGTTGTAGGTCTGGCCGATGAGTGAGGAGCCGACGACCCGGCCGTCCTTGTCCTTGATCTCGGAGCCGTTGGCCTTGTTGTCGAAGAGGGCCTGGGCGATCCCGGTGACGGCGAGCGGGTAGAGGACCCCGCAGATCACGGTCAGAACGAGAAGGGCTCGGAGGCCGGCGCCGATCAGGCGCGCGGTGTTCCCTGCGGAGTTGTTCATGACGGGTCAGCACGTTCCTGATTCAGACGAGCCCGGGGATGAGCGAGATGAGCATGTCGATGATCTTGATGCCGATGAAGGGGGCGACGAGGCCGCCGAGCCCGTAGATCCCGAGGTTGCGGCGGAGCATCTTGTCGGCGCTGGCGGGCCGGTACCGGACGCCCTTGAGGGCCAGCGGGACCAGCGCGATGATGATCAGCGCGTTGAAGACGACCGCGGAGAGGATCGCGGAGTTCGGGGAGGTCAGGCCCATGATGTTGAGCTTGTCCAGGCCCGGGTAGACCACGGCGAACATCGCGGGGATGATCGCGAAGTACTTCGCGACGTCGTTGGCGATGGAGAAGGTCGTCAGGGCGCCCCGGGTGATGAGGAGCTGCTTGCCGATCTCGACGATCTCGATGAGCTTGGTCGGGTTGGAGTCCAGGTCCACCATGTTCCCGGCCTCCTTGGCGGCCGAGGTACCGGTGTTCATCGCCACGCCGACATCGGCCTGCGCGAGCGCCGGGGCGTCGTTCGTACCGTCGCCGGTCATCGCGACGAGCTTGCCGCCGGCCTGCTCCCGCTTGATGAGGGCCATCTTGTCCTCGGGCGTGGCCTCGGCGAGGAAGTCGTCTACGCCCGCCTCTTCGGCGATGGCCTTGGCGGTGAGCGGGTTGTCACCGGTGATCATGACGGTCTTGATGCCCATGCGGCGCAGTTCGTCGAACCGCTCGCGCATGCCCTCCTTGACGACGTCCTTGAGGTGGATGACACCCAGGACCCGGGCGCCCTTCTCGTCGTGGACCGCCACCAGCAGCGGCGTGCCGCCGGCCTCGGAGATCTTGTCGGCGAGCAGGCCGGCGTCATCGGAGACCCGGCCGCCCTGCTCGGTGACCCAGGCGATGACCGAAGCGGCCGCGCCCTTGCGGGTCTTCGTCCCGTACGCGTCCACACCCGACATACGGGTCTGGGCGGTGAACGGGACCCAGGCGGCGTGGGCCAACTCGCCCTGGTGGCGCTCGCGCAGACCGTACTTCTCCTTCGCCAGGACGACGATGGAACGGCCCTCGGGGGTCTCGTCCGCGAGGGAGGAGAGCTGGGCGGCGTCGGCGAGCTCGGCCGCGGTGGTGCCCTTGACCGGCACGAACTCGGAGGCCCGGCGGTTGCCGAGGGTGATGGTGCCGGTCTTGTCGAGCAGCAGCGTCGACACGTCGCCGGCCGCCTCCACCGCACGGCCGGACATGGCCAGGACGTTGCGCTGGACCAGGCGGTCCATGCCCGCGATGCCGATCGCGGACAGCAGCGCCCCGATGGTGGTCGGGATGAGGCAGACCAGCAGGGCGGTCAGCACGATCATGGACTGCTTGGCATCCGCGTAGATCGCGAACGGCTGCAGCGTGACCACGGCGAGCAGGAAGACGATCGTCAGCGAGGCGAGCAGGATGTTCAGCGCGATCTCGTTGGGGGTCTTCTGCCGTGCCGCGCCCTCGACGAGGGCGATCATGCGGTCGATGAAGGTCTCGCCGGGCTTCGTCGTGATCTTGATGACGATCCGGTCCGAGAGGACCTTCGTCCCGCCGGTGACCGCGGACCGGTCGCCGCCGGACTCGCGGATGACCGGTGCTGACTCGCCCGTGATCGCGGACTCGTCCACCGAGGCCACGCCCTGGACGACGTCGCCGTCGCCGGGGATGATGTCGCCGGCCTCGCAGACCACCAGGTCGCCTATGCGCAGGTCGGTGCCGGGGACCTGCTCCTCGCTCGTGCCGTCCTCGGTCAGGCGGCGCGCGACGGAGTCGGTCTTGGCCCTGCGCAGGGTGTCCGCCTGGGCCTTGCCGCGGCCCTCCGCGACGGCCTCCGCCAGGTTCGCGAAGATCGTGGTCAGCCACAGCCAGGCGGTGATCGCCCAGCCGAACCAGTCCGTCGGGTCCGTGATCGCCAGGGCGGTCGTGACGACCGAGCCGACCAGGACGACGAACATGACCGGCGACTTGACCATGACGCGCGGGTCGAGCTTGCGCACCGCGTCGGGGAAGGACTTCAGCAGCGCCTCGGGGTCGAACAGGCCGCCGCCGACGCGCCCGACGCCCGGCTTGTGACCGGTCGGGACGTCTTCGTGCGGTGCGCGGGTCGGGGTGATGGTGCTCATGACGCGAGCCCTTCGGCGAGCGGTCCCAGCGCCAGCGCGGGGAAGTAGGTCAGTCCGGTGATGATGAGGATGGTGCCGACGAGCAGGCCCGCGTAGAGCGGCTTGTCGGTGCGCAGGGTTCCTGCCGTGGCGGGGACCGGCTTCTGCCCGGCGAGCGAGCCCGCCAGCGCCAGCACGAACACCATCGGCAGGAAGCGGCCGAGCAGCATCGCGATGCCGATGGTGCTGTTGAACCACTGCGTGTCGGCGTTCAGGCCCGCGAACGCGGAGCCGTTGTTGTTGGCACCCGAGGTGTAGGCGTAGAGGATCTCGGAGAAGCCGTGCGCTCCGGTGTTCGTCATCGAGTGCGCCGGGGTGTCCAGCGCCATCGCCGCGGCGGTGAAGCCCAGGACGAGGGCCGGGGTGATCAGGATGTAGCAGGCCGCGAACTTGATCTCGCGGGTGCCGATCTTCTTGCCGAGGTACTCCGGGGTCCGGCCGACCATGAGGCCGGCGATGAACACCGCGATGATCGCCATGATCAGCATGCCGTAGAGGCCGGAGCCGACACCGCCGGGCGCGATCTCGCCCAGTTGCATGCCCAGCAGCTGGATGCCGCCGCCCAGTCCCGTGTACGAGGAGTGGAAGGAATTGACCGCCCCGGTCGAGGTGAGCGTGGTCGCGACCGAGAAGATCGCCGAAGCGCCGATCCCGAAGCGGGTCTCCTTGCCCTCCATGGCCCCGCCGGAGACGTCGAAGGCCGGGCCGTGGTGGGCGAACTCCGTCCACATCATCAGCGCGGTGAAACCGATCCAGATGGTCGCCATCGTCGCGAGGATCGCGTAGCCCTGCTTCACGCTGCCGACCATCTTGCCGAAGGTGCGGGTCAGCGCGAACGGGATGACCAGGATCAGGAATATCTCGAAGAGGTTGGAGAAGGGGGTCGGGTTCTCGAAGGGGTGGGCGGAGTTGGCGTTGAAGTAGCCGCCGCCGTTCGTACCCAGCTCCTTGATGACCTCCTGCGAGGCCACGGCCCCGCCGTTCCACTGCTGGGTCCCGCCCAGGAACTGTCCGACCTCGTGAATCCCTGAGAAGTTCTGGATCGCACCGCACGCGACGAGGACGATCGCGCCGATCACCGAGATCGGCAGCAGGATGCGGAAGACACCGCGGACCAGATCGGCCCAGAAGTTGCCGAGTTCACCGGTGCGCGAGCGCGCGAAGCCCCGTACGAGGGCGGCGGCGACGGCCATGCCGACGGCGGCGGAGACGAAGTTCTGTACCGCCAGGCCGCCGGTCTGCACGACGTGGCCCATGGCCTGCTCGCCCGCGTACGACTGCCAGTTGGTGTTGGCGACGAAGGAGGCGGCGGTGTTGAACGCCTGGTCCGGGTCGATCGCGGAGAAGCCGAGCGAGCCCGGCAGGACCCCCTGCGCCCGCTGGAGGGCGTAGAGGAAGAGGACGCTCACCGCGGAGAAGGCGAGGACCGCGCGCACGTAGGCGGGCCAGCGCATCTCTGCGGCGGGGTCGGCGCCGATGGCCTTGTAGATCCACTTCTCCGGCGTGTAGTGCTTTTCCGAGGAGTAGACGCGGGCCATGTAGTCGCCCAGCGGGCGGTAGGCCAGCGCGAGCGCGGCGATCAGCGCGAGGAGCTGGAGCACACCAGCGAGAACGGGACTCATCGGTGGCTAGAACCTCTCCGGATACACGAGGGCGAGGACGAGGTATCCGAGCAGGGAGACGGCCACGACGAGGCCGACGACGTTTTCGGCGTTCACAGCTTGGTCACCCCCCGGGCGATGAGAGCCACCAGCGCGAACACCGCGACCGTGGTGACGACGAAGGCCAGATCGGCCATCGCGAGCTCCTGAGTGAAGAGGGAAGAGGGAAGAAACGAATCGGCCACATGGCCGGCCAAGAACGAGACAACCCTGTCTTCACCTCGCCGCTAAGCCACTTTGACGGGCTCCATACGGGGGCACGGGCGCTCTTAACGCCTCCCTGACGCCCGGGGCGTACGGACCCGGCCCCCGGCAAAGGACCGGCACCGGCTGACCGTGTCGTATACCGTCCCCGTGTGCTGCGAGCGGAGCCCCTGAGGCGGAACAAGGACTTCAACGTCTTCCTGCTGGGTCAGGCGCTGTCCGTCCTCGGCGGGTCCATCTCGCTGCTCGCGCTACCGCTGCTCGTCCTTCACGCGACCGGGTCCCTCGTGCAGATGGGCCTCATCACCGTCATCTCCGGGGTCACCGGCATCGGCACGGGAATGTTCGCCGGATACGTCGTGGACCGGGCCGACCGCCGGCGGCTGATGATCGTCTGCGATCTGCTGCGGGCCGTGCTGTTCTGCGCGGTGCCCCTCGTGTGGTGGGCCGCCGGACCCCGGGTCTGGCTGCTGTACGTGCTGACCGCGCTGGCCACCGTACTGACGACCCTGTTCGACGTGGCGTACGTGACGGCCGTGCCGCAGCTGGTGCGTACCGAGGACCTCACCGCCGCCAACGGCAGGGTGATGGGCACCTTCGCCGTCGGGACCCTCCTCGGGCCGGTGGCGGCCGGGTTCCTCACGGCCGGGGTGGGCGCGGAGCGGGCGCTGGCCGTGGACGGTGCGACCTTCCTCGTCTCCGCCGCCAGCCTGGCGTGGGTGCGGTTCGGCAAGCCCGCGGGCGACCGTGCGGAGCCGGCGGCGGGAGTGTTCCGCGAGGTGTTCGTGGTCGGCTTCCGGTTCCTGTGGGCGCATCCGCTGCTGCGCCCCCTGACGGTGCTGCTCACCCTGCTGACCTTCGTCACCATGGGCGCCACCGACCTGCTGATCTACCGAGTCCAACACGATCTGGGCCGGGACGCCGCCACCGTCGGCTACGTGATCGCCGTGAGCGGGGCCGGCGTCGTCGCCGCGGCCGCCACCGCCGGGCGGCTGCGCCGGACCTTCGGCTTCGGCCCCTGCTGGCTGGCCTCGGTCGCGATGATCGGGGTCGCGGTGGCGGTGACCGGGGCCAGCCGCAGCGTGCCGGTGATCGCCGCGCTGGCGGCCGTGTTCATGTTCGGACTGACCCTGGCGGGGGTGTGCAGCATGACCCTGCGTCAGGAGGTGACCCCCGACCACCTGCTCGGCCGCGTCACCTCCGCCTTCTGGACCGTGCACAACGCCTCGGGCCCGGTGGGCGCGGCCGTGCTCACGGTGCTGGCCGCCCGCCACGGGGTCCCGGCGGTCAGCCTGGCGGCCGGCGCCTTCTGCCTGCTGGTCCTCGGCGCCGGCCTGCTGACGCCGCTGCGCCCGTGGCCCGCCGCCCGCAGGGACGCCCCCGGCTCCGGCCGCCGCAGCAAGGCGGCCGAGGAGGCGTCCCTCGAGAACGAGCGGTAGCGGTCAGAACCGGCCGGGGCCGGCCGGGAACGGCAGCGGCTTCGACGGCTTCGACGGCTTCGCGGAGTCCTGCCGCTCGGCAGCGGCCGGCGGGGTCTGGCAGGTCACGTCCTCGGCGGGCAGCCGGCCCGTGGTCAGGTAGGAGTTGACCTGGGCGTCGGCACACGAGGCGGGGTCGGTGAGGTACACGCCGTGGCCCTCACCGCCGGCCACCAGCACCATCCGCGAACCCTTGAGCGCGCGGTGCAGGCCCTGGCCGCTGGTCAGCGGGGTCTGCGAGTCCCACTCGTTCTGCACGGTCAGGACGTTCGCCTTCTTCTTCATCGGCGTGGCCGACTCGACCGGCCGGTCCCAGAAGGCGCACGGCTTGATGTTGGACGCGAAGTCCCCGTACAGCGGGTACGCCACCTTGTCCCGCGCAGCGTCCCGCTCGTACTGCTCGGTGTAGCGGGGCCAGTTGCCCGTGTCCCCGCACACCACGGCCCAGAAGACGGCCGTGCCGTTGTCCGAGGCGGGCTCGGCCGCCGCCCGCTCGCCGGTGAGCAGCCGCTTCAGGTCGGCCGTGTCGGGCCCCGCGGGCTGCGGCTTGCCCTCGGCCGCGGCCTTGAGGGCCACGATCAGCGGAGTGGCCTGCGCCGGGTAGAAGAACACCCCGCGCGCGGAGCGGATCAGGTCTCCGTTGACCTTCTGCCCCTCGAAGTCGAACGGCTCCCGGTCGGCGCGCGCGACCAGCGCCCAGAAGGTGTCGGACACCGCCTTCGGGGTGTCGCCCAGCCCGAATTCGGCCGACCGCTCGGCCGCCCAGTCCGTCCACCGCGCGTAGGCGGGCTCCGCCTCCGTCGCCCACACCTGGATCATGCCGCGCCAGACGCGCTGCGGGTCCACGCCGCTGTCCAGCACGAAGCGTTCGGTCCGCTCCGGGAACATCTGCGAGTACACCGCGCCGAGATAGGTCCCGTACGAGTAGCCCAGGTACGAGACCTTGCGCTCGCCCAGCACCGCACGGATGGTGTCCATGTCGCGCGCCGTGTTGCGGGTGGTGATGTGCGGGAGCACGGAGCCGGCGTTCTCGCGGCACTTGTCGGCGACCGTACGCGCCCACGTCACGTCGGAGGAGAAGGTCTCGGGCCGGTACGGCCGGTCGAAGGCCTGCTCGGTGTCGGTGAGCCCGCAGGAGATCGGGCTGCTGGCGCCGACGCCGCGCGGGTCGAAGCCGATGAGGTCGTACTGGTCCCGCACCTCCTTGGACATCAACTCGCCCGCCATCAGCGGGAGATCGAGGCCGGAACCGCCCGGACCGCCCGGGTTGAGGAGCATGACGCCGTGCCGCTTCGCGGGGTTCTCGCTCTTCACCCGGGATATCGCGAGGTCGAGCGTGGAGCCCTGCGGGCGCCGGTAGTCGAGCGGCACCTTGAGGGTGGCGCACTCGTACGAGGCCGGCTGGTCCGGGCTGCACCGGTGCCAGGACGGCTGCTGGCTCAGGTACTGCGGTGCCGTCGCGGCGGAGACCTGCGCCGCGGTCAGCAGGGGCACGGTGGACGCGATGAGTCCGGCGGCGGCGAGCAGCGGTGCGAGGCGTTTCATGCGCACGATGTGGCGTTCCTTTCGGAGAAGTCGCTTACCTGCTCACCTTGTTGTATGCGGAGGCAGGGGCGAATCATCCCCAAGGCCGGGGCGTGTGCATCTCACGAACGAGCCGAAATCCGGACAACTGGCCGACACGCCACCGTCGTACGCGCCGGTGCGGCTCCCGCCCCGTCCGAGTACACCTAGTCGCCGCCGCCTGGAGCCGGATCTCCTGGCCGAACGGGCCGGCTGGGGCGGGCCCGGCTCACCCGGCCCGCGAACTGCTCGGGGAGCTGGGCCACTTCGGGCTGGCGGTGTTCCTGGTCGGCGCCGCCCACGAAACACCGGCGGTCTTCGTGCTGCGGCGGCTCGCGGGCACCGCCGCGGCGGCCTCGCTGGCAGGCCGCGGCCGGCGCCACCCGGCACTTCGGGCTCACCGACGTGTTCGGCGCGGTGCTGGTCGGCCTGGCCCTGCCGGCCGACGGCCGGGGCGGCCCGTGGACCACGCCCGCGCTCCATCTGGCGCTCGTCGTCATGGCGCTGCTCACCACGGCGCTCTGCGGCCCGCTCCTGTGGGCGATCGACCGCCGGCCGCCGCCCGACGACGCGGAGCGGTCAGTGGTGGCCGCCGTGCGCGGCGCCCGCCTCGACGGCGCCGCCGATGCGGCCGCGCAGCGCGGTCAGGGCGTCCGCTGACGGGGCGGTGACCACCCAGCGGCTCCCCACCAGGTAGGTGCCGCCGTACATCCGGGCCTCGGTCAGCCAGGAGCGCAGTCCCTCGTCCGCGGCGAAGGTGACCATGCGGTAGGCGCCCTGCCCGGTCTGGCAGCCCCCTTCGCGCAACTCCTCCGCCTGGACGTCCACGTGGGCGGTGCAGCCGACGGCGGCGGCGATCTCCTCGATCGAGGCGGACGGTGCCCGGCCCTCGTGGGCCCGCGGGCCGTGATGCGCGGCCGGACTTCCGGCGCAGCCGCCGGTCGGCAGCACGGCGCACAGGACGGCGAGCGCCAGCGCGGCGGCACGCGGAACACGGCGGCGCGGGCGGGCGGTTGACGGCGACGGCATGGCTCTCTCTTCCTCACGGGCCGACGGGGGAGCGGCCGTGGCGCCCGGGTGGGGAGGGGGCCCGGGCGCCACGGGTCCAGGGCCTTTCCTAGTGCGCCGCCTTCGCCTTCTTTCCCTTGTCGGTCACGGCGAACCAGAGACCCTGCTTGTTGTGCCCGGTGATATCGCCGGGCTCCTTGTCGCCGGTGAACGAATAGACCGGCCAGCAGTCGATCGTCAATTGTTCCGAACCGTCGGGACGCTTCACGGAGCCGATGAGTTCGGCGGGAATTCCCGACACCTTCGACTTGTCCACCGGCTTGGCGGGCTTCCAGGTGTCCAGGCAGGCATCGAGGCAGCCGATTTTCATCGGCCAGGCGCTGTCCTTGTCGAACCGGTAGAGCGTGCGGCCCTCCGCGTCCGCGAGGATGGCGCCGAGCATGGCGTTCTGCGCGACGGACAGCCCGGCGCCCTGCGCCGCGGCCCCGTCGGCGGCCGCGGCCGGCTTTCCGTCCGCTCCCAGCGCGTGCCAGGTTCCGCCGACGCCCTCACCGAGCGCGTCCCCCGGCTTCGCGTCCTTCGCGTAGCGGTACACGGGCCAGCCCGCGAGGGTCAGCTGCCGGGTGCCGTCGGCCCGGGCGACCGAGCCGAGAAGGCCCGCGTCGATGCCCTCGCCTGCGGTGACGTCGTCCGCGGCCACGGGGGGCCACGCCGTGGCGCAGTCCCCCTCGCACGCGGACTTGGGGGGCTTGGGCGTGTCCTTGTCGAACCGGTAGAGCGTGAATCCCTCGCTGTCGGTGACCGCGCCGCCCACGTTCGGGACCTCGGCCACCTTCAACTCCCCGGCCGGACCGTTCTTCCCGGCGGCACCGGCCCCGCCCGCCGGGGCGGCCCCGGCGCCGCTGTCCCCGTAGGCGGGATCCGCCCCGGAGCCCGACCCGTACGCGCCGTCCCCGCCGTCCGCTCCGTACACGGATCCGATCTTCTTGCTGTCACCCGCCGGCTGTACCGCATTCGCCTTTCCCGGAGGTTTCTCGGCGAGTCCGCATCCGGCGGTCAGCAGCAGTACCGCGACCGCCGCCGACCCGGCGCATATCTCCCGACGCATTTTCCGCACGATCTCTCCTTCAGGTCCGGTCCAGCATTTCCGTTCGTCCCTGCCGTAATTGATACGGGGCCGGGAGCGAGCCGGACCCCCTTCCCGGGGAATTTGTCGGATCGCGCCAAGAAATGAACCGGGGGACGGTCCTGAGACGTGCACTGCCATCAGTCCTGGATGCGCAGCGCGAGCGCCGGGCAGCGCCGGACCGCGCGCAGCGCCTTCGGCCGCAGCCGGGCCGGCACCGGCATGGAGGCCTCGGCCGGATAGCCGTCCGCGTCGAGCCGTACGACGTCCGGGAGGATGTCCACGCACAGCCCGTGCCCCTTGCACAGCGTCCAGTCCACGACGAGCCGTTCCGGACTCTCGTCGCGCGGCAGGGGCAGCGCCCCCAGCACCCGCCGGCCGCACCCGCTGCCGAGCGCGTGGTCGTGGAACTCGTCGGGGAAGGCGGCGAGGGCCGAGGCGACGAAGTGCGAGGTGCCGTCGGGGTGACTGCACGCACCGCGGCCCCGGACCGCCGTCAGGCGCGCCCCGACCGTGTCGAGGGCCGCGCCGCCTCCGCCGCGGACCACGTCGTCCAGTACGTCGGCCAGCGCGGGCAACCCCCGTACGCAGGGCCCGCACTGGCCCGCCGACTCCTTCGCCATCCACCGGGTCACCCGCGCCACCTCGCCGGCCGGGCAGGTGTCCTCGGGCAGCGGCAGTACCGCCCCCGCCCCCAGCACCGCGCCGAAGGCCGCCAGGGACTGCCGGGACACCAGCGCGGAGCGCGCGGCCACCGGGTCCAGCCACCTGCCGTGGTAGCCGCCCACCAGGACACCCTGCCCCGGGCCCGTACCGCACAACTCCAGGACGTACGGCAGCGAGGAGCCGGTCGGCGTCTCGACCACCGTGGAACCGGCCACGGTCAGCAGGACCGTGCCCGGCTCGGCCGGCAGCCCCGTGGAGCGGTACTCCCGCGCGCCCAGCCGTGCGGCGACGCCGAGCTGGGCGAAGGTCTCGGTGTTCGACAGCAGGGTGGGCGCGCCCCCCAGGCCCCGCTCGCTGGTCCGCACCTTCTGGCCGGACGGCAGCACCGCACCGCCGTTCAGACCGCTGACGAGGGCCGTGCCCTCGCCGGTGACGAAGCGTTCGGGAAGCCGCGCCACGCGCACCCGGCGGCCGGCCGGACCGCGCTCCGCCACGGCGTCCCGTACCGACTGCTCCACGTCCGCCCGGGTGACGGCCACCACGACGTCGTCGGCGCCGAGCGCCGCGGCGGCCAGCAGGGCCCCGTCCAGCACCAGGTGCGGAGCGTGCAGCAGCAGGGCGGTGTCCTTGAGGCAACTCGGCTCGCCCTCGCTGCCGTTGACGACGACGGCCGTGGGAGCGTCCCGCCCCCGGGCCGAGCGGGTGACGGCCCGCAGCTTCCGCGCGAACGGGAAGCCCGCTCCGCCGCGGCCCCGCAGGTCGATGTCGTCGGCGAGGCGGACGAGGTCGTCCGGGCGGAACCGGGGCAGCGTGCCGTGCGCGGCGAGATGGGCGGCGCGGTCGAGCCGGGGGAGCCGGTCGAGTCCGGCCAGCAGCCTGGGGGCGCCCACACAGCCGAGGCCGGGGCGCGGCTCGCCGGTCACAGCCACCGCTCCGCGGCGGCCGGCTGCTCGCCGTACATCCGCGTTCGCCGGCCGGCCGTGGCGTAGGCCCGGGGGCCGGGCCGCGGCAGCGGCGCCCGCCCGGGGGATACGAGCGGCCGCGTTCCGCCGCCGGCGCCCGGTTCGGCGCCCGCGCCGGTGCCGGCACCGCGGCGGGGGCCGGTGCCGGTGCCGGTGCGCGTACTGGTGCCCGTACGCGGCCCCGGAACGGGAGCGGGCCGTGAACGACCCCCGCGCGCCCGCGACTTCACGCGGAACACGAGCACCGCGGCGACACCGATCAGGCAGAGCGCGTACGCCGCCGTCACCCAGGCGCCGCCCGGTCGGCCCGCCTTGAGCCCGTGCACCAGGGACGCGCCCCAGGCCGGATACGCGCCGAAGTGCAGGGCGCGCCACCACAGGGAGCGGCTCTTGGTCGCGAACACGCTGCGCACCGCGCCGGAGACCGCGACGGCCACGAAGAGGTAACCGGCCAGCGTGCCCAGTCCGATGAGGACGGGCCGGTCGCCGTCCGCGAACGGCAGCACCGCGGCGGCGGCGGTCGTCTGGGCCTCCGCGACCTTGACCCAGATGTGCAGGGCCAGGAAGCACAGGCCGGCCACGGCCAGTCCGCGGTGCGCGCCCTGGGCGAGCAGCCGGTGGCCCGGACCGAGCAGCACCCGGTCGGTGGCCGCCAGCCCCCACAGGACGGTGGCGGTGAGCGAGACGAGCGACAGCACGCCCGCCCCGAAGTCGAGGAAGTCCCACAGATGGGTCAGGGCGCCCGCGCGGACGACCACGATGAGGGAGGCGATGACCGCGAGGGCCACCGGGGCGGTCGCCGGGTGACGACTCCTGCGGCGGGCCCGGTGCGAGCGGCGTAGGTACGGCTGAGACAGGGGCATCCAGATCTCCTGTGCGCCTGGGCCCCGAGCGCTCCACCTGGCGCTCGGCACCCGGGGGTCGTTGTCGCTCGTGCCCGGCAGCGCTGTGGAATTCCCGCGCCGGCCGAGGAGCTAGGGCCGGAGTGCAGAAGCATCGTGGAGCTACACGGCGCCTCCACAGGATTTATCGAAACGTGATAATTTCTCGCACCGCGTCTCCGGGGCATCGAACAACACCGGAAGATTCCCCTCCAACGGAGGTTGCGACAGGCCACCACGCCACCCGCCGCCTACGCGTCCCCGACGGCAAAAACACGGCAAAACCGCGGGACCGAACGGGGTCGGACCCCTCCAAGAGGGAGTACGAGGGGCCACAACTCTCTTGTCAGGCAGGACTGTTGGCGCGAGAGGCAACCTCGGCGGGCTTGTCCTCCGCAACCGGACAGGCCTCACCCCGGCACGAACGAGGAAACGATGTGCGAACTTCTGAACCGCATCTGGTCCCGCCCCCGCGGCGAGTGGACCCGCGTCCTGCGACGGGAACTCCCCGCACTGGCCGCCGAGATAGTGGAGGAGCTTCTGCATGGAATTCCGGGATTTTCCGCCCTTATCGATGACAACGATGCCATCGACGACGAATTGTTCAGACAGCGGGTGGAGGAAGCCCTTCTCACCGCTCTCGGCTACCGCGAGAAGGCAGACGACCAGGACCAGGACCAGGACCAAGGCCACGGCCGAGGCCAGGGCCAGGGCCGGCAGCAACCCCCGCACCAGGAAGTGGACGTGCCCGCGGACACCGGCCTCGGGCACCAGCACGCGGGCCTGGAAGTCGTGCAGGGAAGACAGCACGAGAGGCGGCAGCACCTCGGGCCCGCCGAAGACCGGGCGCGGCAGGACCTCTTCAAAGCCCTCACCGATGACCGGACCGCCTCCGGGACCTCCCTCGCCGAACTCGCCGAGGCGGCCGGCTGGCCCCTCCCGGTGGCCGTACGGGCCATCGCGCCTGCCGCGCCCGGGGAGGCCCAGCAGCTGGCGACCGTACTGGACGACGCCCTCGCCGGGACGTTCGCGGGCCGCCCCTGCCTGCTGGTCCCGAGCCCCGATCCCGACACCCGGGCCCCGCTCGAACTCCCGTTGCGCGGCCGGTTCGCGGCCGTCGGCCACGCGGTACCGCTCCGGGACACCGCGTCCTCGCTGCGCTGGGCCCTGCGCCTGCTCGCGCTGACACCCGCCCGTGCGGGTCTGGACGCCCGACCCGTCTTCGTGGACGACCACCTCTCGACCCTGCTGCTGCTCCAGGACGAGCCCCTGGCCCACGCGCTGGCCGCCCGGTGGCTCCGCCCGCTGGCGGACCTGACCCCGCGCCAGAGCGAGCGCCTGGAAGTGACCCTCCTCGCCTGGCTGGAGGGCGGCGGCGCACCCGAAGCCGCCAAGGCCCTGAGTGTGCACCCGCAGACCGTGCGGTACCGCATGCGCCAGCTGGAGAAGCTCTTCGGGCCCGGACTGCGGGACCCCCGCACCCGGTTCGAACTGGAGATGGCCCTGCGCAGCCGCCGGCTGATGGCCCAGGTACGGCGCCAGCACTCGCGGGTGGGGCGCAGGACGGCCCGGGTGGTCACGGCGGACTTCACCCCGGTGGTCGTCGGACGGATGGCCCGCGTCAACGGCCTGTGACACAGGCGAAAACAGAGGAGAACAGGCGAGCAGGGAGCAGCGGCCGGGCCCGCCCCCCCCACCCGCGGGCCGGGGCGGCGCCCCCCCCGGGGGGGGGCCCCCCCCCCCCCGGGCCC
>NZ_JBIXJQ010000005.1:620631-679910 GCF_052871255.1 Streptomyces sp. LARHCF249
CACCCCGGCCACCCCCGGCGCGGCGGGCGCCGGGCCCCCCCCCCCCCCCCCCGGGGGGGCGGGGCCCCGGCCGCTCACGAGGCGGCGGCAACCGCCCCGCGCATCGTCGAGTTGAGGTCCAGCAGCTCCTCGTACGCCCGCGCACAGTCCTCGCAGCCCGCCAGATGGCGTACCAGGCCGCGGGGCTGCCGCGCAGGGCTGCGCCGGACCGCCGAACCGAGCATGTGGCTGTAGTGGCCGCACCGCCCGTCGGCCACGGTGTCCAGATGCGCGAGGAGGTACGCCTCGCGCAGCCCCTCCCGGGCCCGGAAGGCCAAAGAGGTCACCGCGCTGGGGGTGATGCCCAGCAGCGCGGCGACCTCGTGCGGCGAGTCCTCCTCGACCAGGGTGTGCCACAGGACGGCCCGCCAGCGGGCGGGCAGCGTCCGGAAGGAGCGGGCCAGCAGCCGGCGGTCCTCGCCCGCCAGCAGCCGGCGCTGCGGATCGCCGCCGGCCGCCGCCTGCTGGCACCAGCTGTCGAAGTCCGCCGTCAGGAGCGTCCTGCCGTCACCGTCGCTCCACTGCACGGCCGTGTGGCGGACCACGGCCAGCAGGTACGCGCGCCACGGGCCCCGCGGCCCCGCGCCGGAGCGGACGGCCTGCAAGGTCCGTGCGAAGGCCTCCGACACGAGGTCCTCGGCGTCCTGCGGGGTACGGCAGCAGGTGCGCGCGTACGCGAGGGCGGCCCGCCGGTGCCGCCGGTAGAGGAGATCGCACACGGTCTCGTCCGCGGTGCCCGAGCCGTATCCCCTCCTGAGCCGCCGGGTGAGTTCCCCGTCGGAGGGCGCGGTCGGACGCCGCGGACCGCCCGCGGATTCAAGAGAGCCGGACATGGCACTCCTCGTGGGTCCGGGCCCCGGGCGGGGGCGGTGCGAGGGGGAGGTGCCGCACCCCGCCCGGGAGTTCGTGGAACCACCGCGTCAGCGGCAGGTGCGCCCCCGGTTGATGCAGTCCACGGCGGTGGCCATCAGGCCGTTCGGCATCACGTTGATGAAGTCCCCGTGGTCGGTCACCGGTTTGTGGAGCTGCTCGGGGAAGCTGTCCACGGCGAACCGCGCCCCCGGCGCGACCCCGTACGTGATCCGCTGCACCAGCTGCGGGATGGCGCTGAAGCCCTTCGGGCAGCGGCCGTCACGGTTCGCGAAGGCCACGTGCGTGCGGTGGTTCGCGCTGTCGGTGTTGCGGCCGTCCCAGCAGCTCTGGAAGGTGAAGGTGCGCACCACGTCGCTGCCCTTGGGGCAGATCGGGTACTTGTCCTTCAGCTGCCGGTTCTCGAACCCGGTGCAGCTCCACGAGGCATTGGCGTTGGCCGTGCCGTTGGTGAACGCCTTGGCGTCGCCGGTGATGATCCGCAGGAACCGGGGCATGGCCTTGACCTTGCCCTCGGGGCTCCCCTTGAAGGTGATCGTGACCTGCTTGGGCCGCAGGATCGTGCCCACGTTCGCGTCCTGGCCGCCGCCCGGCGCCTGCGCGTCCCGCTCCGCCTTGCCGTCGCGCAGCCGCAGCACCGGCCAGTAGTAGCTGGACAGGTCGCCGTTGCCGCAGGTGGTACCGGAGGCGGCGAGGCTGTCGTTGGTGGAGAAGGCGTCGGTGGACTCGTTGCCCACGTAGTCGTGCATGTGGTGGGCGCCGTTGGAGACACCCGGGGCGACGATCACGTTGTCGGGGTTGAAGTGGCCGTTCTCGTTGCGTCCGCACTGCGAGCTGAAGGAGCCCGTGGAGGCCCCGGCCGACGCCCCCGGAGTGCGGACGTTCGGGCGTACCTTGCCGATGGCGACGAAGTCGCTCCGCGCCGGGCCGCCCTTGCCGCCGATGCTCCGGGCGCCCGCGTCGGCGGCCGCACCGCCCTCCGCGTCCTGCCCGGCGTCCTCCTCCGCGGAAGCCTGCTTCACCTGGCACCCGCTCATGGCCTTGAGCTCCTCCGGACGGGCCGCGGAGCGGGCTATCGCGTCGGAGATGCGGCCGATGGTCTCGTCGCGCTGCTCCCGGAGCCCGCCGATCAGCTCCTCTCCGCGCGCCTCGCCCGCGGCGAGCCGCCGGTAGGCGTCGGCCACCTGGACGTCCAGCTGGGCGAGGCCCTCGTCGACCTCGGCCCGGGCCTCGTCGGGTACCGCGGTGAGCCGGTCACCGACGTCGGGGCAGTCGATGGTGGCGGTCACCTGCGCCGCGCCGCCCGCGTCTCGGCGGCCGTCCTGACCTGCGTTCGCGCTGCCCGCGACGACGGCGACCCCGCCGCCGCCCAGGACCAGTGCGGAGACCACGGCCAGCAGCTTGTTCGACAACCGGGGGCGTTTATGGCCCTTTTCACTCATGCGATCACTTCACTTCACTTCGTGGTTCGGACATCGGACGGAGCAGGGGTCCCGTCGGGGACGTTGAGCGCGTCGAAGTCGACCAGCCCGCTGTCCTCGAGGACCGTGATGTGGTCCAGGACCGTGGCGTTGGCGGAGGTGGCCAGGGCGCGGACCATGGAGTTCCGGGTCTGCGCCCGCACTTGGGCCAGCAGCGCGAACACCTTTCCGTGCGCGCGGCGCAGCAGCTGGATGAACAGCCGCTCGTACTCGTCTCCTTGGGCGCGGGTCAGCTGGCCCAGCCATCCCCGCTGCTGCTCGGACGGCTGGTTGGGCAGGTCGACCCCGAGGGCCTGACCGACCTGGATGACCTGCCGGTCCAGCTCGGTGTGGCCCTCCACGAGGTGCTCCCCGGCCGTGCGCACCGCCGCGCGCGTTCCGCGCTGCTGGGCCTGCCGTCCGGCGGGCAGCTCCCACAGGCCGGCGAGCCGCACCTTGCGTACGAAGTCCCGGTCCGCGGGGGTCAGCGGCCCGTACGCCGTACTCATGATCCCGCCGCCGTCGTCCTCGGCGGCCGGCCGCCCGGCCGACGCCGAGGCCCGGGCGCCGAACTTCTCCACGGGGATCAGCAGCGCGACCAGGGTGACGGCGAGCGCCGTGATGACGAAGCCGCTGCCGATCGTGTATCTCGTGGCCACCGAAAACCTGCTGATGGAACGCCGCCGGAATGACAGCACAGTGCCTCCTAGGTCCGTGGGCCGGGAGGGGCAGCGGGGCTGGAGGGTCCGCACGCGCCGTGCGTTGCACACCCGCATTCCCGGGGTGTCACGGGACGCTAGTGCCACCGGTGGTGCCCCGACCGGAGGACCATCACCCTTGGATAAACATCCGGGCGAGTCCCCGAAAGGCTGATATCTTGCCGCGCCGTGCCTCGTGCCGCGGATGGCCCGCGCGCCCCGCAGCCGAGCCGCTGCCCTCGGTGCCCGATCCCCTGTGACTCAAGGCACAGTTGAGCCCCCCGCGGCCCTCGCCCGGCTGCTGGCCGCCGTCCTCACCGACCGCATCGACGCGGGGCTGCTGTCGGTACGGGAACTCGCGGGGCTCGGCCGCCATCCGCACACCGGCTTCACCGGCCGCCTCGCACCGGCCGACCACGCGGTCGTCCGGTGGGCGCTGGAGGCGGTGTGCGCTGGCCATCTCGCCGACCGGCCCGCCGCCGAGCTGTCCCACGGCGAACGCCGGCACGCTCCTGGACACCCCCGATTTCAGCCGCCTCGCCGTGTGGGACTCGCTGCGCGCGCTCTTCCTCGGCCTGCCCGAAGACCCGCTCGGCCGAGCCGGGAGAGGCTTCGCGTCGCGCGGGTGACGGCGGCGGCGTAGGCGACGCCGAAGGCGAGGGAGGCCAGGAACGCCAGGTGCCGGGAGAACCCGTCGAGGAGGGGGAAGACCTGCCAGTGGGTCAGGTAGATGTACAGCGAGCTGGTCGCCAGAAGGCCGGCCAGCTGGTTGAGGCGTTCGCGGCCGGGCAGCGTCGGCACCCACACCAGCAGGGCGAAGGCGCCGATGATGATCGCTTCGCGGCCGGGGTCGCCGGGGAAGAATCCCGGCACGGTGACCAGGGCCGCGGCGGTGACCGCCAGCCGGCGCCGGGCGGTGGCGGCCTTCGCCGCCGCCCAGCCCAGCGCGAACAGCCAGAAGAGGGTGACCGCGTCGGGCATGGCCGCGCGGTCGGGCAGGCCGACGAGGTCGTAGCGCGTGAGCGTTCCCAGCGCGGCGATCGTCAGCGGGAGGGCGTACGGGAAGCGGCGCTCCGCCCGGTCCACGAAGGGGAGGCTCAGGACGGCGACGGCGGCGATCAGGATGTAGAGCAGCGCCTCGATGAACCAGAAGTGCATGCCCGTCTTGCTGTCCCGGGCTCCGAAGACGCTGTCGAGCAGGGCGAGATTGGCCCACGTGTAGTCGTCGTTGAGGAGCAGTACGCAGCCGATCCAGGCCATGCTCGGCAGTGCGATGCGGCCGATGCTCTTCCCGATGCGGCGGACGCGCTCGCGGCGGTCGGCCGTGGTCAGGTGGAACCGGGCGAAGTTGTAGCCCGCGAGGGCGAGCAGCAGGTGCGCTCCGCCCTTGATCCCGAAGACGTGGATGTGCGAGCCGACGATGCAGAAGATGGCCATGGCGCGCAGGGCGACGCTGGTCTCCAGGGCGCGCCGGTGCCCGGGGACCGGCTGCTCCGGCCGTCTGAGTTCGCGGATCGGCGTCGTGTGCCAGTCGGCGGGCAGGTGTCCGAGGCGCTCTTCGAGGTGGAGCGACATCTCCACGTACGAGAGCGAGTCGCCGCCCAGGCCGACGAAGCTGCTGTCCTGGGTGACCTCCGTCGCGGGCCGGTCGAGGACCAGCGCGTACAGGGCGCACAGGTCCTCCGGATCCCCGGCCCCGGCGGGCCGGGTCGCGGCCGCGGCCTCGTCGGCCGGACGGCCGAGCTCGCGCACCGCCCGGTAGTCGGGCTTGCCGGAGGTGAGGCGCGGCAGCTCGGAGACGGCGCGGACCCGGACGGCGCGCGCCGGCAGACCGCACTCGCCCGTCACGAGCGTGCGGACCTGCCGTGCGCCGGTGGTGACGGCGGCGATGGTGAGGCCCTCGTCGTCACCCGCGCACAGGGCGGCGATGCCGTGCCGGGCGAGCATCGCCTCGACCTGCCCGGGGTCGATCCGCAGGCCGAGTATCTTCACGAACCGGCTGCGGCGGCCGACTATCTCGTACAGCCCGTCAGCAGTGAGCCGGGCGACGTCGCCGGTGCGGAGCTCCTCCACGGTCCGGCCCAGACCGAGGTCTTCGGGGGCGTGGGCGTAGCCGAGCATCACGTTCGGCCCGCTGTAGACGAGTTCACCGACGCCGTCCCCGGGCCAGTCGGACAGCGGCTGCAGCCGGAAGGACCCGCCGGGGATGGCGACCCCGACCGCCTCGGGCCGGCTCGCGGCGAGGGCCGGAGGCAGGTAGGCCATGCGGGCCGTCGCCTCCGTCTGCCCGTACATCACGAACAGCTCCCAGCCGGCGGCACGTCCGAGGGCCGCGTACCGTCTCACCCGGTCGGGTGAGAGCCGTCCGCCCGCCTGGGTCACGTAGCGCAGGTGCGGCAGTTCCATCGTGTCGAAGCCGACCCGGTCCAGCAGGTCGAAGGTGTACGGGACGCCCGCGAAGGCCGTCCCGCGCCCGTTTCGGAACAGCTCCCAGAAGCAGCGGTCCGCGACGGACAGGTCGGTGAGGATCAGCCCGGCGCCGCGCAGCAGATGGCTGTGGACGACGGAGAGCCCGTAGCAGTAGTGCAGGGGCAGGGTCGTGGCCGCGCGGTCGGTGTCCCGGACGTCCAGGTACGCGGCGATGGACTCCGCGTTGGACTGGAGGTTCTCGTGCGACAGCCGGACGAGCTTGGGCGATCCCGTCGAGCCGGAGGTGCTCAGCAGCAGCGCGAGGTCCGGGTGGAGCACGTGTGCCGAGACCGGGCGCCGTTCGTCGAGCACCCATTCCCCGCCGTCGGGGTGGGCCACGACGTCCGGGTCGTACGCGTCGATCAGCGACTGCACGGCTTCCGGGTGGTCGCCCGGTACCAGCAGGAGCGGGTGCCCCGAGGCGAGCGCCGCCAGGTGGACCACCAGGGCGTCGAGGGTGTTGGCACCGACCAGCATGACCAGACGGCGTTCCGGGCCGAGGCGGCGGACGGTCGCCCGAACCCGCGCGGCGAGCTCGCGGTACGTCACGTGGCCGTCGGCGGTGATGACCGCCGTGCGGTCGCCGTGCGCCGCGAGCCCGCGGGCGAACGCGACGGACGCGACGGACGCGACGGAAGCAACGGATGCGACGCCGGGAACCGCCGGGACCGCCGGGGCGGCCGGGGCGGAGCGGGCGCCGGGGAGCAGGTCGGAGGGGGCTGTCACGAGCGCATCTTAGGAAAGGCTTACCTGGCGGGATAGTCACAGAGTCATCACAGCTGGTTCACACAAGATCCACTGTGAGTGCACGCGCGTTCGGGCCGGTAGGGTCGGCTCCGCCGCCGCTCCGGCAAGCGTGTGGCGCAACCGAAACGTTGCGTGCGTCACCCTTGACCTTTAGGTTAGCTTTACCTTACTTATTGGGCGTTCGGGAGTTTTCTCCTCTTGCAGTGCAGGAAGGCTTTCCATGCGACGCCCCTTGGCCCGACGTCTGACCGCGCTCTTCGCAGCGGCGCTTCTGCTCCCCGCCGTCGCCGCCTGCGGCGCCGACGAGGACGACGCCGGGCTCGTGATCTACTCGGGCCGCAACGAGAAGCTCGTCAAACCGCTCCTGGACGACCTCGAGAAGGCCGTCGGCACCACGGTCGCCGTCCGCTACGGCGAGAGCGCCGAACTCGCCGCCCAGATCCAGGAGGAGGGCGGCAAGACCAAGGCGGGCCTGTTCTTCTCCCAGGACGCCGGCGCCCTCGGCGCGCTCTCCGGCAAGGGCCTGCTGGAGAAGCTGCCGCAGGAATCGCTCGACAAGGTCGACGCCGCCTTCCGCGGCGGCGCGGGCGACTGGGTGGGCACCTCGGGACGCGTCCGCGTCCTGGCGTACCACCCCGGCCAGGTGGCCAAGGTGCCCGACAGCGTGCACGACCTGGTCAAGCCGGAGTGGAAGGGCAAGGTCGGCTACGTGCCGACCAACGCCTCCTTCCAGGCCTTCGTCACCGGCATGCGCGTCCTCGAGGGCGACGACGCCACCCGTGCCTGGCTCAAGGGCCTCAAGGCCAACGAGCCGAAGGTCTACGACAACAACCTCAAGGTCCTCGACGCCGTCGGCAAGGGCGAGGTCTCGCTCGGCCTGATCAACCACTACTACTGGTACGAGCGCGTCGCCGAGAAGGGCGAGGGCAAGGTGGGCGCGAAGATCCACTTCCTGCCGGGCGGCGACCCGGGCGCCCTCGTGAACGTGGCCGGAGTCGGCATCGTCAAGGGCACCGACCAGGGGGCCGCGGCACAGAAGGCCGTGGACTTCCTCCTCTCGGAGAAGGCGCAGAAGTACTTCGCCGACGACACCAAGGAATACCCCCTGGCCGCGGGCGTGCAGAGCTCGGTCAAGAACCTGCCGCCGCTGGCCTCCCTGGAAGCCCCCGAGATCGACCTCGGCAAGCTCGAGTCCCTTCAGGAGACCCTGAAGATGCTGCAGGACGCCGGGATGGTCTGACCCGTCATGCACCCCACGGATCCTGCGACGCAGAACGATCCGGCCGTCCGCCCGACCGGCGCCACCCCGCCGGCCGGGCGGACGCGTGCCGGGCGCCGTCCGCCCCCCGTCCTGCTCGTTCCCGCGGCCGTCGCCGCCGTGTTCGCGCTGCTGCCCCTCGGCTACCTCGCGGTCCGCTCCCTGGAACGCGGCCCCGCCTTCGCCTGGCAGGCCGTCGCCAACGAGCGCACCGCCCAGCTCCTCGGCCGCAGCCTGGGGCTGGCCGCGGTCGTCGTCGCCGCCTGCCTGCTGCTGGGCGTCTCGCTGGCCTGGCTGACCGTACGTACGGCACTGCCCGGCGCCCGCGCCTGGTCGGTGCTGGTGACCCTGCCCCTGGCGGTGCCCAGCTACGTGGCCGCCTTCGCCTGGCTCTCCGCCGTCCCGGAGCTCGCCGGCTTCACCGGAGCCGCGCTCGCCCTGACCCTGGTGAGCTTCCCGTACGTCTACCTCCCCGTCACCGCCGCACTGCGCGGCACCGATCCGGCCCAGGAAGAGGTCTCCCGCTCCCTCGGGCACGGACCGCTGCGCACCTTCCTGCGCGTCACGCTGCCGCAGCTGCGCCCCGCGGCCGCCGGGGGCGCCGTACTCGTCGCGCTCTACGTGTTCTCCGACTTCGGCGCCGTCTCCCTGATGCGGTACGACACCTTCACCCGCGGCATCTACACCTCCTACCGGGCCAGCTTCGACCGCACTCCGGCCGCCGCGCTCAGCGTCGTCCTGGTCGTCATGACCGTCCTGCTCGTGGCCGCCGAGGCGCGCACCCGGGGCCGGGCCGGCCACGCCAGGACCGGCACCGGCGCCGCGCGCCCCGCCGTACCCGCCCCCCTGGGCCGGTGGCGGATACCCGCGCTGGCCTGGTGCGCGGCCGTCACGGTCGTCGCCGTCCTCACCCCGCTGGGCACGCTCGGCTACTGGCTGGTCGTCGGCAACTCCGCGACCTGGGACCCCGCCGGGCTCCTGGACACCGCGGGCACGACCCTCGGCGTCGCCGCCGCGGGAGCCGCGCTCACCACCCTCCTCGCCCTGCCCGTCGGCGTCATCGCCGCCCGCTACCGGGGCCGGACCGCGCACCTCCTGGAGCAGGCCGCGTACGCCGGGCACGCCCTGCCCGGCATCACCGTCGCGCTGTCACTGGTCTTCTTCGCGGTCCGCTACGCCGAACCGCTCTACCAGGAACTGCCGCTGCTGGTCTGCGCGTACGCCGTGCTCTTCCTGCCCGTAGCGGTGGCCGGCACCCGCGCCGCCGTACTGCAGTCCCCGCCCGTGCTGGAGGACGTCGCCCGCTCGCTCGGCCGCAGCCCGCTGCGCGTGCTGCGCGAGGTGACGGTGCCGCTGGCCGCGCCGGGGGTCGCCGCCGGAGCCGCCCTGACCTTCGTCGTGTGCATGAAGGAGCTCCCGGCGACCCTGCTGCTGCGCCCCACCGGGATGGACACCCTGGCCACCCGCCTCTGGACCGAGACCGGAACCGGATCGTTCGCCGCTGCCGCGCCCTACGCCGCGGCACTGATCGTCCTGGCCGCCGTCCCGTCCTACCTCCTCGGAAGGCACCGCACATGAACGACCTCCGGATCACCGGCCTGACGAAGGGGTACGGTTCCGGCGCCCGCGTGCTCGACGGCCTCGACCTGACCGTCCCCGCAGGCGCCCTCGCCGCCGTACTCGGCCCCTCGGGCTGCGGAAAGACCACGATGCTGCGCGTCATCGCCGGCTTCCTGCGCGCCGACGCAGGCACCGTGGCCATCGGCGACCGCACCCTCAGCGGCCCAGGCACGCACCTGGCGCCCGAACGCCGCCGCATCGGCATCGTTCCCCAGGAAGGCGCCCTGTTCCCGCACCTCGGCGTGGCCCGCAACGTCGCCTTCGGGCTGACCGCGCTCGACCGGGCCGCGCGGCGGCTGCGCGTCGAGGAGATGCTGGAACTGGTCGGCCTCGGGGGCTACGGCGACCGCATGCCGCACGAACTGTCCGGCGGCCAGCAGCAGCGCGTCGCCCTCGCCCGCGCCCTGGCCCCGCAGCCGCAACTCGTCCTGCTCGACGAGCCGTTCAACGCCCTGGACAGCGCCCTGCGGTCCGGTCTGCGCGACGACGTACGGGCCGCGCTGCACGCCACCGGAGCCACCGCCGTCCTGGTCACCCACGACCAGCAGGAAGCCCTCTCCACGGCGGACCTCGTCGCCGTCGTCCGCAACGGGACGATCGCCCAGTGCGGCACACCGCACGAGGTCTACCGCCGCCCCGCCGACCCGTGGGTCGCCGCCTTCGTCGGTGACGCCGTCCTCGTCACGGGCACGGTCGAACAGGGCGCCGCCGCCACCGCACTCGGCCGCGTCCCCCTGGCGGACCCGCCGGGCGGTCTGCGCCGGGGCGTGGTGCTGCTGCGGCCCGAGCAGATCCAGCTGACGGATACCGCGTCGGCCCAGGCCACGGGCACGGTGACCGAGGTGCGCTTCTACGGCCACGACGCCATGGTCACCGTCGACGTGGACGGGGTGGACGCCCCCGTCGAGGTCCGCGTCCCGGGCCCGGCCCCCGCCGTCCCGGGCGAACGCACCGGCATCAAGGTCACCGGAGAGGCCACCCTCCACCCCGTCCCCGGGTGACGCGGTACGAAACCCAGTTCGTCAGCGCCGGTCGGCCGTGCCCCACGTCCGGGTGGTTGTTCCCCGCCGGGGCGCTTTTCGGTGCTCAAGGCGCGCGCCGACCGCAACAGTTGACCCATGATCATCGACCCGCCTCCCAGTCCCGACTCCCCGGCCGGGCCCGCACCGGCGCCTGCCCGCCGGCCCTCCCGCCGTACCGTCATCGCCGGCGCGGCCGCCGTCGCCGGAGCCGGTGCGCTCTCGGTCGCGGCCGCGTCCGCCGGGACCCCCCAGGCGCCGTCCGGCTCCGCGCGCCCCGACTGGGAGACCTGCCTGACCGTCGCCCGGGCCATCCTCGTACGGGACGACGACGACCAGCCCCTGGTACCCCGCTACGCGGACGTCCTCCTGAAGAACGGCCTGCCCCGCTCCCGCCGCCCCGGCAAGAAGGTGCTCGTCGTCGGAGCCGGGCCCGCCGGGCTCACCGCCGCGCACCTGCTGCGCGAGGCCGGGCACCAGGTCACCGTCATCGAGGCCAACGCCAACCGGGTCGGCGGCCGCATCAAGACCTTCCGTACCGGCGGCCACGAGAAGGCGGCCGCACCCTTCGCCGACCCCAAGCAGTACGCGGAGGCCGGCGCCATGCGCATCCCGGACAGCCACCCGCTGGTCACCGGGCTGATCGACAGCCTCGGCCTCAAGCGCAGGCGCTTCCACCTGGTCGACGTCGACGCGTCGGGCCGCCCCGCCTACCGCACCTGGATCCTCGTCAACGGCGTCCGGGTCCGCAGGGCGGACTATGCGCGCAGCCCGCAGGCGCTCAATCGTTCCTTCGGGGTTCCGGCGGCCTACGAGTCCGTGCCCGCCGCGCAGATCGTGCGCAATGCCTTCGCTCCCGTACGCAAGGAGATCGAGGGCAAGAAGGACAAGGAACTCGTCGAGGGCTGGGCCCGCGTCATCCAGCGCTACGGCCACATGTCGATGTACCGCTACCTGACCGAGGTGGCGGAGCTCGACGAGCGGACCGTCGACCTGATCGGAACGGTGGAGAACCTCACCTCCCGGCTGCACCTCGCCTTCGTGCACAGCTTCATCGGCGCCTCGCTGATCAGCCCCGACACGGCCTTCTTCGAACTGCCCGGCGGCACCGCCACCCTGGCCGACGCGCTCTACGCCCGGGTCGAGGACCTGGTACGGCTCGACCGCCGCGCCACCCGGATCACGCACGGCGAGGGCAAGGTCACCGTCGACACCGTCTCCGAGGGGCGCGGCGGCAGCCCGGTGCGGCGCGAGAGCTTCACAGCCGACACCGCGATCATCACCGTCCCCTTCTCCGGACTGCGCCACATCCCGGTCGCCCCCGCCCTCTCGTACGGCAAGCGGCGCGCGGTCACCGAACTGCACTACGACGCCGCCACGAAGGTGCTGCTCGAATTCAGCCGCCGCTGGTGGGAGTTCGACGAAGCCGACTGGAAGCGCGAGCTGGAGGCCGTGCAGCCCGGCCTCTACCGGAAGTACCAGGTCGCGCAGACCCCGGAGGCGGGCGGCCTGCTGGGCGCCCACCCGTCGGTGCCGAAGGGCCACATCTCGGACGCCCAGCGCGCCCACTACGCCGCCTGCCGGTCCGTCACCCGCGACCAGCCCGAGGCAGCCGGTGTCATCGGAGGCGGCTCGGCCACCGACAACCCCAACCGCTTCATGTTCCAGCCGTCCTACCCCGTCGAGGGCAGCGCCGGCGGGGTGGTCCTCGCCTCCTACAGCTGGTCGGACGACGCCCTGAAGTGGGACTCCCTGGACGACGAGGAGCGCTACCCGCGGGCCCTGGCCGGAGTCCAGGAGGTGTTCGGACAGCGGATCGAGGTGTTCTATACCGGAGTCGGCCGCACCCAGTCCTGGATGCGCGACCCGTACGCCTACGGAGAGGCCTCCGTGCTGCTGCCTGGCCAGCACACCGAGCTGTTCCCCCACGTGCGCAAGCCCGAGGGCAACCTGCACTTCGCCGGGTGCCACACCTCCATCAAGCCCGCCTGGATCGAAGGAGCCCTGGAGTCCGCGGTGCGGACCGCCTTGGAGGTCCACCTGGCGCCGTGAGCGGCGGACGCCTCGGCGGTTGCCGTCCTGGCCGCCCCGGCGTCCGTGTCGTCCGTCGTCCTGTCGTCGGTTCCGTGTCGTCCGTGTCGTGCTCGCCGTCAGCTTTCGGCGAGCACGATCAGCCAGTCCCCTTCGGAGAGACGGACCCGCTCCCGCTTGTCGGGGTTGATCCTCAGACCGTAGCCGGGGCCCGTGGCGGCCTGAGCGCGCAGCCGGTAGCCGACGGCGCATTCACGGCGGCGGCGCGCCGATTCGACGAGCGTGGCGAACGAGACCTCACGACCGGCCCGGACGTAGTCCGCGGCCGGTTTGAGGTGGAACTCGCTGCCCGCCGCGTCGAACAGCTCGTCGAAGACCGCGGCGAGGTAGCGGCTCTCCGAGATCTGGGTCATCAGGAGACTGATCAGCCTGCCGCTCACGATGAAGTCGGCGCCCTCCCGGGCGGGCGCGAGCAGCCGGTTGCCGTCGTCGGACATCTCGGTGGTCAGGATGAGTTCGCGCCCCGCGGCCTCCGCGATGGCCCGCAGGTGCAGCAGCGTGACCAGCGTTCTGTCGTCCGCCAGCGACTCCTCCTGGTCGCTGGGCGCGGCCGGGCCCGTGGCCGCCGGATCCGCCTCACCGATGACGATCACGCTGTCGTACGACGGCACGTCCAGCTTGTCCAGCACCTGCGGGTCGGTGATGTCGCCGCTGCGGAAGGCCACTTCGAGACGGCGCCGGATCGCCGTGGTGCAGCCGCTGCCCGCCCCGTCGTCGAGGGCGACGACATCGAGGGCGCTGCCGGGGCTCACGTACTGGTCGAGCTGGTCCACGAGGAACGGAGCCCGGCGGTTCCAGCCGAGCAGGAGCAGGCGTTCGGCCACGGCGAGCCTGGGCCGGGCCGCGACGATCGCCTCCTCGTCTACGCAGGGGCCCACGTCCACCGGCAGGGCGGTGTCGTCGTCCTGCGAGATGACGATGATCCGGTCGCTCGGACCGATGACGGCGGTGTCCGGATCCGGATTGAGGGCGACGCGTCCGTCGGCGTGCAGCAGGCCGACGGCGCAGGACGTGGCGAACGACAGCAGTGCCTCGCCGAAGGGGCGCCCCGTGAGGTCCCCGGCGGCGACGGTGTAGAACTCGTCGCCCGCGAAGTCCAGCAGTTCCTGGTACACGAGCGAGAGGCCGGGCTGACGGGCGGTCTGCACCAGGAGCCGGGCGATGATGTCGTCGACGCACAGGACGTGTCCGCCCGGCCCGGCGGCCAGCCGGGCGGTGACGCGGTTGCGCGCGTCACGGACGGCGGCCACCACCACCGTTTCACCGCCCCCGGGTACGGCCGCGTTGAGGGCGAGCAGGGTCTTCACCACATGGGCGTCCCCGGCCTCCCCGCCGGGCGGCAGCACGAGCACGGCCTTCGCCGTCTGCGGACTCACCCTGACCAGCTCCGTGGGGTCGGTGGTGCTGCCGTTGCGGCAGATGATGCGCGTCCTGCCCCGGTCGGTGAGGCGGGTGGAGATCTCGTCCTCCATCTCCACCTTGTCCTTCGGGGCTAGCACGGCGATGGCCGACCGGCGCTGGTTGGCGTTGGCGGCCACCAGCTCCGCGGCCACCGGAAAGATCTGGTCGGACCAGCCCAGGACGACCGTGTGCCCCGCTTCCAGCACCGTGGAGTGGCCGAGGCGAAGCGACATGATGCGCCGGTTGATGCCGGTGGTGATCAGACTGACCAGCGTCGACACGAACAACAGGGCGACCAGGGCGAGCGCCACCGACGCCAGGACGTACAGAGGGGGGCCGACCGCACCGCCGATCTTGAGCGTCTGCCCGACGCTGACCCACACCGCCGTGAGCCGGCCGGAGAGGGTCGCCGGAGCCGACCGGTCGGCCCACACGAGAACCGCGCTCGCCGGGACCACCACGGCCAGACAGGCCAGCGCGAGCCAGCCGATCAGCGCGGCGGTTCCCCCTGCCACCAGATGGTCGAACCGGTACCGGAGGCGCAGCCGGAGGGACGTCGTGTACTCCTGCGCCATGCACGCTTCCTTCGGATCGACACGCCTCTCGAAGGCTCCTCTGCTAACCCGCCGCCGTCCGATCGGTTACGGGTGAACCGTGCATCCGCCCACCGGCGGCAGGCGGAAGCCGCTCCGCGGACCTACGGTGGTCAGAGAACGAGGAGGCGAGGAGGCCGCCATGCAGGAGACCTTCGTCTGGGTCACGACCCGCCGCATCAAGCCCGGCACGCTGGAGGAGTTCGAGAGGGCGTGGCGCCCGCCGGCCCACCCGGACGGCATGCGCCGCGCGTTCGCGTACTGGTCCGAGGACGGCCAGGAGATCACCGGAGTGTCCCTGTGGGACTCCCGGCAGGCGTGCGACGCGTGGCGGTCCTCCGACGCGGAGAAGCAGCGCCGCGAGGTCATGGCCCCGTACGTCGTAGAGGAGCGCGAGAGCTTCCACCGCGGAGGCGAACTCAGCGTTCCCGGGAGCTGACCGGGGGCCGCGCCGGCGGGCGGACCGGGTGGACGATGAGGAAGCCCTCCGGGTCGAGCGTGATGCGGGTGCCGAAGTCCCGGCTGGTGCGCGCGAGGACCCCGTGGAGCCAGCCGGAGTCCTCCCGGGAGGCGTGCCGCAGGCGCATCCGGTGGGCCTGCAGGGGGACCAGACGGGCGTGGTCGAGCCGGCCCGTGTCCGGCTCCAGCGCGACGAGGTACAGCAGTCGCAGGTCGTCCCGGTACCGCTCGTGGCCGCCGATGCCCTCGTAGTCGTCGATCAGGTCGCCGCAGCCGTAGAGCACCGGGTGCCCCCGGTACACCTCGATCGGGCGCGGATGGTGCGAGGAGTGCCCGTGGACGAGGTCCGCGCCGCCGTCGACGAGCGCGTGCGCGAAGCGGATCTGGTCGCGCGGGACGGTGTGGCCCCAGTTCGAACCCCAGTGGATCGAGACGACCGCGAGGTCGCCGGATCGTTTCGCCCGCCGGACGCGCCCGGCCACCTCGGCCGCGGCGGCGTCCGAGGGCTCGAAGAGGAAGTCGACCCCGCTGCGTGCCGCGGTGGCCGCCCAGGTGTGGGGGATGCCGCTGGACGCCATCCCCAGGGAGAAGACCAGCAGGCGCCGGCCCCCGGGCAGGGGAAGGACCGCGGGCCGCCGCGCCTCGTCGAGGTCCCGTCCGGCTCCCGCCGTCCGCAGGCCCGCGCCGGCGAGCGAGTCGAGGGTCTCGGCCAGCCCCCGGCGCCCGTAGTCCAGGACGTGGTTGTTGGCCAGGACGCAGACGTCGGGCCGGACCGCGGCCAGACAGGGCAGGTTGGCGGGGTGCATCCGGTAGTGGACCCCCTTGTCGGGCCAGGCGTCGCCACTGCGGGTGACGGAGGTCTCCAGGTTGACGATCCGGGCGTCGGGCGCGGCCGCGTCGAGGAGGTCCAGCGCCTCGCCCCACGGCCAGGAGAAGGCCGCCCGCCGCGGAACCGCCCCGCTCACGGCCTCCGCCAGCTCGACGTACGTGCGGGCATCGCGGACGTACGCCTCCTCCAGGCCCGGATCGCCGGGGTGCGGAAGGATCTGGTCGATGCCGCGCCCGAGCATCACGTCACCGGCGAGAAACAGCGTCACGAGCTCGCCGCCCATCTCTCCAGGCTAGCCACCCCGCCGACGCCCCGGCGTGCCCGCCCGGGGCCCGCGGGGGCACCCTGGAGACATGGCCCGAGCCAATGACGAGGTCGAGGCGCTCCTCCAGGAGTACGCCGACCTCATCGCGATCCGCGGCGGGGAGGCCTTCAAGGCGCGCGCCTACGAGAAGGCCGCCCGTGCCGTCGGGGGCTACCCGCAGGACGTCTCGGCGCTCGACGCCAAGGGCCTGCGCGAGATCCCCAACGTCGGCAAGTCCGTCGCCGACAAGATCATCGAGTATCTGCGCACCGGCCGCATGCCCGTCGTCGACGAGGCCAGGGCGTCCGTACCGGCCGGGGTGCGCGAGCTGGTCGCGATTCCGGGGCTCGGCCCCCGCAAGGCCATGCTGCTGTACGAGGAGCTGGGCATCACCTCGGTCGACCAGCTGGTCGAGGCCATCCAGCAGGAGCGGCTGCGCGATCTGAAGGGCTTCGGCGAGCGGACCGAGGGCAACATCCTGCACGGCATCTCGGTGCTGCAGAAGGCCGGCGAGGGCCGCATCCTCGTCAGCGCCGCCATGGAGGTGGCCGAACAGCTCGTCGCCGAGCTGTCGGACATCCGCGGCTGCGTCCGGTGTACGTACGCGGGGTCCCTGCGCCGGATGAGGGAGACCATCGGAGACATCGACATCCTGGTGGCCGCCCGGCGTTCGGCCCCGTTCATGGACGCCCTCACCGCCCACCCGCACACGGCCGAGGTCATCGCCCACGGGGAGAAGAAGACCTCCATCCGCACCGCCACCGGCCTCCAGGTGGACCTGCGGGTCCTGCCGCCCGCCTCCTGGGGCGCCGGGCTGCAGTACTTCACCGGCTCCAAGGCCCACAACATCCGCACCCGGGAGCTGGCGGTGCGCCAGGGCCTCAAGCTCTCCGAGTACGGGCTCTTCGACGCCGAGAGCGGTGAGAGCCTCACCTCCGAGACGGAGGAGGCGGTGTACGCCCGGCTCGGGCTGCCCTGGATCCCGCCGACGCTGCGCGAGGACCGCGGCGAGATCGCGGCCGGGCTGCGCGGCGCACTCCCCGACCTCTTGACGGAGCAGGACATCCGCGGCGACCTGCACACCCACACCGACCTCACCGACGGGCTGGCGCCGCTGGAGGACATGATCGAAGCCGCTGCCGCCCGCGGCTACGCGTACTACGCGGTCACCGACCACGCCCCGAACCTGTACATGCAGCGCATGACCAGCGAGAAGATCCTCGCCCAGCGCGAGCGGGTGCGCGCCCTGGACGGCGCGCACCACAGGATGCGGCTGCTGCACGGCACGGAACTCAACATCGGGCCGGACGGCACCCTGGACTGGCCCGACGCGTTCCTCGCGGACTTCGACATCTGCGTGGCTTCCGTCCACTCCCATTTCAACCAGAGCAGGCAGGAGCTCACCCGCCGCCTCGTCCGCGCCTGCGAGAACCCGTACGTCGCCGTCATCGGCCACCCCACGACCCGCCGGATCGGCAAGCGCCCGGGCATCGACGCCGACTTCGACGCCGTCTTCAAGGCCTGCGCGCGCACCGGCACGGTGCTGGAGATCAACGCGCATCCCGAGCGGCTCGACCTGTGCGACGAGGACATCCTGCGCGCGAAGCGCTACGGCGTGAAGTTCGCCGTGAACTCCGACGCGCACGCCACCACGCACCTGCCGTACATGCGCTACGGGGTGGCCACGGCCCAGCGCGGCTGGCTGACCAAGGACGACGTCGTCAACACGTGGCCGCTGACGAAGCTGCGCAGGTTCCTGTCCCGGAAGGCCGCATGACGGATAGTCCGTAGGGGGAGCACCGCCACGGGCCGTTGAGTGCGTCGCGCCCTCCGGCCGGCCGAGACCGGAATGCTGGCTTTCCATGAACGACATGGTTGACAGGGGCGCGCACCTGGCGGGCTCCGCGCGAGGGTGGCTCACCGTTCAGCTGTCGGTGCTGGGGTTCGTGGGGCTGTGCGGTGCGCTGAAGGGCGGCGGCGCGTCCTCGGCGCCGAAGGGCGTCGAGTTGCTGGCGGGCGTGCTGATCCTGCTCGCGTTGGCCGTCGCCTGTTTCGCCACGTGGCTGGTGGCGCGGGTCGCCTGGCCGCTGGACCCGGAGGGAGGGGCCGGTACGGACGGCGGTGGACGGCGACTGCGCACGGGGATCGCGCTCACCTTCGTCGCGGTGGGGCTCGTGGCGGTGGCGACCACGTCGTCCTGGTGGCCCGCGGACCGAGGCGCAGGGGGCCCGGGCGGACTCGTCGAAGTCAGCACCTCGGCGGGCACCTGGTGCGGAACGCTGGGCTCCGGTGGCGACGGCGTGGTCCGGCTGAGCGTGGCGGGCCGGAGCGTCGACATCCCGGTCAGCAGCATCGCGGCACTGACCCCGACGTCCGCCTGCTCATCGGCAGCGCCATCGGGCGGGGCGTCAGCCGGGCCGTGAAGGCCGCGGACCGGCGGCGCGCCCACATCTGGGCCGATACGTCGCATACGTCACCGCCTCCTCTACCTTCACCCAAGAAACGGAGGCAGCGGTGATGAACAAACGCCAGGACATCAATGCGCTGAGTTCCACGCAGTTGAAGGACTACCTCCACGCCCTCGGCGTTCTGCGCGCGCGTTCGGCCGCGAACCCCGACGATCCCGCCGGCTACGAATTCCAGGCCGCTCTGCACAATGACCTCGTCGTCGGCGGATGCGAACACGGGAGCGACATGTTCCTCCCGTGGCATCGCGCCCACCTGCACTACTTCGAGAAGCTCCTGCAGGAGGCGGACCCTCCCAGGACCGCGAACGTCACCATCCCCTATTGGGACTGGATCCACCCCCAGGGGAGCGGACTTTTCCCGCCGTCCTTCGACGTGCCCGAGCTGTTCTCCCCGGACCGCAACACGGACCCGGCGACCGCCCTGCCGCCCGACACCCTGAAGATCGTGACGACGGTGACCGATCCGCATCAGTTCGTCGGATACCCCGAGGATCATCCGACGGGCAACTACGGGGACCTGGAAATCGGCCCCCACAACTACATGCACACCGACTTCATCGGTGGCCTGATGGCGGATTGCTCCCAGGCGGCCCTGGACCCCATCTACTTCAGCTTCCACTGCTTCATCGACCTGCTCTGGGCGCAGTGGCAGAACCGGAACGGGTTCCCGGCCGCCACCTCGCCGAACAGCAAGCTCCGCGGGTTCCTGGACAAGCCCATGCACCTCGTCTCGCAGTTCCAGAAGACCGAGGAACTGGGCTACACCTACGAGTACTCCGACCAGCTCAAGGCCGCGTTCGCGGTGCCGGTGCCGCCGCTCCCGCCCGTCGGTGACCTGGTACTGACACAATCCCTGGCGGCGGTCTCCGAGGCCGGCCTCACGGCGGAACTACGCCGGCACGGGCGTGTGCAGTTCCGCCTCGCGAGGCCGCCCGAGCCGGACGGAAAGATCACCGTGCGACTGGACCGGCTGAAGGTACCGGTGGCCGGAAGCTACCTGCTGCGCGGCTTCGTCCATCCCGGCGACGTGGAATTCCGACGTGACGACGAGGACTTCGCCAAGAGGTTCGGCGTGGGCTACGTGTCCATGTGGCGCACCCACGAGGACTCCCACGACGGCGAGCACGAAGGTCACCACGGCCACGGCGGCCACGGAACGCGGCCACTGCATCCGACGTCCTCCATCGTCCGCTTCGACGTGACGTCCGTGCTCAAGTCCACACCCGAGGCGGTCGAGGACCACGTGCTGACGCTCCAGTACATCCCGTCCCGGTTCAATCCTGCCCGGCCCCAGCCGCCGACGGAACTCGTCACGGAAGTGCAGCTGAGGGACGTGCTGATGGAGGTATACGACTAGCAATGCGCACACCCGTCTTCGAACTCCACATCCGCCCCATGTTCCGGGCCACCGACCGCGACCACATGATTTCCTCCGTCGACCTCTGGGACTACGACGCCGTGGCTGCCCAGGCCGACGACATCCTGACCCGCCTGGAGAACGGCATGCCACCGGTCAGCCACGGCGGGCCGTGGCCGGAGGAATGGATCGATCTGTTCAGACGCTGGAAGGACGGCGCCCGCAAACGGCTCGAACTCGGCACGGCGGCCTACACCTTCAACCAGACGACGATCGCCGTGACCATCGCGGCAGCCGGCACCTTCCCGGCCGCCGGCTGCAAGGGCTGGCTGCAGCTCGACAGCGAGACGGACACCGCGAAGACCTACGGCCTGTACGTGGAACGGCCCGACGCCCCCGTGTCCGGCACGCCGTCCACGTTCAACCTCAAAGAACGCTACCGCGCCACGGACACCCGATCCGTCTTCGTCCGTGACGCTTCGGGTGTCCAGCAACTGCACTGAAGTGGCCGTCTCCTGTGATGCGACCGCCATGGAAAGGAGTGTCCCTTGACTCAAGCGCTCGCCTATGAGAGCGAGGCGATCGTCGCCTTGATGGGCCAGCCCGAGACCCAGCGAAACGGGCAGTGGCTGCAGGACGCCTTGCAACAGGCGATCATGCTGGAGCTCGCGACCCTCCCTCCGTATCTGTGCGGTCTGTGGTCGATCAAGGACCCGGAGAGGGACAGGGCCGTCCACGACGCCATCTTGACGATCGTCATGGACGAGATGTCGCACATGGGGCTGGTGTGCAACATGCTCACCACCGTGGGCGGGTCTCCGCGCATCGCCCACCCCGACCTGGTGCCGAAGTATCCCGGCCCCCTGCCCGGGGGCGTGCGGCCCCGGCTCTCCGTGTTCCTCGCCGGCCTGAACGGCGTTTCCCTCGACATGTACTGCCAGATCGAACGGCCCGAGGACCCCGTCGCCGAGTTCGAGGAACCCAGCACGTCGATCGGGGCCTTCTACAGCGCCATCCGGCAGGCGTTCAAGCGGAACCCCGGCCTGATCACAGGCCGTCGGCAGGTCGAGAGGGAGATGGCGAACGCCCACGGCCCGGGAAACAGCCTCGTCCCGCTCGCCACGCCGAAGGCCGTGGACGACGCCGTCCAGGTCATCATGGAGCAGGGCGAGGGAAGCCACAGCTCACCGAAGAACCCCTTCTTCGGCAGGGAGGGCGAACTCGCCCACTACTACGAGTTCCGCCAGATCCTGAACGGCAAGAAGCTGGTGGAGGTGCCGACGGCTCCCGAGGGGTGGGCCTACCAGGGCGACCCCATCGCGATGCCCGAGGCCCACCGCATGGGGACCGTGCCCAAGGACGGGTGGGCACAGGAGCCGGCGTACCGCCCGAGCGAGGCGGTGCAGGCGCTGCTCACAAAATTCAACCAGCGCTACAGCGAACTGCTGCGATGGCTGGAGAGGACATGGCAGACGGACGATCCGCAGGAAGCGAACGACGCCCTCGCAGAAGCCGAAGCGACGATGGTGAGCCTGGCGAGTCCGGCCCGGTCGCTGATGCGGCACGAGCTGCCGGACGGCAGCGGGCAGACATACGGGCCGGAGTTCCTGTACATCCCGGCCTGATCGAACACCGATGCGCCTGCGACCGTGAGCGGTGCGGCACGTCCTTCGGTCGCGCATCGCACGCTTGTTTGTCAGCATGGAGAGCTGTACGGACGATGCACCGGTGCACAAGCTCTACGGACCCCGTGCACCCCAGTACAGCCCGGTAGCGCCGCATCGCGGGAGATCGAGCCATGGCCGTCATTTCCGCTTCCTCGTCCTCCGGACCCGCCGCGAACGACAACCACGGCAACGACAACCACGGCAACGACAACCACGGCAACGGCATCCCGGCCGCCGAATCCGGCACCGCCCGGCCCCTGCCCGCCGAGACTGCGGGGCGCGACACCCGGATCGTGCGGGCCGCCATCCATCCCGCGATCGGCGTCGCCCGGGTCGGCGACAGCGCCGACGAGTTCTTCCTCGCCCCCGAGACCGAGGACGAGCCCCCGCTGCCCACCGGGTCGTACAAGGATGCGACCGGCGCCCTGAAGCGGCAGGCGGCCCGGTTCCGGATCTACGGCTACAACGCTGCCGGGGAGCCGGTGGCCGAACTGACCGCGGACGACGCCGAGGTGCGCTGGACCGTGCACGTCGCCAACAAGAAGGCCGCCTGGTACCAGTTCCAGCTGGCCCTGGACATCCCCGAGGCCGACCAGGCGGACGAGAGCCAACTCCGCAACCCCCTGGTCGCCGGTCCGGACCGCCCGGGGCTGATCATCGACCCCGGCCCCCGCTCCGTACACGGGCGCGACCGTGCCGGCCGTCCCGAACTGCGCTTCGACACCGGGACGTTCCTCGGCACCCCGGTCTACCTCGGCGAGCTGCGCACCGACGGGGCCGGACGGCTGATCTTTCTCGGCGGCCGAGGCGCCGCCGAGTCCGTCGACGACAAGGAGGCCGAGACCTTCGCCAACAACGACGGCTGGTACGACGACATCTCCGACGGCCCGGTCACCGCCGAGGTCCGTGTCGACGGCCGCGCACTGCCGGTCGAACCGGCCTGGGTGGTGGTCGGCCCGCCCAACTACGCGCCCGAGCTGAAGTCCGTACGCACGCTGTACGACCTCGTCCGCGACGCGTTCGTCACGGCCGGAGCGCTCCCCGAACCGGCGCGGGTCTCCTTCACCCACGACATCCTGCCCATCCTGCGCCGCCTGTGCGATCTGCAATGGGTCAACCAGGGCCTGGCCACCCTGTTCGGACACGGCGGACGCGAACACTTCCTCGACACCGACCTGCTGGCCTCCCTCTCCGACCCCGGCACACGCCACGAGGAGCTGCGCCGGCAGATCTCGAAGACCATGCGCGACCCCGACCGGGACGGCACGTCACCGATTCCCTGGCCGCCCGTGTACGGCGACGCGATGAGCCTGCCCCCCGTCTCCGCACGCCAGCACCTGGCCCTCTCCCCGCTCCAGACACGGCTGTTGGCGCGCTGGACCCGCGGGGATTTCCTCCCCGACCACGTCCTCGGTGCCGACACCGCGCCCACGGAACTCGACCGGCTGCCGCTCGCCGCCCGGCCCGCCGCCCTGGACCGCGCGGCCCTGTCCTTCTGCCTCGCCGACGCCTTCCACCCGGGCTGCGAGATCACCTGGCCGATGCGCCACACCACGCTGTACAGCGCGCCGTTCCGCATCCGCCACCGCCCGCAGAGCAACCCCGAGCGCCCCTACGGCAGGGTGCTCACCCGGCAGAAGGCCCTGGCGTACGACGGGCCCCTGTACGCCCAGGGGCCCGGTGACCTGACCCGCTGGATGGCCGTGCCCTGGCAGACGGACACCGCGAGCTGCCGCTCCGGGTACGAGCGCCGGTACGACCCGTACCTGCCGACGTTCTGGCCCGCCCGGGTGCCCAACCACGTCCTCGCAGAGGAGGACTACCTGATCGCCGTCGACACCGCGCGCCCGCGCGAGGAGCGGCTCGCGGCGTTCGCACGGCGGGCCTCCTGGGACCGCTGGCTGCCCGCGCCCTACAAGGCCGCCATCAACGCCATGGTGGGGGACTTCGGCCGGCTCGGCCTGGTCGAACGCCGTCCGGGCGCCACCGACGACCCCCTGCTGCCCGCCGAGATGTTCGTCGAGTCCGAGGTCTCCTTCCCCGCAGAGCCGGCTCCGCCGCGCGGCCGCAACCTGCTGAGCCTGCATGTTCCGCTCGCCGCTGACGAACGGCTGCGGGACGCCGTCCTGGCGACCGCCGTCAGCCTTGCCGAGGAACCCGACGAGGAGCTGTCGGCGGGCTACATCGAGAAGGTCGCCCGCTTCCCGGGCAACCGATGACCCGGTTCGCGACGGCCGGCCCCGGCGGCCGGCGGTGACGCGTCACGAGGTGTACGACGCGGTCGTCGCCGGCGGGGGACCGGCCGGTGCGGTGGCCGCCCTCGTGCTCGCGCGGGCCGGCCGGCACGTGGCGATCGTGGACGACCCGCCCGCACCCGCGGCGGGCTCCCACAAGGTGGGCGAGAGCCTGCCGTCGGCCGCCGCCCCGCTGCTGCGCGACCTGAACCTGTGGCCCGACGGCACCGCCGCGCCGCACCTGCGCTCCACCGGGATGTACGTCTCCTGGGGCTCGCCCGCGCTGCACGAACGCGGCCCGGTGCAGGACCCGTACGGCGCGGGATGGCAGTTGGACCGCCTCCGCTTCGACGCGTTCCTGCGGGAGGCGGCCCACGCGGCGGGAGCCGAGCCGCTCCGCGGGCGGGCCGTGGACGCCGTGGACGAGGGCCCCGGCCTGCGCCTGCTCGTACGCCAGGAGCACGGCACACGGGAGCTGCGCTGCGCCTGGGCCGTCGACGCCACGGGACGGCGCGCGGCCCTCGCCCGGCGCCGGGCGATCCGTCGGCGCGAGGACCGGCTCGTGGCCGCGCACGTCCTGATGCCGCGTCAAAACCCGTCCACCGGCGGCGAGCCGGACCAGGAGGCCAGGACCGTCGTCGAAGCGGTGCCCGGCGGATGGTGGTACACGACGCTGACCCCCGCGGGCCGGATCGTCGCCCATCTGACCGACCCCGACCTCGCCGACCCCCGTCTGCGCACCCCCGACGGGTTCCTGCGCGCCGCGCTGCGCACCCGGTACATCGGCGCCCGCCTCACGGCCGGGGACCTCGCCGGCCCGCCGGTTCCGCGCTGGAGCGCCGCCCACGGCCTGCGCCTCGAGCCGTACGGCGGCCGGGGCTGGATCGCCGCTGGTGACGCGGCGCTGGCCTTCGACCCGCTGTCCTCGCAGGGCATCCTCACCGCCCTGCACAGCGGAGCCCGCGCCGGCCTCGCAGCGGCCCTGTGCCTCGCGGGCGCGCCGCCCCGCCCGGTCCTGGCCTCGTACACGGACTTCCTCGACGGCGTCGCCGCCGCCTACGCACGCCATCACGCGGAGGCGTACGCGGCGGAAACCCGCTGGTCGCAACTGCCGTTCTGGCATCGGCGGAGGGCCCTTCACCAAGGCGCGGGCCAAGGGACCCGGGACTGGGGTGTGCTCAGCGTGTGAGTCCTGAAACACTCGAGGACAGCTGACCGGGCATGCGAATCGTTGTAGTCTGCGGAGACCGCCCTTGACCTGCGGTAAGCGGGCAGGGAGCAGACATTCCAGGAGTTAACTCATGCTTCGCACCATGTTCAAGTCCTACATCTGACATCTGGACGTTTCCTCAGGTCAGCGGTGTGACGGTGGGGCTTTGGTCAGCAATCGGTCAGCATCAGCCCCTTGGGTTGCTCACGGAGGTACAGCAGCCGGCGGTCGCGCATTTTGCTGGCGCAGGAGGCTTGTCGGCGCGCCGTGACGGCCTCTGTCACGTGGAGCCCGACGTCCTTGAGGCCGCGCCCGGCCGTCCTCGCCAGCGGCACGGTGCAGTCATCCACCGGATGACGAGGGTGCAGATTAGGGTGGCGACAGCTTCGTCTCCCTCGTTCAGGCGAAGCGATCGCTATTTCGGCAGCAGTTCGATCTCAGGGTTCCTAGCGTCGGCAGGAGTGTTTCGCTGGGCGAGAGGACTCGAACGTGACCGACCCTGCCGTAGGTGTGCGCCCACCAGCTGTGGCGCGTCGGCTTCCCGGCCGGGCAAAGCCGCGCACGGCCGTCTTGCGCGCGTACGAGGAATTCAATTCCGAGCGCCGCAGGGGGGGGGTTCCTACGGTGCTGTGGCCGTTCTTCGCGCCGGACCCGGACCGGTACTACCGATGGCGGGTTCAGCTGGATTGCGCTTGCATCAAGGAGCTCTTGACACCGGACGACTGCACCCCGCCGAGCGAAAGGCAGTGGCGTGGCCTCGGGGACGGTGAAGCATTGCCGCCGGGACAGGTGTACTGCCGGCACGATGGTTCCGCTGATGCCCCCTACCGCGACATCATTGAGTGGGGCGACCGGCAAGAGGTGAGCTTTCCCGCGGACCCGGTGGAACCCCCCGAAGGGGCCGATGCCGCGTGTGGGCCGTGATCCGCCACGATGAAGCACACACGTCGGCCTTCTGGAAGGTGACGCTGGCCTGCGGACACGTCGAAGAGGTCGTAGCGCCAGCCCTCGGCTGGAATCCCGATGATGGGCCGCGCCTGGCCGAGGCCACAAGGGTGGAACGGATGATCGAGGAATTCGAGCAGTTCTGGGATTCAGACCCGATGCTTCAATCCGAACGCCAACGTGAGCACACCCGCCGGATGCTGGCGGCAGGCTGGCCGCGTCCGCGGCCGGAACGGTCTTGCCATACGTGTCCCGACGCTCGCGCGATTGTCGCGTATCAGCGCGTGGGCTGGCTCGTTCCACGGAATGAGGCGCCGAAGCCCGAAAACCCGCCGCCGGCTCGCCCTGTCTTGGAGCGCCGACTGCGCCGGGCCGAGGCCGAGGCTGAGCGGCTACGAGTGCAGCTGGCCGGGCACGAGGAGCGACAGGACGCTTGACAGACGGGCCCCGTGACGTGCCAGCACTCGTCTGGGCCGGAGTCCTTCCGCTCCCCCTCACGCCAGCGGCGATGGATGGGTGCCGCGCCGCGTGCACCCGGGCACGACACCAGCATGCCTCCCGGGCGGGGTCAGGTCAGTACGCGCATCGCGAGTACGGAGCCGTCTCGGTGGGTGGAGACGGGGCCGTCCCACTTCGAGTCCCATCCGAGAAGGGGCCATGTCTTCCGTTGGGCGTGGACCGCGGTGCGGTACCGCTCCAATTGACCGTTCTCGAGATGGTGGTAGAGGTCCTTCGTAGCTCCGGAGAACGCCTCGACCCGGGTCCTGTTGAGACGGAAGACGTGATCGGTGCCGACGAAGTCGATGCCAAGGAGCTGTGCGTACGCGTCTTGGACGCTGTCGGTGGCGGCATGGATCAGGCCCGTGAAGTGTCGCTGGCCCTGCCTGCTGGTGAACTGCGGTCGGTAGGGGTAGCCGGATCGCGGTCCGGGGTCACGGCTGGTGAGGGCCCAGCCGGCCCGCAGCGCTTCGCGTACTTGGTCACCGCGTCGTGGACTGAGTCGACGGCGTCCAACCACGTCCCCCCCTACGCGCCGTACACATCGGTCGTCGCCTCCCTCCGCGCTGCGTTAGCCGCACCTGAAGCTGCGCAAGTTCGTCTGGAAGCTCGATCGCTACTAGCGGATCGTACGCGGCCGATCACGACGGAAGCCCGGAGGCGATCCGTGCACCCAGCTCGCCAGCCGCCCACCGGACCTCGTCAGAGTGGGCATCGTCCTCCAGCAGGGTGAGCAGGCTGAGGACTGTCCGTGCCCCGCCGAGCGTCACGTACGAGCCCCGGCGCTTGTCGTCCTCCAGGTAGCTGGCGAGGCGTTGAGCGAGATCATCCATGCCCGACAAACGCGTGGCCTGCCCGGTCGCGCTCCGCCGTCCCACACCTCCGGTTCACCGCCGCACTACTCGATCGGCAGCCACGACTCCCTGTCCAGCCAGCCAGCCAGCCCGCACGGCACAGGAACTCGGACCATGTCCCCCATCCCGTATGCGACGCCGAGAATCACGTCCTCACCGTGCACATGCGCGACGACCCGCCGACCACGGGTGGTGGCTAGGAGTTGGGTGAGTTCAAAAGTTCTTCAAGGCGTCTCGCGAGGCTGGGTGCCGATTCCGTGCCGCATGACAGGACGACGGAGAATTTGCTGAGCGTCACACCCTCGGGTCTCTTGGTGTAGGACCACCGCTGACCAGCGCGCCATAGGGTTCTGAAAAACTCCTCGCGAGCAACGTCATCCTCGGAAAGGATGCTATCAGCGGATTCGATGATCAGGACGTGGTAATCCGACGAGAGCCATTGGAGGTCGCGAAGGCAATCATAGAAGGCATTCCAGTTCCATCCGAAATATTTGGGGAACTTTAGCGATTCATCGAACTGCTGAAACGCTGCAATCTCGTCGGGCATATCCTGTCCGTTCAGGCGTGCCACATAAACGCTGCCCGACGTGGGCAGGAGTTCATTAGGGTGCATGCCGCCGCCTGCCGTGATGATGTGCATCCATGGGGCGATACGGATTGCCGGTTCCTCTTCTGTCATCAGTTCACCCATCTGGGACTTTCGCCCACAATGTACGTCTGATAGTGAGTTGGAGTGTAGTAGGCGGACCCATCGCTACCGAACACCCAACGCTCACCGCCTGGCTTAGGATTGTCTGGTGATGGGTAGGTCCCATATTCATTATAGGTGATCGGCTTACCTGAGGGTTCGTGGGTCGGAAGTTGGTAGCCGCCATTTTTGCCGCTGTTTTCAAATGGCTCACCCCACCACGACTTCGGCCCATGGAAGTCGGGTCCGCCCCACCAGGTGAAACCGTACTTACGCACGTCCTGAAGGGATTCCATGGCCTCCGCAGGGATGGTCTTGGGTACCCATCCGTGAATGTTGTCAACGTCCCCCAGCGTTTCTCCCGGGGTGAAGGCCGGGCAGCCTGCCAGCCCCATGGGGTCGACCCACGTGTGGGGATTGGGGATATAGGCCGCCGGGTTGGGAGCTGGGGTGAGGCCCAGGGGGTCATGGCTGAGGTAGCGGGCGGTTTCGGGGTCGTAGTGGCGGAAGTAGTTGTAGTGGAGGCCCGTTTCAGGGTCGAAGTACTGGCCTGGGAACCGAAGTGGGGTGTACGCCGTGCTGGTGGACGCCCAGGTGGTGGTGCCCCACACGGTGGTGCGGGTGTGCCAGGCCAGTGTGCCGGACTCGTCGATCAGTTCTGTGGGGGCGCCCACCAGGTCGGTGATGATGGTGAAGAAGCGGGTATCTATGACCTCTTGGGGCGTTTCCCGGTCCAGGAGGCGTTCTCGCTGGGTCAGGGGCTGCAGGCCCTTGTGGTCCCAAGTGAGGACTATCGAATGGGACAGGTCCGGCGATTCCGTTGTCTGTTCACACAGGGTCGTGCCGTCCCAGGTAAACGTGACTTGTTCGAGGACCGTCGTGCCGTCGGCGGCGAGGCGCTCCTTGGAAGCGCGGCGGCCGAGGGCGTCGTACGCGTAGCGCCATACAGCGCCGTCGGGAGTCGTCACCGTACGCAAGCGGTCCTCGGCGTCCCACTCGTAGCGCCAGGTGTCCGATTTGCCGGACAGGCGGGTTCTCCGGCGCAGGGTGACACGGCCCAATGCGTCGTGTTCGTAGTGCATCCTGCCCGCGCGCGTGATCGTCGTGCCGGTGTACTCGCGAGGGCCCACGGCGTCCTGGCCGGGGTGGGTCGACGGCCAGGAGGCTGTCGTCTGGTTGCCCGCCTCGTCGTAGCTGTACCGCTCGGTCCAACCCTCCGCCCGGACGGCAGTGACCCGGCCGGCCGGGTCCAGGTCGAAGGTCTTCGCTCCCACGAGCTGGTCGTCCAGGCAGATCAGGTTGCCGTCCGCACGGTACGTGTAGTCGCGGCGCTGGATGCTGTAACCGTCGCCGGTGACGTGTTGGGTGGTGAGCCGGCCCCCGTGGTCGTACCGGGACAACAGCGTGACGGTGTCGCCGATCCGGCGGGTGATCTCCTGGCCGACCGCGTCGTAGTCGAAGGCGATGGTGCGGCCGGACGTGGTCAGGGAGGTGCGGGAGCCGACCGCGTCGTAGGTCCAGGTGCTGACAGCCCCCGTCGGGGTCGTGCGGCCGGTGCGGCGGCTGAGTTCGTCGTACGCGTACGCCGTCGTCCGGCCGTTGACGGTCTCGAACTTGAGGCGGCCGTACCGGTCGCGGAGACACGTCAGCGTGGAATCCGCGTTGACCGCTTCCGCGAGCTGGTCGCCGGAGTCGTACGCGAATGTCGTCACAGCGCCTGCGGCGTCCTTGCGGACGACTCGATCCAGCTCGTCCCGCTCGTAGCGGATGGTCTGGCCGAGCAGGTCCGTCCGGGAAACGAGCCGCCCCGCCGCGTCCCTTTCGTACGTCAGCGTCCGGTCGCCGAAGTCCATCTCGGACGTGACCCGCCCGACCGGGTCGTACACGTAGTCCCACGTCATGCCCTGGGGGTTGGTGACTTGCGTGAGGTGGAGATCGGTGTCGTAGCTGAACTCGTAGCGGAAACCGTCCGGCCCCGTGCGGGCGGTCAGGACATCGAAGTCCGTGTATTCGAAGGTCGTGACCCCGCCAAGAACGTCAACGTGGGCGACACAGTTGCCCTCACCGTCGTATGTCCATGACTCCTCGCTGCCGTCGGCCTCGACACGGCGGGCGAGTTTGCCCTCGACCGTCCACTCCAGGCGCGTGACGGCACCCAGGGGGTCGGTGATCGACACGGCTCGGCCGAAGGCGTCACGCTCGTAGCGCGTGGTCGCCCCCAGCGGATCGGTGATGGTCAGGGGCAGACCGGCCTTGTCGGAAACGATTGTCGAGGTGTTTCCGAGCGCATCGGTGACGGAGGTGACGATGCCGGTCTCGTCGTAGGTGAAGCGAGTGGTTGCTCCGGACGGCGCTGTTACCGACGTCCGGTTGCCGTTGGTGTCGAAACTCTGACGCGTGACATTGCCGTCGGTCCCAACGATGCGTATCGGGAGCCCGAGTTCGTTGTACTCGGCCCGTGCCTGCCGGCCGTCCGGGCGCTCCACAACGGTCACGCGGCCCAGCTCGTCGAAGGTGGCGCGGCTCACGTGGCCCAGCGGATCGGTCCGTGACAGCAGTCGGTTGTAGCGGTCGTACTCGAAGCGGGTGACCGCGCCCAGAGGGTCGATTTCGGCGACTACCTGTGACCGGTCATTGACCAAGTGACGCTCGGTGTGTCCCAGACCGCTGGTGACGGTGGTCATGTGGAGCCCGGTTACGGGATCGACGTCGTCCCAGGTGAAGGTGGATTCGAGGTGTCCGTTCGTGCCTGACTGGTAGGTGCAGCGGTTCTGATCGTCGTAGACGTAGTCGAAGCGGCTTCCGTTGGTGTCGGTCCACGAGGTGATGCGGCCGTGTTCGTCGCAGTCGAAGCTCAGAGGGCGGCCGGAGGAGTTGGTGACCGAGGTGAGATGGCCATCGGTGTAGCCGTAGCGCAGGATCTCCTGGTCGGATCCGTCCGTCGCAGCCCCCGTGAGGTGGAGGGCCGTCACCCGGCCTGCGCTCGTGGTGAGCTTCAGGTGGTAGCCAGCGTGGTGGACGATCGCCGTCGGGGCACCCGCCTCGTCGTGCTCGAAGGTGATCCAGCGGCCGTTGCGGTCGTCGATCTGGGCCAGGAGAGCGAGCTCGTCGCCGTGGTCCGTGAAGTGCCAGACCCTGTCGGTGTCGGGATCGGTGATGGTGTAACCGCCCGGGACCCGGTCCAGTGGCCACTGTCGGCCGTGCGTGGGCATGACTGGAGCCCCAGGGGCCGGGTGGGGGTAGGCGAGGAGACTGCCCTCGTCACAGCTGAAGATCACTCCTACGGAATCGATCTCCAGCCGCTGGTCCACCGTGGACGACCACGTCGGCCCGAACCAGCGCCCGGAGCGGCGTGCGGAGTCAAAGGTGCGCCGGAAGACGAGTGGAAGTGCGCCGGGCAGGGCGATGTCGGTCGCAGGCAGCAGCATGCGGCCAGTCGCGATGTCGACCGGGTCCCTCTTGCATACCGTCTCGCTGCACCGCTTGCCGTTGCTGTCGGGGTTCTGTTCGTGATCCCCGCGGCTGCCGCCCGGCTTGTTGCCGTCCAGGTGCTTTGCGTCGTCGAGGAGTTTGGCAGCTGTGGCGGCTCTGCGGGCAGCGCCGGACAGCAGGCCACTCCCCTTGGAGCCGGCGGCTTCCGGGACGAGCTTGCCGCCGAACTCGAAGGGGTCCTGCATCGCGCTGTCGGCCATGGCCTTGGCCGCGGCGCCCGGGTCGTTGGCGGTAGTGAGGAAGCCGGCACCCATGCTGTTGAGGCCCATCTGGGCCACGGTCGGGTGGGTGATGTTGTACGGGTCCTGCGGGCTGAGCGCGCGGCCGAAATTGACCAGGCCAGCCGCGCCCTTGGCGATTCCGCCGAGGAAGTGTTCAGCCTCCGCGCCTTTGCGGACGATCTCGACCAGCGCGGCGTCGGCGGCCGACACCTTCGGCGCCGCGTCACGGGCCTTCTCCAACGCCTGCGCCACCGAGCGGGCCACGTCGTCGCGCTGGCGCCGCGCCTCGGCCAGCTTCTGCCGGGCGGCCTTGATGCCGTCCGCACCCGGGTCGGTGAAACCCATGGGGCGGGCCGGCAGCGGATCCTGCTGCGCTTTGACAGCCGACTCGTAGTCCTTGACCCACGTGTCGTAGGCGGCGTGAGCGTTCTCCGACAGCTTGACGGCGGTCTTGTACTCGTCGATCGCCTCCTTCGCCTGCCCCTGCGCCCACGTCACCGTGTCGGCGAAGCGGCCGACCGCGCCGGCCGCCGTCTCGAAGGCGGCCGCGGCCGCGAACCAGCGGGGCGCCTTCTCCTGGACGGAGTCCCGAAAGGCGTCGGCCGTCGCACCCTTGATGCCGTCCGTGCCCAGCTTCTTCAGGCCATCCCCGGTGCGGGTGAAGGCAGCGTGGAAGTCACCCAGGTGCCCGGCGGTCGTCCGCAGGCTGCTGGCGCTGCCGTGGACCAGCTGCTTGGGATCGTCGCTCTGGCCGAGCTCGACCTCCCCGACGTCGGCGCCCAGACGGTTCGCCGCGGAGTTCGCCGTGCTGCGGACCGCGTTGGCGCCCCCTTGCCAGCCGACATCCTCCAACACGTCGGCGCTCTTGTCGCCGAGCCACTCGACGGCGTCGCCCGTCAAGGCGGCACCCTTCTCCAGCCAGTTGCCGCCGCCCATCAGGAACTGCCCCCCTGATCCCCGCTCCGATCACTGTCCTGATCGCCAACCTGCTGGTCCGCGCCCTGAGGGTTGCGGATGCGGTCGAGGGTCTCGCGGTCCATGCCCTGCGCTTCCGCGACATCCTCCAACACGCTGCCGCCGAAACCCTCGTTGAGGATGCCGCGCTTGGTGTCCGCCCACGTACGGTCGAAATCCTCCCGGGCCTGACGCGCCTGCTCCGGCGTTTCCCTCTTGAGCGCGTGATCGGAGAGGATCGCGTCCATGGACTTCTTCTCGACCTCGTCCTCCGACGCGTAGGGGTTGCCAATACCGGCGTTGACCAGCACCTTGAAAGTGCCCCTGCGGTACTGGTCCTCCTCCCACACCGAGCCGGCCGCGATGCCCAGGCGCTCGGCGAGCCCGCTGGTCATGACGAAGAGACTGCTCACGCTCAGATCCCAGCGCTCGCAGAACCCCTCCAATGCCGCGGCGACCGCCGGATGACCGGCCTCCATACCCGTCAGCGTGAGCTGGCTCGTACCACCACCCGCCACGGCCGAGGTGTCCATCGCGAACTCACGCAGCTCCCCGACCGCGGACCGCAGACCGTCCTGGATGTTCCCCACCGCGACCGGATCCATCTCCAGGTCTGCGCTGCCACCACTCATGATCCCCCCCAAGGTTCCCGAAGACGCTACACGAGAAGACCGACAACTCCGGCTTCGGGCGGCGACGTTCGGCCAGGTCAGCGGACCACTGCGGCATGTCCCGGCCACCCGCAGTGCCAGGTGATGACTGCCATCGTCTGGCACTGCATGTGGCCACACGAACCAGGGGCGGACCAATGGGAGGCCCCGCCGACCAGCGTGCCGAGTCCGCTGCCGCCTGCCGCCTGCCTCGGCCTCCTCGACGACACGGCGCAGTACGTGATCACGAGCGCGTTCGATGTAGACCGGCAGCAGCGAGTCGGAGGGGTGGGGGCGAGCTGCCGTGCCGGCCTGACGGTGCGTCGGAAAGGTCAGCAAACGGTCAGCATGAGTCCTGCCAGACCCGGGGAAAGCTGACCGAACATGCGAATCGTTGTAGGCTCCGAAGACCGCCCTTGACCTGCGATGAGCAGGCAGGGAGCAGACATATCGGGAGTTATTTCATGTTTCGGACCATGTTCAAGTCCAAGATCCACCGGGCCACGGTCACCCAGGCCGACCTGCACTACGTCGGGTCCGTGACCATCGACGCCGATCTGCTGGACGCGGCCGATCTGCTGCCCGGGGAGCTCGTCCACATCGTGGACATCACCAACGGGGCCCGGCTGGAGACCTACGTCATCGAGGGCGAGCGCGGGTCCGGGGTCATCGGGATCAACGGCGCCGCGGCCCATCTGGTGCACCCCGGTGACCTGGTCATCCTCATCAGCTACGCGCAGGTCGAGGACGCCGAGGCGCGGGTGCTGAAGCCCCGTGTGGTGCACGTGGACGGTGACAACCGGATCATCGAGCTGGGTGCGGATCCCTCCGCCCCGGTGCCGGGGACGGATCAGGAGCGCAGCCCCCACGCCGTGGCTGTCTGAGGGGAGTCGGGGACCGTGGCGATCGAGTTCAAGGACGAGCGGAAGACCGGACGGCTGCTGGCGGTCGAGGACGGGACGGCAGTCGGGCTCATCGCCTACTTCGTGCTCGCCGAGGAGCCCCACGCGCTGGTGGCCGTGCACACCGTCGTCGAGCCGGGCCACGAGGGCCGGGGCATCGCCGGACAGCTGGTGAAGACCTTCTACGGGATCGCCGCCGCCGAAGGGGTGCCCGTGGTTCCGCTCTGCCCGTATGCGGCGAGCTGGGCCGCCAAACACCCCGACCAGGCGCCCGAAGCCCCGGCCGCGGTCGTCGCGGCGGCCAAGGCCCAGCTGGACGCCGACTCGGACCTCTGGTGACCGGCCCCGGACTCACCCTCCTGCACACCTCGCCCGTACACGTCCCGGTCTTCGACGCGCTGCGGGACCGGAACCACCCTGGGGCCGTCCTGCGCCACCTGGTGGTTCCGGAACTGCTGGACCGGGCCCGCGCCGAAGGGCCGCAGGCGGTGGCTCCGGCCGTGCTGGAGGCACTCGCCGGGGCGGGACCGGACCCCGTGCTGGTCACCTGCTCGACGATCGGGGCGACCGCGGAGGCCCTGGCTCCGGCGATCGGCGCCCCGGTGCTCCGGGTGGACCGGCCGATGGCCGCCGCCGCGGTGCGCACCGGCGCGCGGATCGCCGTACTGGCCACGGTGGAGTCGACCTTCGCGCCGACCGCGGAGCTGCTCGCCGAGGAGGCGGGCGAGGAGCCCCTGGCGATCCGTGCGCACCTCGTCGCCGGGGCCTGGGAGCGGTTCGAGGCGGGGGACACCGCCGGATACCTGGCCCGCGTGGCCGCGGCCGCCGACGCCGTCACCGACGCGGACGTCGTCGTGCTGGCCCAGGCCTCCATGGCCGGCGCCGCGGATCTCGTCACGACACGGATCCCGGTCCTGTCCAGCCCGGCCCCGGGCCTGGCCGCCGGCCTGCGCCAGGTGGGGGCCTCGTAGGCGCATTCCTCGCGCCATCGCGGGAAAATGGGCTATATGGTGCGAAAACTCGAAGAGACGCAGCCGCCGGTCCCCGAGCCCGAGCCGACACCGGACCCCAGCCCCTTCCCGGACCCCGCGCCGATCCCGCGCCCGGTGCCACCCGTGCCCGGCCCCTTCCCGGAGCCGGACCCGGTGCCTCCGCCGCCGGGGCCCGCGCCGGTACCCCAGCCCGGGCCCTGGAGCTGAGCCGAGCGCCCCTCAGGTCGTCTGGACCTCGGAGCGGTCACCGCTCCAGAGGGTGTGGAACGAGCCCTCGCGGTCGGTGCGGCGGTAGGTGTGTGCCCCGAAGAAGTCGCGCTGCCCCTGGGTCAGCGCGGCAGGCAGCCGCTCCGCCCGCAAGGCGTCGTAGTACGCCAGCGAGGCGGAGAAGGCGGGCACCGGGATGCCGTGCTGCACCGCCGCGACCAGAACGGCCCGCCAGTCCTGCTGGGCCGCGCCGATCTCGCCCGCGAACCCCTCGTCCGCCAGCAGGCTCGGCAGCCCGGGCTGCGCGTCGTACGCGGCCCGGATCCGGTCCAGGAACGCCGCCCGGATGATGCAGCCGCCCCGCCACAGCGAGGCCACCGCGCCCAGGTCCACCCCCCAGCCGTACTCCTCGCTGCCGGCCCGGATCTGGTGGAAGCCCTGGGTGTACGAGACGATCTTCGAGGCGTACAGGGCCTGCTCCACCCGGGCGGCGAACGCGTCCGCCTCCTGCGGGGAGAGCGCGGCGGCCGTCGGGCCCGCGAGCCCCCGGGCGGCCGTGCGCAGGCCGGTGTGGCCCGAGACCGAGCGGGCGAAGACCGCCTCGGCGATCCCCGACACCGGCACGCCGAGGTCCAGGGCGATCTGTACGGTCCAGCGGCCGGTGCCCTTCTGCTCGGCCGCGTCGGCCACCACGTCCACGAACGGCCGGCCCGTCGCGGCGTCCGTGTGCGCGAGCACCTCCGCCGTGATCTCGATCAGGTACGAGTCCAGGCGTCCCCGGTTCCACTCCCGGAAGGTTTCCGCGATCTTCGCGGGGGAGTAGCCCGCGACCTCGCGCAGCAGGTGGTAGGCCTCGGCGATGAGCTGCATGTCGGCGTACTCGATGCCGTTGTGCACCATCTTGACGAAGTGTCCGGCGCCGTCGGGGCCCATGTGCGAGGTGCACGGCGTGCCGTCCGCGGCCTTCGCGGCGATCTTCTCCAGCAGCGGGCCGAGCGACGCGTACGACTCCTGCGAGCCGCCGGGCATGATGCTCGGGCCGAGCAGCGCGCCCTCCTCGCCGCCCGAGATGCCCACGCCCACGAAGTGGATGCCCTGCCCGCGCAGCTCCTTCTCGCGGCGCCGGGTGTCCTGGAAGTGCGCGTTGCCGCCGTCGATGATGACGTCGCCCTCCTCCAGGAGCGGGGCGAACTCGTGGATCACGGCATCGGTCGGATCCCCGGCCTTCACCATGACGACGATGCGCCGGGGGCGCTCCAGCGCGTCGACGAACTCCTTCGCGGACTCGGCCGCCACGAAAGCGCCCTCGTGGCCGAACTCCTCCACCAGCGCCCTGGTCTTCGCGGCGGTGCGGTTGTGGACGGCCACGGTGAAACCGTTGCGGGCGAAGTTCCGGGCGAGGTTGCTGCCCATCACCGCGAGCCCGGTGACGCCGATCTGGGCTGTGCTGGTGCTCATCGTTGCGCTCCTGCGTGCTTCGGTGTGCGGGGATGACCGACGCTACATCCAGGCGGCCGCCCGGCGGCGTCCTTCGAGCCGAGGTGGCGTCAAATTGGCCTGCGGAGCGCCCTGTTGCGCCCCTTGTCATGCTCTGATCGGGACGTTAAGTTGTGCGGTTCCTGATGTCTTCGAGGGGGGCTCCCATGGGTGTACGGGGCCGGCACCGCCGGTATCAGCCGAGCAGCATCAACCGGGCCTCGCTCGCCGTCACCGCCGGTGGCGCCGGGATCGCGCTCCCGCTCATCGGCGCCGGAGCCGCGCACGCCGCCTCCGTGGACACCTGGAACAAGGTCGCCGCCTGCGAGTCGACGAGCAACTGGCGCATCAACACCGGCAACGGCTACTACGGCGGCCTCCAGTTCAGCCAGAGCACCTGGCGGGCCTTCGGCGGTACCGCCTACGCCCCCCGGGCCGACCTGGCCACCAAGGACCAGCAGATCGCGGTCGCCGAGAAGGTCCTGCGGGGCCAGGGGCCCCAGGCCTGGCCCCAGTGCGGCAAGAAGGCCGGGCTCAGCCGCAGCGGCCCGGCCCCGGCCGTCGCGCCGGGGAAGCAGGCGCAGCCGCCGGCGCAGAAGCAGTCCCAGCAGCCGAAGCAGGTCCAGCCGCAGCAGGCGACCACGCCCCGCCCGACCGGCACGTCCGTCCTGCCGAGCCCCTACGTGGTCGCGCCCGGCGACTCGCTGTCGGCCATCGCCACCGAGCAGCACGTCGAGGGCGGCTGGCAGGCCCTGTACGAGACGAACCGCGCCACCGTGGGCGGCAACCCGAACCTGATCTTCCCGGGGCAGCGGCTCACCTTACGGATCACCGCAGCGCCGCCCGCGCAGAACCCGGAGAAGCCGCCGCGGACGGCCGAGCCGGTGAAGCCCGTGGAGCCGGCGGCGGAGAAGCCCGCCGAGCCCGCCGCAAAACCAGCGCAGAAGCCGGCACCCCGGCAGACCGAGAAGCCCGCCGCCGCACCCGCCGAGAAGCCGGCGCCTCAGCAGCCTGCCTCAGCGCAGCAGAAGCCGGTCTCGGGCGGCTTCTCCGCCCCCGTCGACGCCGCCCTCGGCACGGCCTACCGCGTCGCGGGTTCCTCGTGGTCCAGCGGCTACCACACGGGTGTCGACTTCCCGGTGGCGACCGGAAGCTCCGTCAAGTCCGTCGGCCCCGGCCAGGTCGTCTCCGCCGGCTGGGCCGGTGCGTACGGCTACCAGGTCGTCATCCGGCACACCGACGGCCGGTTCTCCCAGTACGCCCACCTGTCGGCCCTCGGCGTCAAGGCCGGCCAGCAGGTGTCCGGAGGCCAGCGGATCGGCCGTTCCGGCTCGACCGGCAACTCCAGCGGACCGCACCTGCACTTCGAGGTGCGCACGGGTTCCGGCTACGGCACCGACATCGACCCGCTGAAGTACCTCCGCTCCCACGGAGTCGACATCTGACCCCCGTACGTGCGAGGGCACGGCGGTGAGCAGGATCAGTCCGGCCGCCGCCACCACGGCGCTGGCCAGCGCCGCCGTCGTGCCGACCGCCCCGTACCGGAAGCCCTCGTCGAACAGCGAGATGCCGACCGTCGCCGCGACCACGGGATTGATGACGGTCACCGTGGCCAGCGGCGCGGTCAGCCCGGCGCCCCGGTAGGCCGCCTGCGACAGCAGCAGCCCGCCGGAGGCCAGCAGCGCTATCGCCCCGAGATCGGGCCACAGGGCGCCCGGCGAGCCCCGGGTGAAGCCCTCCGCCACCGACTTGGTGAACACCGAGGCCATGCCGAAGGCCGTCCCGGCGGCCGCGGCCGTCACGACGCTGCGCAGCACCGCCCGGTGCATCCGGTGCGACACCAGGAGCAGCGCCGCCACCGAGACCCCGGTCACCGTGAGCAGCAGGCTCCGCTCGCCGCCCGCGAGGGACTCCGCCCGCCCCTCCCCGCCGGTCAGGGCCAGCAGGCCGGCCAGGCCCGCCGTGGCCAGCACCGCCCCGCGCCAGGCCGCCGCGCCCGCCCGGCGCCGTACGAAGAGGGCCGCCATCGGGAGGGCGAAGACGATCGTGAGCGCGCCGAGCGGCTGGACCAGGCTCAGCGGCCCGTACGCGAGGGCCACCACGTGCAGCAGTGCGCCGAGGCCGTTCAGTGCCACCGCGGCCCACCAGCCGCCCCGCCGCAGCAGTGCGGACAGCCGGTCCGGCGTGCTCGCCGCGACCTGTTCCTGGACGATCGCGCCGGCCGCGTACGCCAGGGCGGACACGAGACAGAGCAGGACCGACAGCGCCAGTGCACTCATGAAGTCCACAATGCCCGACCGGACTTCGCTATTCCTCCGCCCACAGGGGGTCACGAGTCGTACTCCTGGCGTAGTACGGGAGTACTCCAGTCTGCGCGCCCGACGCGATCCGGCCGGCGCGTACCGTGGCGGACCGAGCGCGCTGCGTGAACCGCCCGGCATCGGGTTTGGTTCCGGGCGCGTCCGATCCGTACAGTTCCCCTTTTGAGGACTTCCGCAGCAGGCGGATGCGGACGAGTGATCAAGGAACGGCAGCGGCCATGACGGTGACCGAGGAAAGCAACGACCAGAGGCAGGCGTTCGGGCCGGGCATCGACCCCGACCGGATGGCCCTGTGCCTCAGCGTCCTCGACGAGCTGGACAAGCTGGACGTCGACCACCCCGACGCGATCACCATCCGCCGCGCCACCGCCGGCCTGTACCGCACGGTCAAGCAGCGCCGCCGCCAGGAGCGCCGCGCCGCCAAGACGGCCAACGACAAGGCCGTCACCGAGGCCACCGCGACGGGCTCCGCCGAGCGCATCGACGACGAGACCGAGGGCATCCTGCCCTCCTCGGTCACGGAGGCCGGCCGGATCGCCGGGATACTCCAGCGCCCGCGCTCCTGCTACATCTGCAAGACGCGGTACGTCGAGGTCGACTACTTCTACCACCAGCTCTGCCCGGACTGCGCCGCCGAGAACCGCGCCAAGCGCGAGGCCCGCGCCGACCTCTCCGGCAAGCGCGCGCTGCTCACCGGCGGCCGGGCCAAGATCGGCATGTACATCGCGCTGCGGCTGCTGCGCGACGGCGCCCACACCACGATCACCACCCGCTTCCCCAAGGACGCCATCCGCCGCTTCAAGGCGATGGAGGACTCGGCGGACTGGATGCACCGCCTGGAGGTCGTCGGCATCGACCTGCGCGACCCGGCCCAGGCCGTGGCGCTCGCCGACCAGGTGGCCGAGGCCGGTCCGCTGGACATTCTGATCAACAACGCGACGCAGACCGTGCGCCGCCTGCCCACCGCGTACGCGGCGCTGGTCGAGGGGGAGAGCGCCCCGCTCCCCGCCGGTGAGCTCCCCGCCCACCACGTCATCGGCGCCTTCAACTCCGGAGCGGTCGACGGTCTGGCGGCGCTGCCCGTCGGCGTGAGCGGGCTCGAGGCGCAGAAGGTCGCCGACCTCGCCCTGGTCGCGGGCAACGCCAGCCTCGAACGGCACCTCGACGGCACCGCCATCGACGCGGGCGGCCTGCTGCCGGACGTCGTCGAGTCCAACACCTGGGTGCAGACCATCGACCAGATCTCCCCGGTGGAACTGCTCGAGACCCAGCTGTGCAACTACACGTCGCCGTTCATCCTGATCAGCGCGCTCCGGCCGGCGATGGCCGAGGCCGCCCGGAAGGCGTCCAGCGGGCGTGCGTACGTGGTGAACGTCTCGGCGATGGAGGGCGTGTTCAGCCGCGGCTACAAGGGCGCGGGGCACCCGAACACCAATGCCGCCAAGGCCGCGATGAACATGGTGACGCGGACCAGCGGCCAGGAAATGTTCCAGACCGACCGCATCCTGATGACCTCGATCGACACCGGCTGGATCACCGACGAGCGCCCGCACTTCGACAAGCTGCGCCTCGCCGAGGAGGGCTTCCACGCCCCGCTCGACCTGGTGGACGGCGCGGCGCGCGTCTACGACCCGATCGTGCGCGGCGAGGCCGGCGAGGACCTGTTCGGCGTCTTCCTCAAGGATTACGCCCCCGCAAACTGGTAGTCCGCCCCGGCACCGGGTCCTCCTGGATTCCCGCGATCGACCCCCTCGGCGAACCGAGGGGGTCGTTCCCGTTCCGGCCGTGAGCCCGGTAGGCGCCCGCAGCGACCAGTTCCAGCACCGGCTGCCAGTCCTCCAGCACGCCCGCCTCCAGGCCCGCCGCACCGGCTCCGTCGTGCGTCTGGCGCAGGGTCGCCGCGGCCTCGCCGTCCGGGCCGGCCGCCGCCAGGGCGCCGGGCCCGCCCTCGTCCCCGGTCCGCGCGTGCAGGCGGATCAGCCGGGCCACCCGCTCACCCAGCAACGGGCGGACCGCCTCCGCCACATCGTGATCGCGCGGGGACGCTGTGTCACCCGGACGGAGCAGTTCGCCGAGATCCAGTACCAGGCCCGCGATCTGGAGCTCCTTGTCGAACGGGTGGGCGCGGCGCAGCAGGGCCGCAGTACGCAGTCCGCGGCCGCCGCGGCAGGCGTGCAGAAGATCCATCAGCTCCGGAACACTTGAGACGTGGGGCACTTCGAACCCCCGTACTCCGGACCTCGCCACCGCCGCTCCCTCCGTCGCCCCCGCGCGCATCCGGCGTCGAGCGGACCATGCTTGTCGCACCCGCGGGCCGACGACTTCCTGAACTCGCGGCGAAAACAAGAGGGCGACGCGGTTTTTGCCTTTCTATCGAGCGGGGGCCCGCTCATATGTGTACTCTGGGGCATCAGACGGCCCCACCCGGGCCACGCTCCACCAAGGCGCCACCGCGTCCGGAAACCCTTTCCTCCCAGCCCGGCGCGGCACGCCTGCCGGGTTACGCGACACAGAGGAGTGCGCGGTGACAGAAACGACGAAGCCCGAACCGACGTTGCTGGAGCGGACGGGGGCGCGGTCCAAGCCCCGAACCGACGAGCTCGGAAGCCTTGAGGTCTGGGCGCGGTCCGCCCCCATCCGGCTGGCGGGGTACGAGGACGACCTGGCGGAATCGCACATCCTGCCCGGCATCGACTGATCCGCAAGAGCGGTACGCGCGCGCCCCCGTGCCACCCGCACCGGGGGCGCTGCCGCGGCCCGAACGGTTCCCGAACCGCCTACGCCGTGAGCGTCATCGCTGAGGGCGATCATGACTTCCGCCGCGCCGGCAGGCCCGGCACGCTGGGCGCCATGAAGCTGCTGATGCTGGGTGGAACCGAATTCGTAGGACGGGCGGTCACCGAGGACGCCCTCGACCGGGGCTGGGAGGTGACCGTCTTCCACCGGGGCCACCACGCGCCCCCGCCGGGCGCCTCCGCCCTGCACGGGGACCGCACCGCCCCCGGCGGCCTGGACGCCCTGGCCGAGGGGGAGTGGGACCTCGTCGTCGACACCTGGGGCGGCGCCCCCACCGCCGTGCGCGACAGCGCCCGCCTGCTGCGCGAGAGGGCCGGCCGGTACGCGTACGTCTCCAGCCGCTCCGTGTACGCCTATCCCAGCCCGGCCGGAACCGACGAGGACGGCCCCGTGGTGGAGGGCTCCCCCGACGCCGCGTCCGTCGCCTACGCCGAGGACAAGCGCGGCGGCGAACTCGCCGCCCAGGACGCCTTCGGCGACCGCGCCCTGCTGGCGCGCGCCGGGCTGATCCTCGGCCCGTACGAGAACGTAGGCAGGCTGCCCTGGTGGCTGAACCGCACCGCCCGCGGCGGCCCGGTCCTCGCGCCCGGCCCGCGGGAACTGCCGATCCAGTACATCGACGTACGCGATCTCGCGCGCTGGACCCTCGACGCGGCCACCGCCGGGCACCACGGTCCCTACAACCTGGTCTCGCCGGCCGGCCACGCCACGATGGGGAGCCTCCTGGACGCCTGCGCCGCCACCACCGGCGGCCGCGCCGAACTGCGCTGGACCGACCCGGACGTGATCCAGCGGGCCGGCGTACAGCCCTGGACCGGGCTCCCGGTCTGGATCCCGGCGGGCGAGGACCACGACCACATGCACGCCGGCGACGTGTCCAAGGCCCTGGCCGCGGGCCTGAAGTGCCGCCCGGTCGAGGAGACCGTGGCCGACACCTGGGCCTGGCTCGGCTCGCTCGGCGGAGCGGCCCCGCAGCGCTCCGACCGTCCGGCGCCCGGCATCGACGCCCAGCGGGAGGCGGCGCTACTCGGGCTCTGACCGGGCCGCGTCGGCGAGACGGGTGGGCGGCAGGTACTCGCGCAGCAGCGTGCGGTGCCACCACGCGCCCGTCTCGCGCAGCTCCCGCCAGGTGGTGAACCGGTAGCGGTAGAGCAGGGCGCGGACATAGCGCGGCGGAGCGTCCGGGAAGGGATTGTGCCGCAGCAGCCGCAGCGTGTCCCGGTCGCCGGCCAGCAGCCGTTCCACGAACGGCCCGAACCAGTCCCGCGCATAGCCGGGGGAGAGCGCCGCGAACCACATCAGCCAGTCCAGGCGCAGGTGGTACGGGGCGAACTGGCGCGGGATCCTGTGCGGTTCCCCCGGTTTCCCCTTGAAGCCGTACTCCCGCCAGTCCCCGTCCTCGTGCGGCACCCGGTCGGCGGTGCCCTCGACCACCACCTCGTCGCGGATCCGGCCCACCGTGCCGAACGCCCCGTAGGTGTTGACCAGGTGGAGCGAGTCGAAGGAGCGGTTCATCACCTGGCGGCGCGAGACCATGTTCACCACGGGGTGCCGGCTCAGCACCAGCACCAGCACGGTCGCGGCGCAGACCAGGACCGCGAACCACACCGGCGCCGCCCGCGAGGCGGCGGCCGGGGGCGCGCCCGCGAGCCCGGTGAAGTCCACGGCCGACAGCGCCAGCGTGATCGTCAGCCAGTTCAGCCAGGCGAAGTTGCCGGACACCACCAGCCACAGCTGCGTCGCGACGATGATCCCCGCCGCGTACGAGGCCACCGGCTGCGGGGTGAACAGCAGGACCGGGACCACCAGTTGGGTCACGTGGTTGGCCGCGCACTCCGCCCGGTGCAGCGGCCTGGGCAGACGGTGGAAGAACCAGCTCAGCGGCCCGGGCATCGGCTGCGTCTCGTGGTGGTAGTAGAGGCAGGTGAGCTTGCGCCAGCAGGAGTCCCCGCGGATCTTGATCAGCCCGGCCCCGAACTCCACCCGGAACAGCACCCAGCGCAGCAGCCAGAGCACCAGCACCGGCGGCCCGGTCCGCGCGTTGCCGAGGAAGACGGCGAGGAACCCCACCTCCAGCAGCAGCGACTCCCAGCCGAAGGAGTACCAGGTCTGCCCCACGTTCACGATGGAGAGGTAGAGCAGCCACAACAGCGCCCACATCGCCATGGCGACGGCCAGCGGCACCTCGTCCCCGGCCCCCGCGGCCAGCGCCGCGGCCAGCAGTGCCCCGGCCCAGGCGCACCCGGCGAAGAGCCCGTCGGAGTAGCGCAGTTGGAACAGGCTCGGGGCGCGCCGGAACGGCACGTACCGTACGTAGCGCGGCACGGGCAGCATGCCCCGCGTTCCGATCAGGGCCCGGAACTGCAGGGCGGCCCCGACGAAGGCGAAGAGGTAGACACCGGCCAGGGCCCGCTGGAAGACCAGCCGGCCCAGCCAGTACCCGGGCGCCGTGAACCAGTCCATCTATTCCAGTATCGGCCCGGTCAGGCGGCGGCGGCCAGCCTGCGCACGTGGCGGCCCAGCCAGCGGGCGTAGGTCCGCTGGAGGACCGGGACCACCGGGCCGGCGAGCCGGGTGTACCAGCCGGCCGGACGGCTGAAGGCGGTCACCGTGAACCACACCGTGCCGTCGGCGTCCATGTCGACCACGAAGGACTCCTCCCCGCTCTCGGGGTGCCCGGTGAGCGTCCCGTACGCGAAACCCGCGCGCGTGGGCGCGTACACCGTCCATATCACCTCGCACGGGGCGCTGATCCGCAGCGGCCCCAGGCCGATCCCGACCACCGCGCGGGTGCCGGGGCGCACGGCCGCCGCCGCGCCGATGTCCGTGCGCACCCGCATTCCGGAAGTCCGGTGCGCGTGGAAGGTGGTCACCGCGACCCCGGCGGCCTCGAAAACGGCCTGTCCGCGGCCGATCCGGGTGCGGTGGTGCAGGTGGTGGTAGCCGGCGGGCAGCGGGCGGCGGGCCGTCGCACCCCGGTCGGGGTAGCTGAGGGTGTCCCGGCCGGCGCTGATCAGGCGTGTCATGGCGTGGTCTCCTGTCGGGCGGTCTGCGGGTGGTCTGCGGTCAGCCGGCGCCAGGCCAGCACCGAGCAGAGGGCGAATCCGAGGGCGTTCCCGAGGCCGTGGGTCGCGGCCATCCAGGTCAGCGTGGGGTGGGGGATCCCTGAGGCCTCGCCGGCCGCCCACCACAGGGCGAGCAGCATGGTGGCCACCAGGACCACGGCCGAGGTCGCGAGCAGTGCGCGGGTGGTCCGGTCGCGTCCGGCGGGCCGGACCTCCCGCCAGGTCGCCAGGGCCACGGCCCACATCCCGCCGGTCAGGACCACCGCGCCCGCCAGTTCGGCCCAGTCGTCGACGAAGTAGCCGAGGAGCACGAGCAGGGTGCCCGCCGGGACGCTGTACGCGGCCCAGCGCGCGCCCGGCCCGGGTGCCGCGGCCCGGCACACCAGTCCGGCCACCAGGGCGGCCGCGAATCCGGCGAAGTGGAAGTGGGGCACGGTGAGCGCCAGGATGTCGAGGTCGAAGCCGAACAGCCGGTACCCGGCGCGTTCGGCGACCAGGGCGGTCCCCGCGATCGAGGGCGAGGCCAGCGCGGTGGCCGCGGCGATGCCGGCCGGTCCGGGCGCCCTGCCCCGTCGGAGGAGCACTGCGGGGGCCCGCGCCGCCAGGGCAAGGCAGGCCGCCGCGTAGAGTGCGGCCGGCACGGTGGCGGTCCAGCCGCGCGGCAACCACAGGCACACCGCCCCGAGGGTCGCGGGAAGCGGCCACAGGCGGGCGATCCGGTGGAGCCCGACCGGGTCGATCAGGCGCAGGCCGGCCGGGACCACGTACAGCATGCCCAAGGTGACGATCACGTTCACCAGTACCGTCACGACACACCCCCCTCCCGTTGAACGCGTTCAACTCACGGCGACGACTCTACGGGGTTCCTTGAACATGTTCAAGAAGCGCTCCGGTTGCGGCTCTCGCGCGGATGCGGCAGACAAGAGGGAGCAACCGGGGCGAAAAGGGAGATCCACGTGCACGCACCGACACCTCCGACACCTCGTCAGGCGCCGCGTCGTCACGCACCGGCGGGCGCCGCTCTGTTGGCCGCCCTCGGCCTGTTCGCGGCGGGCTGCGGCGGTTCCGAGGAGAAGCGGGGGACCGCGGGGGCGGAGAGCCAGGAGCTCTACCTCCAGCCCGTGGCCTCCGCCGGCCCCGCCCCCTTCACCGCCTCCTCGGCCACCGCCGAGTCCGCACCCGTACAGCCCCCGCTGCCCAACCCGACCGGACAGGGCATCCGCACGGTGAACGCGGCCACCCCCGGCCTGTACGGCGGCACCCAGCGGCTCGGCAGCTGCGACGTGGAACAGCAGGTCCGCTACCTGACCGGCGACGCCGCCAAGGCCCGGGCCTTCGCCGAGGCCTCCGACATCGAACAGGCGAAGATCCCCGAATTCCTACGCGGCCTCACCCCCGTCGTGCTCCGGGCCGACACCCGGGTCACCAGCCACGGCTTCCGCGAGGGCGCCGCCGACAGCTTCCAGGCCGTACTCCAGGCCGGCACCGCCGTCCTCGTCGACGAGCACGGGATGCCCCGGGTCCGCTGCGCGTGCGGCAATCCGCTGCAGTCCCCGCGCGCCCCCAAGGGCTCCCCGGTGCACAAGGGCGACCCGTGGAACGGCTACCAGCCCAACCAGGTCGTGGTCATCGAGCCCACGCCCCACGTGCTCAACAACCTGGTCATCGTCAACGTCGCCGACAACACCTGGATCGAGCGCAAGCGGGGCGACGACGGGGCCCAGGACCGGACTCCGCAGGTGGTGCCCCCGTACGACCCGGCCGACGGCATCCCCGACGGGCCCGTCACCGCGCCCGCCGACCCCTGCCCGAGCCCCACCGGCAACAGCCTCGCCCGCACCGCCCCGCCGACGCCGCCCGACGGCAACACGGGCGTGCCCGGCCCCGTGGCCACGGACTGCCCGCCGGATGCGCCGAACACGCCCGCCGCTCCGTCCTCACCCGGGGACGGAGCGCGGCAGAGCCCGGGTCGGCCGCCGAACCCGTCCACCCCGCAGCAGCCGCCGTCCGATGTGCCGTCCGACCTGCCCTCGGACCTGTCCTCCGAGGTGCCGTCCGACGGCTCCTCCGATGTCCCGTTGGACGTTCCCTCCGACGGGACGGAGGATTCGGGCGACCCGTACGACCCCTTCGGCCCCGCGGATCCCGCGGATCCCGCGGATCCCTCCGACCCCTCTGACCCCCTCGTCCCGGACGAGCAGGCGCCCTCCGACTCCGGCTACTCGCTGGAGAGCGCCTGACCGGCCCGTGTGTCATGGTGGACCGGTGCCGAGCTCCGTATCGCTGCCGGACGACTGGCCCGCGCACCCGGACCGGTCGCTGGCACTGAACCGCATGGGCAGTTTCGACTGGGACCTGGTCACCGGGCTCATGCACATGGACGAGGCGGCACTAGACGTCTTCGACACGGCGCCCCACGCGTACGACGGACGGCCCGAATCCCTGTCCCCGCGCGTGCCGCCCGCCGAGGCCGCCCGGCTCGACGCCCTCGTCTCCAGCGCCCTCAAGAGCAGGGAAGACAGTTACGGCGCCTACTTCCGCATCCGCTGCCACGACGGCCGGCTGCGCTGGACGCACACCCAGGGCCGCGTCATGCGCGGCCCGGACGGGCGCCCGTACCGGATCATCGGCATCGTCCGGGACGCCACCGAGGAGCTCAGCCACTCGGCGGAACGCCTCGGCCTCGACGAGGAGCGGCGCCGCCAGACGTCGGTGGTCGAGAGCACCACCGCCGCCCTCGCGCACGCCCGGACCGTCCAGGACGTCATCGACGCGCTCGGTGACGCCCACGGCCTGGAACGCCTCGGCTCGATGGGCATGGTGATGGGCCTGGTCGAAGCCGGGCGGATCCACCTCGTCGCCGAGGGGCCGGAGGGCAGCTTCGTGCCCGGGACGCGGTACACCCGCATAGACGAGCAGTACCCGATGAGCGAGGTCGTCCGCTCGCTCCAGCCGCGGTTCCTCGACTCGGCGCAGGAGTTCGCGAGGGGCTATCCCTCGCTCTGGTCGAAGATCGAGTACATGCGGATCTCTGCGGCCGCCTATCTTCCGCTCATCGCCCAGGCCCGTCCGATCGGCGCGATCGGCCTGCTCTACCAGGACAAGGACGGCTTCACCCAGGACGAGCGGAACCTGCTCGTCGCCCTGGGCAGCAGCATCGCGCAGAGCCTCCAGCGGGCCATGCTGCTGGAGCAGGAGCACGACCTGGCCGAGGGCCTCCAGCAGGCCATGCTGCCGAGGAGGATCCCTTCGGTGCCGGGAGCGGAGATCGCCGTACGGTACCGCTCCGCACGGATGGGCCAGGACATCGGCGGCGACTGGTACGACGTCATCCCGCTGCCCGGCGGCCGGGTCGGCGCGGTCATCGGCGACGTCCAGGGCCACGACACGCACGCGGCGGCCGTCATGGGCCAGCTGCGCATCGTGCTGCGCGCGTACGCCGCCGAGGGCCACTCGCCGGCCACCGTGATGGCCCGGGCCTCCGTCTTCCTGCACGAACTGGACACCGACCGCTTCGCGACCTGCACGTACGCGGAGGCCGACCTGTCGACGGGGGTGCTGCAGCTGGTCCGCGCCGGCCACATCGACCCGCTGCTGCGCACCCGGAGCGGGGACTGCCACAGGCTCCCGGTGGCGGGCGGGATGCCGCTGGGCCTCTCGGCGGAGTTCGGCCGCCTGGAGTATCCGGTGACCACGGTGGAACTGGACCCGGGCGAAACGATTCTGCTGTGTACGGACGGCTTGGTGGAGCAGCCCGGCGCCGACCTCGACGACGGGATCCAGCTGCTCACCTCGCTGGTCCGCGGCGGCCCCGCGGACCTGCAGCTCCTCGCCGACCGGCTGTGCGGGGTCGTCGACGAGCGGGGCGGGGACGACGACATGGCGCTGCTCCTGCTGCGCCGCCAGGTGGAAGACTCCCCGCAGGGCGGCGGCCGGCTCCAGCAGCACGTGGCGCCGGGGGACCCGGAGGCCCTGGTGGCGGCACGCCACATGATCGGGGCGGCGGTGCGGGCGTGGGGCGCCCGGGAACGGGCCGACGAGATCGAGCTCGTCGCGGACGAGCTGATCGTGAACGCCCTGATGCACACGGACGGCCCGGCGATCGTGACCCTGCGGGTCCTGAGCGGCCCCGAACGGCGCCTGCGGGTGGAGGTGGAGGACCGCTCCAGCGCGCTGCCGAGGCGGCGCGAGGCCGGGGAGTCGGGGGTGTCGGGGCGCGGGCTGATGCTGGTGGACCGGCTGGCGGACGTGTGGGGCGTGGAGCCGCGGGGGAGCGGCAAGTGCGTGTGGTGCGAGTTTGCCGTGGGCTGACGCGGGGACGGGCCCGGCGGAGCGCGGGCCAGGGCCCGCCGGGCCGCCGTGCCCGGTTCGCGTTCGTGCCCCGGCGGGGGCAGGCTGGGACCATGCCGGAGCTGCCCGAGGTCGAGGCCCTTCGGGAGTACCTCGACGAGCACCTCGCGGGGCGGGTGGTGGAGCGCGTCCTCCCGCTCGCGGTGAGCGTGCTCAAGACCTACGACCCGCCGCTGACCGCCCTCGAAGGGCAGACGGCCGGTGCCACCGCCCGGTACGGCAAGTTCCTGGCCCTGCGCATCGGCGACCTCCACCTCGTCACCCACCTGGCCCGCGCCGGCTGGCTGCGCTGGCAGGACACCCTGTCCGCGCAGCCGCCGCGCCCCGGCAAGGGGCCGCTCGCGCTGCGCGTGGTCCTGGCGGGCGGCGGCGGCTTCGACCTCACCGAGGCCGGGACCCAAAAGCGCCTCGCGGTGTACGTCGTACGGGATCCCCAGGACGTGCCCGGCATCGCCCGCCTCGGCCCCGATCCGCTCGGCGGGGCCTTCGACCGGGACGCCTTCGCCGCCCTGCTCGAGGGGGAGCGGCGCCAGATCAAGGGCGTACTGCGCGACCAGAGCGTCATCGCCGGGATCGGCAACGCCTACAGCGACGAGATCCTGCACCGCGCCAAGGTCTCGCCCTTCAAACTGGCCGCGTCCTTCGACGAGGAGCAGACCACCCGGCTGTACGCGGCCGTCGAGGACACCCTGCGCGAGGCCGTCGCCCGGGCGCACGGAGTGGCTGCCGGACGGCTCAAGGCCGAGAAGAAGAGCGGGCTGCGGGTGCACGGCCGGGCCGGGGAGCCGTGCCCGGTGTGCGGGGACACCGTCCGCTCGGTCTCCTTCGCCGACTCCTCCCTCGAGTACTGCCCCACCTGCCAGACCGGCGGGAAGCCGCTCGCGGACCGGCGGCTCTCGCGCCTCCTCAAATAGCGGGGCGCTGCGTAGACTCCGGCTCCATGGCCGAGGAGCAGCAGCCGCCGCCGCCGAGGCGCGAGATCGTCACCGGGGTGCCCCGGGGCACCCGCCGCCGGCCGCCCGCGCACACCCCGGCCCGTTCGGAGATCTCCGAACAGACCACCCTGGGCGCCACCTACGTACGGGCCCTCATGCGCAGCCAGCTGCGCGCGGGCCTGTGGGCGCTGGGCGCACTCGCGCTGACGGTCGGGACGCTCCCGCTGGTGCTGCTGCTGCCGCGCGCGGCGTCCGGGCCGCTGGTGTGGGTGGCGCTGGGCCTGCTGGTGTACCCGGTGATGTGGCTGATCGCCCGCTGGTACGTGCTGTGCGCCGAGCGCAACGAGGCCGATTTCACCGGGCTGGTGATGGACCCGGCCGAGGCCCCGGGGCCGCGCCGCCCCGCGTAGCCTCCTCGGCTTGGCGAGGGCCCGGGCGGCCCTCAGAACAGGTGCATGGCCAAGTGGCCCAGCGGCAGTCCGAGTTGCCAGGCCGGGGTCCACACCCGCGCGTTCTCGTCCAGCCCCGGCGGGGTGTCGGCGTGGCCGTGCCGTCCGGGGTCGAGGTTGGTGGCGAACAGCTCCGTGCGGTCCAGCCAGCGCCAGGCCGCCCGGGCCAGTTCCAGGTCCGGGTCCCCGGCGCGGCCGCGCTCCCGGGCCTCCTCGCCCAGCGCGAGGAACCGGGTGTGCACCCAGTCCCGCCACGGGTGGCCGTACGCCGTCAGCGAGAGCCACTCGTCGAGCTGCGAGACCACCCGGATGCCGGACAGTTCCCCGGCCGCGTCCGACAGGTAGATCGTCAGCGCGAGCGTGTCCCGCCCGGCCCGGAACTCCAGGGTGCTGACCGGGATCAGCCGGCCCGTGCGCAGCAGTTCGTCTGCGATGTACTCGGCGTAGAGCCAAGCCATGGGCACCGCGAGCCCGCCGTCACTGGTGCCGTTCATACCCTCGGGCTGCACCGTTCCACCTTCTCCCGCGCGTGAGCGTCCCACCGTCAGTCCTGAGCCTTCACCGAGCGGCTCGCCGAGCGGGGGATGTTTACTCAACTTGAACGGTCTGATGCCTCATTCCATGCGGTTTGTGTCCGGTCCGCGTGCATTCGAGGCACGTCCTCGCCCTCTTTGCCGGGACCGCGGCCGCGCGGGCTCAGGCGCCGAGGCCGTACCCGTACCCCTGGAGGTCCTTGCGCAGGGCCCGCAGGGCGTAGTACGTACGGGATTTGACGGTCCCGGCCGGTATGCCGAGCTCGGCGGCGGCCTCGGCCACCGAGCGGTCCCGGAAGTAGACCTGCATCAGCACCTCGCGGTGCTCCGGGCCCAGGGAGCCGACGGCCCGCCGGACGTCGATCGCCGTGACCGACCCGGCCACCGCGTCCTCGGGAGCGGGTGCCTGCTCGAGCCCCTCGGGGTCCACCTCCTGCGGCCGTGACAGGCGGGCGCGCCGTGCGTCGATCGCGAGCCGCCGGGCCACCGTGAACAGCCAGGGCCGCATGGACTCGTGCTCGCTCGACAGGACCTCGGGGTGCTGCCAGACCCGTACGAGGGTCTCCTGCACGAGGTCCTCCGCGCGCTGGGCGTCCCCGGCGGTGAGCCCGACCAGGAAACCGAACAGGGCCCGTCCGTGGTCGCGCTGGAGTTCGGCCAGCGTCTCGGGGTCGGTACGCCGAAGGGTGGGGGAGAGCGGCACGAGGGGCTCCTTCCGGGGGGTGTGGAGGTCCGTGGGGGAGGTCGATGCCTCACCCTGACCTGCACGGAGCCCCGACGGGAACCGTTCGGTCCGGGCGGTGCGCCCAAGCACCCGGGTCATCCGGTGGGCGGCCGGGCCGGGCGGTGAACGGTCGAACGGCGCGGCGAACGGCAGCCGATCGAGTGGGCGCGTGTCGGGCGGACGGATCCGTTCCTTGACTCTTGGCGTCTTGTCATATGGATTACGAAAGGTCCGATAGTCGTATTAATGAGAGCCGGGGTTCGAGATGACCAAGCACCCCCGACGGCCCGCCGCCCTCCTGTCGGCCCTCCTGCTGTCGGCCGCCGCCGGCTGTTCGGCATCGGGGGAACCGGCAACGGCACGCCTCGGGGAATCCGGCGGACCGGCTGCCTCCAGCGCCGCCGGGTCTCCCGCCCCCCAGGGGTTCACGCTGGTCGCGAGCGGCGACGTACTGCCGCACACCTCGGTCATCCAGCGGGCGGCGAAGGACGCGGACGGCGACGGGCACGACTTCCGGCCGATGTTCTCCGGCGTCAAGCCCCTGGTCTCCGGCGCCGACCTGGCCCTGTGCCACATGGAGACCATCTACGGGGAGGAGGGCGGGCCCTTCTCCGGCTACCCGGCCTTCGTCTCCCCGCCGAGCGTCGCCGACGCGCTGAAGGACACCGGGTACGACGGCTGCTCCACGGCCTCCAACCACACCCTGGACGACGGGGCCGACGGGCTGCGCCGCACGCTGGACCGGTTCGACAAGGTCGGCCTGAAGCACGCCGGCTCGGCCCGTACGGCGGCGGAGGCGGCCACGGTGACCACGTACACGACCGGCTCCGCCAAGGTCGCGCACCTCGCGTACACGTACGACACCAACGGATACCCGATGCCGCAGGGACAGCCGTGGGCGGTCAACCTGATGGAACGGGAAAAGATCGTCGCGGACGCGCGGGCGGCCCGGAAGGCGGGCGCGGACGTGGTCCTGGTCAGCCTGCACTGGGGCACGGAGTGGCAGACCGACCCCGACGAGAAGCAGCTCTCGCTCGGCAAGGCGCTGACCGCCTCGCAGACCGGCGGACGCCCCGACATCGACATGATCCTCGGTACGCACGCGCACATCCCGCAGCCCTACGAGAAGGTCAACGGGACGTGGGTCGTCTACGGCATGGGGGACCAGGTCGCCGGCGAGATGTTCAACTACTCGGGCGCCCGGGACATGCGCGGCAACTACGGCTCGATCGGCCGTTTCACGTTCGCCCCGCCGGCCGCCCCCGGACAGCGCTGGCAGGTCACCAAGGCCGAGTTCGTCCCGCAGATGATGGACCTCTCCATCGGCCGGGTCGTCAACCTCCCGGCCACCCTCGCCGAGAACCCCGACCAGGACGAGTACGAGACCGCCCGGGACGCCATCACCGAGGCCGTCCTCAGCCGGGGCGCGGCCAAGGACGGCCTCACCATGGCGAAGTAGCGCTCACGGCGCTTCGCGTGGCCGACGGGCTCGGCGCGCGGACCGCCGCCGTCCTCCCTACAGTGCGAACCATGAGTGCCACCGTGGAGCAGACGCGCGGAACCCGGAACCGCTTCCTGAACCGGGTGCCCGACGGATTCGGCGCGTTCTTCGGGACGCTCGGTCTGCTGTGCGCCCTGCTGGCGCTCTCCCCGACGCTGCGGCGCCTGCTCCGGCACGTCGTCCGCTTCCTCGACCTGGTCGTCGTACCGGTCAGCGCCAACCTCGCCTACGCCGTCTTCCTCTTCCTGCTCGCCGCGGCCCTCGGCACGCGCAAGAAGGTCGCCTGGTGGATCGTCGTCACCTATTTGGCCCTGCTCATCCTCGACGACGTGGTCGACATCGCCGTCGGCGACTACTGGATCGGCTTCTCCTCCCTGGCCCTGGCCGCCGCCGCCATGGGACTGCTGATCGCCGCCCGCAACGAGTTCTACGCCGCCTCCCGGCCCGGGGCCCTGTGGCGCGCCCTGATGGTGCTCGGCCTCGGCCTGCTCGCGGCCGTCCTCGCGGGCTGGGGGCTCGTGGCCCTCTTCCCCGGCACCCTGCCCAGGGGCCAGTGGCTGGACTGGGCAGCCAAGCAGGTCTTCGGCGGCCTCTTCTCCGCCCGCGAGTTCGACGGCCGCCCGCCCCGCCCCCTGTACTTCCTGCTCGGCCTGTTCGGCGCCCTCGCCCTGCTGAACGCCGCCGCGACGCTCTTCCGCTCCCAGCGCCTGACCGCCGCCCTGCACGGGGACGAGGAGCCCCGCATCCGCGCGCTCCTCGGCGCCTACGGCCGCAACGACTCCCTCGGCTACTTCGCCACCCGGCGCGACAAGGCCGTCGTCTTCGCACCCAACGGCATGGCCGCCGTCACCTACCGTGTCGAAGCCGGCGTCTGCCTCGCCAGCGGAGACCCGGTGGGCGACCCCGCCGCCTGGACCCCGGCCATCGACGCCTGGCTGGCCGTGGCCGGCCGCTACGGCTGGCAGCCCGCCGTCATGGGGGCCTCCGAGGAGGGCGCCACCGCCTACGCCCGCTCGGGACTCAGCGCCCTCCAGCTCGGCGACGAGGCCATCCTGCACGTCGCCCGCTTCGACCTCGACGGCCGCGACATGCGCGTCACCCGCCAGGCCGTCAACCGCGTCAAGCGCACCGGCGCCACCACCCTCATCCGCCGCCACTCCGCCCTCTCCGAGGACGAGATGCAGATGATCGTGGACCGGGCCGACCGCTGGCGCGACACCGAGACCGAGCGCGGCTTCTCCATGGCCCTGGACCGGCTCGGCGACGCCGCCGACGGAGACTGCCTGCTGGTCGAGGCCTTCGACGCCCAAGGAGAGCTGATCGCCCTGCTCTCCTTCGTCCCGTGGGGCAAGGACGGCATCTCCCTCGACCTGATGCGCCGCGACAGCGCCGCCCCCAACGGGGTCATGGAGTTCATGGTCGCCCAGCTGTGCGCCGCCGCCCCCGGCCTGGGCGTGCGCAGGATCTCCCTCAACTTCGCCGTCTTCCGCTCCGCCTTCGAGGAGGGCGGCCGGATCGGCGCCGGCCCCGTCCTCAAACTGTGGCGCAGGCTGCTGCTCTTCTTCTCCCGCTGGTGGCAGCTGGAGGCCCTCTACCGTTCGAACGTCAAGTACGGCCCCGAGTGGTACCCGCGGTTCCTCTGCTACCAGGACGCCGGCTCGCTCGCCCGCGTCAGCCTCGCCTCCGGCATCGCCGAGGGCTTCGTCTCGGTGCCGAGCCTGCGCACCCTGTGGGGCAACGGGCACCCCAGGGGCCTCACCGCCCCCGCCACCACCGAGGGACTGCCCTCCATCGCCTCCCTGAACCTGGACGCCGCGGGGGAGAAGGCCTCGGCCGCGCAGACCGAGCGGCTGCCCGAACAGGTGCGCGTGCGCCACGACAAGATGGAGCGCATCCGGGCCGCCGGCACCGACCCGTACCCGGTCGGCATCCGTCAGCGCACCCACACCGTGGCCGAGCTGAAGAACGCCCTCCCCGACCACCCGCCCGGCACCCGCTCCGGGAAGCAGGCCACCCTCGCCGGACGCGTGATGGTCGTACGCGACCTCGGCGGCGTGGTGTTCGCCGTCCTGCGCGACTGGTCGGGGGACGTGCAGCTGATGCTCACCCGTGACGAGGCCGGCGGCGGCGTACTCGACTCCTTCACCTCCCAGGTGGACTTCGGCGACCACGTGGTCGCGACCGGCGAGGCCGGCACCAGCAAGACCGGCGAACCGTCCCTCGTCGTCCGGTCCTGGCAGCTCACGGGCAAGTGCCTGCGCCCCCTCCCCGACAAGCGCAAGGGCCTCGCCGACCCGGAGGCCCGCGTCCGGCGCCGCTACCTCGACCTCGTCGCGAGCCCCGAGGCCCGGGACGTCGTACGGGCCCGCTCCAGCGCGGTGCAGGCCCTGCGCCAGGGGCTGCTGGAACGCGGCTACCTGGAGGTCGAGACCCCGATGCTCCAGCAGATCCACGGCGGCGCCAACGCCCGCCCCTTCCGCACCCACATCAACGCCTACGACCTGGACCTGTACCTGCGCATCGCGCCCGAGCTGTACCTCAAGCGGCTGTGCGTCGGCGGTATGGAGAAGGTCTTCGAGATGGGCCGCACCTTCCGCAACGAGGGCGTCTCCTACAAGCACAACCCCGAGTTCACGATGCTGGAGGCCTACCAGGCCTTCGCCGACTACGACGTGATGCTCGACCTCACCCGCGAGCTGATCCAGGGCGCCGCCACCGCCGCCTACGGCTCGCCCGTCGCCCACAAGGCCGGACCGGACGGGAAGCTCGTCGTCCACGACATCTCCGGGCCCTGGCCGGTCAAGACGATGTACGGGGCGATCAGCGAGGCGCTCGGCGAGGAGGTCGACGCCGACACCGAGGAGCACGTCCTGCGCAGGCTGTGCGACCGGGCGTCGGTCCCGCACGCCCCCGACGACACCCGCGGCGACGTGGTCCTGGAGATGTACGAGCGGCTGGTGGAGGAGCGGACCCAGCTGCCCACCTTCTACAAGGACTTCCCGACCGACGTCTCCCCGCTCACCCGCCAGCACCGCAAGGACCCCCGGCTCGCCGAGCGCTGGGACCTGGTGGCCTTCGGCACCGAACTGGGCACCGCCTACTCGGAGCTGACCGACCCGGTCGAGCAGCGCCGCCGGCTCACCGCCCAGTCCCTGCTGGCGGCCGGCGGCGACCCGGAGGCGATGGAACTCGACAACGACTTCCTGGACGCGCTCGAGTACGCGATGCCGCCGACCGGCGGCCTCGGCATCGGTGTGGACCGCCTGGTCATGTTCCTCACGGGCCTGACGATCCGCGAGACGCTCCCGTTCCCCCTGGTACGGCGCGGCTGATCGGGTGAGGGGGGAGGGGCGCGTCCGCGCCTCTCGACATCCGCGGCGATGTCGTTGATACGTAGTAGTAATGAAAAATGACGAGCCGACAGTAGGGCGACGCGCGCTCCTGCGTACCGCCGTCTTCCTCGGAGTCGCGGCCGCCGCCGGACTCATCGACGCGGGCGGCGAGGGCGGTACGCCCCTGCCCGCCCCCGGCACCGCCCCCGCCGCCGGGCCGGGGCCGCACCCGGCGGGGGGACCCCCGGGGATGCTCCCCGACGGGACACTCGAGAAGTCCTACCGGCTGCGGCCGATGACCGCCGAGGCCCCCGCCCGCCCGCCCCTCGCCAAGCCGGCCGTCCGGAGCCGCCCCATCCTCGAACTCCCGGCCGGGGCCGCCACGGCGAACTCCATGCTGCTCACCTTCGACGACGGCCCCGATCCCCGCTACACCCCCGGGATCCTCGACACCCTCTCCCGGTACGGGGTGCGCGCCGTGTTCTTCGTCTGCGGTGAGATGGCCGCCGAGAACCGCGACCTGCTGCGCCGGATGGCCGCCGAGGGCCACGTCATCGGCAACCACACCTGGACCCACCCGCTCATCCCCCGGCTCAGCCGGCCCGCCCTCGTCTCCGAGATCGGCCGCACCAGCGAGGTCGTCCAACGGACCGTGGGCGAGGCCCCCGTGTGGTTCCGCGCACCGTTCGGGGCCTGGAACCGGGCCGCATTCGAGATCGGCGCCGAACTCGGGATGGAGCCGCTCGCCTGGACCGTGGACACCCTGGACTGGAAGGAGCCGGGCACCACCACGATCATCTCCCGGGTCCTGGCGGGCGCCGGGCCCGGCGTGATCGTGCTGTCGCACGACGCGGGCGGCGACCGGTCGCAGAGCGTCCAGGCGATCGGCTCCTACCTGCCCCAACTGCTCGCGCGCGGCTACCGGATGACCCTGCCGACGCTGCCGCCCCGCTAGAACTGCGGCGAGGCGGCGGCGCTCAGCGGGTCTCCACCATCCGGGCGAAGACGACCACGTTGCCCTCGTAGCCCCGGGACTTCGAGTAGCCGCCGCCACACGTGATCACCCGGAGTTCCGCGTGCCCGGTGTCCCCGTACACCCGGGCTCCGGGGAAGGCGTCCTTGGAGAACACCTCCACGCCGTACACCTCGAACACCGCCGTGCGCCCGTCGTACCGCTCCACCTCGACGTGGTTGCCCGGCTTGACCGAGCCGAGGCCGTAGAACACCGCCGGGCCCTGCTCGTTGTCCACGTGGCCCACGATCACCGCCGAGCCGCGCTGGCCCGGCGCGATGCCGTTGAGGTACCAGCCGGCCAGATTGCGGTCCTGCGGCGGCGGGGCGTCGATCCAGCCCTCCGCGTCCAGCCCGACCGTCATCACCGGAGCGTCCACGTTGATCGTGGGGATCCGGATGCGCTGCACCGACGAGTGCTCCAGCATCTCCAGGCCCGCCGGAGCCGCCGGAGGGTTCGCCGGCAGCTGGTCCGCGGTCACCGCGACGGCAGAGGCCGCGGTGGGCTGGGGCGGCCCGTCGTCGATGCCCACACCGTTCCGCACCATCGCGAGGCCGGTGAGCATGACCAGGGCGAGCACGCCCCACGGTGAGAACTTGCGTGACTGCCCGGTCTCGTCCTCGCCCATCGTTCTCCCTTCCCGACGCGGGGGTCCCGACCCGCGATCCTGTCCCACCCCTGTACGCCCTACTTCACGCACGTTAAGGCCGCCCCGGCAGGACGGCGAGAGGGGAAGGGCGAACGGGTGGCGCGGCCGGGAAGGGGCCGGAAGGGGTGCGCCCATCCAGGTAATCGTCACATAAATGCCTGACGGGTCGTGACCTGCGGATCCGTCAGCTCGGGTGCCCGCGCTTCGGCGTGTCGCTCAACCGAGCGGCCCAAAGGCGGAAATGCGGAGGTTGCGGGCCGCCCCGAGGGTTCGAGATGGGAGGCGTTCTCGTCGATCATCCGGGGCCGACGCTCCGGGGCGCTTTCCGCTGGAGGTTCCACCATGCGTGTTCTGCGCGCTCTCACCGTGGCGGCGGCAACCTGCGCCGCGATCGGCCTCAGTACCCCGTTCGCCTCTGCGAACACCTCCCCGTTCGGCGGGGACGTCGGCCGCGGCGGGGACGGCGGCCGCGGCCCGAGCAACGTCTCGGTCAACCCGTTTGCCGTGCACCAGGGTTCCACGATGCAGGTGAGTGCGGCGGGCTGTGGTCACGGCGGTACCGTCACCTCGCACGGCAACTTTCCGCCGGCCAACCTGTCCGCGGGGTCGATCGGCTTCGCCACCGTCCGGATCTTCAACCACGCGTCTCCGGGCACCCACACGCTGTCGGTCAAGTGCAACGACAGCAGCCTGGTCGCCACGGCCCGCTTCAGGATCCTCGAGGGCCGGCCCTCTCAGGGCGGCATCGGCGGGTCGCTCGGCCCGTCCACCGCCGAGACCGCCATCGGCGCGAGCCTCGTCGGCGCGGCGGCCCTCGGCGCCGGTGCCCACGTGCTGCGCCGTCGCCGCCCGATCCGCGGCCGGGTCTGACCGGCCGACCTCCCCGGTCAGTCCCCTCGGGGGTGTCTTCCGGGAACGCACCCCCGCCGCCGGGGGGGGG